>NZ_KI911557.1:2969785-3580519 GCF_000515215.1 Methylomonas sp. 11b
GGTGCTGGAAGGCGTTGTTAAAGTAGAAACCAACGGCAGCCGGGAACTCAAGGCCAACCAAGTACTCAGCTACGATCCACAAGGCAATTTTCAGGACAGTCCAGGCAATCCGACCAACCTCACTGCCTGGCTGCGCGGTCAACTGGTGTTCGAAAACCGGCGGTTGGACGAAGTGCTAAGCGAACTGGAACGCTTTCACGACACGCGCTTGACTTTGGCCGACCCAAGCCTGGCCAAGCTAAAGGTCAGCGGTACCTTCCATATCGGTAACCTTGATGGCGCGCTGAATGTGATCGCGATGACCCTGCCGGTCAATATTCAACATCCCGCGCCGGGGCAGGCGCTATTGATCAGACGCTGAGCCTCGTTAGGCCCCGTTCTTCTTCCCGAATAAATTTTGGCGTCTTTTTCGGCTTGGTGCGTTTCATTCTGAAAACCCACGCAAAAGGAGAAGATGGATGAAGTGTTTAACCCAATCGCTATTGTTCGGCGCCTTGTTGGCCTCAGCCTGCGAAGTGCGGGCAACCGAAACCACCTATAGCTTTGACATCCCGGCCCAGGAATTGGCGGCGGCGTTGCCAAAACTGGCGGCGCAATCCGGCGTACAAATTTTTTACGCTCACGATAGCGTGACCGGCCGCAGCGGACCGGCGTTACGAGGCACGATGACGCTAAACGAGGCTCTGAGCAGGCTGTTATCCGCCAGCGGCCTGAGCTTTGCGATTGCCGACGACGGTTCGGTATCGATCAGAGCGGGCAACAAGGACGCAACGATGCTGCAACCGGTGAACGTTATCGGTCAGACGGTTTACGATGCCACCGATCCCTACAATACCGATTACAACCGCCCCAACGCCACGACCGCCACCAAGACCGATACGCCGATCATGCAAACGCCGGTTTCGATACAAGTCGTGCCGAAGGCGGTGCTGGCGGACAAACAGGCGATGACGCTGCCCGACGCCGTGAACGGTCATGTCAGTGGTGTATTAGGCCGCACCGGCGGCGGCTATCTGTACGATAACTTCATCATTCGTGGTTTGGCGGGCTCCGGTTTTGGCGATGCCTACCGCAACGGCTTGTATAACCGCCAGGACATTTATGATATTGCCAACATCGAGCAGATTGAAGTGCTCAAAGGCCCGGCGGCGGTGCTGTACGGTCGGATCGAGCCCGGCGGTTTGGTGAATTACGTAACTAAGAAACCGTTGGCTACCCCCTATTATTCGTTGCAACAGCAGTTCGGTTCTTACGACCAATATCGCACCTTGATTGATGCCACTGGGCCGCTTGACGATAACAAGACGCTATTGTATCGGCTGAATGGCTCATACACGGACAATCAATCGTTCCGAGAATTTGTTGGTAACGAGCGGTTTTTTGTCGCACCGGTGGTCACTTGGCGACCGAACGAAAAATTTGAGACCAATCTTGAGCTGGAATACAAGCATGACCGCTTCAATTCCGATTACGGTATTCCGGCCATTGGCGGGCGTCCGGCGGCCATTCCAGTCACCCGCACACTGAAGGATGGCGCGCAGCGCATGTTAGTGGAAAGTGCGCTGGTCGGCTTCGACTGGACCTATCGTTTCAACGACGACTGGAAATTAACCCAACGCTATCTGTTTAAGGACTGGTCGCTGACAGGGCCAACGCTCTTCAACTATGGCGGCTTGCAGGCCAATAACCGCTTATTGAATCGTTCCACCCAAATCGCCGGGCAAGACGTGATGACTCACTCCGGCAATATCGATTTGAACGGGAAATTCGAACTCCTGGGCAGCCGGCACGATTTGTTAATCGGTGTGGATGGGTTTCATGCGATAACAGAGTCAGCGGCAAGAAGCGGTCCGGCAGCGGCTATCGACATATTCAATCCGGTGTATGGCCAAGTCGATTTTGCGGCGCTGACAACTGACAATGCTTTTTTCTATCGCAAAGAATCCTGGGTGGGCGCCTATGTTCAGGATCAGATTACGTTCTTCGAAAGACTACATCTGTTGCTGGGCGGCCGCTACGATAACGTCACAACCGGTTCGCACTTTTCGCCCACATCGCTGACCGCGGCTCAAGCCGGGCGGGTCGCGCTTGAAGATAATGCCTTCAGTCCCAGAGCCGGTTTGTTATACCAAATTCAAGACTGGCTATCGATTTACGGAAGTTACACAAAATCGTTCTCCGCCAATAACGGCGTAAGCGCCAGCAATCAGCGCTTTGAACCGCAGATCGGCAAACAATACGAAATAGGACTAAAAATGGAGTCGCAAGATAAACGCTTTTCGTCGACGCTGGCGTTTTTCGAATTGACCAAAAGCAATCTGCTCACTGACGACCCAACCCAAGCCGACCCGAATTTCCAGATACTCGCGGGAAAAATCAGAAGTAAAGGTATCGAGTTGGACTTGGCTGGACAAATTACCGATCAACTCCATCTATTAGCGACCTACGCTTACACTCAAGCCAATTACATCGAAGATTTCGACGGCTTGCAGGGCAATCGCCTGGAGAATGTGCCCCGGCACCAGGGCAGCCTCTGGGGCACCTGGCAGTTCAACGATGCCTTTAAAGCGAGTTTGGGTGTGGTTACCGTCGGCAGACGGTCCGGCGACGCCAACAATACCTTCGTCCTGCCGGGTTATGCGCGACTGGATGCGATGGCGGCGTATACGCATCGCATCGGTCAACACAGACTGACCGCCCAGCTAAATATCAACAATCTTTTAGATAAGGAGTATTACGCAAATTCGGACGGCGGTAGCCTTGGCGCCATCCCCGGTTACCCAATCAATGTAATGGGTTCGTTGAAATATGAATTCTAAAAGGCGAGCCGCGTAGACTAGATTAGGTGCCCGCGTAACCCAACACGCCGGCTTCGATTTGTCGGGTTACGCTTTAAGGAGCTAACCCGACCTAAATTTCGTCATTCCCACTCCGACTATGGATTCAAAAGTCACCGCATCGCTCAAAAAACATCATCGCCTGCCGTTTTCCTGCAATCCACGGATATATCGCCACAACCATAATCCTTACCTATCCGCACTTTGACCTGGGCCATCAAGGCATACTTTTTTGCGCAATTAGCCACTGACATTCAAAAAACCAAGCGCATGGGTAGCATCTCCGACGCCCTGAAGCCCTGTCGCTGGTAAAAGTGCTGCGCCTGCAGATTATCGGCGTCGGTCAACAAGCTAAGTCGACGGCAACCATTTTGCCGGGCAAACTCCACTGCGTGCTCCAACAACCGGCTACCAACGCCCAGGCCGCGAACATCGCTTGACACGACCATGTCTTCCAGCCAGGCCACCCGTTCGCCCAGCGCGGTGGAGACTGTGTAAAGCAGATTAACCATGCCGACAATTTGGCTGTCACGGCGCACGACAAAGATATGGCCAATGTTCGGGTCGGTAATGATGCGCGTCAATCCCCGACTCTGAGCCTCATAATCAGGCTGAAATTCTGCTTCTTGACTGAATAGTTCGCTCAAAAGATGGCAAAGCGCCGGGATGTCGGCAGGACTGGCCAGGATTATTTCCACTTCTATCTCCCGTATCCGACCAAGGGTTTAAAGCGCACTGTTCGGCACATTGGTAAAGAGTCGTTCCGCATAGCTCAAACCACTTGGCAACTTAGTCCTTAACTGCTTCAACCTGGATGAGTACCTTGACCTCATCCCCCACCGCCGGCACATATTTGTCGATGCCAAACTCAGAGCGTTTTATCGTGCCAACCGCATCGGCGCCGCAGGTATTTTTCAATCTGATGATATTCATCCCACAGTAAAAGTGTTCGACATTCAGGTGTACGGGCTTGCTGATGCCGTGCAAGGTCAAGATGCCGTCCGCTCCGACCAGTTTCTCGCCTTGAAAACTGAGCTTGTCGGATTTGAAGCTCATCACCGGATATTGCGCACTGTCAAAAAACTCCTTGCCACGCAAATGCTCTTCCAACTCCGCCAAACCGGTACTGATAGACGCGGTGTTGACGCTGATGTCTATGCTGCCTTTACCCGCCGCGGCATCCAATGTCACTTTGCCGCTGGTTTCGTTAAACCGACCGCGTTGCGTGGAAAAACCCAAATGGCTGATTTCGAAGCTGGGAAAGGTGTGATGGCTATCGATGGTATAACTATCGGCGGCCAGCACGCTAAAACTTAACAGACAGGCGGCGGTTGCGGTACTTAGTTTTCTAATCATGATCATCTCCTTTGTGGGTTAAAACACCAGTGGCACTGCATTATTGCAGAGACTTTGTGATAATAGATCAGCTTTAACTCCATCACTCTGGCCATTTGCCGCTC
Source organism: Methylomonas sp. 11b (assembly GCF_000515215.1). Taxonomy (NCBI): domain Bacteria; kingdom Pseudomonadati; phylum Pseudomonadota; class Gammaproteobacteria; order Methylococcales; family Methylococcaceae; genus Methylomonas; species Methylomonas sp. 11b. The sequence goes on from NZ_KI911557.1 coordinate 2,974,083, forward strand.
TCATGCAACGAATCTATTACTATTACGCGGCCTTGATCGGCTTTTTCGGCCTGTTTTTGTTAATGATGGCTTGGCACACGCTATTGTTCCCATCCAACCAGTTACCAACCGCATTGCTATTGTTAATCTCAGTCGGACCTCTATTGCTGCCATTTAAAGGTTTATTGAACCGCGACCTGAAAAGCTGTACTTGGATGACTTATTTAAGCCTGCCGTATTTTGCGCATGGCGTCGCCGAAGCTTATGTCAGTCAAATCGAACGACCGTATGCGCTGCTGGAAGTGTTTTTCAGCCTGCTGCTGTGCTTCGGCGCCGGCCTGTATGTCTACACAGCGGAAAAAGCCTGAGCATAATCGGCATGCAAGTCCCGTTACAATTCGAGTTTCAGAACGATCAGACCTTTGCCAGTTTTTTTCCAGGCGATAACGCCGAAATCGTCACTCAGTTGCAGGCCTTGGCCACAAACGGCCAGGAGCAACAGATTTTTGTTTGGGGCGATGCCGGTAGCGGTAAGAGCCATTTATTACAGGCCTGTTGTCAGCAAGCCAAGCTGGCGGGGAAAGATCCGTTTTATCTGGCTTTTAACGCTGACAAACTGCCGTCACCGACCTTGCTGGAAGGCTTGGAAGACCTGGAGTTGGTCTGTTTCGACAATATTCAATTGCTTGCCGACCATAGTGATTGGGAGCACGCGCTATTCGCGTTTTACAACACCCATCGGCAAAACAACCATAAACTGCTGCTGGCCGCCGATTGCCCGCCGAAGTTTTTAAGCTTTGCCTTGCCCGACTTAAAAACCCGGATGGCCTGGGGGCTGACCTTAAAAATTCAGCCCTTGCGCGATGATCAGTTAATCGAGGCGCTGACGTATAAAGCCCATTTTCTGGGCTTTGACATTCCGCCGGCAGTTGGGCGGTTTTTGTTGAATCATTACGTTCACGATTTGGCGGCGCTATGGTTGCTCCTGGAAAAAATCGACCGCGCCACCTTGGCCGCGCAACGCAAATTAACCATTCCGTTTTTAAAGCAAATTCTGGCTGACGAAACATGAACAGCAAAGTATTGATTGTTGGCGCCGGTGCCATCGGCGGGTTTTATGGCGGCCTGCTAGCTAAGGCTGGTGCCGATGTCTCGGTGGTGTGCCGCTCCGATTATCACGTGGTCAAGCAGCAGGGTTACCATATCGAAAGCCATGCGTTGGGCTGTTGGCATTTTATGCCTAACCAGGTATTGCTCGATGTAGCCGATTACCAAGGCCGAGCCGACTATGTGATCTTATGCACTAAGGTAACCGCCGACATTGATCGGGTGGCGCTGATTCGCGATGCAGTAACGCCGCACACGGCGATTGTGCTGATCCAAAACGGCGTCGAGATTGAACCAGAGCTGCAACAAGCTTTCCCGGATAATCTGTTAATCAGCGGCTTGGCGTTTATCTGCTGTAATCGACTGGCCCCCGGTGAGATTAGCCATTTGGCTTACGGCAAACTGATCCTGGGCAATCTGTCGGAGACTGATGAGCCGAAAACGCAGTATTTGCGCGACTTGTTCCTGCGGGCCGGCATCGAATGTCTGGTTAGTGAAGATATTGTCGCCAGCCGCTGGCAAAAGTGCGTCTGGAATGCGCCGTTCAATCCGCTATCGGTGCTGTCCGGTGGATTGGCAACTCAGGCGATATTGCAGAATCAGGAGAATTTTGTGCGCCGGGTCATGCAGGAAGTCTGTAGTATTGCCGACGCTTGCGGCCATCCGCTACCGGCCAATATTGTCGAAAATCACATTGCCCTGACACGCGATATGCCGCCCTACAAAACCAGCATGCTGCTGGATTTTGAACGTGGACATACCATGGAAACCGAGGCCATTCTCGGTAACGCGGTGCGCGCCGCCCAGCGGCAAGGTGTAGACTGCCCCTGCCTACAATCGCTTTATGTATTGATGCAACTCCGGGAGCTGCAAATCCGTTCCAATAGCCTTCTTAACTAATTCACACAATTGACATTCTGCTTTTTGTTATTTTTCGGTTAGAATGTGAAGATTTTCATTGACCTTGTCTTTGAAGAAGCCGTGTGAATTTCGCCTCAGACCCTTGCAAAGCGAAGACCGGCCGCATATTTCGCTAGACTAGCAGCTATGTGATCCACAACCAACCGTGGCAATGGTGCTGGGGTTTAAAAGTTTTTATGTCCATTTTTAGAGTATAACCATGACTGATCTATCGCTTTACAGAAACATCGGCATCTTCGCTCACGTCGATGCCGGTAAAACCACTACCACCGAGCGGATTTTGAAGCTGACCGGAAAAATCCACAAAATCGGCGAAGTGCACGATGGCGCGGCGACTACAGACTTCATGGTGCAGGAGCAAGAACGCGGCATCACCATTCAATCGGCTGCGACCACCTGTTTTTGGCCGGGCAGCACCAACCAATTTCAACCGCACCGTTTCAATATCATCGACACCCCTGGGCACGTTGACTTTACTATCGAAGTTTATCGTTCCTTGAAAGTGTTGGACGGCGGCGTCGGTGTATTCTGCGGTTCCGGCGGCGTTGAGCCACAATCCGAAACCAACTGGCGTTATGCGAACGACTCCAAAGTCTCTCGCGTCATCTACGTCAACAAACTGGACAGATTGGGCGCGGACTTCTATCGCGTCGTTAAACAGGTCGAACAAGTATTGGGCGCGAAACCGGTTGTAATGACCCTGCCTATCGGCGAAGAAGAAAACTTTGTCGGCGTGGTCGATTTGCTGACCCGTAAAGCCTGGGTGTGGGATAACTCCGGTGACCCATTGAAATACGAAATTCAAGACGTCCCTGCTGATATGGCAGAGCAAGTCGAAGAATGGCGCGCGAAATTGATCGACCAAGTGGCTGATCAAGACGACGACATCATGGAAAAATATCTGGAAGGCGAAGAGCCAACCATCGAAGAAATCAAACGTTGCATCCGTAAAGGTACCATCGCGATGGATTTCTTCCCGACTTTCTGCGGTTCGTCTTTCAAAAACAAAGGCGTGCAATTGGTACTGGACGGCGTGATCGAGTATTTGCCGAACCCAACCGAAGTTAATCCACAGCCTGAAACCGACCTGGAAGGCGTGCCAACCGGCGAGCACGCGATCGTCGATGCCGACCGCCCATTGCGCGCACTGGTGTTCAAAATCATGGACGACCGTTTCGGCGCCTTGAACTTTGTCCGTATCTACTCCGGCCGCATCAAAAAAGGCGACACCCTGCTGAACACCTTTACCGGTAAAACCGAGCGTATCGGCCGTATGGTGGAAATGCACGCCGACGACCGCAACGAGATCGAAACCGCGCAAGCCGGTGACATCGTGGCCTTGATCGGTTTGAAAAACGTACAAACCGGTCATACCTTGTGCGACCCAGACCAACCGGCCACTCTGGAACCGATGGTATTCCCAGATCCCGTCATCTCGATTGCCATTTCGCCAAAAGACAAAGGCAGCAACGAGAAAATGGGCATCGCGATCGGCAAAATGGTGCAGGAAGACCCGTCTTTCCGCGTCGAAACCGACCAAGAAAGCGGCGAAACCATCATCAAAGGCATGGGCGAGTTGCATCTTGACATCAAAGTCGACATTTTGCGCCGTACCCACGGTGTGGACGTCAACGTTGGCAAACCACAGGTGGCTTACCGCGAAACCATTACTCAACGTATCGAAGACAGCTACACCCACAAAAAACAATCGGGCGGTTCAGGTCAATACGCGAAAATCGATTACGTCATCGAGCCAGGCGAGCCAGGCAGCGGTTTTGTTTTCGAATCGCAAGTTACCGGCGGTAACGTACCTCGCGAATACTGGCCTGCTGTTGAAAAAGGCTTTAAAGCCAGTATCGACAAAGGTGTGTTGGCAGGCTTCCCTTGCTTGGATTTCAAAGTCATTCTGACCGACGGCGGCTTCCACGCAGTTGACTCCTCGTCCATCGCTTTCGAAATCGCTGCTCGCGCCGCGTATCGTCAATCGATCCCAAAAGGTAATCCGCAATTGCTGGAACCGATCATGAAAGTTGACGTATTCACCCCGGATGCGCACGTCGGTGACGTGATCGGCGACTTGAACCGTCGTCGCGGCATGATCAAATCGCAAGATGCAGGCATTACCGGTGTACGTATCAAAGCCGATGTGCCACTGAGCGACATGTTCGGTTACATTGGCGATTTGCGTACCATGACCTCAGGTCGCGGCCAGTTCTCCATGGAGTTCTCGCACTACACCGCCTGCCCTCGTAACGTCGCGGAAGAAGTGATCAAAGAAGTTAAGGAACGCAACAAAGACAAATAAGCATCATAGGGGCTGACCTTGTCGGCCCTTACCCTGCTTAGTTTTGCCGATCAGCCACCTGCCGCGTTAAGCGGCAGGTGCATTTTTACCATACAGTATCCGCTATGCACGGACACTTGTTCATTTACCTAACCTTGGAAGAACAATATGGCTTTTGTAATCACCGAAAACTGCATCAAATGCAAATTTACCGACTGTGTTGACGTATGCCCCGTCGATTGCTTTCATGAAGGTCCCAATTTTCTGGTTATAGACCCCGACGAATGTATCGATTGCACCTTGTGCGAACCTGAATGCCCAGCCAACGCCATCCACGCCGAAGACGAGCTACCGGAAGGTCAAGAGCACTTCGCAGCACTGAACGCGGAACTGGCCAAACAATGGCCTATCATTACGGAAGTGAAAGACTCTTTGCCGGACGCCGACGAGTGGAACGGCAAACCCGGCAAACTTGCGTTGTTGGAAAAGTAAGAACTGTCATTATTTAATGCAATACCGAACCTACTGCCCTTCCTAACCGGAAGGGCAGTAGGTTCAACCCATCGTTAAAGCATCCGCTTAATAACTAGATTTCACCCTTCTCGACCACTGGCATAATCCAGTAATGGATACCGGAGCCGGCAAATTCGGACTTCAATTTTTCCAGCAAGGCGGAAATAGCCATTTTCTCGGCGTAAATCTGAAAGCGCGCGGTTTGCTGATCGGCATCGTCGGCTTCGGTGAGAAATTTGGTGATTTTGTGCTCGCCGGTATCACTATTGAGCAGCTCTTCCTCAAAACTGATCAGGCACTCCATCATCGGCCCCTCCATGACAGGTGGCACGATAAATGATATGGAGAACTGTTGATGATGCACGGTTCGGAAAAAATCATCTTCACTGTTAAAACGATCAGACGCATTTTTGATTACTTGTAGATACTTACCGCGCCTGCGATCACCCTTGCGCTTTTCGATAATATCGGCAGACACAGGCGTCTGATTTTGGCGAGGGTCGTTGTACCAGCTACGATGGTAATAAGGCCTAACCACCACCATTCTGCCGTTAAACCGGCGATTTTTTAAACCTTTAACAACTCTTTGCACGGAAAGCTCGGAATCCAGCGTTACCACACCGTGATATTCGATAGTACCTATGCGGGTATCCTGTAAGGCCAGAATCTCCACATCGACTATACGGCCGGATTTTCTGAATAAGCCACTTTTCAAAGCAGGGGCCACAAACTCGGAAATTTCAGTATGCCTGGTATTAGCAGGAATGCGTCGCAAAAAGATGTTCATAGGGCTATGTGTGGCAAGAAAAATAGCTCATTCAAAAATGTTTAACTGCTGTTTGTCCGAACTGTAGCATCCCCAGTCGTTTTCTGCATGCTTTATGCTTAGATGATGCCTTGTTCGATAGCCGGCACCAGCCAATAATGAAGTCCGGAACCGTTAAAATCCGCCTTTAGCTTAGTCAATAATGCGGAAATGTTTTGTCTTTCCACATACATTTGAAAACGAATTTTGCGTTGATGTCCCGCGACCTGCTCTGCCAGCGACAAACCCTGCCGATTGTGATCGTGAACATTGGCCGGAAAACTGGTAAAACCCTGAGACCATTCCAATGACAGCAAACAATCGACCAACGCCTCTTCCAGGCTGGGCGGCACATTCACAGTCAGTAAAAATGCTTCGTGACTCATCTGCAATGCTCCGGATGGCGGCCGAATAGTTGATAGAGTATCGGCAACAGGATTAGGGTTAATAATGTCGAAGACAATAGACCGCCGGTGACCACAATAGCCAATGGCCGTTGAATTTCCGAACCGGGACCGGAGGCAAACAGTAATGGAATCAAGCCGAAGGCAGCGATGCTGGCCGTCATCAGAACCGGCCGCAACCGCCGCCCGGAACCGATAATCACCACCCGCGACAGTTCCATACCGGTCGCGCACAGCTGATTAAAATAACTGACCATCACCACCCCGTTTAATACCGCGATACCGAGCAGGGCGATGAAGCCTACCGAAGCCGGCACCGACAGATATTCGCCTGACATCCACAAGGCAAACACCCCTCCTATCATGGCCAGTGGGATATTGGACAACACCAGCACCGCCTGCCGCACCGAGCCGAAGGTGGAAAACAGCAACAGAAATATCAAACCTAACGATAATGGAATCACCAGAGACAGACGCGCGGAAGCGCGTTGTTGATTTTCAAACTGCCCGCCGAACGCCACATGGAAACCGCCCGGCAATTTGACGCGCTCGGCCACCGCCTTGCGCGCCTCGTCGACAAAACCGACCAAGTCGCGGCCCTCAACATTACAGCGGATCACCACGAAGCGCTGGCCTTTTTCCCGATCTATAGACACCACCCCTTCTACCGCTTGAATTTTCGCGACTGCGGTAATCGGCACATGGTCGCCATTCGGCAAACTGATTTGTAAATTATCGAAGTTGGCGGTGTTACTGTCGCCGCGCAGAAGCAGAGGTGTGCGCTTCACCCCCTCTTGGACAATACCCAGTTGTACACCTTCAATCTGCGCGCGCAACATATCTTCTATGCTATTACTATCCAAACCGAAACGGCCGGCAGCTTCTCGATCAATACTCAACTGCAGAAACTGCATGCCTTCATTTTTACGGGTAAACACGTCACTGGCACCGGGTATGGTCTTCAGCACGGCTTCGATTTGCTCCGCTTTATGATTCAAAGTATCCAGATCGGCGCCGAATAATTTGATCGCCACGTCACCGCGGGTCCCAGTCAACATTTCCGAAACCCGCATTTCGATGGGCTGAGTGAAACCGAAAGCAATGCCCGGCGTATGGTCCATAATCTTCCGGATTTCCTCGATCAGCTCTTCCTTGGTTTCCATGCGCCATTCCGCTTCGGGCTTCAGAATCAGAAAAGTGTCGGTATCGTTCAAACTCATCGGGTCCAAACCCAACTCGTCGGTACCGACTCTGGACACCACAGTCTGTACTTCCGGGATATGCTCGAGGATGTTTTTCTGCACGCGGCCATCCAAGGCCACCGAATCCAGCAAGGTAATGGACGGCAATTTCTCCAACTGCACGATGATGTCGCCCTCGTCCATCGTCGGCATGAAGGTACTGCCGATTTGGGTGAATACCAATACGCTCGCCGCCAACATGGCGCCGGCGCCGATAAAAACTTTTGTGCTGTTAGCCAGACACCAGACCAGAACTGGCTGATACCACTGCAACAGTTTGCGCGGCAACCAGGGTTCTTCATGGGATACCTGTTTCAGCAACAGCGACGCCAGCACCGGAATAACGGTTAATGACAATATCAAGGAACCGCTTAAGGCAAATACGATAGTCATTGCCACCGGCCCGAACAGCTTGCCTTCCAGCCCCTGCAAGGTCAACAGCGGTAAGAATACGATGATGATGATCAAGATGCCCGATGTCACCGGCACCGCTACTTCGCGGGTAGCCCGATAAATCAGATGCAGGCGCGGCAACCTTTCGGCCTTTTGATGATCGGCCAGCTGAGTAATCACGTTCTCCACAACTACCACAGCACCATCCACCAACATCCCGATAGCGATAGCCAAACCGCCCAGGCTCATCAGGTTAGCCGACATACCGAACGCGTGCATCAGGATGAAGGTCACCAGCGCCGCCAATGGCAAGGCCAATGCGACAGTCAGGGCCGCGCGTAAATCGCCTAAAAACAGAATCAGCAGCACCACTACCAAAACGATGGCTTCCAACAACGCCTTGGAAACGGTGTTTACTGCCTTGCCAACCAATACACCACGGTTATAGAACACATTCAGATGCACGCCTTCAGGCAAACTTGGTTGTAATTCCGCCAACTTGCTTTCCAGTTGCTCGATAGTCTGCCGAGCATTGGCGCCGCGTAAACTGAGCACGACCGCTGTCACGGCTTCGCCGTTACCGTCCTTGCTGACCGCGCCATAACGAGTCAATGCGCCGATTCTTACCTCGGCAATATCGTCCACTCGCGTCGGCAAGCCCTCGTGTTGCGCCACCACAATGGCCTTCACATCCTGCTCGTTCTTGATACGGCCTTCGGCGCGCACTATCAGCGCTTCCTCGCCTTCGCTCAGCCGACCGGCACCGTCGTTGCGATTATTGTTTTGCAAAGCCGCTCTTAATTGCTGGGTATCGATATTTCGAGACGCCATGCGAATATTGTCGGGCACCACTTCAAAGCTGCGCACCAGCCCGCCCAGCGCATTCACATCCGCCACGCCGCTTACGGTACGCAGAGCAGGGCGGATGGTCCAATCCAGTAACTCTCGCCGCTGCATCAGAGTTAAATCGCCGCCTTCTATGGCGAACATAAACATCTCTCCTAGTGGCGTGGTCATCGGCGCGATGCCGCCTTGTACGCCCTCCGGCAAATTGCCCCACAAGGCGTTCAACCGTTCCGCGACTTGTTGCCTGGCCCAATAAATATCAGTGCCTTCTTCAAAGTCCAGCGTAATATCGGTAATGGCATATTTAGCCAACGAGCGCAGCATGGTTTGATGCGGAATGCCCAGCAACTCAACTTCAATCGGCGCGGTAATCCGAGCTTCCACTTCTTCCGGCGTCATGCCATTGGCTTTGACGATGATCTTGACCTGCGTAGGCGACACCTCGGGAAAGGCATCGATGGGAATATGCTTGACCGCATAATAACCGCCGCCCACCAGCAACAGTACGCCGAGTAAAATCAACAGCCGCTGGGTCAACGCAAAGCGAATTAACCCAGCCATTATTCGCCGCCTCCCAAACCTAACCAATTGGCTTTCAAGGCCACCGCGCCTTTTATGGCGATTTGCTCGTTGCCGGACAAAGGTCCGCTGATCAAGGAATTGGCGTCCTGCTTACCGGTAACCGTCACTTCGGTCACGGCAAATCCGTCTTGATTGCGCACAAATACATAAGCGCGCCCTTCGTTCTGCGCAATGGCGGTATTAGGTACAAGGAAGCCGGTCTCTAAGCTGTTTTGCATGATCTGCGCATTGACGTTCTGTCCCACGCGTAAACCCTCGGCTTTGCCGTCAATCACCGCCCTGGCCAATACCGTTTGGTTATCGCGATCGACACTTTGACCCAGCAAGCTAATTTTGGCAGTGATCTCGCTGCCTTTCAGACACACCGAATCGCCGAGCCGAATCCCGCTCAAGCGCTCCTGCGGAATATTGATTTCCAGCCACAGCTCAGACAAATCGGCAATCCGATACAGCGGCGCCTGCATATCCAAGCGGGCACCCAAATTGGTCAGACGCTCCAACACCACCCCGTCGATGGGCGCCCGAATAGTCAAACGATTGTCCAGCTTGTGGTTTTGACCCAAACTTTTAATCTCGGCGGCCGACATGCCGGCCAACAGTAACAACTGCCGGGCCTCATCGGCCTTGGCCGATTTGCTGCTGTACAGCATTTGGGTTTCCTGCCAGCGCCGCTGCGCAATCACACCTTCCTGCAATAATTTTTGATCGCGGCTGCGCTCTTGGCCGGATAAATTCAGTTCGCTAGCAGCGGTTAAAAATGCTTGTTGTAACCCGACAAGTTCCGGGCTGTTCAACTGTGCCAACAGTTGGCCTTTGTGTACCTTGTCGCCAATATTGACCGGCAATTGGGTAACCAAACCGGGCTGGCTGCTACTGATCAACACCTCCCGATCTGCCGGCACCACCACTTTGCCCGGCGCGTAAAACAACGGAATCTGTTGGCTAGCGGTAAGCTGCGCAACTTTTATATCCAAATTGTCGATCTGCTGCTGAGTAATTTTGATCTGCGTATCTTGAGCAAACACGCTTAACGCCTGCGTCAATAACAGGCCGAAGATTAACCGCCTCATGGCTGTATGCCTACCGCTTGATTATAGAAAGCGATGTTGCGCTGTAATTTAACCTCCTGCAATTTGGCATTGCGAATCGCTTCCAGACTGCGAGCCTGGATTTTTAAGAGATCCAACAGGTTGATTTCGCCGGCCGAGAAGCTGACTTCGGTCATTTTCAGATGGGTTTCGGCGATTTGTTTCAACTCGTTGGCTATTGCCAGCTCCGCCCGCGTCACTTCCAGAGCATGCTCGGCTTCGTGCAGATTTTTCTCCAACTGCCGGTAAAGATGTTCGCGTTGCGCCTTGGCATTGTTCAGCTCCAGATTCACCTTCGCGATTTCCGGCGCGTTATAGGCCTCTCCGCCGAATAGCATCACCACGCCGACGCCGACACTCTCGATGTCTTGCCCGCTGCGGCCATCCCGTTGGCTTTTCGCGCCTACACTGAGCTTGGGTTGATTGATAGGATCGGTGGATTTGGTCCATTCAATTTCTGCTTGTTTGCGGTCAATGATGGCATTGATAGCTTCCAACATCGGGTGGTTGCTGGTCACGGAGGTAATATCGCTGAGTTTTTCCTGATAATTGCCCGGCACCCGCGACAAAGTAGTCAAGCTGGCATAGGCTTTACGGCTATGCATTACCTCCGCCTCAGCTTGGGTTACCAACGCCCGGTTTTGCAGATATTCACCCTTGGCCAGCAACAAATCCGCGCGCGGCAAATCGCCCAGTTCCACCCGGCGTTCGACTTTCTTCATCAATTGCTCGGAAATCGACAAAGCATTTTGCGCCTGTTGCAAACCGATATTGGCGATTTCCATATTCCACAAGGCATCTCTGATCAAGCGTGTGACTTCCAGCTTAACCGCCGCCGATTGCTTTTGCGCGGAAACGCCGGCCCGCTCCGCCACGGCCTGGCCGGCATCGCGCTGCCCCCATTTCCAGGTAGTGATTTCGACTTGGGCCGAGGCCTCACGTGAACCCAGGTCGTCGGCAATTCGGTCATCCATGTAATTTAAACCAACAGCCGTGGAGCCGGCCACCCAAGCATCGCTGCGTTCGGCCAAGGCGTTGGCTTCCTGGGTCAAGGCTTCGCCAACCAATCGATCCGGGTATTTCTCCAAGGTTATTTCGACTAATTGCGACAAGCTGAGCGATTGATCGGTTTCGATAGGATCCATGTGCTCGACAATCAAATTTTCCGAAAACATTTCGCCGCGAGTCGCCGCCAAGCTCTCTCCGACAGGATTTATTTCGGCAAGGCAAGGCGCCGTAACCAGCAGTAAAACAGGTAAACCGCATTTCAGATAACGGTATCCATTCATGGAGCACTCCAAAGCAATAATTGAATAGGGCTGAGCAGCCAAAGGCCTAATGGGCTTTTGACCATTTTTAGAACGAGGGGCTGTTACGTGTTAAATAAGCGTACTTCAACAACGAAGCCAACCCCTTTCAGAGCGGCGGCGCGCGGGATGGATTGTGACTAAGTACGGGGTCTGGCGCGAACAGCGGTATAAGCGGAGAAAAATTAACGACTTGGATTTGCCGCGTAACCGCCAAATCGGCAACCACGCTGACCAGCAGGTAGAAAACCGGCTCCAGCCTGTCCAGCCATTGCTGCTGTTTGATCGCGGAGCCCAGATTGACAATACTATTTTGAATTTGCAGGTCGTGCTCGACAGCCATCAAGGCGGGGTCGCCATCATGGTCGATATGTAGCGACTCGAATTCGTGCAAATGCAGGCCGCCCTGCATGGCATCTCTACCGACATGGGCATGCACCAGCGGCGCTGCCACTTGCAAAAGCAGCAAAAACATAACTAGAAATTGACGCAAATATGCAACCATTTATGTTTTCAGAATGTCTGTTGGATGTCGTTAATCAGTAGACGGCGGTTGTATAGGACCATACGAAAGGCTATTCTACTTGAATTACGCGATTTTACCCCGAATATCGGCATACATTTATTCACTTTAGGCAAACACCTATGAACAGAAAGATCGGTACCTTGGCAACATTATTCATTGCGCTGGCCTTACTGCTAGGCAGTGTCCAGGAAGCGCAGGCGAAACGCATGGGCGGCGGAAAGTCTTTCGGCAGCAAACCGAGCTATAGCACACCGTTTCAACGCTCCACCTCTCCCAGTGGAGCCAGCAGCCAGCCTACCCGTTCGGCTAGCCAGCAACAAGCCGCCGCACAAAATCAAACAGCCAGACAAAATTGGGCCGGTCGCGGCGGCCTGATGGGTATGCTGGGTGGCTTGGCTTTAGGCGGACTATTGGGCTCATTGTTCTTCGGTGGCGCATTCGAAAACATCAATCTGATGGACATGCTGCTGTTTGCCGGCGTCGCCTATCTGCTGTATCGCTTGTTTGCGGCCAGATCACGTCAGCAACCCGCCGCACCGACCGGTTACGGACCAGCTCACTCACAACCAGCGGAATCGCAAAATTATTATCGCGAAACTCAACAACCGGCAGCTGGCGGCTCCGGCTTCGATACCGATGTGCTGTTCAAAAAAGGCAGAACGGCGGGATCAAATAGCAGCGACTATCAACAGCCCGCTGGCTTCGACGCGAACAACCTGCCGGCTGGATTCGATCAGCGCGCCTTTTTGAGCGGCGCAGAAAGTGCGTACCGCTACCTGCAAGCAGCTTGGGATAGTCGCGACTTGGCGGAAATCCGCGGCTTAACCACGGACAAGGTATTTGTGGAAATTCAAGAGCAATTGCAAGCATCCAGCGCCAGCAACAAAACTGAGGTTCTGAAACTCAACGCTGAATTAATTGATGTCCGCGAAGCCGGCTCGGAGTTGGAAGCGGTAGTGTTATTCGACGCATTGATCAGCGAAGATGGCGCGAAAGCCGAACCGATCAAAGAAGTATGGCATTTCGTCAAACCCATAAACAGCAATCAAACCCGCTGGTTCCTGGACGGCATTCAGCAATTTGCAGAATAATCCGGCATGACGGCGGACAGCACTAAAGTCAGACAGCGTTACGATAGGCTTGCGCCCTATTTCGATGGTCTGGAAGGCTTTCTGGAAGGCTTGCTGTTTCGCCGTTTACGTAAAAAGCTCTGGTCGCAGGCTAGCGGCGCCCATATATTGGAAGTCGGGGTCGGAACGGGGAAGAACTTCCCGTTTTACCCTGATGATGGCCGGATCACAGCTATCGACTTCAGCCCGAAAATGCTGGAAATGGCCCGCCGCAAACAACAGCGTAAACAGATTGTTGTCGATCTGACTTTGATGGATGTGCAGGCTCTGGATTATGCCGATAACAGCTTCGACACGGTCATTGCCAGTTTTGTGTTTTGTTCGGTACCGAAACCCAGAAAAGGCCTGAAAGAGCTCTATCGCGTTTGCAAACCTGGCGGTCAAGTGCTGTTGTTGGAACACGTATTAAGCTCCAACAAAGCTTTGGCGATGATGATGAATTTGTTCAACCCGCTGATTTTGAATACTTTGGGCGCCAATATTAACCGGCAGACGTTAAAAAGCGTGCAAGCTTGCCCGTTCCAAAAAATATTCGTCGATCCCGCCAGCAGCGACATGATCAAACTGATCCGCGCCATCAAATAAATCTTCTTCGCAAGGCCGCTCATTCGGGCGGTTTTTACTATTTAATCGCCGCCGTCTACAATGCACGCGTGCTTAATCGGGCGTAAATGACGGAAATTATGGCAAACAAGTTAAAATTGGCGAGCAAAAATAAGCGTTTGGCGCTTTTCTGTATTACCCTGCGGACTGCCGCGCCTGCCGGGGCGGACGATACCCTATCCCATTTAAAAACCTTATCTCTCCAAGAGCTGAGTGCGTCCACCGTTTCCATCGCCTCGAAAAACCAACAACCTATCAGCGAAACCCCGTCGGCGGTATTCGTCATCAGCCACGAAGAAATCAGACGCTCCGGGATGCAGTCGATTCCGGAACTGCTGCGCAAGGTGCCAGGCCTGGAAGTCGCTCGGGTGGATGGCAATCAATGGGCGATCAGTAGCCGCGGCTTTAACGGGATAAATGCCAACAAGCTGTTGGTAATGATGGACGGCCGCACCGTCTACGACCCACTGAACTCCGGCGTTTACTGGAACGAGCAGGATTACCCGTTGGAAGACATAGACCGTATCGAAGTGATTCGCGGCCCCGGCGCAACGTTGTGGGGCTCCAACGCCGTCAACGGTGTCATCAATATCGTCACTCGTTCCGCGCAGGAATCGCAAGGCGTATTGCTGTCAGGCGGCACCAGCAAAGAAGAACCCGGATTCGGCACCTTTCGTTATGGCGGTCAACTCAGTCCGGATTTTAATTATCGAGTCTACGGTAAATACAATCATCGCGAGGCTTTTCATTTCGGTAACGGCGAAAAAGCCAACGACAGCCTGGACATGGGCCGCGCCGGTTTTCGCAGCGATTGGACCCCGGACCCCCGCAAAAACCTGATCGTGCAGGGCGACTATTTCAATGGCGACATGCAGCAGTCGCTGAATAGCCTCGACCCGGTTTCGCCCATTAGCCCCGACAGCACCAAAAAATATGGCGGTAACCTGCTGTTACGTTGGCAACAAACCCTGGAAAACGATAGCCGCCTACAAATCCGCAGTTATTTCGATCATGCCGTCCGCAACCAAAGCCGACTGGATTATCGGCGCAGCACCTTCGACCTGGATTTACAGCATGATTTCAATTGGCACGCTCATCACGTAACGTGGGGTGCCGGTTATCGCTTCAATAGCGATCAACTTCAGCAAAAACAGGTGTTGTTACACTTCGATCCGTCCGAGCGCGATGTGCACTTGTTCAACGTCTTTGCTCAAGACGAGTGGCGATTTCTGGCAGACGAACTGCGCTTGATATACGGCAGTAAAGTCGAGCATAACGATTTTACCGGCTTTGAAATCCAGCCTTCCGCCCGGCTGTTGTGGGTGCCCAATCAACAACACAGCCTGTGGGGCGCGGTATCCAGAGCAGTTCGCGTGCCGGCAAGAGCCGATCACGACGTCAATGTCTTGTTCAACGTAGCCCCCGGAACCACAGCCAACATTATGGGCGACGATAATTTCGACTCGGAGAGCGCAGTCACTTACGAATTGGGCTACCGCTTTTTCCCCAACGACATCTTTAACCTGGATACTACGCTGTTTTATAGCGATTACGGCCGGCTCAGCACCACCGAACCGCAAACGCCGCTTATCAACGGCGAAAACATCACTATCCCGTTTCTAATTGCCAACAAGGCAAACGGTGAAGCTTATGGTTGGGAAACAGCACTGAATTGGCGGCTTTCCGAACGCTGGCGATTGCAAGGTAGTTACAGCCTGTTTGCGATTGCCTTGCACCAGCGCGACGGTAGCCTGGATAGCGCCGCGACGGTGGCTGAAGGCAATAGCGCCCGCAACCGTTTCAACCTCAGCTCCTACTTCAATCTGCCGTATCAACTGGAATTCGATGCGCATTGGTATTACACCGATCACCTGATCAATCAGGTGTCGGCCTATCATCGTCTGGACTTGCGCTTGGGCTGGCAGCCGAATCTACATTTTGAATTGGCTGTCGGTGCGCAGAATTTGCTGGACAATCGGCATCTGGAGTTCAGCCCTAATATAGATAACGCGGTGATCAGTAGCGAATTCGAACGCAATTATTACCTTAAAGCGACGGTACGCTACTAAATGCGGTATACGAGCCTACACAGGTTCTTGGCAAACACCGGCGCAGTGGCGCGGCGGTGTGTGTTAATGCTGTTGCTAAGCTGTTTACCATCGCCGCAGTCGGGCAGAGCGGACGAGCCGCGCTTTAACGAGACAGAACTTAAAGCAGCGTATTTATACAACTTTGCCTACTTCGTTACTTGGCCGACAGCCAATAAGGCGTTTCAGTTTTGCAGTTACGCCAATTCGCCGGTCACCGGCATACTGGCAAAACTGATCGAAGGCGAGCGGGTAAACGATTTACCGATTCAGCTGATTATCGACCCAATACCCGAACAATTGCACGAATGCCAAGTGATTTATATTCCGGCGCAACAGGAAAGAATTCTCGCCGCGACCCTGGAGTTTGTCAGACCATTTCCGGTGTTGACGGTCAGCGATATCGCCGATTTCGAACACCGAGGCGGCATGATCCGTCTGGCTAACGACGGCCTTCGGGTTCAACCGGTTATACAACTGAAAAATGTGACGCGAATAGGGCTGGCGATTAGTTCCAAGCTATTGCGCAGTTCGCGGCTGATTGAGTAGCTGCCGGTAGCAATTCTCTGGACAATTTTGAACATGGCTCAACGAGAGTTACTGAACTCGCCGCCGCGCACGGGTCTGTATCTGTGCCGTCGAATGCATATGAGCGACTTTGGAACTGATGGGCGGCACACCCAAGTATCTGAACAAGTAAATCAGGGTACAGGATTAACCGTTACCCTGAATCAAATTGGCCTTATAACTAGCGCACCGAATTAACGGTACGTTCCAGTTCTTCGCGGCTGAGATGGCGCACATCCTTGCCTTTCACCATGTATATCACCTGCTCGCAGACATTGCAGGAGTGGTCGCCTATCCGCTCCAAAGCCCTGGCTGCCCACAACATATCCAAGGCTCTGGTGATGTTACGCGGGTTTTCCATCATCTGCGTGATCAATTGGCGGGTGATGCTGGTGTATTCCCGGTCTACCTTGGCGTCCTGTTCAGTGATGGCAATCACTTCCTCAACATCGTTTCGGGCATAAGCATCCAATGCGCCGTTCAGCATATCCTTGACCAAATTCAGCAGATGTTCGATTTCGTAATACTTGTCCTGATAATAATCGGCACCTTCCAGACGCATGGTCATTTTGGCGATACGCGCCGCTTCGTCGCCAATTCGCTCCAAGTCGGTGATGATCTTGATCGTCGCGATCAACATCCGTAAATCAAAAGCCGCCGGCTGGCGCTTGGCCATGATTTCGGTGCACTCATGGTCGATGTCTTTTTCCATCTCGTTGACGTACTGGTCTTGCTGCACCACTTTTTCGGCATTTTCCATGTCGTTACTCATGAAAGCCTTGGTCGCCAAATCGACTTGCTGCTCAACCAGGCCGCCCATGGTCAGCACTTTGTTGCGAATATCTTCCATCTCCTCGTTGAATTGACGGGAAATGTGCTGTTTGATTTTGCTGTTATCCATTGTCTACCTCCTAGCCGTACCTGCCGGTAATGTAATCTTCTGTTTGTTTTTTCGCCGGATTGGTAAACAACTCGCTGGTTTCACCAAATTCGATTAATTCGCCCATGTACATAAAAGCGGTGAAATCGGATACCCGCGCCGCCTGCTGCATATTATGGGTGACGATCACTATCGTATATTTTTCTTTCAATTCGTTAATCAATTCTTCGATTTTCAAGGTCGAGATTGGATCCAACGCCGAAGCCGGCTCGTCCAACAGGATCACTTCCGGCTCAATGGCAATCGCCCTGGCAATCACCAACCTTTGCTGTTGACCGCCGGACATACCCAAGGCATTGTCGTTCAGTCGATCCTTCATCTCATCCCAAAGCGCCGCGCCGCGCAAGGATTTTTCCACCACTTCGTCGAGTATACGGCGGTCGTTGATGCCTTGAATCCTTAAGCCGTAGGCGACGTTTTCGTAAATGGTTTTCGGAAACGGATTGGGCTTTTGAAACACCATCCCCACTCGCCGGCGCAGAGCCGCGACATTCACCGATTTATCGTAAATATCCTCGCCATCCAGCAGAATCTTGCCTTTGATGGTGACGCCGTCGACCAGATCGTTCATCCGGTTGATACAGCGCAATAGCGTCGATTTGCCGCAACCGCTGGGACCGATATAAGCGGTCACTTTCTTGTGCGGCATTTCCATATTCACGCTATGCAAGGCCTGCTTCTGGCCGTAGAACAAGTCCAGGTTTTCGACTTTGATGCAGGTTTCTAGCTGTTCGGCGCTTTTTCTGTCTTCCCTTTTCAACGCACTAATGTCAATGGCGTGGGTATTCTTTTGGGCTGTTGTCATGGTATGGGGTCCAGTCTTCCGGATGGATATGCGAATTTAATTTTCCAGGGCGCGGTATTTTTCCCGCAGATTGTTACGTATCGAGATAGCGAACATATTCAGACCGATAATCACCATCACCAGTAATAATGACGTCGCGTAAACCAAAGGTCTGGCGGCCTCGACATTCGGACTCTGGAAGCCGACGTCGTAAATATGAAACCCTAAATGCATAAACTTTCTATCCAGATGCAAATAAGGAAAATTGCCGTCTAAAGGTAAAGTCGGCGCCAGTTTCACTACGCCGACCAGCATCAAGGGTGCTACCTCGCCGGCGGCGCGCGCCACCGCTAAAATCAAGCCGGTCATGATCGCCGGGCTAGCCATCGGCAATACGGTGCGCCATAGGGTTTCGGCTTTGGTTGCGCCCAGCGCCAAGCTACCTTCTCGAATCGATTTGGGAATCCGCGACAAACCTTCCTCGGTGGCCACGATTACCACCGGCAGGGTCATCAAGGCCAGCGTCAACGAGGCCCACAGCAAACCGGGCGTACCGAAGACCGGGGCGGGCGCGGCTTCCGGGAAAAACAAGCGGTCGATATTGCCGCCAATGATGTACACGAAAAAACCCAAGCCGAACACACCGTAAACGATGGACGGTACGCCGGCCAGATTATTAACGGCAATTCGGATCACTCGGGTAATAAAGCCCTGCTTGGCGTATTCACGTAGGTAAACCGCAGCGATTACCCCGAACGGCGTGACGACGACCGCCATCAACATCACCATCAACACAGTACCGAAAATAGCCGGGAAAATACCGCCTTCGGTATTGGCTTCACGCGGTTCGTCGCTCACAAAAGTGGCGAAATTAGCGACATATTCGCCGCATTTGTCCAGCACGCTCATCGTGTTGGGGCGGGTCATTTTCACCACCCGATTCAAGGGCAGACTAATTTCCTTGTTTCCGGCTTCCGCAACCACCAAGCTATAGCGCTTGCTTTCCTTGCTCAGCTTGCCGATTTGTTGCTGGATGACTTGGTATTGTTTTTCATAAGTCTGTTTTTGCGCGGCAAACTCCTGCTTAGCCGTATCGTTCCAGGCATTTTTCAGTTCCAAGCCGCGTTGCTTCAGACGCAGACGCTCCAATTCATAGTTAATCGCCCCAACTTCATGGTCTTGTAAGCTATCGATTTCGTCGTGTTGTTCCAAAACTGTCGCCAGTTTCTGCTGCGCCACCTGCCAGGCCTGCTCGCCTTGGGCGATTACCACGCCATCTTCCTTCACCGCCAGCAATCTGCCGTAGAAATTGCCCCACTCGCGGCGTTCGACCATGATCAAATCGTCCGGCGTGGATTGGCTGTGAATGTATTGCTGCTGGATCCAGCGAAAATCGCTACCGAGAATATCGCGGTTACCGGTTTTTACCAGATGCTGCACCAAGTATTCGCCGTTATCCAGCAACTCATGGCCGGCGGCCCTGGCTTGCGCTGCGGGCAGTAACGAAGTCGCCACCGCTTCACCGATGATGGCGCTTTCCGGGCCATCGCGATCTTGATAACGATATTCAATGATGTCGGCCGGCCAGAAATGGCCCAAGCCCCGCACCGCAATTAGCAGCAGCAAGCCCACCACCAGTATCAGATTTAAACTGACCGCGCCGGCGGTCATCCATATCCAGGGCGAACCGCTCTTAAACCATGCTTTCATCATAATGAGCTGTATTTTTGTCTTAGATTCTGCCGAATGACTTCAGCCAGCGTGTTGACTACAAAAGTGAACATGAACAGCACCAAGGCCGCCAGGAACAACACCCGATAGTGGGTGCTATTCACTTCCGATTCAGGCATCTCTACGGCGATATTGGCGGACAGCGTGCGCAGACCCTGAAAGATGCTCAAATCCATCACCGCAGTATTGCCGGTGGCCATTAACACAATCATCGTCTCGCCGACCGCGCGGCCGAAACCGATCATGATCGCCGAAAAAATACCGGGGCTGGCGGTCAGTAACACCACCTTGGTCATGGTCTGCCAAGGCGTAGCGCCCAACGCCAACGAACCGGTCGTCAAATGTTTGGGCACGCTGAAAATCGCATCTTCGGCAATGGAGAAAATCATCGGAATCACAGCAAAACCCATCGCTAAACCAACCACCAGAGTATTGCGTTGATCGTAACCGATGCCGAATTCCTCTCGCATCCAGGTGCGCAAATCGCCGTGAAAACACAAGGCTTCGATGGACGGACTTAACTGAAAAGACAACCAGGCGCCGAATATGACCACCGGGATCAGCACCACCGCATCCCAGCCGTCCGGAATTTTGTGACGGGTTTGTTCCGGTACGAATTGCCAAAAATAAGCAAAAATCATCACCGACAAGGGCACGATCATCAACAACGCAAAAATCCCGGTCAGATTGGCTTCCACGAAAGGCGCCAGCCACAAACCGGCCAAAAAGCCCAGAATCACGGTCGGCAAAGCGCCCATGATTTCCACGCCCGGCTTCACGTACTGGCGCACGCTGGGCGCCATGAAATAGCCAGTATAAATCGCCCCAAACAAAGCCAGCGGCACGCCCATCAACATCGCGTAGAACGAAGCTTTTAAGGTGCCGAACACCAGCGGCGTTAAGCTCATTTTCGGTTCGAAATCGTTACTGGCCGCCGATGATTGCCAGATGTAATCGGGTTTTGGATAACTTTCGTACCAAACCTTGTTCCATAACGAACTCCACGACACTTCCGGATGTTCGTTTTCGATAGTCCAATGATTGATTTTGCCGTCTTCGGTTTGCAGTAACATCGCGTTGGCGCGCGGCGACAAGGTGACGGAAACAGGCTTTCCGCCGGCGATTTTTTCCTTGATCAATTCCCGTGCGGCGGTGGAACTGTATATCCCGATCTCGCCGTTGGCGTCGGCTGCCAACATGCCTTTGCGGCGCTGTTCCGGGTTAATGGTAATAATCGGCGCGTCGGATACCTTAAACGCCCGCAATTTTTCAATGCTGAAATGGTTTTGCTGGTCGCGGACCATGGACCACTGCGCCATCACACCGCTGGTATCGCCTATCAACAGCGAAATATCGCCGTTCAAGAACTCCATGCTGCTGATTTGCACACCTTGGTTCAGCACATTCAGTTTATGTTTGATCTCGGGCTTACTCTTGTCGAGAATGTCCACCACCGTCAAATCCCCGGAACGGCTGGCCAGATAAAGATTGTGCAGTTCTTTATCCAGCAGGATGAAATCGACTCCGTCAGCAGCCATCTCGATCACCGAATCGGTGGCCTCCCAAGTCGCTTCGTCGTCGAACAGCGATTCTTTTTTACTGAGACTGCTCAACACCATACGGTTATCAGCGGTTTTTGCCAGCAAAGTGCTGTTTTTATCGCCTAACTTCACCGCCAGCTTGGTTAGCGCCTGGCCTTGCTTATCCACCACCAGCGGTTCGGCGCCTAGCGGATATTGAATAGCCGGGGTAATTGCCCGCTTCCCATTGGGATATGACAGTTTGTAATCGTGCCTAACGACCACGGCACGGCCATCCGACAAACCAAAGGCGATGACACCTTTATCGACGCCGCCGTGCGCGTAGCTGGTGATTTGCACTTGCTCGGGAATCGGCAATGCTTCGGTGCGAATCAGCTGGCCGGTGGCGACGCTAAAAAATATCGCTTTGCCGGTATCGGTAAAACGCACGGCCACTTCGTTCTGCTCTTCCATCGACAGAAAAACGGTATTGCCCAGCGCCTGCTCGGGTACGTCGTAACGGCCGATCACTTCCGCATGAGAGGGCAGCAGTATCGGAAAAACCACATACAACAGATAAAAAAAGATTAACACCACTGCCAGGATAATACTCAACCCGCCGGCTACGACGCCGCGAGCCACCATTTTGTCCTTTACTAGCCGCCAACGCTGATAGCGCTCACTAGTCGCCGTCTGAAACAGCGTGGCTTTCGCTTGAGTGGAATGGGCTTCAGTCATAACAAGGTATCGTGGGTTAACAAAAAGCGGCGCCGAACAATCGCAACGCGGTCAGAGACAAAAAAGCCGATAAAACTGGAGAATTATCGGCTTGATATTATACAAGATCATCCGCCATTACTTGGCGAGAGGGGCAATGACATTGTTGGTATTAGCCAATCCCTTGCTGCATCCATGCAGAATTGTCCCTTTATCAGGCATCCTTGGCTGATGTAATTACTGAATCAGAGTCAAAGCTTTTTCGACTGCCTTGGCTGGCAGCGGAATATAGCCGTCCTTGATCACGACTTGTTGGCCGGTTTTGGACAAGACCATTTTGAAAAACTCTTTTTCCATAGGGGCCAGCGGCTCGTTAGGTTTTTTGTTTACGTAAATATACAAGAAACGTGACAACGGATAGGCACCTGATGTAGCGTTCTCAGGAGAAGCTTCAACAAACGGCTGGCCGTCTTTCAGCGCCAGCGGCACGGCTTTTACACCCGAGGTGGAATAACCGATACCGGAATAACCGATGCCGTTTGCTGAGGTCGTAACCGATTGCACAACCGAAGCGGAACCAGGCTGTTCGTTGACGTTGCTTTTGAAATCGCCTTTGCACAGTGCTTCGTCTTTAAAGAAACCGTAAGTACCGGACACCGAGTTACGGCCATACAACTGAATAGGTTTGCTTGCCCAACCGCCAGTCAGGCCGGCTTGGCCCCAAGTGGTGATATCAGTGGCATAACCACATTTACGGGTTGAGGACAAAATCGCATCCACTTGCGGAATGCTTAAGCCTTTAACCGGGTTGTCCTTGTTAACGAAAACCGCCAGGGCATCGATAGCAACCGGAATCGCGGTCGGTTTGTAACCGTATTTGCTTTCGAAGTCGTCGATTTCGTTATCTTTCATTTTCCGGCTCATCGGACCCAGGTTAGCGGTACCTTCGGTCAACGCTGGTGGAGCGGTCGAAGAACCGGCTGCTTGAATCTGAATGTTGACGTTGGGATAAATCTTGCCGAATTCTTCGGCCCACAAGGTCATCAAGTTAGCCAAAGTATCCGAGCCAACGCTGGAGATGTTGCCGGACACGCCGCTGGCTGCCGCATATTCAGGCAAAGCCGGATCCAATGTCGCGGGAGCCGCCACTGCTTCACCGCCGAGCAAAGCAGCCGATGCAAAACCAAATCCTAAAACCAGCGATTTCAGCTTGAATGTATTTTTCATATATTTTCTCGAAATGTTTAAAACTTAAGATTCATATTGCCAACCTAGCGTGACAATAGTATGAAGCAAATATGACAGTTTTATGACAAAAACACCCAATTCTAACCGGCCGCTAAAATCTAGCGCCCGCCAGATCCAACCCGGATGTATTCCAGCTTTAAAAAACTGTAGCTAAAATCAACGGCTTGATCGTTTTTAACATCGTCCCTGGCAACTTCCCGCCATTGACTGGCATCGATCTCCGGGAAAAAAGTGTCGCCCGCGAAAGTTTTGTGGATTTCGGTCAGGTACAAATAATCGGCATACGACAGCATTGCTTCGTATAAGGTGGCGCCGCCAATCACGAATAATTCCGGGCTATCGGCATAGCGTTGCAACACGCTATCGATGTCGCCAAACACCCTGCAACCGGGCTGCTGATAACTCGGATCGCGGCTGATAATGATGTTCTCCCGTCCCGGCAAAGGCCGGCCGATAGCCTCAAACGTTTTACGGCCCATCAAGATCGGCGCACCCATAGTGATTTGCTTGAAGCGTTTCAAGTCGGCCGAGAGATGCCAAGGCATTTGGCCGTTCAGGCCAATGGCACGATTACTGGCCATCGCCACGATCAGTGATATTTTCATGCGGAGTGTTTAAGATGGGCTTTGTAAGCAAAACATCATACTAGAAACCATCGTTTATGAAGAAAAACATCCTGCTGGTGTTTACCGGCGGCACCATTGGCTCGCAGCTTAGCGGCGACACCATCAATACCGACGGCAAAGCCGGCTTTAAATTATTGCAAGGCTTTGCAGAACAAGACCCCAAGCCCAATTCCGTAAGCTTCAAAACCTTGCAGCCCTTGCAGATTCTCAGCGAAAACCTGCATCCCAGTCATTGGCCGCAAATCATCGCTTCGATTGAAGCCGAGGATCTAAGCCAATTTGACGGCATCATCGTCACCCACGGCACTGACAGCTTGGCCTTTAGCGCTGCGGCACTGAGCCTGTACTTCAATGGCTTGTCGATTCCGCTGCTGCTGGTTTCCAGCGATTTGCCGCTGGACAACTCGCACGCAAACGGCGCGGCGAACTTTCTTTGTGCGGTGGAATTTATCCGCCAACTCGGTCTGGCCGGCGTGTTTGTGCCGTATCGAAATCCGGGGCAAGTCATGCAGATTCATCTCGGCAGCCGTCTATCATCCTGCCTGCCGCTGAGTAGCGATTTCATCAGCGTGCAGTCGCAGGCCTGGATGCGCTTCGAGGGCGGGCGATTCCAGCCTCTGCAAGATTTGGCACTAAGCGACCGTTCGCCAATTTCGCTTAAACCCGACTTTTCCAAACGCATATTGTTGATCAGACCTTATCCCGGTCTGGATTACTCGGCATACCATCTCGACAAGGTCGATGCAGTGCTGCACGACCTGTACCATTCCGGGACGGCTTGCGCGTCAAGTGCAGCAGGAGAGCAATACAGCCTGGTGGAGTTCGTCAAACATTGCATCAGACAGGGTGTCAAAATTTATCTGACACCGGCGCTATATTCAGAAAGCGCATACGCCTCAACTCGCGAGCTGTTGGATGTGGGCGCGGAAATGATCTGGAATACGTCGTTGGAAGCGGCTTACGCCAAATTACTATTGGCTTACGGCAATTTCGACACACCGCAGGCAATTTCTGGGTTTTTGCCACAGAACTTGGCCCACGAACAACTGTAATTACGGTTGGATTTTATAGTGCGTCGAGCCTGACGGCTCAACTGTAGCGAGGGGCGGATTGCCAAAAGGCAATCCGCTTAATAGTTGGGTACTATGGCTTAGCTGGCGCGGGTACTGGCGGTTTTTTAACCAAAACCTTGGCATCCGGCCCCATCGACACAGAATAGTCGGTGGAGGAAATTACGTTCTGACTGGCAATGTCCACAACCCTTAGCGAAACGTAGACGTTGTTGTAGCCTGGCGCAAACGATCCTACGACGACCGCTTTAGCCCCGACGTTATTTAAAGCTTCCTTGGTTTTATCAGGCAGTTGCAGAATGCCAGCTTCGTTTTTGGCAAAAATTTCGGTAGGCAACTCCATACCCATCACCCGGTAACCGGAACGATGAAAGGCCGAGGAAATTTGATCGGAGACAATGCGGCCAAACGCCAGCGTTTGCTCCAGTTCGCCGACATTAACCAGCGAATTGATAACCACCAAACTACCTCTAGGTAAAGGTTCGCGCAAATCGAGAATCAGCTGATCGACCGCCTCGTAGCTTACCTCGACCAAGTCGTCATCTTTGACTTCGCTAGCCCGAAACCCTCGGCTGCAACCGCTCAGCATCATCAGCGCCAACAGCATCAGCACCATCGTCTTTTTGTTAACCATAAGACCTCTCCTCTCGTAATTGTTGAAGTTATCAGAGCTTAAAACAGCAAGCCAGTCAATCTAATTTACTACCGCAGTATACACAGCATTGCGCTGGAGAATTGCTTGAACGACGCCAGGCAAAACCCTGGATATTTTTGAACGCTTATTGACCGCTTTCGGTAACAATCACACCGATGCCGTTTTTCTGCAGCAATTCCTTGATCGTGGAAACGCTGGCGGGATTATCGTAGGGACCGACCTTAACGCGATGCCAGATAACATTGCCGACTTTAGCTTTCTCGACCCGGGACTCTATGCCGAGCGATGCCAGCTTAGCCTTGTGGCGCTCGGCTTCTGACGCTTCCCGGAAGGAACCGGCCTGCATAATGTATTTGGCAGCCTTGGTTTTACCGACCAGCTGCTCACGTACCCGGGTTTTGATTTCGTAATCGGGCACCACGACTTCCGCCTGTGGCAGTATGGTATAAAAATCGTAACGAGGCTCTTCCGGTTCCGCAGGTTGTGACGGCTCCGCCGGTTTTTCCGGCTCGACGACCGCTTGAGTTTGCGGTTTGACCGGTAATTCCTGCTTTAACTTTTCCACTACTTGCGGGATTTCCGCTTCCGGCTTGCCTGCCACCAACTCCGGCACCATTTTGCGGATCATGTTCAGAAACACCCCAAAAGCTACAATCAGCGCGATGACCAGCAACCAACGCCAAGGCGCAACCGAAGATTTTTTCGGCTTTCTGCGACTGTTGGTGTAACTGGGGCTTTGAACGCGGTGCTTATAGTCTCTGGCCATTACATCGCTTCAGGTGCATTGATTTTCAATAAGGATAGGGCGTTGACCAATACTTGCTTGACGGCACAAATCAAATTAATGCGGGCATTACAAAGTTTGTCGTCGTCTACCAGAAACTGGTGTGCGTTGTAATAACTGTGGAACTGATTGGCCAGCTCACGCAAGTAATGAATCAATTGATGAGGCTCGTAATTCACAGCAGCACGTTCCAAAGCTTCCGGGTATTTGGAAAGTGTAGTCAGTAACGCGGCTTCCTGCTCTTCGGTCAACAGATTCAGATGCTCCATACCCAAATGCGGATTGCGTTGCCGACCTTTTTCGTCGATCTGGCGCAACACGCTACACACCCTGGCATGCGCATACTGCACATAATAAACCGGGTTTTCGTTGCTTCTGGAAGTAGCCAGCTTCAGATCGAAATCCATATGTTGCTCGGATTTACGCATCACGTAAAAGAAGCGGCACGCATCTCTACCGACTTCGTTGCGCAGCTGCCTTAGGGTGACAAACTCGCCGGAACGGGTCGACATTTGTACTTTTTCGTCGCCGCGATACAAGATCGCAAATTGCACCAGCAATACTTTCAGCTTGGATTCGTCGGCGCCCAGGGCTTGCATCGCCGCTTTCACGCGCGGAATATAACCGTGGTGATCTGCACCCCAAATGTTGACGATTTGATCGAAGCCGCGATCCAGCTTGTTCATGTGATAGGCAATATCGGAAGCAAAATAGGTGGTCTGACCGTTATCACGCACCACCACTCTATCTTTTTCGTCGCCCAGGCGACTGGAGGCAAACCAAGTAGCGCCTTCCTGCTGGTAAAGGTACCCGGCCGCATCCAGACGCTTTAGGGCTTGTTCGACGGAATGATCGTCCATCAGCGAGCGCTCGGAAAACCACTGTTGATAGCTGACGCCGAATTCGGCCAAGTCGTTTTTGATATCGTCCAGAATTTCGTCCAGACCGGCTTGAAATACCTCTTTATAAGCGTCGCCGAGCAAGGCTTTGGCACGATCGATCAACGCATCGATGTGTTTTTCCTTGTCGCCGCCTTGCGGCTCGTCGGCGGGCAAATCCGCCATCACTAGCGCGGCGGCTCGGCGGTAGGCATCGCCGGCTTTCTTATGCAAATTCGCGGAAATCTCCCGGACATATTCGCCGCGATAACCGTTGCTTGGAAAAGGCATAACCTCGTCGCAGGCTTCCAGATACCGCAGCCAGACACTGGTAGCCAGAATATCCATCTGCCGGCCGGCATCGTTCACATAGTATTCTCGCTCGACTTGAAACCCGGCCGCCGCCAGCAAATCCGCCACAGCCGAACCGTAAGCCGCGCCGCGACCATGGCCAACATGCAAAGGCCCGGTGGGATTGGCGGAAACGAATTCGACCTGGACACGTTTGCCCGCACCAATCTTGCTTAAACCGAACTCCGCTCCGCCATCGAGTACCTGTTTGACAATCTGGAACTGGCTGTCGGGATTGATGAAGAAATTGATAAATCCGGGGCCGGCGATATCAACCTTGGTGATCAGCGCATCGCTCGGCAGAGCCTCGACGATTTTTTCGGCCAGTTGTCTAGGATAAAGTTTGGCCGGCTTGGCCAGTAACATCGCCAGGTTGGTGGCGAAGTCGCCGTGTTGCGCATCGCGAGTGCGCTCTAAATTGATTTGCGCAATAAAATCGTTTTCGAGAATACCTTGAGTTTTAAGGACTGTAACGGCTTGTTGTAACAGGGATTCCAGCTTTTGTTTCATCGCGTTGAAAAATGGGGATTTATCGGAAAATAGCCGCCATTATCCATTAAAAACAAATTATTGGCTAGGACGCTCGCCGAACAGCGCCGTGCCAATCCGCACCAATGTTGAACCTTCGGCAACCGCCGCCTGCAAATCGCCACTCATCCCAAACGAAAAGGTATCGAGATCGTTACGATCAAGTTGCCGCACCGTCTGATAAAGCCGGCGATAGGGCTGACATTGGGCCTGATAATCCTGCTGCGGCTCCGGAATCGCCATCACGCCGCGCAAACGCAAATTCGGCAATTTGCTAACTTGCTCAATCAGCTCCGGCAAATTGGCCAACTCAATGCCGGATTTGCTGGCTTCGTCGCTGATGTTGACTTGCAAACAGATATTCAGCGGCGGCAAATAGTCCGGACGCTGCTCGCTGAGGCGCTCGGCTACTTTCAGACGATCAACACTGTGCACCCAGGCAAAGTGCTGGGCAATTGGCTTGGTTTTATTGGATTGAAGCGGCCCGATGAAATGCCAGCTGATATTGAATGCCGCCAATTCCTGCTGCTTTTTCAGGGCTTCCTGCAAATAGTTTTCTCCGAAATGGCGCTGTCCAAATCGGTAGGCGGCAGCAATATCAGACGCTGGCTTGGTCTTGCTGACGGCCAATAGTTGCACACTACCAAGCGGACGTTGCGCATCTATTTCGGCCTGGCGGAGTTGCTTGCTTACATTGGCAAAACGCTGAGCGATACTATTCACGATCCTCAGCCGCCGATTCTTTTTTGACAAATAAGCGTGAAAACAGCAATCCGGATTCAAACAACAGCCACATCGGCACTGCCAACAGGGTTTGCGACAAAGCGTCGGGCGGCGTCAAAAACATCGCGATGACAAACACTCCGACAATGACATATGGCCTCTTTTCAGACAGCGTCTCGGGGGTGATGATGCCGGTCCAGACCAATACGATAGTGAAAATCGGAATTTCGAACGACAACCCGAAGGCAAAAAACATCGCCAATACAAAATCCAGATAAGTGGCTATATCGGTCATCACCGCCACCCCGGCCGGCGCCGCCGACGTGAGATAGCCGAATACCAACGGGAATACCAGAAAATAGGCGAAGGCCGCGCCACTGTAAAACAACAACGTGCTAGCCAATAACAACGGCGCCACCATCAGCTTTTCATGACGATATAAGCCAGGCGCCACAAAGCCCCAGAACTGGTAAAGAATGAAGGGAATGGAAATAAACACCGCAACTACGAATGCGAGTTTGAACGGCGTGAAAAACGGCGATGCTACATCGATGGCGATCATCGTGCTGTTTTTCGGCATGTGCTGCAACAGCGGCTCGGCTAGATAGGCATAAATCTCGTTGGCGTAGCTTGCGGTAGCGACAAACACCAGCAGCACGCACAACACTACCTTTAACAGGCGGTCGCGCAGTTCGACTAAATGGCTAAAAAAAGACTGCTCGTTATCCAGCGGCGCTTGGTTTGTCATCGTCCTGATTGATTTCGGTCGCTGCCTGAGCATTGAAGTTAATATCGTCAAGGGCCGACTGAGTATCCTGCACCACTTTCTGCAATTCGCCGGCTATGGACTGTTGCTGGATTAACTGGCGCATCTCCTCGGCGTGCAATTCCTGTTTAATTTCCGCCTTAGCAGTCGCCAGCACAGTACGGGCTTTTCCTACCCAAAACCCAGCCAAGCGGGCCGCTTTCGGCAATTTTTCCGGGCCTAGCACCAATAGCGCCACCAACCCAACCATCAACAATTCTGAAAAGCCGACATCGAACATATCGCAGACTAAACTCGGTCTTTTTCTTTATTAGTCACTTCGCCTTCCAAAGGCTCTTCTTCCTTGCTTGCAATCGCCTTATCTTCGCTACCTTCCTTAACAGCCGAACGGAATCCCCTAATCGCCTCGCCGAGATCGGCGCCGATATTCTTCAGACGCTTGGTGCCAAACACCAAGATCACGATAACTAACACTACTAATAAATGAGGGATGCTTAAACCCATTGTTCACTCCTTAATTTTAACCATCAGGAAAGATCGCGCTGCGCTTTTTCCTGTAAACCGGACAATCCGAAGCGCCTTTGCAACTCATTGATCACATGTTCCGGCCCGAGTTCCTGATGCGCCAACATCACCATGCAGTGAAACCAAAGATCGGCGGTTTCATACACTATTTTATCCTTATCGCCGTCTTTGGCGGCAATCACCGTTTCGGTGGCTTCCTCGCCTATTTTTTTCAAAATATGATCCAATCCCTTGGCGTATAAACTGGCTACGTAGGACTGATCGGCAGTTTGCAGCTTACGCTGTTCAAGAACCTGGGCCAATTGCTGTAAAACTTCGCTCATTAGCTTTTGTTTAGATTGAAAATTGCAAAATCATAGCACGTTGCCGAAACAGCCAAAAAAAATCTATCGGCAAAAAAAAGCCTCCCTATGCTTGCGCAGAGGAAGGCAAAAAAACCAGCGGAGTGCTTAGAAGGAGGTTCCGCTCGTTATTACAACACCAGGAGGTAGTTACAAATTCTTGGATCGGCTATTCAGCAGCGCCTTAGTCGACATATTGCTAAATATGGAAGTGGCAGCGAATAACATTGTGGAGATGACGAACAAGCCGGAAATAAAGCTCCAAACACCGACAATAAAAAGAACGCCGATCAAGATGTCTTTTTTAAAGTCGTTCATTGTGCTCAAATTCTCTATTTTTAAATCTTGCGCTTGACAAGACTTCATGTGCTTGCTCTTCAGTTGCAGCGCACTATACAGGATAGAAAAAAGTTTACAATTAGGCTTTTACTAAATAAATTGTATACAATTTAGAAACAATAGAAATGTCAACGCTTTTTGGTGATTTTTTTTACTTTCCAGGAGATACCATGGACAAACTAACCAGCATGAATGTCTTTGTCCGCGTCGCCAAAGCCGGCAGCTTTGCCGGAGCCGCCAAAGATCTCGATATTTCCAGAGCCATGGCTACCAAACATATTATGCAACTGGAAAGCGAGCTGAACACGCGTTTATTCAATCGCACAACCCGCAGCTTAAGCCTGACGGAAGCCGGCGAGGCTTACCTGGAGCGTTGCCAGCAAGTTCTACTGGACGTAGCGGAGATGGAATCGGCGATCACTCACCTACAAACAGAGCCGCGCGGCACCCTAAAAATTCTGGCGCCGCCGGTCATCGGTGCCAGCCATATTTCGCCGGGCTTGACCGAATATCTAAAAAACTACCCCGACCTCTCCGTAGAGATGGTGCTGAAAGGCGGACAAGTCGATTTAATCGATGAGGGCGTCGATCTGGCTATTTATTTGGGACAACTCAACGACACTAGCCTGGTAGCCCGAAAGTTGGCCAGTTCCTCGCTGGTCGTTTGCGCGTCCCCGGAATATCTTAAAGCACACGGTACTCCGCAAGACCCGGAAGACCTGGAAGACCATAGCTGTCTGATCAATTGGGCGATCCCACCGCGGAACAAATGGCGTTTCAAGGGCATTCTTGGGGAGCGCACTGTCACCGTCACGGGCAGGATGCAGGCCAATATGGCCGATCCGATCCGCAACGCCGCGGTGAATGGCTTGGGCCTGATCATGTTGCCGCGCTATATCGTCGGCCGTGACATCGAGCAAGGCCGGCTGCAAGTAGTGATGGAGCAATACGGTATCGCACCGCTGGAAATTTATGCGGTGTACCCGCACCGCAAATATTTGTCGGCCAAAGTACGTTCGTTTTTAGAGTTTATTCAAGCCTGGCTACCGCATCGGATCGGCATGAACCCATGACCGATTTGCAAGACAAGTGGGATACCATTTACCGAAATGCCTGCTCTCCGCCACTCCCTGCCGAGGTGCTGAGCCAACACCAGTACTTGCTACCCAAGCAGGGTAAAGCGTTGGACTTGGCCTGCGGCCTGGGCGGCAACGCCGTCCTCCTAGCCGAGTCCGGCCTTGATGTGGACGCTTGGGATATTTCCTCCGTTGCTTTGCAAATATTGCAACAACAAGCTACCGAAAAAGGCCTGTCAATCACCACTCAGCAATGCCATATCAGCGCCGAAACGCTGGCGCAGCAGACTTACGATGTGATTGTCATCTGTCGTTTTCTTGACCGAACCCTGTGTAATGCGATAATGGCAGCCTTGAAACCGGGCGGCCTGCTGTTTTACCAAACATTTACCCGCAACAAACTAGACCAACAAGGCCCCAGCAATCCCGAGTATTTACTGGAAAACAACGAATTATTGCGGCTATTCAGCCCATTAAAAGTGGTTTTTTACCAAGAATACGCAAAACTCGGCGATGTGCGATTCGGCAATAGAAACGAAGCCTGTTTTATCGGGCAAAAATGAAGCGGTAAATTAATGATAGAAAATCTCGACCCCAAACAGTCCTGGGCTGTATTACAAACTAATCCGGCCGCGGTACTGATCGACGTCAGAACAGCCATCGAACACAGCTTTGTCGGCCATCCGCCGCAAGCGATTCATGTCGCTTGGAAAGAATTTCCGGGCATGCAGTTAAACACGGGTTTCGTAGACCAAGTGCGGCAGTACGCCCCGAATAACGCCACGCCGATTCTGCTGCTGTGCCGCAGCGGACAGCGCTCTGTAGACGCCGCCAAAGCCCTGGAAGCAGCGGGCTACGAGCATCTGATCAACATTCTGGAAGGCTTCGAAGGCCCGCTGGATGAAAACAAACACCGCGGCAATACTGGTGGCTGGCGTTTTCACGGCTTGCCTTGGCAACAAAGTTAATCCCTCAGCCAATCGGTCCGCGCCAGCGCGGAAACCAAAACTAAATCCCGCTGGGCGGCTTGTCCGTTCGGCCTATCTGTTCCTTAAAAATCATCTAGTAAATTATTGTGATAGAAAAACTTAGAAACATCGCGATCATCGCTCACGTCGACCACGGCAAAACCACCCTCGTCGATCAATTGTTGCAACAGTCCGGCACCTTCGACGCGCACACCAAAGTCGACGAACGGGTGATGGACTCCAACGCGCTGGAAAAAGAACGTGGCATCACCATCTTGGCAAAAAACACCGCGATCGACTGGAACGGCTATCACATCAACATCGTCGACACTCCGGGCCACGCCGACTTCGGTGGCGAAGTTGAACGGGTTTTATCGATGGTGGATTCGGTTTTATTGCTAGTGGATGCCGTTGACGGCCCGATGCCACAAACCCGCTTTGTGACAAAAAAAGCCTTTGCTTTGGGTTTAAAACCCATCGTCGTCATCAACAAAGTCGATCGCCCGGGCGCTCGTCCTGATTGGGTCGTCGATCAAACTTTTGATTTGTTCGATAACCTCGGCGCCACTGATGAGCAGCTGGATTTCCCGATTGTTTACGCCTCCGCGTTGAACGGTTTTGCCGGTTTGGAAGCCGACGTATCCGGCGGCGATATGACACCGCTGTTTCAAACTATTGTCGATAAAGTAGCCCCGCCGCCGGTCGAAGTGGACGCGCCCTTCCAAATGCAGGTCATCAGCCTGGATTACAACTCCTATGTCGGCGTTATCGGTATCGGTCGCATTCAACACGGCAAAGTCACGCGCAATATGCCGTTAACCATCGTGGACAACGAAGGAAAAAATCGTAGCGGTCGGATGTTGAAACTGTATGGTTTCCACGGCTTGGAACGCGTCGAAGTGGAAAGTGCGCAAGCGGGCGACATCATTGCTTTCTGCGGTATTGAAAACCTGAAAATCTCGGAAACCTTGTGCGACCCTAATAACGTAGTTGCCTTGCCGCCGCTATCCGTAGATGAGCCAACCGTGAGCATGACCTTCCAGGTTAATAACTCACCGTTTGCCGGCAGAGAAGGTAAATTCATTACCACCCGCCAAATTTATGATCGTTTACAAAAAGAATTGCAGCACAACGTGGCTCTGCGCGTTGAAACCACCGATGATCCAGACAAATTTAAAGTATCGGGTCGCGGCGAGTTGCATTTATCGGTCTTGATCGAAAACATGCGCCGCGAAGGCTTCGAGCTGGGCGTATCGCGTCCACAAGTTATCATTCGCGAAATTGATGGCGTTAAATCGGAACCGTTTGAAAACGTCACGATTGAAGTAGAAGAACAACATCAAGGCACCATCATGGAGAAATTGGGCGAGCGTAAAGGCGACCTGAAAGACATGGTGCCCGATGGCAAAGGCCGTATCCGCCTGGAATATGTCGTGCCTTCGCGCGGCTTATTGGGCTTCCAGACCGAATTCCTGACCGCAACCTCTGGATCGGGCTTGTTCTACCACGTCTTCGACCATTACGGCCCTGTGAAAGAAGGCGCGGTCGGCAGTCGCGTGCGTGGGGTGTTGATTTCCATGGCTAAAGGTAAAGCGGTCGATTACTCACTGTATCCGCTACAAGCTCGCGGCGAGTTGCTGGTGGTGAATGGTGATGAAATCTACGAAGGGCAATTAGTCGGCATCCATTCACGCAGCAGCGATTTAGTGGTTAACCCCACCAAACCCAAGCCTTTAACCAATATTCGTGCCGCCGGTACTGACGACAGCTTGACCTGCGCCAAAATTCAAAAAATGACGTTGGAACAAGCCTTGGAGTTTATCAGCGATGATGAGCTGGTTGAAGTGACACCAAAATCCATTCGTCTACGTAAAATCTTATTGACTGAAAACGAACGCAAACGCGCCCCGAAATAGTCAAACTAAAAAGCCGTTCTCGTCAGTAACGAGAACGGCTTTTTCAAACTAAACCATTCATTCCGGCTCTACTGCAATACAAACTTAACACCTATCACCAGCAGCAAGGTTGCCAGTACCGGACGCAGAAAATATTCCGGAATCTTGGCACTCAGATGACTGCCGATCCAGATTCCCGGCACCGACCCCAGCAACAAACTGATCAACAAATCCAGATCGAAATTCCCCAAACTCAAATGCCCCAAACCGGCCACTGCGGTCAAAGGAATCGCATGCGCCAAATCGGTACCGACAATTTTCAACGTGGTCATTCTGGGATACAGAAATAACAAAGCCACAGTTCCTAAAGCGCCGGCGCCAACCGAGGATAAAGTGACCAACACTCCAAGTACCGCACCGGTAAACACCGTCGCAACTTTTTCCCAGCGCGGCGAAAAACGGCCGCTATTTTCCTGGTTGCTATGCTCATCATCGATTGCCCCCGTCTTGGCGGCTTTACGCAACAGAATACTGCGAACCAGCAAAGCCAGAGCCGTCAGTAACAAGGCCACACCCAAAGTAAACGTAATCGCGCCGGTCACTTCCTTGCCGACCTCCATCAGATTTTTCAGCACATACAAAGTGATACCGGCGAACGGCAAACTACCCAGTGCCAACCAGCCGACGATTTTCCAGTCCACCGAACCATGCTTGCCGTGATGAACAAACACCCCGGCGGTTTTCGTAATCGACGCATACAGTAAATCCGTGCCTACCGCGACGGCCGGTTTAAAGCCAAACAAAAACACCAGAAGCGGCGTCATCAAAGAACCGCCGCCAACACCGGTAACACCGACCAGCATACCCACGACAAATCCGGATGCCGTATACATTAAATTCATAGACAATCACCTTAAACTTCATAATATTCGATAAGTGACCTCATTATGCCAGCCCAGTCACTCAGCTTATTAATGATTAAATTGCATATGTATATTTAATTTTTAGATATTTATCTGCCTGAGCGCAATTTACTCAACACCTAAATGACTGAGCTCGACGCCATCCTCTAGTAAACTGACTCTTATTCGCTAAAATCCAACTTTAGGAGGATTTATGGTTAGGCATGCAATAGTTTTAGTATTTGGCTGGTTTTTGTCAGGTACGGCCTTCGGTGATCAAGATGACTGGGTCTACACGCCTCGTCAACAGCCGCAGCAACGACAATACCGGCAGCAACCCGAACAGCGGCAATACAATCGCCGAGACAATTACAGCAATGACCATGACCAGTATCGTGATCGTGATCGTGATCGTGATCGTGATCGTGATCGTGATTATCAAGACTATCAAAGAAATCAAGGCAACCAAGATTTTCAGGGCTATCGAGGTGGTTATCGGGGCTATATTCCTCAGCCTCCGACCGGCTATCAGGCTCCAGCCGATTATTATGGATTACCGCCAGTAAGGGGGTTCGTCTACCCACCGCAACCGCAGCAAATGCCGGGGTTCGAGAATCACCCTCGCGGACGCTGGTAGCTGTAAAACTAATTGATCCTTAGCATGAAAAATGGCATCAGGCTTTCGACATTTTTTCACTAAGATTTACCTTATGATTCTGAGCGTTTTTGTCGGGAATTCGATAAATTGTCGGATAGTTGGCAAGCGTTCCCGGAGATAGGCTTTTTGGCGGGCTTGGGGGTTGCCATGAAAGTGCCGACTTTCTGTTTACAAGGACACGCTGAACACACTGGTCGCACTAGTGGATCGACAAGCTCACCACGAACGGAATCAATAACATATGGTTCGCCTTGAGCCTGGTGATGGACTTACTCAGAGCCGCGTTAAGTTTTAAAAACAAACAGTTATTTCCGAATTTTGGACCCGGCGGAAATTGGTCATGATTTTGCTTGGCGGTTAATGCCTGTGCAAATCAAATCGACTAAGGGGAATAAAATGTTTGAACACAAAAATCTTGACGGTACTTGGAACCGCGTTGTTTCAAAAAGCGATGCGTTTCTAAGCGGTGATATTCTGGAAACTCGGGATATGGTCGGCACCGAACCCGAGAAAATCGCCCGTATGCAATTTGCTGTGATCGGCCAGTACTTGGTCGAACGTTGCCTGCCTCCGGAAGCCTTGAGTGAAACTTGGGCGCAGGATGCCGGCAAACTGCCTTGGTGGGATTCGGTAAAAAACCCGCCGCATATGGGCATTATCGCCGACTTCAACAGCCACAACGGCGGTCTGCATCGTATTCCTTTCGACGCCAATCATAATGTCGTCGGCTTTGCCAGCGATGGCGAGGAAATCGTTCTCGGCAAAGGTGTGTACACAGTCACCCGCAAAAGCGATGGCAAAGAGTTAAGCGCTGCATCGCAGAGTGAGCTGCGTGCGTTGTATTTCGCGTAACCGGTGGATTGATCGGCATAGAACTGGGTTGAGCCAAGCAAAACCCAGTTTATTAACCCGGCCCACAAATATCGTCGCTCCCGCGCAAGCAGGAGCCCTGTTTTCACACTGGATTCCTGCTTACGCGGGAATGACGGTATCAGGGAATTTAAGGGCTTGGCTAATATAAAGTTTGGAATAACCATGATCGACCTTGAATTCTAATTCTGTCCTTAACTTCGAATAGTTGGTTTCCCTGAAACGCCCGCCACACTCAGGCGGAGACCCAGATTTTTGATTATCTCTCGGTCTCGGATGCTCCGTATCGATATGCAGTTTTCTCACTTCCCGCTCACCGGCATGATGTGTTTTAGGTAATAATCGGCACGTAGCTGAGAATGTTACGAGTTTTATCGCTGAATGTAGATTATCGGAACAGAACATGGGTATACAGGATCGCGACTACTACCGGGAAAAATATAAACAGGCGTCGCAAGGCAGTAGTCCCGATTTTGTCGCCAATCAGACGATGCAGCAGGGTCGCGGAAAATCAAGTAACAGCGGCATTCGCTATCTTTTGTTTCCGGTCTTAACCATTGCCGCGCTGTGGTACGGCGCCGATGCCTTTTTGCGGTTCGAAAAGGCCAAAAGGCAGGCTGACATACCGCTACCAGTGGCTATTGCTCCGCAAGCCCAACCACAATCCAATCTCATTTCCCCAAAAGCCGGTGGCGTGGTTTTAAAAACCGACCCGCAAGGCCATTTTCGCGGTACGGTGTTAGTCAATAATGTGCCCATGCCTTTTCTGATCGATACCGGCGCGACCAAAACCGTGATTCCGAGCAGTATGGCAATCGAAGCAGGTCTGCCCTTCGGCGGCGTGGTGCAATCGAATACCGCCGGCGGCAAAGTAGCGGATCGCGCAACTCAAATCACAAGCTTGGTTTTGGGTAGCGCCGTCATCAAAAATCTCGATGCGCACATCAACGACCATTTGGATGAAGTGTTGATTGGCATGAATACTTTAAAATATTTCCAGATGACGCAAACCGGCAATACGCTGACCTTGGTAGCCAATAACCAAGCCGGCAACAGACCCGCGAATCAGTCCGTGACCAGTCTGGAAACTATGGCCGCCAATCAGCCGGTTAAAAAGCCCACGCCCATCAAAAAAACCGTGCATTGCGATGAACGTAAGGTCTGCACGACAACCTACAGCGATCATTGATGTCAGCCATTAGCAGCAGTTTTTATGCGTACCTCTCTCGTCTGCGTTGGATCAAGCGTTGGGGTTTGAAGCGCAACGCCCATGAAGAAAACGTCATGGAGCATAGCTGGGAAGTAGCGGTGATTGCCCATACCCTGGCGTTGATCAAAAATCGCTATTTTGGTGGTCAAGTCGACGCCAATGCCGTGGCCACCGCCGCGTTGTATCATGATGTAACCGAAGTGATTACCGGCGATTTGCCGACGCCGATCAAATACCATTCGCCGGCGATACTTGGCGCGTATAAGCAAATCGAACAGCAGGCCGAAACCGAACTGTTGAACCTGTTGCCGGACGCATTGCGCGAGGATTTTCGATCATTTATTCAACACGAAAACCTGCCGGATGCTCATCAGCACATCATTAAAGCGGCCGACAAGATTTCCGCCTACTTAAAATGCCAAGCCGAACTCAAGGCCGGCAACACCGAGTTTGAAATGGCCGCCGCGCAGTTGGCTAAGAATATTCATGAATTGCAGCAGCCGGAAGTGGTGTTTTTTATGCAGGCCTTTGCGCCCAGTTGTGGCTTAACCCTGGATGGCTTAATACAAAAAAGCGATTCCGAAAAAGACCGGACTCTATAATCCGCGCTCCAGTAGTTTCAACTGATTTTTAAATTCGCTTTTCAACCGATAAAGCTGCGCCGGCCTATGCGCGCCGGCGGATTCGGTCTGCCCAGCGACCGCTTCCAACACCCCTAATTCATCCATTTTTCGCCGAAAGCTGACTTTATTCAACGTTTCGCCTAGGCAGGCCTCGTAAATCTTCTGCAATCTTGGCAGGCTAAAGGTTTCACCGGCCAAGTAACAAGGCAAGGAGGAATACTGCGACTTGTTACGAATCCGATCCACGGCAGCGGCAATGATTTCGTTATGGTCAAACGGTAAACGCCGCAAGGCATCCACCGGACAAATCATTAGGCCCGGATTGGTTGCGGACAGGATCAAATCGGCATCGACCAAGGCAAAATACACTACCGAGATTGACCAGCCGCGTGGATCTCGCGCTGCGCCGGCAAATGTTTTTAGTTGCTCTAAATAGGGCGGCAGCAAGCCGGTTTTTTGTTGCAGGATGCGTACTGAGGCGTCCAGGCAATCCCTATCATCTTGGGCATGAATATAACCGCCGGGCAAGGCTTCCTGGTTTGCGTAGGGTTCTTTGTCGCGTTTGGACAGCGTGACGCACAAGCGATCTTCTTTGATGATCAGTAAGACGATATCGACGGTTGAAATAATAGCTTCGAGCATATCAATGTTAAGTTGGGTGATGTTGAGGATCAAACTTAGTAAAGAATTATAAACAATTCTATCAATACCCATATACAAAGCTGTATCTGACATATTTTTGTTAGTTGCATTATTAAACTAACTTGGTTAAGCTAAGCCCATCTCAAATATCTTCGCAGGTTAACGCCCATGGCCAATACTCAATTACTGATCATCGATGCGCAAAACGACTTTTGCGATTACTCCAAAGAGGCTTACGTTCCGGCCCTACCCGTGCCCGGCGCCTATCAGGATTGCCTGAGACTGGCGCAGCTGATTGAGCAAGTTGGACTTGCCATTAGCGGCATTATCGCCACGCTCGATACCCATCACATGATCGATCTAGCGCACAACACATCTTGGCTAACTGAACACGGCGCAGCACCGCCGCCATTTTCCGTGGTCACTGCTGCTGATTTTTTAGCTGGCCGTTATCGCCTGGCCGCCACACCGGTGTCACCGGAGCAAAACGATTATGTTCTAAACTATCTGCAACAACTGGAACAGATGCAGCGGCCTTTTATCCTTTGGCCGCCGCATTGTTTAATCGGCACACCGGGACACAATCTTAACCCCGAGTTGGCGCAAGCCTTGAGCGACTGGGAAACGCGGACCTGCAAAGCCGTTACGCTCGTGCAAAAAGGCGAAAACATTTGGACGGAAAGCTTTTCGGCGTTAAAGGCGGTAATTCCCGATCCTGCCGATCAGGCTACGCACTTGAATCTGGCCGTGTTGAAAATGCTCGCTCAGTCGGATCGTTTAATAATCGCCGGCCAAGCCAGCAGTCATTGCGTCAAAGAAACGATTTGCGACATCTTGCAGTTCGGTACCGCAGAGCTAAAACACAAGCTGGTAATTCTGACTGACTGCATGAGTCCTGTGAGTGGATTCGAAGCGGCAGTTGAGCAATTTTTTACCGAACTGCACGCACAGGGCATTCGTCTGGCGACCAGCACCGAAATTGCCTTAGAACTCGCCTCCGCAAACCCTAAAGAATAAGGAATGCTCATGACTGCCATCGTCAAAAGCCTGCTAGAAAACGATTTGTACAAATTTCCGATGTGGCAAACCATGCTGCATAAGCGCCCGGAAGCCAGTGCCGAATACGATTTTATCTGTCGGAGCACACCGGAATATCCGCTGGCTGAGTTGCTAGGCGATGTCAAACAAGAACTGGATCAGCTCTGTTCCCTGCAATTTGCCGACGACGAACTGGCCTATCTAGCCAAGCTGCGTTACTTGAAGCCGGACTTCATCGAGTTCCTGTCCTTGTTTCGGTTCAGAAGCAAATACATCAAGGCATTTGCCGAAGGCGACACCCTGAGAATTCAAGCCCAGGGTCCGCAAGTGCATGTGATGAATTTCGAGATTTTTTGTCTGTACATCGTCTCGGAACTATATTTTCGCCGCTTCGATCAGGCTGTGCTGCTCGCTGAAGGCCGGCGGCGTTTACAGGAAAAATTGGCAACGTTAAAAGCCTTTGCCGAACAGCCCGCAAAAACCCACGCCTTTGAGATTTTCGATTTTGGTTTACGCCGGCGCGCCTGGGGTAGTTGGCAAGAAGAAGTCGTGCGCACGTTTCAAGCCGAGGTGCCGAGTTTGTT
This sequence comes from Methylomonas sp. 11b, assembly GCF_000515215.1. Classification (NCBI taxonomy): domain Bacteria; kingdom Pseudomonadati; phylum Pseudomonadota; class Gammaproteobacteria; order Methylococcales; family Methylococcaceae; genus Methylomonas; species Methylomonas sp. 11b. The sequence goes on from NZ_KI911557.1 coordinate 3,015,458, forward strand.
CAAAGGTACGTCCAATGTGTATCTGGCCAAACAGTTCGGTTTAACGCCGATTGGGACGATGGCGCATGAATATCTGCAATCGTACCAAGCGCATGTGGTGCGGCTGCGAGAATTTCAACGTATGGCTTTGGAAGATTGGGCGCAGGAGTTTCGCGGCGATTTAGGCGTCGCTTTAACCGACACCATCGGCATGGATGCTTTTCTGCGCGATTTTGATTTGTATTTTGCCAAGTTGTTTGACGGCCTGCGGCATGACTCCGGCGACCCGGTGGTTTGGGGTGAAGAAGCCATCGCCCATTATCAAAAACTACGCATCAATCCGCACAGCAAGCGCCTGGTGTTTTCGGATGGATTGGATATTCCCAAGGCGATTGGCCTGTATGAACACTTTGCGGATCGCATTCAGCTGGGCTTTGGCATCGGCACCCATTTAACTAACGATCTTGGCGGTCCCAAACCTTTGAATATTGTGATGAAGCTGGTGCGCTGTAACGGCGACCCGGTGGCGAAATTGTCCGACGCCCCCGGCAAGACCTTATGCAACGACCAAACCTTTATTGCCTATTTGCGGCAGATTTTTAATCACTACGCCTAAGTTCTGCATAGGAATTTTTTATGTCTACACGTAATGCCTTGACTGTCGCCATCGCGCAAATTAATCCGATGGTCGGCGATTTTGCCGGCAATCTTGAGATTGCCCAGGATGCTTTCCGGCAAGCCAGCGAGCAGAAGGCGCAACTGTTGGTATTTCCGGAGCTGTCTTTGTGTGGTTATTACCCCGGCGACCTGTTGAACGAATCGGCTTTTATCCGTAAAGCCTACGAAGCGCTGGCGGACCTGGCCGCTTTCTCGAAACAGTATCCGGGCATCAGCGCCATTGTCGGCATGCCGATAAAGTCGACCGGGCCAGGCAAGCCGCTGTATAACGCGCTGATTGCCGTTCATAACGGCGAAATGATTGCCGAATATCATAAGCAACTACTGCCTACCTACAATATTTTCGACGAGCGCCGTCACTTCGAACCGGGCCAGCAAGGCGCGGTTAGCATCGAGATCGGCAGCTACAAGGTCGGGCTGATGATTTGCGAAGACGGCTGGAACGACAATACCGACGATTATCCGGTCAATCCTTACGAAGCGCTTGCTGAAACTCACCCGGATTTTGTGGTCAGCATTAATGCCAGCCCGTCCAATATTGGTAAACGCACACAAAGGCATCAGGTGATTTGCGGCGCGGCCCGCCGACATGGCTTGCCGATACTTTACGTCAATCAAGTCGGTGGGCAAGACAGTATTGTGTTCGACGGTGCTTCCTTTGCGGTGAATGCCGATGGCGAAATTGCGCGCGAATGGCCGGCTTTCGAAACCGTGATAGACACGCTGCGTTTTGCAGAGGGCGAATTTCAAACCATTGCGCAACCGGCCCAATCCCAAATTGATAACGATCAGGAATTCATTCTGCAACACATATTGTTGGGCTTACGGGACTATGTGCGGCGTTGCGGCTTCAAGCAAGTCGTGGTGGGTTCGTCGGGCGGCATCGATTCGGCATTAACGATTGCCATTGCCGCCGAGGCCTTGGGGCCGGAGAATGTCATAGCGATCACGATGCCGTCTGCATTTTCCAGTAGCGGTTCGGTGAGCGATTCGCAACTGCTCTGCGATGCCTTGGGCGTAGCGCTTTACAGCTATCCGATCAAGACGCTGGTGAATGATTTTGGCTCGCAATTTCTAAGCAGTTTTACCGACGAACTGCGTGGTTTGAGTTTGGAAAATCTGCAGGCACGTTTACGCGGCACCATCCTGATGGCGTACTCCAACCACACCGGCGCAATGGTCCTTACCACCGGCAACAAAAGCGAAATATCGGTGGGATATTGCACGCTGTACGGCGATACCAACGGCGGTTTGGGCCTGATCGGGGACCTTTACAAAACCGAGGTGTATCGCTTGTCTGCTTACATCAATCAGCGTGCGGGGCGAGAAATCATTCCCGCAGCGATTTTAACGAAACCGCCTTCTGCTGAATTGGCGCCCGATCAAAAAGACACCGATAGCTTGCCGCCTTACGAGGTGTTGGATGAAATCTTGAAACTGCTGATCGAAGGCAAGCAGTTGGCTGCGCGGGAATATCAACAAGCCCGGGAGTTTGTGGCAAGCTATAGAGCCACCGCCGCCGGCGAAGCGGTGTACCAGCGCATCGTCGGCATGATAGCGCGCAACGAGTACAAGCGCCGGCAAGCGCCGCCGATTATTCGGGTGCGGCCCAGAGCGTTCGGCGCCGGCCGGCAAATGCCGATTGCGGCCAAGCACTAAGGGTAAACGCGATGACCAAATACCAAAAAGCCATTGTGATTGGCCGTTACCAAATCTATCACAAGGGTCACGAGCAGCTTACCAACCGGGCGCTGGAAATCGCCGATGAGGTATTGGTGATCGTCGGTTCGTCGTTTCAGTCCAGAAACATCCGCAATCCGTTCAAATGGACCGAGCGGGCGGCTATGATCACCACGACTCTGCCGCAGAGAGATCAAGCCCGCCTGCGGTTTTTGCCGGTGCGGGATTACTATGACGACACACTTTGGAATGCCGATGTCAGACGGCAGGTTGCGGAATATGTTTCCGACGCCGACCGGGTCGCGTTGGTCGGTTTTAAAAAGGACGAGTCCACTTATTATCTGAATAATTTTCCCGATTGGTCGATGGTGGAGATAGAGTCCGAGCTTGATATCGATGCCACGGCGTTGCGCAACCAGCTTTTTGCAGCGGAAAGTGCCGGGACAGCCTTGGCAAATATCGCCAGTCGCATTTCTATGCCAGTGCGGGAATTTCTAAATGATTGGTCCAATAGTCCTGAATACACGATATTAAAAGCCGAATACGCCAAAATCGACCAAGAGAATCAAGTCTACGCCGGCATTCCCTGGGATGTTATTTCGACGACAGTGGATGCCGTGGTTACCTACAACGATCATGTATTACTTGGCAAACGCAAGTATTATCCCGGTAAAGGCTTATGGGCTATCCCCGGTGGCTTCCTGGAAAAACGCGAATCCTTATTACAAGGTGCGATACGCGAGTTAAAGGAAGAAACCAGCCTGAACGTGCCGGATGCCAGTTTGCGAGATTGTCTGCAACACGTTAAAGTTTTTTCCCACCCAAGAAGATCGTGCCGTGGACGCGTCATTACTCATGCGCATCACTTTGCTTTGGCAACCCCTTGGCCGGATAAGACTTGGCCTGAGATTAAAGCTGCGGACGATCTTGAAAGCGTGGCCTGGGTGCCAATCACGCAGCTGCCAGCGCTGGAAGAAGCGCTGTTTGAAGACCATTTCGCTATCTTGTGCAACTTCCTGTCATTTCAAGCCAATTAGAACGATGTACTTTATTTAAGCTTAACAGGTCGGACGGAATAGCCAGGGAAACTCATCAATGAAACCCGAAGATTTACAAAAGCTGGTCAGTGTTACTATGCCTTATGGCAAATACAAGGGTCGCGTCATCGCCGACTTGCCCGGTCACTACCTCAACTGGTTTGCGCGAGAGGGATTTCCTGGCGGCGAACTAGGCAGACTATTGGCATTGATGCAGGAAATGGATCATAACGGCCTGAAACCTCTGCTCGATCCGCTCAGACAAATAAGGTTTTGATTAGTCGGTCGGATATCTGTACCAACTGCATTGAGCGGCATTTCCCCCATATCAGATGGCTTGATTTTTAGGCAAAAAAATTCCGACACTAGGTCGGATTGAGGGAGGAAGTTATTGCGCTGAACATCTCTGCAATGGCCAATATAGTATCAGTGTTTTCTAATGCGGAGAATGCGACATAATGTCACGCTCCACTTGGCTAATACTCGGCTTAATGATGCCCGTGGTGACCAAAGTGCCCGTGACCGTGATGCCCGCCATAGCCCCTATAGCCTCCATATCCCCAGCCGCCGCGAAACATTGGTACGGGTACCGGCACAACCGGCGCTGAATAACCGTAACTATAGCCATAGCTACCATACCCATAGGGCGTGTACGTTGCTGGATAGGAATCGGCATAGGGCGCGTAAGCCACACAGCCGCTCAACATCGTCAGACTCAAAAAAATTAGTGCCAAGCGGATTCTAGTGTTCACGACTACCAACCTCGCCGTATATTCCGGTCACAACGCGGCGCACGGATGGGTTGTTGGTAAACAAATCCTCTTACTGGCGGCAACCCATAATAATCTGCCGGTGCTTGGTAATAGCCCACTGCGGGCGGCGGCGCATATGTCCGGTAATACGGGGTGTTATAGGTATACCCCCAGTTATCACGCTGATAATTAGGATGATGTCTGCCACCCCAATTGCCTTCATGTGCAAAGGTTGCGCTCGAAAAGAGCAAGATGATTGCTAATAGTGTGGTAAGCCTGAACATAAACCCTCCTTATCCGGGATCTTCAGTTGCGGCTCATTGTTCTCTCGCAGGCTTAAACATCTCTTAACTGACGATTATTCTTGAACTGACTTTTTTGGTGGCAGGTATTGATCGATGGTTCCTCCTCATTTCATCTTTCCATAAAATACCTGACTGGATAGCGTGTTGTAAGGTAAAACAACTAACAATTGCATTTAATACGGAGACTACATGAGCAACCTGTTTGAGCCCATCAAAGTTGGAGACATCAATTTACCTAACCGCATCGTGCTGGCGCCTTTAACGCGCTGCCGGGCTAGTGTCGGCCGCGTGCCTAACGAGTTGATGGCCGAATACTACGCGCAGAGAGCGGATGCAGGGCTGATCTTAAGCGAAGCCACCAGTGTCTCCGCGCAAGGTGTGGGTTACCCCGATACGCCCGGTATTTGGTCGGATGAGCAAGTGGCAGGCTGGACCAAGGTGACCAAAGCGGTACATGCAGCCGGCGGACGAATTTTGCTGCAACTCTGGCACGTCGGCCGCGTGTCGCACCCTGATTACCTAAACGGCGAGTTGCCCGTCGCACCCAGCGCCATTGCGCCCTTGGGGCATGTTAGTCTGCTCCGGCCAATGCGCGACTACGTGACACCCAGAGCCTTGGACATCAGCGAAATCCCCGGCATTGTCGAGACTTACCGCAAAGGCGCGGAAAACGCCAAACTTGCCGGCTTCGATGGTGTGGAGATTCACGGCGCCAATGGCTATCTGTTAGACCAGTTTTTGCAGGACAGCACCAATAAAAGAACCGATGCCTACGGCGGCTCGATTGAAAACCGCGCCCGCCTGATGCTGGAAGTGACGGATGCGGCCATTTCGATATGGGGGCCGGGTCGGGTCGGCGTGCATCTTGCGCCCAGAGGAGACTCGCATACGATGGGTGATTCAGATCCATTAAATACATTTGGCTATGTAGCCGAGCAATTAGGCAAACGCGGTATTGCTTTCATTTTTACCCGGGAATCGCTCGGAGAGAATCGTATCAGCCCGGCGTTGAAAAAGCGTTTCGGCGGTGTGCTGATTGCCAACGAAGGCTTTAATCGCGACACCGCGCAACAAGTCATTGCCGCCGGCGAAGCGGATGCCGTCTCGTTTGGCAAGGACTATATTGCCAATCCCGATTTAGTCCGGCGCCTGCAACTGAATGTGGCGCTTAACCCCTACCATGCTGAAACTTTTTATGGCGCTGCGGGGCAAGATCCGAAAGTTGGCTATACCGATTACCCGAGTTTGGTAGCAGAAGTGGGTTAAATAATCTTGTGGTTCCCGCACAAGCGGGAGCCACAAATTCTACGCGCCAGTTGGTTGCGATGCTCGCAAGGCGATTTTAATCGCCACCCGGAAGCCCGGACAACGCCTTTTCCTGCAATGACTCCAACCAAATTTGGTGATATTTGGACATCCGCTTCGGTAAAAACAGTTGGCCGAGACGCGCCAGCCAACCATGTTGGGTTTCTTCGGTAAGTACATCGCAACCTTTCGCGCTTGGTCGTAACAGCCAGGCGTGGTAAGCATCGACGCCTATGCCCTTCGCGTCCCAAGCCAGTCGCTCATTCGGCACATACTCCAATACGGTGGAAGTAATGGTGACGCCAAAGGTTTTCCAACGAAACCGCGTGCCCAGCTTAAGTTCTGTACCGGCTTTTTCCAGGATGCGCAGATTGGCCGAGTTGACATACCAGCTTGGCCACAATGGCGCCCGCACCAGCCAAGCCCAAACCCGCTCTGGTTTAGCCGGCATATCCAGTTCGTTGCGCACATGCACCGGGCAATTTTGCGGACGGTAATACTCTGGCCATTGGATGCATGATTGGTCGTTCATAAGGTAACCCTCCTGATGTAAAACTTTTAACTGATCGGTATCGTCCAGAAAATATTTCTACAGCCGATTTAACCCCCACCTTAACAGCCTTTTCCGACCTATCCGCGATTATTCTGGATAGCTTGCAAAAACTGGAACACAGAGGCCTAATGGATATGCACGCCAAGCATCACGCCTGGGAAGAGCATCATTTGTATCCACGCCTTTATCGTAGATAAACCTATCATCGATAACGAAAGTGACCCCGGTAGTAATAACTCACACCCCACCAGGGATGGCGGATGCTGAAGTCCAGATAGAACTCGTCCTCAGAAATTGCACGTTCGCTGATGCTTGCCGAACCGAGTAACAACCAATCCGGAATGTTCATCCGTAGCGAACCGCATTGCCAGAAATGGCCATTGCTGCAATACAGCAATTCGCCGTTCCTGACGCTGACGTTCAAGCACAAACCAAAGCCAAAGCCTATCAGCTCGACTAACTCGTGGTCAGCCGCATAACTCATCCTGGAACTGAAGCAATCAGTTTTACCATCGGCGTAAGTCATCGTCCTATGCCAATGCAAAAGTTCGCCGTCGGCGGTCTTGTCCACTTCGGCCTGTGCCGCCTGCCCGCGCCACAGCAACAAGCCGCCGAACAAATGAATCAGCCAGATCAATGGAAACAGATAGTTTGGATAGCCTATCTCCATTTTACCCACGAGCCGACTTTGTTGGCCGTTGCAAATTCGGTAATGTCTTTGAATCACTTGCGGCAATTGTTGCCAATCGTCGCCCAATACTTTTTGCATTAATGACACGGACATGGCTTAGCTCCAGAGTGAGTTGTGAAATACCATCAAGGTGGTGATGCCTATCATGCCGAAGAAGGCCGGCACGCCCAGCCACAGCCAGATCTTGGAATAATAGTGATACAGATAAGGTAAGGCTCGGCCTTGGGCCAGTGACTCGGTGGCGATGTCGCGCATGCGGATCTGCAAAATCACCACCGGCAACCAGCACAGCCCGGTGATTAAATACAGCACCAATGTCCACCACAGCCAGCCGTCGCCGAACGAGGCCGACAATTGGTCGGCCAGTAAGACACCGGTTAGCGGCTGGATAATCACGGTCGGCGTGGTGAACCACCAATCGGCCAACACTACATGTTTGCTGGTTGTCGCGATTGCCGCATGATCGCCGCTTTTGTCAGCCATTACTTTGTAAAACACCGTGCCGGAACCCAAGCCGAACAGTACGATGGCGCTGAGGATGTGGATCAATTTTAACGATAAATACATCATGACTGTTCTCCTTCCATTGCTCTAAACATCAACAAACACATTAAAAACGGCAGGTTTTTCAATAGTGGGCCGAACGGGTGGAATACAAACGCCGGCAAGCACAACGCCACTACCAGGCTATAGCCCAATACGATCCAGAACTGCCAGAGCAGCAGTTTGTTGATCATAAACCGCACTAAAGTTGCCAGACCCAAGGCAATATCCATTGCCGCCAAACCGTATAAAGCTATTGGCGCGCCCAAGCCGTTGACCCCGAGCGGCGCCAACAATTGGTAACTGAGTTGATGCGGATAGAAAAACAGCGAGGTGATACCGCTCCATAACCAGACGAAGGCAATCGTGTATCGCAGCAAAGGCTTGAGAAAATACAAGCCGGCATGCCAACGCTCGGCTTGGCTGGCCGCTTGTTCGAACCATTGTTCGTTCAAGTTGACGGGCGCTCGACCTAAAAACTGAGTGAGAGGGCCCGGATCTGCGCAATTGCCGCGATTAAGCATCGCTACGTTGTCTTTGCTCAAAATCGGCTCGCCCAGCCATTTGCCAAAACCCGCCATGATTAACGCATAGTGGTAAGGAATAGAGTACGTTTTGGCCTTGGGTTTGCCCAGTCGCCGCCTAAGCCCTTGCAGCCAGTCCGCATAAGTTATCGGACTGGGGCCGACCAAGGCCAAGGTCTTACGGCCAGATACAGCGGGCTCGAGACAACGACAGACGGTAGCGGCTACATCATCGATATGAATAGGTTGTAAAAGCTGGTGTCCACCATCCGGTAGCAAGTGCACTGGTAAGGCCGCAAAGGCATGAAACAAGCCACTACTTTGTCCCCCCTGGCCGTAAACCAGCGACGGCTGCAAGACAAACCAATCCACGACCAATTCCTGTAAGGCGACGTCTGCGGCTTTTTTACTTAGGTGGTAAGCCGATTCCGCATCCGCATCGGCACCCAGAGCTGAAAGTTGCACGATCTTTTTTACTCCGGCTTGGGCACCTGCCTCAAACAAGGCTACCGGCGCTTGGGTGTGCAATTGGGCGAAGCTCTGGTTTTTGTTCTCGGCAATAATGCCGACGCAGTTGACGATTGCATCGACAGCTTGCAGATGCGGCAGCCAGGAGTCGATTGCACCGGCCTTGGCGAAGTCCAATTTTAATGGGGTCAGGTTTGGATGATCGATCAGCAGCTGTTCGGGGTGACGACAACAGGCCGTGATCCTGTGACCCTGTCGCAGCAATTCGCATAGTACGGCGTTGCCGATAAAACCGGTCGCGCCGGTTAATAGAATATTCATGGTTTTGCTCCAAAAGTTGAGAGGCAGGAGCAGGTTAACGACAGCAAACTGGACGAACTTCCAGATTGATAGGACAGGAATATAAATAATTTACGCTGGATATAAACCCATAAATATCAACGTCATATATATTTACAAAATGATAAAAATGGAGTTTTTTTCTTTAGCCGGCGTGCGTTTTGCGAAATTGCCCGGGCGCCACACCGACAATGTCGCGAAACGCCGCGTAAAAATTGGACTGGGTACTAAAGCCCACCGTCAAGCCTATCGACAATACCGATGCATTGGGCTCTGCCAATAAAAGTTGTTTCGCTGCGGCTATGCGCTGCTCGCGGATGTAGCGGGAAAAGCCTTGTTGAAATTCGGTATTGATCAGCTCCGACAACTGATGCTGACTCACCTCCAATTGCTCGGCCAGCAGGGCTAGATTCAGGGTTTCCAGCGCATATAGTTTGTCCTGTGTCATCAACACGTCGAGCTTGGCCAACACTGCGGACTTATCTACATTTTTTAATGTCGATTCCGCATAAGCCGCTTGCACCGCTTCCGACACGTCGGCGGCGATGCCGGGGAAACGCAGCAAGGTCAATGCTACCGCGAAAAAGGCCATACCGATCAAGATGCTGTAAGCGCCGATAAAGTCGGTTTCATTGAGCAAGGGCCAAATAAAACCCAACACCAACACCGCCAGGGCAATCGCAAACAAAGTCCCCAACGCCAACAGTTCCAGATGAAAACGCCGGCGTTGTTCGCGCAACGCATAGACCGTTTTTGCCAGCCAGAGCAAATAACCGCTGCCGATTAAAAATGCGCCGGGCAAAGCCATCGGGTAAGGCAAGCAAAAGCACAATACTAACGGTAAAACATGCAGGCCGTCGTGCCAGCGGCAGTGAACTTGGGTAAGCAATAGTTGGCGACTGTAGAAATAAAAGCTGGGGGCGATGCTGTATAGCAGTAGCAAATACAGCACAGAGTGCAGGTAATCGAATCGGCTTAATATCCAGCCCAGATGCAGGATTTGAATACCTGCCAAGCCGGCGATCAACAAAAATCCGGCCCATGGCGCAGAGCCGCGTTGCAGTTCCTGACGCTGCAAGAGCTTACCGATGATTAACAACAGTGCCGCGCCTAAAGAAAACCCGATGAATAATAAAGAAGCGATTTGCATGGCAGACCAAGCGGGAAAATGAGTTTTTAGTTTAGACCTGGTTTTCCAAGCCGCACAAAAGACCGCTGGCTTGGAATCTATGTTTATCGGTGCTATCGCTTAGCGCCACTGTTGGTTAAAATCCCGGACAGGCGAACAAGAGGAAATACACATGGCGTTAGCGGAAAAATTATCGATCAGCGTCGCGGATTATCTGCAAGGCGAATTAGTTAGTGACATCAAGCACGAATATATTAGTGGTGATGTTTATGCGATGGCGGGGGCGAAAAGGTCACACAACATTATCAGCATGAACCTGTCGGGATTGGTTTTTGCGCATTTACGCGGCACACCCTGTCGGGTTTTTAATTCAGATATGAAGGTGCATATCCAAACCGCCCAAGATGACTGTTTCTTCTACCCGGATTTACATATTACCTGCTCTGCCACCGACACCGCCGAACATTACAACAGCCAGCCGAAGTTGATTATCGAAGTGTTATCTGACACCACCGAACGCTACGACCGCGCCGAAAAGTTTCACCATTACCGCAAACTATCCAGTCTGGAAGAATACGTGCTGATAGCTCAAGATACACAACGAGTCGAATGCTATAGCCGCGACAATCAATGGGATTTACGGCTTTATCAAGCCGGTGATCGGGCAGTGTTGCAGTCTATCGGCTTGGAATTGGCCGTTGCCGAAATTTATGAGGGGATAGCGTTCGACGATGTGGCTTAGAGACGCAATCCCTGCGTCTCTAATTTTCCGATCTACTTAGAACTTACGCCAACACTACCGGAATTTTGCCGATTTTTGATTGCCATTCCTTCGGTGCGGTATTGTGAATCGACTCTCCACGACTATCCACCGCCACCGTCACCGGCATGTCTTCCACCACAAATTCGTGAATCGCTTCCATACCCAGCTCGGGAAACGCCACGACACGCGCTTGTTTGATAGCTTTTGACACTAAATAAGCCGCGCCGCCAACCGCGATCAAATACACGGCTTTGTGTTTGGCAATGGCCGTTATCGCTACTGGGCCGCGTTCGGATTTGCCTATCATGCCCAGCAAGCCGGTTTTTTCCAGCACCGTGTCGGTGAAGCTATCCATCCTGGTGGCTGTAGTCGGACCTGCCGGGCCAACCACTTCGTCACGCACCGCATCGACCGGGCCGACGTAATAAATGAATTTGTCTTTTAAATCGACGCCGTTCGGTAAGGGCTCGCCTTTGTTCAACAGATCGACGATGCGCTTGTGAGCGGCGTCGCGGCCGGTTAATAAGGTGCCGCTCAGCAGCAAGGTTTCGCCGGGTTTCCAGTCGGCAACGTCTTGCTTGGTCAGACCATCGATATTGACGCGGCGGGCGCTGCTGGCCGATTGGGTAATTTCCGGCCAGTCGCTTAGTTTCGGCGGCGTCAGCAGCGCTGGGCCGGTGCCGTCCAATACAAAATGCGCGTGGCGGGTGGCGGCGCAGTTGGGGATCATCGCCACCGGCTTATTGGCGGCGTGGGTCGGGTAGTCCAGGATTTTGACGTCCAGCACCGTGGTCAGGCCGCCCAGGCCTTGGGCGCCGATGCCCAGCGCGTTGACTTTGTCGTACAACTCCAGCCGCAATTCTTCTAGCGCATTGCTGGGGCCGCGCGCGATCAAATCCTGAATGTCGATTGAACCCATGCAAGCCTGTTTGGCCAATATCATGGCTTTCTCGGCGGTGCCGCCTATGCCTATACCCAAAATGCCCGGCGGACACCAGCCGGCGCCCATGGTCGGCACGGTTTTTAACACCCAATCGACGATATTGTCGGCCGGGTTCAACATCACAAATTTGGATTTGGCTTCCGAGCCGCCGCCTTTCGCCGCCACTTCCACGTCCACCTTGTCACCCGGCACCAATTCCATATGCACCACCGCCGGAGTGTTGTCTTTGGTATTGATGCGCTTGCCGGCCGGATCGGACAGAATCGACGCGCGCAAGACGTTGTCCGGATGCAAATAAGCCTGGCGCACACCTTCGTTAACCATCTCGGTCACGCTCAATGCCGCATCCCAGCGCACGTCCATGCCTATCTTCAAAAATACCGTAACGATACCGGTGTCCTGACAAATCGGCCGCCGGCCCTCGGCGCACATTCGGGAATTGATCAGGATTTGCGCCATCGCATCTTTCGCCGCCGGGCTTTCCTCCTTTTGGTAAGCCGCATACAGCGCGTCTATAAAATCTTTGGGATGGTAATAAGAGATAAACTGCAAAGCATCGGCGATGCTTTGAATAAATTCGGTTTGGCGGATGGTGGTCATGGTGGTCATCGGGCTATGAAGGAGAATGTTTGGAAATTTATCACGAACCGCTACCGCCCTGAATCAAAATCTGGTAGCCGAAACCAGTGCAAGCCATCGGCATAAAAATTAAAACGGCAAGTTGGATGTCAGGCGGCGTCATGCCCCCCAGCTATAGGCGCTAAGCTGCCGGAGTCGCTGATTTTCCGGTTAAATCCTGGGCATTGCTGGCTAAGCGTGCGAGATTCATAATCGGCACAGCCCGACCATTCTCAAAAGAGACGAACACGGAAAAATGCGCGGACGGCGATATTACTCATACTTTTACATAAGGACTTAGCCCCGATTAGCGGAGCGTAATCGGGGGAATGAGTTGAATCTTGCGTACGATTAAGCTTTGCTAACAGTATCTACGGGTAATCGTGAAATCGGGATGGTTTTGTTCCCGTATGCTGCGCCGAGCACCGGAGCTTTTGAACGGAACAGCCCGCTAGGGGCGCCGCAAGGATGCGGCGCGTTGACGAAGGGGCAGGAAGCCCCTTTCGGCAACCCCGTTCAAAAGCGAGGAGCGCAGGGAATAAGCGGCATCCGGGTGGCCTTTTCTTTGGATACTTTCTTTTGGCCACACAAAAGAAAGTATCTCGGCTGTCGGGCCGACAAATCGGCAGGATAGCCGATTTGCATGCGTCCGCACCCGAAGGGCGAAAAACAAGGATGTTTTTCGTGAAACCGACATTAAAACCAGCCGTCGCGTTAGCGACACCAAAAATGAAAGCCTATTGACCGCGTGGGCACAAAAACCGTGCCCACCCTAGACGACTTGTCCGGGGGGTTAGACGTGTTCATTTTTGTTTAAACTTACAAACCATACGTGGGATCAACGTTCTGTTTCCACGACGGTTTATAGGTGCCCCTAAAGGCCCTCGTAACTCAGCCACATATGCGGAGGCCGGATCTTTGTGCTCTTCTGTTGAAAACTGAAGCTCTCGCATCACAATGTAGTTCTTGGAGCCGTGCCTCCAAATCTGCATCTCGGTCGGAACGGCTTCCTGCTTATTCGTAAATATCACTGCGTTGCCCGGATTTAATTGCTGGATTATTCCTAATGATTTTCCGATAGTACGATTTGCTCTGAGTGAGCGAAACTCGTCTGGTGCCATAACGTAAAGCCAGTCCCACAAAGCTGAGCGGAGCATGCCGGTCTCTTTTATTACAACGTCGCTCTGGCCGTCATTGTTTATATCAATAGACCTGAATTCGTATTTGTTTTCTCGTTGCTTTCCTTCGGAGTCAATTGAAGGATAAAAATCCTTGTCCCATTCAACTGAGCCGAAGGCTTCCCGCCACTGACCATTCCAAAATCTATACCTTGGAATGTTACTCAGGATTCTTGAGGCATCATTGCATAATGCTTTACTGCTCATCCAGGACGATCTAATTTCAATTGGGTCATCTTTTAGGCCATTAGCAAACGTACTGAGACTCGAGCACACTAAAAGGACGATAGCAATTAGGTGGGGCATGCGCATGCGGGATCTAATAAGTCATCAAATAGTTTCTGTATATCACCCAAGTATGCGGAATGAACGACATGCCACCAATAACCGCCAGTAAAACTCAACCCGCCCTCTCAATCATCCCCTCAGCCTGCTTGGCAAACGCCTTCAAATCGCCTTTCTTCACCGTGGCGCGCGGAATCACAATCGCCGCATCAATATCCACATAGATGTAAACGTAGTCTTTATGCTTCTCTACCCGCAACATGTCTTTCCAGGGGGTTTTACTTTTGCCGCCGGGGGCGCGTTCTTGCAGAAATTCCGGCTCGATGCTCAGCCAATGAATGCCGAATAAAGCCTTTTTTTCCGCTTCAGTGTATTTATCAAAAAACTGCCGGCGTAAATCCATCTTCATGATAAACGGCGAGGCAAACGACCAGGCCAGCGCCAGGATGGTGATGTAGGCTGTGGTGGTCATGTCCACGTAGTAAACGTAATAAAACAAGCCGATCGCCATCATCACGCCGGGCGCGAAGATGCGGTTTTGGCGGATTTTTTTCTGCATTTCCGGATCTCTTTTCAGCCTTTCCTCATTAAAGTGGACCAGGTCTTCTTCGCGGAATTCGTATTCGATTTCTAACATGTGTATCGCTCGGTGGAGTTGTGGGTTAGTGCATTTTCATTTTGGCGTGGGTACTACGCCGGAACAGATTGGATAAGGTCAGCATCGCGGTGCGGAAGTAGCCGTGGATCGCGACCTGGTGCATTTTGTACAAGGACAAATACACGCCATAGGCAATCAAACCGCCGACGCTGACCGTGCCCATCAAGCTACCCATCAAGCTGCCAACGGTGCTGAATTTACCCAGCGACACCAGCGAGCCGTAGTCGCGATAAACAAACTTCGCAGCCGGTTTGCCTTTCAGGCGATTGACGATGGTTTTGGCCACGGTTGAGGCCATTTGGTGAGCGGACTGGGCGCGTGGCGGCACGTTGCCGCCGTGGCCGACCCACTCACAAGCGGCGCAATCGCCGATGGCAAAAATGTCGGGGTCGCTGGTTTGCAAAGTCTGATCGACCACCAGTTGATTGATGTGGTTGGATTCCAAACCATCCAGGTTTTTCATCCAGTCCGGCGCCTTGATGCCGGCAGCCCAAACTTTTAAATCCGCATCGAAGACTTCGCCGTCGTAGGTATGCACTTCGGTTTCGGTGACTTCGGTGACCTTGCGGCCCAGTTTTAACTGGATGCCCAGCTTGATCAATTGCTCCTGGGTAGCTTGCGACAGCCGTGGCGGCAGGGCTGGCAACAATTTAGTCGCGGCTTCAATGATGGTGATGTTGACGTCTATCGAACCTTCCAGGCCGTAGGTTGCCAGCAATTTGGTGACTTCGTGCAACTCGGCGGACAATTCCACACCCGTCGCCCCGGCGCCGATGATGACTATCGACAGCGGCTTGTCGCGCTGCCGGCTTTGGTTGGCGTAGGACTGAATGTAATAGGTTTCCACCAGCTGTTTTTGGAAGCGGAAGGCTTCCTTGGTGGTATCGATAAACCGGCAATATTTATCCACGCCCTTGATGCCAAAAGTGTTGCTGACGCTGCCGACCGCCATCACCAAGGTGTCGTATTTGAAGCGGCGTTGCGGAATGATCTCTTCGCCTTTCTTGCTGGTAATCGCGCTGACGATGACTTCCTTATTGGCTCTATCCAAACCTTCCATTTTGCCGAACAGGAAACGGAAGTGGTTACTGTGCGCCTGCGCCAGATATTCGATTTCCTCAGCCTCGGCCAGCGTGCCGGACGCCACTTCGTGCAGCAAGGGTTTCCAGATGTGGGTGGAGGCGGCATCCAGCAAGGTGATTTCCGCTTTTCCGGCTTTGCCGAGTTTATGCCCCAATTCCGTGGCCAATTCCAGCCCCGCCGCTCCGCCGCCGACGATCAAGATTTTAGGTAATGCATTCGCCATGTATCTTTCCCCTCAAGTGCTGTTTGCCGCGTCGGCAAACAAAAAAATCGCTATCCCGGCCTTAGTTGTCTATTTCCTGATGCCGGCATTATAACCAAACCTGTCCGGGCCGGCCGATTTTGACGGGATGGACTCGTGTCGACTGTGGTCTGCTAGCATGAAGCCTGGAAAGGTGCGGGCAAAGCGAACGGATTTTAACGAGAGCTTCAAATTATGCTTAGATATTGTCTGCGCTTAGGCGCCAAATAAAGTGTGCCCAGTGGAGTTATCGAATGCCGCGAAACCAACTAGTCCAGATGCTTGCCAATCCAGGCCTTTTGCCGGCTTTACTTGGGCTACTGGCGGGCTGCGCATCAGAGCCGCCGCGGTCTCCGGGGCCTGCCCAACTGCCGACCTATCAAAGCAACGCTGCCTACAACAAGCCTTACACCGTCAAAGGCGTCACTTATTATCCGCTGGCATCGGCGAATGGTTATCGGGAGACCGGCCTGGCTTCCTGGTATGGCGCGGAATCGGGCAATCGCACCGCCGACGGCAGTCGCTTTGATCCGCAAGGCTTTTCGGCGGCGCATAGAACCTTGCCTATACCGACGAAAGTTCGGGTTACCAACTTGCGCAATGGCCGCTTTGTCGATGTGCTGATTAATGACAGAGGCCCGTTCAGCCCGAATCGATTGATCGATTTATCACAAGGCGCGGCCAGGCAAATCGGCGTCAGCGGTTTGACGGAGGTAGAGGTAAGTTATCTAGCAGTGCCGTCCGGTGGCGAATGAGGGCAGGCGGCGGAGAGGGTTTTGGCTGGTGCAGTTGCGCGATCCCGCCTGGTCGAAAGCATTAGCCAGCCAGAAACCGCAACCCGCAACTATCAACCCGGCCCTTAAATTTAGCGGTGCAGCACGATCAGATAATCGCCAAACCGCGTGGAACGCAGTTGCAGTGAGGTTTCCAAGGCCGCCAGCACCGATAGGGCTTGGTCGGTACGAAACACACCATTGACGCGGCGTTGGGCCAGTTCAGCATCGTTGATAAGCAAAAATCCGCGATGATAGCGATTCAGCTCGGCAAGCACTTCGCCCAAAGGCCGGTTCTCGAACACCAGTTTGCCGCGCTGCCAGGCGGTAACGGCCTGGCTATCGATGTTTTGCAAATTGCCCAATCCGGATTCGGCGCTGTAGCTTATTTGCTGGCCCTCGGCGACAACGGTGTGCAGTGCTTTGCCGTCGGCTTGTTCCAAATCTACCGCCACACTGTGTTGGGTGACGCTGACTTCCGTTTTGCCGTCACGCAGCCGCACATTAAACGCCGTACCCAACGCGGTGACATTGCCATGCTGGGTATTTACCCGAAACGGCCTGGCTTTGTCGGGGCTGACTTCAAACCAGGCTTCGCCTTGTAGCAGCGTCAATTGCCGCTGTACGCCGTCAATATTTACATCCAAGGCACTATTGCTGTTTAAATGTAGCGTCGAACCATCGCTAAGATGTACGTCACGCCTCTCGCCGAAACCGGTATGAAAATCGGCGCGCAATATCGTCCACAAAGGATTAAACATCCACAAGGCCAGGCAGCCGCCCGCCAATGCAGGCAGCGCCCACTGCCATCGCCAAAAAGCCGGCTTGGGTTTGCTTGTGGCCGGAATCGTCATTCTCGATGCGATAGCATCCAGCGTTCCCCATAATTCGCGTAACTGATCGTAAGCCTGACGATGCAAGGGATCGGCGGCCAACCAGCGGGTAAATTCGGCGTGTTCATTAGGGCTAAGCTTGCTGCTATCCAGCCTGACCCACCAGGCGCGGGCAGCCGCTTTAATCTCGGCAGAAATTTTCATTGCCTATGTCCGTTTAGAGCCGGCATGCGGCAATGCATCCTGCTGCTTAGCGGTGAGCGATAAAGGCTGAAAATTTTCATCGGGCGCGATTCAGGGTTTGGTGGCTTGCCATTATAGGACGCATAACCCTGTGAAAACAGGAGCGAATCGGCTAAAGATCGTCTAGCTCTTGCAAGGCGGCTAAAGCATTGCGCAGATGTTTTTCCACCATATTGCGGGATATGCCCAAGCGTTGGGCGATTTCCGCATGACTGAGTTCTTCGAACTTGCGCAGCACGAAAACCGTCCGGCATTTCGCGGGGAGTCTATCTATCGCCGCGACCAAGCGGTCCAAGCGCTCGCGCGCCAGACTGATTTGCTCCGGATCGATGCCGTCGCTAACCTGCAAGGCCGCGTCGCCAGTATCATCATGGTCTACATGCTGATTGCGAGTATTGCGGCGGCGTTCGTAATCGGTAGCCAGATTAGCGGCGATGCGATGCAGCAAGGCGCGCGGGTTATCGGCTTGCTGCCATAAATTGCCGGCAAACATACGCTGATAGGTTTCCTGCACGATGTCGGCGGCGGTATCGAGACAACCACAGCGTCTAAACATCACCCGGCGTAATTCCTCGTCGTAAGCCTCAATCAGGCGGGAGATGTGGAGAGCGTTGCTCATGGTTAGGATCTGCGAATTTTGGTGTCGTTAATTGGGCGAACTACCAAGATTCATGCCAGAGCACTAAATTAGCGGTATTTAGGGCATTTCGCAGCAAATTGACCAGTATTACCGGAGCAGCGCACTTCAAACAATGCGGGATATGGCCTATTCAGAAAAGTTATTTAACATAGTTAATTTGAATCGGGCGCAGTTGAAGCCGATAGATGATTAACCCAGCCCCATTTATCATTGCTATTCCGTTCGGGATGATCTCGTCGAAGCCCTGACGGGTGTGCCCATCGACAGGCTCTGTAACCGGCGGCGGTATTTAAGGGCGGGGTTAATAACGCTAGAATCAGCAACAACAACGCGACGATTCCCGCATTTAATATGCTGTAATCCCAAGACCTCCACCACTGTAGCGATACCCTTACATCCCTTTACCCGATCCAAGTCAAGCCAGGTTGCGACCGTGTCGGAAATAAGACAAAAACCTGCACGGGAATATAGCTTTTAGAGCTAACTGTCTGACAGGCAACTAAGTTATGGTGTTATCCACAAAAGCTGTGGATAACCTTGGGGATAAAAAGTTTTTTCACGCTCTAAATGCCTAATTTTTGGGGCCTTTGCTTAGATTGACTCAAATTTAGACAACAGTTTATACAATTTAAAATCAATAACTTACATGCAATATGCGGACATTAGAGCCTACGGCCAGGCATTCTTTGGCTGCCGACAGTGTCAAGTAGTTTTTTGTGCATAATTAAAATTAATCCCTTGCATTTTTGCCTAAATAATCTATCCGTTTTCCACCTGAAACCATTCTAAAACTGCCAGGGTATATTCACGCTATTGTCATTAAATACCCACTAATTGCCGTATCGCACACTGGCTGTTTATTCGATGGCTTGACCAACGTTAATATCGCCAACAAATCGTGGATGGCTGGTTGATTTGGCGAACCTTTATCGGCCGCAAAGGAAATTACTAGGACAACTCCTCAACTTAAGGTTTTTTCGTAACGTGCAACACTTGCAGCCCAGCTACGAAAAACTCAATACTCAAGAAAGGAGCTGTCAGCATCGACATGGCCGGACCAAGCCCATACCCGCTAAGACCGAAGTGCGCAAATGGCTGATTGTTATGAGAGTTGACGGACATTTGCCTGTAAAAACTAACGTTGGCAAGCCGCGTTTTTATTAACTTCAGTTCGGCATAGCGACCAAGATTGCTCATACATTGCAAAAAAAACCGGTAGTCAAAACAATTGACTACCGGCTTGGGAGAAACAATGAATAAGCTATTGCACGGAGCAAATTTTCACACTCCGCGATTGCAATGACCGGAAGACATTTTCAAAGTTCCATTTTAATTTGAAGCGGCTACTCCCACTCTATCGTCGCGGGTGGTTTGCCGGAAATATCGTAGGTGACGCGGGAAATACCGGGCACTTCATTGATGATTCGGCGTGAGATCAAATCCAGGAAGTCGTAAGGCAGATGCGCCCAGCGCGCGGTCATAAAGTCTATGGTTTCTACAGCGCGGATGGCGACAACATAGTCGTATTTGCGGCCATCGCCCATCACGCCGACGGATTTTACCGGCAGGAACACTGCAAAAGCTTGACTGACTTTATGGTAAAGATCATGGCGATACAGTTCTTCAATGAATATCGCATCGGCTTGGCGCAGTAAATCGGCGTATGGTTTTTTCACCTCGCCGAGGATGCGCACACCCAGGCCCGGACCGGGGAAGGGGTGGCGGTGAATCATGTCGGCGGGCAGGCCCAACTCCAGACCCAGTTTGCGTACTTCGTCCTTGAACAGTTCGCGCAGGGGCTCGACCAGTTTTAGCTTCATGTTTTCCGGCAGGCCGCCGACATTGTGATGCGATTTGATCAGATGCGCCTTGCCGCTTTTGGCGCCGGCCGATTCGATGACATCCGGATAAATGGTGCCTTGTGCCAACCATTTGGCGTCGGTCAGTTTGCCGGCTTCTTCGTCAAATATCTCCACGAACAGACCGCCGATGATTTTGCGCTTTTGTTCGGGGTCGTTAACGCCGGCTAGTGCCGCCATATAGCGGTCTTCGGCATCGACGCGTATCACCTTGATGCCCATATGTTGGGCGAACATCGCCATGACCTGATCGCCTTCGTGTAAACGCAGCAAGCCGGTGTCGACAAATACGCAGGTAAGTTGTTCACCGATAGCGCGATGCAGCAGAGCCGCGACCACCGATGAATCAACACCGCCGGACAGGCCCAGAATAACTTGGTCGCCGCCTACTTTTTCGCGCACCGCAGTGATGCTGTCTTCAATGATATTGCTGGCGTTCCAAAGCGCTTGGCAGCCGCAAATCTCCAACACAAACCGGCTCAAGATCCGTCCGCCCTGTTTAGTGTGGGTCACTTCGGGATGAAATTGCAACGCGTAAAAATGTTTGTCTTCGTCGGCGATACCGGCTATCGGCGCGCCGTCGGAGCTGGCGATCAGTTTAAAGCCGGTCGGCAATTCGACGACGCGGTCGCCGTGACTCATCCAGACATCCAATAAGCCGAAACCTTCCGGCGAGGCATGATCTTCGATATTCAACAACAATTTGGAATGGCCGCGAGCGCGAATCTGCGCATAGCCGAATTCGCGGTGATCGGACGATTCCACTCTGCCGCCCAACTGCTCCGCCATGGTTTGCATGCCGTAGCAAATGCCTAGTACCGGCACACCCAACTCAAAAACAATTTGCGGCGCGCGAGGGGTGTCGCTGCTGGTCACCGTTTCCGGACCACCTGACAGGATAATGCCTTTTGGGGCAAAGTTTTTGACCTCGTCAGCACTGCAATCGCAGGAATAGATTTCGCAATACACGCCAATTTCGCGGATACGGCGGGCGATCAATTGCGTGTACTGCGAACCGAAGTCGAGAATCAGGATTTTGTCGGAATGGATGTTGGTCGCGTGGGATGACATGACGGGAAACCTTTCAAAAATGTAGGGTGGGCAAGCATCGAGCACCCACCGGAAAATCTAAATTACGAGCGTACTACAAGCCTCGATACAACTGATCGAGCAGGCTTTTATTGTCTTTGAAACCTTTTACGTGCCGATTTTCGAGCAGCGAACGAGTCATACGTTTGATGAACCGCAAATAGGGCGCCGCACGCATGTAATGCCGTAAATTGGTATGGCCGCGCACAATGGCGGTAATGCGTTCGGCATTTTCCGGAATTCCCCAGCCAGCGGCTTGATCGGCCAACGACTCGGCTTTTTTGAAAAACAGCGTGACATTACCACCATCTTCGGAAAACACATGTCTATCCTCAACTAGACCGGCTTTTTCGCCCATGCGCCGCAGCGTCGCCAAATTGAAGTTGTACAGATGCGCCTCGTGAAAGGTGCTGCTCGGCGATTGGCAGGTGGCTTCTATGTTTGGCACTTCCACTACCAACACACCATCCGGCTTCAACAAACTGCGCAACTTGCCGAGGACAAAAAACGGATCTTCCGTGTGTTCCAGTACGTGCCAAATGGTAATCACGTCAAAACTGCTTTCTGTAAACTGCGCATCTTGAATAAAGCCAAACTGCAAATTCAAATCGTACTGCGCGGCCGAATACTGACCATAGCCCTTGTTCGGCTCTATGCCGTGCAGATCATGTCCCAGCGATTTGATTAAATAGGCAAACTCGCCGCCGCCGGTGCCCACATCCAGCATGGTTTGCGGTTTGTGTAGCAAATGCTTGATTTTCTCATGCCTGGTAACAGCGACTCGGCCGGCGCGCAAGATATGCTTGGTCTTGGGGGCATACGTGTTTTTGTATTCCAGCCGATAATCTTCTTCGTAAAACTGGCGAGGATCGTGCGGAAACGGATCGCTCCAGACCAGTCCGCAATCCTTGCAAATTACGCTACGCAACTCGGCGCCGCTGCGGCTGCGCATGGATAACACGGCAACGTGGTTGCCGCCGCAAAGATTGCATGGAGTTGAGGAGGTTTCGGTCATTGCGATGGATTTTGGTTGCTTTCTGTAAACAAGTCCAAGTCCGCGCAAAATACGCGGACCTGATGAGTAAACGCCGCTGGGCCGGCCTTAGTTCATATGGTAATTCGGCGCTTCCTTGGTAATCGTCACGTCGTGCACATGGCTTTCGCGCATACCGGCACTGGTGACGCGCACAAACTGGGCATTTTCGTGCATCGCGGCGATCGTGCTGTTGCCGGTGTAACCCATGCTGGAGCGGATACCGCCCAGTAGCTGATGCACAATCGCCAACACGCTGCCTTTGTACGGCACTCGCCCTTCAATACCCTCCGGTACCAATTTTTCGACCTGATCGGTGTCTTCCTGAAAGTATCGATCACTGGAGCCCTGCAACTGCGACATCGCGCCCAATGAGCCCATGCCGCGGTAGGATTTGTAAGAGCGACCTTGAAACAGCTCCACTTCGCCAGGTGCTTCTTCAGTACCCGCGAACAAGCCACCCAGCATCACGGCATGCGCCCCCGCCGCCAAGGCTTTGGCAACATCACCCGAATAGCGAATGCCACCATCGGCAATCAGAGGCACGCCTGTTCCTCTTAACGCATCCGCCACATTGCTAACGGCAGTAATTTGCGGCACGCCGACACCGGCAACGATCCGGGTGGTGCAGATAGAGCCGGGACCAATACCAACCTTAACGCCGTCGGCGCCGGCTTCGACCAATGCCAATGCGGCCGCAGCGGTAGCTATATTGCCGCCGATAACCTGAACTTGCGGAAAGTTTTGTTTTACCCAGCGCACTTTATCCAACACGCCTTGGGAATGGCCATGAGCGGTATCGACGATGATGACATCGACACCAGCTTCCACCAATGCGCCAACCCGTTCCCCGGTGTCCGCACCGGTACCGACCGCCGCGCCGACGATCAGCCTTTCCTGTTCGTCCTTGCAGGCTTGTGGGTTGTCTTTGGCCTTTTGGATATCTTTGACGGTAATCATGCCGCGCAAATGAAAGGCATCGTTGACGACCAGCACTTTTTCGATTCGGTGTTTGTGTAGCAAGTCGATGACTTCTTTATGCTTAAACGACTCGTGGACAGTAACCAGCTTTTCCTTAGGCGTCATAATCGAACTAATAGATTCGTCCAGCCGGGTTTCGAATCGCAAATCACGGCTGGTGACAATGCCGACCAATTCTTCGCCGTCAACAACCGGTACGCCGGAAATATTTTTAGCGCGGGTCAATTCCATTACTTCGCGAACCGTCACGTTAGGTGAAACGGTAATCGGGTCCTTGATCACGCCGCTTTCGTATTTTTTAACGCGTCTGACTTCCGCGGCTTGCTGCTCAACAGTCATGTTTTTATGGATGATGCCGATGCCGCCTTCCTGAGCAATCGCAATAGCCAGGCGCGCTTCGGTCACCGTATCCATTGCCGCCGAAACCAGTGGGATGTTCAGCTTAATCTTGCGGGTCAGTTGGGTTTTCAGTTCGACTTCGCGCGGCAGTACGCTGGAATGGGCGGGCACCAATAGAACATCGTCAAAGGTGAGAGCTTCTTGAATGATTTGCATAATCACACCGGGTGGCTAATCGTAAATAAGCCAGCCATTGTACAACCTAACCCGCATTCCGAAAAATCGGAAATAGTCAATGGTATTTAGGTCTCTATTTGTCTTCGATTGAGAGCGCCGCCGCGATGCCCAAATATTCGCTGGGATTGGGCTTATGCAGGAAAATCCCTAGCACGCCCATCACACTGAAAATATATAAAGTGTTGAAGCCGTCGCCCAAAATAAACATCGCTAAACCGGACAAGCTCACAAACTCGATCAAAGTTTGCGTGA
Organism: Methylomonas sp. 11b; assembly: GCF_000515215.1. NCBI lineage: Bacteria > Pseudomonadati > Pseudomonadota > Gammaproteobacteria > Methylococcales > Methylococcaceae > Methylomonas > Methylomonas sp. 11b. The sequence continues at coordinate 3,039,489 of NZ_KI911557.1, forward strand.
TGATTATAGTCGACAGATAGCGTTGCCTAGCGGTTTTGGGCCCCGGCATGGTCTGGTTTAGCCGCAGCAGGATATGCCTTAGCAACTTGGTGAACGGAAACAACAAAATAGCCAGGCCGTAGAGCACGCTCCTAATCAGCACACGTTGCGCTTCATCAACGCCGATTTGCAGTTCGCTAGCCCAAAAATGACAAACCAGGTTATAACCTAACACCGTCAAGAGCATGGCGGCGCAGATGAGCCAGTGCGGCCTAAGATCTTCGGCTGATGGCTGGGGGTGAGCGGACATCGATAACTCCTAACGAGAGCGGTTGCGGTAATCGCGGAGAATAACAACAAACGCCACAAAATCATAAACCGCATGAATTACCATGGGCACCAATAGATTGCGTTCGCCGCCATAGTCCAGCATCACCCCCATATACAAGCCCATCAACATCGCTAAAACCGCGTAAAGCGGCGTGACCGCATGCACCAATGCAAACAGCAGATTGCTAACCCACAAGCCTACGCTCGCGCCCCAGCCATTTTCCAGCCAAGGTTGTAGAAAGCCGCGAAACAGGGCCTCTTCGGCAAAACCGGCGATAGCAGCCAGTATCAATAAATCGGTCCAATGTCTGTAGGCCAGTCTGGCGCCCAAGGTTTCCAGCAGTAAATCACGAATTTTTTGGATTGGCGGATAGGTCAGTTGTTGCATCGCAAAAAATAATACCAGTAGCGGCCCGGTCGCGAATAAGCCAATACCCAATGCCGACTCGGAAAACTCCAGATTGGCAAACGGATCAAGGTCGGCAAGCCAGCCTAAAGCCAGCGCCAATACCGCTAAAGAACCCTCGAAATAACAGGCAATTCTGAAAAAAGCGTTTGAAGCGGCGGGCTGGTTTTCCATGGCATCGGGCTTTAGGTAAACGGGGGCTGAAAATTCTAAACAAAAACCATTAGAATTGGCAGCATTAGCGATCATGGGTCATCATCATGCAATGTTTTATCTATAAAAGCCTAAAAAAAGACGAACTTTATTTATATCTGGATAAAAAAGACGACTTTTCCGCAGTGCCGGAAGCCTTGTTCAAAAGCCTTGGCCGCTTAACATTTGTCATGGAGTTGCAATTGACCCCGGAACGCAAATTAGCCAGGGAAAATCCGGAAAAAGTAATCGCCAGCCTGCAAAGCAAAGGCTTTTTCGTGCAATTGCCACCGACATTGATCAGCGCCTTGCCAACGTCGCTGGACAAGCAGCTGCACTGAAATCGCACGCGCCATATTGGTATATCCGTGCTAACATGCTCACAAAAAATCTTTATCGGAAAGCACGGTTTTTGCTCACTTATTTAGTCAGACCAGGATACGCACCACATGTCAGATAATCCATTAGCTTACGAAGACGCAAAGTCTAAGGGCATACTTTGGGGTTTTGGTTCGCTGTTAGGCGTTGTTCTGATTGTCATGTTGGTTTTAGGCGAATGGTGGAGCCGCGAGCCCGAGCAATTTAGCGTTCAGGACGAAGCGATCGAACGGATGAATGTCACGCATACCGATCAGATGCCGATTGGATACGTGTATGCCAACACGCTGGCGCACATCGCTGACGTGATTCTGTTTAAATCCGGCGGATACCTTTCCAACGACGTGGCCCCGCCCGGCCTGTTTTGCGATAACATTCAAAACTTCGAGTACGGCGCGCTGGTCATGTTGCGCGACGGCACCACCGCATTACGTAACCATTTCGCTCGCGACCAATCGCAATCCGCGGAAGACCCTGATTTGGCAAAAGCCGAGCCGTACTTTTACTACGAACGCAATTCCTGGGCTTTGCCGTCCACCGAATCGGAATATGTAAAAGGTATCGAAGCGCTGCACGCTTATATGGTTCGCCTGCAAAACCCGTCTTCCACTTCAAAAGCCGCGCAGTTCCACTCCAGAGCGGATAACCTGTGGCAATATACCGAGGTTGTCATCAAGCGACTCGGCGGTCTCTCGACCCGCTTGGCGGCCAGTACCGACAAATTTTCCGGTGCAACCCACGGCGATCCATCCAATCCGATCGACATCAATATGCCGACCATCGGCCAAACGCCCTGGATGGAAATCGATAACGTATTCTACGAAGCGCGCGGCTCCTGCTGGGCGTTATTACATATTCTGAAAGCCATCAAACACGATTTTTCCGACATTCTGTTGGACAAGCGGGCGATGAACACCCTGGACAATATGATCCAAGCCCTGGAAAACGCCTTATCACCAACCTTGAGCCCGGTAGTATTAAACGGCGACGGCTTCGGTATATTCGCCAACTATTCGCTGGCGATGGCCAACTACATTGCTCGTGCCAACGCGGCTGCGCTGGACTTGCGGGACGTGATGAACAGAGGTTAATGCCATCATGCAGGAACAAATTAACGAAAATCTGAAAAAAATCGAGACCTGGAAACGCATCATTTTCATGCTGATTTTCGCGGCCATCGATAGCTTGGTTAAACTATTGTTGTGGCTGGTGATTTTGTTGCAGGTCGGCTCGGTGCTGTTTACCGGTGACGCTAACGCGAATATCCTGAACTTTGGCCGTAGCCTGTCAACTTACCATTATCATATTTTGCTGTTTTTGACGTTCAATACCGAGCAGCTGCCGTTTCCGTTTTCCGATTGGAACGAAACCGCCAAACTGGAATTGATCGGCAAGCAGTGATTTTCCATGGAAGCAGCGCCGCGCAAAATCATCCACATAGACATGGATGCATTTTATGCGGCGGTTGAACAGCGCGACCATCCCCAATTTAGAAATAAACCCATCATTGTCGGCGGTAAGCCTGATTCGCGCGGCGTAGTCGCCACCTGTAGTTATGAAGCCCGCCAGTTTGGCGTACGTTCGGCCATGCCTTCCGCGCATGCTTACCGACTCTGCCCGCAAGCTATTTTCGTTAAGCCGCGTTTTGATGTTTACCGGGAAGCGTCCGAGACTATCCGTGGGATTTTCGCTCGTTACTGTGAACGTTTCGAACCCTTGTCGCTGGACGAAGCCTATCTGGATGTTAGCGATAGCGAGCTTTATCAAGGCTCGGCGACTTTGCTGGCCAAGCACATCAAGCAGGAGATACGCCGACAAACCGAGTTAGTGGCGTCCGCCGGCATTTCCTACAATAAATTTCTCGCCAAAATCGCCTCGGACCTGGGCAAGCCGGACGGCTTGTACCTCATTACACCCGAACAAGGCCCGGCGTTTGTGGAAAATCTGGCTATAGGCAAGTTTCACGGCATCGGCCGCGCTACCGAACAGAAAATGTACGACTTGGGCATCGTTACCGGCAAAGATCTAAAACAATTGCCGCTAGCGGAATTGCAACGGCATTTCGGCAAAGCCGGCCAACACTATTACAACATTGCCCGGGGTATTGATCCGCGCCAGGTCAATACCAATCGAGCCCGCAAATCGGTGGGCATCGAGACCACGTTTGATCAAGACATCGCCGACCAGACGAGCATTCTGCGCTATTTACATGATTTGCTGGAAAAAGCCCTGGGCAGATTGGCCGAAAAACAGCTGACGGCCTACACGCTGACTGTGAAAATAAAATATCAAAATTTCGTGCAGATCACCCGCGGGCGAACCTTGGCGGAACCGATCAGCGATAGCCCAACTACTAGAATGCTATTGAGCGAATTACTGAAAAATACCGGCATCGGCACCACCAAAGTGCGACTACTGGGCGTTACCTTATCGGGTCTGGAAAATGGCGACAGCCGCCTGCGCCAATATAGGCAAATGGATTTGTTCGACCTGGATGGTTGAACTACTTCGCCGTAGCAAGGCCCGCAGGAATAGGCCTGCCCCAATCTTGTCCGTATTGATACATTCACTCTCTTTCACTGGAAGCTAACTTACCAAACATGTTCAATCAGTTAAAAATTGCCGTCCTTATTCCCTGCCATAACGAAGAAGTGTCTATTGCGAAAGTAGTAAGCGACTTCAGACAGGTTTTGCCGGATGCGGCTATTTACGTGTTCGACAACAACTCCAGCGATAACACCGTCAGCGCAGCGCGGTCGGCGGGCGCGATGGTCCGCCATGAAACCCAGCAAGGGAAAGGCCATGTCGTACGCCGCATGTTCCGAGATATAGATGCCGATTTTTACCTGATGGTGGATGGCGACGACACCTATGACGCCAATTTGGCGCCGGACATGATCAAGTTGGCCATGAGCGGGCCTTACGATTTGGTGAATTGTATCCGCCGCGAAACCGGCGATGCTGCATACCGAGGCGGACACCGCTTCGGAAACCGGCTGTTGACCGGTGTGGTACGGCAAATTTTCGGCAACCGGATTCTCGATATGCTCTCCGGGTACAAAGTGTTTTCCCGGCGCTTCGTTAAATCCTTTCCGGCGCTGTCCACCGGCTTTGATATTGAAACCGAATTAACCGTGCATACACTCGAGTTGTCGATGCCGGCCGCACACATCGAAGGGGAGTACCGGGGACGCCCTGCAGGCTCGGAAAGTAAATTGCGCACCTATCGCGACGGCTGGCGCATCCTAATGTTGATTATCCGATTGGTTAGACATGAGCGGCCCATGGTGTTTTTTGGGGGGCTGGCCGGTTTGCTGGTGGCATTAGCCTTGCTGCTGATCTGGCCCGTAATCTTGACTTACCTGGATACGGGGCTGGTGCCTAGATTCCCGACAGCCTTTCTTGCCATGGGTATTATGCTGCTGGCGTCGTTGAGCGTTTTTACCGGCACGATTTTGGATACAGTGACGCGCGGGCGCAAGGAGTTGCGTATGCTGACCTATTTACAATATCCGCCACCGGTCTTTGTGCCGAACGCTTTTGCCGATTCCGCCGCTATCCTATCTGCCGACAATACTGCTTTATCTGCTGGTAACGATGATCTGCTCGGACAGATGTGGCGCTTCGGACTGGTCGGAGTAGTCGGCTATATTGTGAATGCCGGCTTGGTAGAGTCCCTAGTAGTGAACATGGGGCCGTTACGCGCGCAAATGTTGGCTTTTCCGGCAGCCGTTACCGTCACCTGGTGGCTTAACCGGCGCTTTACCTTTGGTGCCAGCCACCACGCCATGCATCATGAGTGGCTGCGTTATGTGCTGGCCAATATGCTGGGCTGGACAGCCAATAACGGCGCTTACTTGTGGATGATTTTCAGCGTACCCCTTGCTTATCAGCATCCCGCATTGGCTGTTGCCGTGGGTTCATTGGCCGGTATGGTATTAAATTTTTCGGCTTCACGATTAATCGTTTTTAAGAAAATTCGTCAAGCCTGATGACGGTTACCAAAAAAATAAATAGTCTGGCCGGAGCGCTGCCAATCGAATGGATTTTTATCAGCGGATTCCTGATCCATTTCGGCATCATGTATCCGGGCTTCCTGTGTTATGACGCGGTCAATCAAATCCTCGAAGCTCGCGAAGGCCGCTTTTCCGACTGGCATCCACCTTTAATGGCTATTATCTGGCGATTCAGCGATAGCCTGACGCCTGGGCCGGCGGGTATGTTGTTTCTGCAACTCGGCTTGGTGTGGACCGGCGCATATCTGACCTTTCAGGCTTATTTTAAACCGTACGGCGCAAAGGTTGCCGCACCATGGCTTTGCGTTTTACTATTTTTGCCACCACTGTTCGGTATCAGCGGCGCAATTTTGAAAGACATGCTGATGTGGGGCGCGCTATTTACTGCTTTCGGTATCGCGGGGCATATAAAAAGCCACGCCGAGCAAAGCCAGCAGTTTGCGTTTCTGCTATTCGGACTAACGATATTGGTTTTATGGTTGGCGATCCTGATGAGGCACAATGCATTTTTCGCAACAATACCCATACTCAGCTTTGCCATATTTCGCTTATTTCCAAAACACAGCGTATTCGGCTTGGTACGCGCGGCAGTTTCGGGCGCGGTGCTAGCTCTTGTATTATTTGCAGTCACGGGAGCGATAAACACCCGGCTCGCCGATAGACACACCTATCCCTGGGTGGCCAACGCCTCATTTGATATTGCCGGCGTGATCAAACGGCTGGACGATAAAGGCCGGCAACAAGTTATTTTCGATCAACTGGCCGGCACCTTGAATTCAAGTGGCTCAGTCGAACCCCTGCTAAAAGCCTATACGCCTATGTATTGGCGGGAAATTTTCCGGACTAAGCCGCCCACGTTAGAGTTGCCGAAAAATTCTATGGAATCGCAGATACATGGCTTTGCCAGCCTCACCGACCCGCAACGGCAAACGCTGCATGATTTGTGGATACAAACCGTACTGGCGGAGCCGATTTTATGGGCGCGCCACCGCTTGGCGGTATCGAAATATGTCCTGGGTTTGGTGCCGGATAACAGTTGGAGCCCGGTGATGATGGCTAAAGATTTTCCCAGCGACTTAGAACGTTTTTATGGATCTCATCCAAAAGCGACCAAATTGCAAGAGTGGCTTGAGGCAGGTATGACCAAGTATGTCGAATACTGGTTTTTTCAACCCTGGCCTTATTTTGTCCTGACAATTTATCTATTTTTTGCCGCTGCGTTTCGCCGCGTGACGGCCAATATCGAAGTCATTTGCCTAACTTCCAGCGCCATCTTGCATGAATTGGGTTTGATGTTGGCCGCACCCTCACCGGACTTTCGTTACTCGCATTACATGATTTTTTGCAGCTTGCTGAGCTTATTGTTGCTGGCGCGTCCTTGGATGGCAAAAGCCAAATAATAATTTGGCTTTTGCATATTGCGTATACCGCCCCAAACCGTCTCTGTTCCAAATTTACGGTCAGCCGCCAATTGTGCCAGTAGTGAATGACGGCTTCTGGAAGTGACGAATTGTCATAATCGATCCATTTCCGACAAATAAGATTTAATTTGGGGGGACAGGGAAAGGTAAATCCGCTGTCTTTGAAAATGTAGGTTAGCTGGTGTAATCGCACATTGTGAAGCCAGCACCCCCGATTACGCCCTCGCTAATCGGAGGGATGTATGGGCTATATGAATGTCCTCACGCCGTGTCACACGACTGTCATTGGTTTTCTTGATTTGGTTAACCTATACTTCAGACTCTAACATTTATCCTAGGTAACAAATATGAATATTATTGGACACAAGAACCACGACAGATCGCTAAGTAAGACAAAACCAGTCATCGTGGCGGGGGTTTTAGCACTCGGGCTGTTGGCTCAACCGGCGCAAGCAGCGTTGACCTTCAGCTTTAATTATCTGAATCCGGGCCAAGGTTTTGATGACCCCACTTTTGGTGCGGCCAGAAAAACCGCGCTAAATGAAGCCGCAGGCATGTTAGGGGCTTATTTCAGCAACTACACGGCAAACTTAACCTATGACGTGACTTCATACAGTATCAATAAAAACACCTTAGCGTCGGCGGGTAGCGATTCATTCATCGTTCCCGGTACCTTTCAACAAACCATTGTACAAACAAAAATTTTGACTAATGGCGCAACTGACGGCAACGGTGGCGATGCCGATGGCAGCATTGATTGGAATTTTTTCTATAACTGGGGGTTGACTGATAACGTCGCGGCAAATGCGTATGACTTCAAAAAAGTCGGCATGCATGAGTTATTGCACTCATTTGGGTTTACTACATTTGGTAACGCTACCGGTGCAGGATTTGGTGGCAACGCTCCTGGCACCCCGGACACCTGGTCCAAATTTGAAAACTTTTTAACCGATGCATCAGGAAATCGACTGATCAGTACCGACGGTGTTTTCGATAGCACTAAGGTCGCAGCTCTGACCGGTGGTAGCGGCAGTGTATTGTTTAGCGGTGCCAATGCCGTTGCTGCCAACGGCGGCGTGGGCGTTAACGTATATGCACCGACTACTTGGACTGATGGCAGCAGTATTGCGCATCTTGACGACGATACACCGGCTCTTTCTCAGTTGATCATGGCATCAACCGTCTCCGAAGGATTAAAAACTCGCGAAATATCGGCTATAGAGCTTGGTATACTGAAAGACATCGGCTACACCCAAATCGCCGCGCCAGCAGCAGTTCCCGTACCGGCCGCAGCTTGGTTAATGCTCAGTGGCCTACTCGGTTTGTTTGGCGTCAATCGCCAACGTAGAGCCGTCTGATCGGTTTCGTCTGTCTATTAGAAGATGAGGTTTTTTCGGGAACCTCATTTCCCAGTTGCCTTCCAGTTGTCCATGAAAATGTATAAATCGTCACTTTCCAGTTTGTTGCTGTTAGGCGTTATAGCCATGTTCAATCTCGCGGAAGCAGACGAAACGTTAGCGCGAAGCGCCCCGCCAACACAATATCCGTTGGCACAAGTGGCCATTTCGATACTACATCAGACCGGCCACGGCATTCCGGGCGGTTACGAAATCGCCATTCAGGGCGATGGCAACGGCTTTTATCTACAAAATGCGCTAAAAACCGAACTGCACATTTCAAGCGTCACCTTGATCGATATGCTCAACGACTTTTATCGCATCCATTTCTTTGAATTAGCCGATACCTACCAAGTAAAAAAGCAAGTGTTGCTGCGCGATAACTTTCTAGTTGCAACCACGGCCATGAAAATGGCCGATACCAGCAGTAAGAAGCTGTGCATTCAACTCGCCGATTATCAAAAATGCGTGACTATCGTTAACGATCAACCAGCGGAAGCCGCGCAACTGATTACAAAAATCGAAAAATTATTTGTTCATTGATACTAACGATCATGAAAAAAGCTGTATCCCCAGACAAATGAAAGCCATGTAGGCCGCAAATAGTCGATCCAAGACGTTCAAAATCTGGCAGGATTTACATTGGAATTGGTGGTGGTTTTGAAGTCGTAAGGAGCGGCTGTTTTGTTCGCAATACGCACATGTGATCCCGGAGGCTGGTGTTTGCCACGTCGGTAAGCGCAAAGCAGTGCCTGTTGGCGACAAACAGCGAGCGGGCAGCGAATAGCCTGTCTATAATATGCAAATTGATAAATTTTTTGCCGATAAATCCGATGTCTACGTGTCTATCTTACCGCTGTGCTTTATTACTGCTGGGTCAGATAGTGGCGGTTGTCATGCTGAGTCAGCTTACCGGCTGCGCCAGCAAAGAAAAAGCACCGCTAACCGTATTGCCTGCTCCCGAAGGCGGCAACCGGATCGCCGCCAACGACGCGTTACAATTGCGAGGTGCGCCGTATGTCTATGGGGGGGAGTCACCTAGCCAAGGCTTCGATTGTAGCGGCTTGGTCTATTACGTCTATAACCGCCAGGGAGTGCGGCTGCCGCGCGACACCCAATCGTTGGCCCGGCAACTGCCGGCAGTGCAGCCTGAGCAAAGGCAGCCGGGCGATCTGCTCTTTTTCACCACTGAGCGACCGTTTTCACATGTCGGGATTTACATCGGCGGCGAGCAATTCGTGCATGCGCCCAGTAGCCGGACCGGCCAGGTGATGGTCTCCGACCTCCGGCAGCCGTATTGGCGGGAGCGCTTTATCGGGGTGCGCCGCCCCGTAGCTCGCTATTCCCTGTCGCTAAACGACAGCGACAACAATAGCTGTAGGATAAATTAGTCCAACCAGCGCACTACCGCATCGCGCTCTTGCCGAGTTTTCGGTCTAGCCGGCGGATTTTTCCGGTAACCGAACGCAACCAGGTAAGCGGCGGACCAGTGCTCTAAATTCACGTTGGCGTTTTCCGCCAAGATCCGCTCCACTTCCGCGCGCTCGAAACCTTCAATCGGACAAGAATCGATCCCTATCATCGCTGCCGCGGTCATCATATTAGCCAACGGTAGATAAGTTTGCCGGGTCGCCCAGTCGGTCAAAGTGCGTTCGGAACCCAGCAAGTCAAAATCGCTACGTTGGAATTTCTCGATCAGACCGCTACGCAGTTGGATGATGTCTTCCGGAAACTGCTGCACGTTGCGCATGATATGTTGCAGATAGGCGCTGTCGTAGCGCATGAAATGGCTTTTCCGCACCAAGGTCAACACCACATGGCTGGCAGTAGGCAGCTGCTTTTGCCCGCCCCAGGTAACAGTCCGGAGTTTTTCGCGTAAATCCGGATTTTGCACGACCAGAAACTGCCAAGGCTCCAGTCCAAAGGAACTGGGCGAGAGCCGGGCAACTTCCAAAATAAAATCGAAATCCGTGCCGGCGATTTTGCGCTCGGCGTCGAATTCCTTACAGGCGTGACGAAATTGATACGCGTCGAGAATGTCCTGTTTACTAATGGTCATCTTACAAGCTGTCGCCTACTTCACGTTGATAGAACGGCCATTTCTTCACGTGCAGATGTTTTCTGATCGGGGTTTTGATCACCGATACGCACAGCGCGATCGAAAAGAGACACCATACCGCACAATACTCGTTCGGATCGTTGGTGGTAACGTCTGAAATCCAGGGTCCGATCAAATAATGGAAAGCCACAAAGCGCCAGGAACCATACATGATAGGTAGATAAAACGCCGCCAAAATATACGAAAACGCATGCAAACCCCAGTTGAAACCCAACAGCCAAGTCACCGGTTGCGACATCAAACCGTTTAAAGGCATTTGCCAGGCGATATGCCAATCCCCGGACACCGAGCAAGTTTGCACGCCGCAGAAACCCTCGGTACCTGGCACACAGTCGCCGGCCCATGCAAAGGGATACATCTTAATCAACATCGCCAGCGAACTGATCGCACACAAGGTGTAAACCGTGGTTCTGATCTTTAGTTTGACGCTTTCCGGAATGAAGTACATCGCCACCATGTTCACGAAAAACGGCTGGAAGGCGATATGTAAATAGCCGAGTAGAGTGAGCACCTGGTTATTCGGGTTATCGCACAGATTGATGTACACATACGTTAATGCCTGCAACAGTTCCATCAAGGCAAAATAAGTTAAAGGAATCCACAGTTCCTTGGATTCGCCTTTGTAGGCCACGTAAACAGCGGTCGTTAAACCTGCGGCAGCCAAAACGCCTGACGCTTCTCCACTCCAACACATTGAAAAATACCTTCTTTATTTTAGTTATAGGCATAGGCATCTAGTTTTATAACCGTGCAATCCAACGGCGTTTAATTTACCGATTCAGATGTCTATGGGTTTTGCTACGATCCGTCGTAAAGGGCGGGAATTATTACATAAACCGGACTAAATCGCCGGATTTTGGCGGATCAGACTAGTACAAATCCACCGGATCGACATCCAGCGACCAGCGCACCTTTTTGGCTTCCTTCAAGACATAAATGGCCGGCAACAAACTATCCAGCAGATGATGCAGCTCTTTACGCTGCGGACTCTGCAATAGCAACTGGTAACGAAACAAGCCCGCACGCCGGGCCATCGGCGCCGTCACCGGCCCCAAGACCTGTACTATGCCGGGGTTCAGTTCGCTGATTTTTTGGCAAACGGCCTGTAAAAACTGCTGCGGCTCCTCGGCCTTGCCGGCTTGCACCCTAAGCAAAGCCTGATGGCCGAACGGCGGCAAGCCGGCCTGCCGCCGTTCTTTCAGCGCGCTTTGCGCGAAAGCGCGATAGCCCGAGCTTAGCAAGGTATCCAGCAAAGGATGTTGCGGATGCCGGGTTTGCAACATAACCTTACCGGGTTGATCCGCCCGACCGGCCCGCCCCGCCACCTGCACAATCAACTGCGCCAGTCTTTCGCTACCGTGGTAGTCAATACTGAACAGGCCGCTGTCTATATCCAGAATGGCTACCAGCGTCACCCCAGGAAAATGGTGGCCCTTGGCGAGCATTTGCGTCCCGAGAATAATATCGACCCCGCCATCGTGAATCTGCTCCAGATACTGCTCCAGCGAGCCCTTGCGCTGCGTGGTATCCCGGTCCAGGCGCACGATGGTCTTGTCCGGAAATAAGGTTGCCAGGGTCTGTTCGATACGTTCGGTACCTAAACCCAGCGCCTGTAATTCGCCGGTTTTACAGGATGGGCACTGCTTGGGCAAAGGTTGTTCGCCGCCGCAGTGATGGCACCTCAACAACCGGTCGGCGGCGTGAATCACCAGATTGGCGTCACAGCGCCGGCAGCGCGAGACCCAGCCGCAACCATGGCAAATCTGCACCGGCGCATAGCCACGCCGGTTGAGAAAAATCAGTGCTTGTTGCTTCTTGTCCAAGGTGGCGTGGATTTCTGCCAGCAGCGGTTCGGACACACCGGCTTGCATTCGTTTATTGCGAATGTCCAGTAGCTGAAAACTCGGCGCTGTGGCATTGCCGGCCCGATTGGGCAAATGTAGCAGTTGGTAGCGGTGCTGGGCGACGTTCGCCATGCTCTCCAGCGACGGCGTTGCCGAGCCCAGCAATACCGGGATGCCTAAGCCCTTGGCCCTGGCGATGGCGACGTCCCGCGCCGAAAAGCGAAAGCCTTCCTGTTGTTTGAACGAGCTATCGTGCTCTTCGTCGAGAATAATCAGCCCGGGACGCGGCATTGGTGTGAACAGCGCGGAACGGGTGCCGAGCATAATCGCAGCTTCACCTTGCTGCATACTCAGCCAGGCCTGCAAACGCTGGTTATCGGTTAGTTTGGAATGCGTGGACACCATGTTCACCGCAAAACGCTTTAGAAAGCGCTGCTCCAATTGCGGCGTCAGACTAATTTCCGGCAGTAAAACCAGGACTTGTTTGCCCTGCGCCAACACCTTAGCGATGATCTGCATATACACTTCGGTCTTGCCGCTTCCGGTAACGCCCTCTAGCAGGGATACGGCAAAGCGACCCAGATTGGCGATGACCGCAGCGATAGCTGCTTGTTGCTCCGGATTGGCCGGTAACGCGGTTTTGGTCAAGGCTAATTCAGAGCCTGGAATTGGGTCTTGCGCCGTGACTAAGCCCTTATCGAGCAAGGCTTTCAGCGCGGGTTTGTAGGCGCTAAGCGCGGCAGCGGTCATAGCGCTACCGGTAGATTGCAACAATGCCAATAGCGCTTGTTGCTTGGGCGCGCGGCGTAGCTGTTCCGGGGCAACCAACCGACCTTGCGGGCTGAGGCCGAAGCAGGGCTGCCGTTGCAGCAAAGCCGGCCGGCCTTGGCGTAAGGCCACCGGAAACGCTGCGGCCAGCACTTCACCAATGGGGTGGTGATAATATCGGCTGGCCCAGCGTAATAACTGGATGTCGGTGTCAGCCAATAGCGGCTGGGTATCCAGAATGGCGATAGCCGGTTTAAGTTTATCCACCCGGACGCTGGAATGGTCCGCGACAGCCAGCAAAACCCCTACTTGCTGACGCTTACCGAAGGGCACCAACACCCTAATACCGACTTGCAATGCGGTCACACTAACACCGTCTGGCGGCAGGTAATCGAATAACCGGTCCAGCGGAACTGGCACAGCAACTTTCAAAATTAAATTGCCGGAAGTGTCACAGTTAGGCATGTCTCGTGATGTTTTTTTGATATTAGATCGCTAAGTCGTTAACAGGATTGAGGAATCTGAGTTACCCACAAAAACTGTGGATAACTCTGTGGATAGGCTTTTGAGAGAATCGCTTAGTGTCGGTTTTTATTACACATTTGTTAAATTGTGCAAATTTAAGCCAGCTGATTTGCCAATTATAAATCAATGACTTACGTAAAAAATTAATCTGTGTTAAATATCGCAGGCGCTATTGCAATGCTGCGCAGGCTATGCCCCGTTTTTGTGCATAACCTGTTGCGGAGCTGTATCGATTCGACGCGGTAACTGCGGCAGATCCATCAATTGGGTGCCCCGAAAAAATCAGGGTTCCGACTCTGAAGACTCTTGACATGGCTTAAGCTTCTTTATCAGCAGGAACGATTTCCCCAAGCAACTTGCCAATCGCGCAGCTAGACGGCATCGGCATCGTTAAAAAATTGCAGGCCCGCCCAACCCGCCAACAACAAAAACGCGAACAAGGTCCAGGCTGGAATACTCAAGCCCAGCAAGGTCCAATCGATCTTCGCGCATTCGCCGGTGCCGGTCAGCATCAATTTGATGGTATCGGCCAGCGGGAAATGTTGAAATACGTATTCCAGCCCCGGACTGCATTCCGGCACTTCTTCGGGCGGCAGATGTTGCAACCAGACATGGCGGGCCGAGACGCTGGCGCCGATCAAGGCCGCAACCGCGCTGCACACCGCATAGACTTTTCGGCCACGATTGTGCAAACCGGCCATCAAAAAAATGACGCCTGTTGCCAAAATAGCCAAACGTTGCGAAATGCAGAGCGGGCAAGGCTCCAACTCTTCGACAAACTGTAAATACGCGCCAACCCCCAACAGCGAAGCGCAGGCGGCAAAGCCCAGAAAAAAACCAATACGCGGATTAATTTTTACTAAATTCATTTTCGACGTCTTTTTTGAATGCTCTAATTTCCCGCGAGGGACCCAAAATAACCAAGATATCGCCAACGCTTAGGCGGCGGTCGAACTCCTCAACTACAAAGTGTAGTTGTTCGCTAACCTGCTTATTGACGATACCGATCAATATCAAATTATACTGCGAACTCAGCTGTAACTCTGTGACATGAGTGTTTTCCAGATAACTGTTTTCTGGAATCGTCACTTCGGCTAGATGCAAATCGTGCCTGCCGAACACCGTATGATCAAAAATATCGTTGATATCCGGCCGCTTCAGCATGTCGTGAATCTTGCGCCCGCAGATTTCGTAAGGGTCGATAATCTTGTTGGCGCCGGCCGCCAACAGCTTTTCCGCCGACTCCGGGCTATCGACAATCGCGACGATATTCAACTGCTTATCCAGCGCCCGCGCCGACAGTGTCAGAAATACATTTTCCGAGTCCGTGTCGAAAAAGCAAAATAGTGTATCGATATGCGCGCCGATGCCGATCAGCTTCAAATCGTCATCGCTACGGAAATCGATGTTGGCGGTTTCAAAGCCGTTTTCACGGGCAAGCGTAGCTTTGGCCGGGTCGTGATCGATGACGGTGATTTGATACAGCTCTTTGTCCAACCGGCTAATGGCCTCGAACGACAGTCGGTTGTAACCGAATACGGCGATGTTTTTCATTTGGGCTTCCTGCTGAATAGACGGCGTTGTTCCACTTGATCGCGAAAATGATCGATGCCGTACTTACGGCCCAATAACACCAGCATATCGCCATGCCGCAGAATAAAGTCCACTTCCGGATTGAAATAAAAATGTTGCTGCTTAACCTGGTATTTATTCTTATGTTTCAGATGAATCGGATTGTCGCTGATCACGCCCAACAAGGTGAGCTTACGTTGCTGTAAATCCAGTTGACCGATTTGTTGATTATCCAAAGGCGACTTTTCGCTGACCAATACCGACTCCATTACCGTCTCGGTTTGGTTATGCAAAATACCGGAGATGGCCTCGAAAGCGACGGGCTGCCCAACAAATTCCGCCGCCAGCAAACCGGCAATCTCAAACGGCCTGATGACGTTATCAGCGCCGGCCTGGTAGAGTTTATTGACATTATCGTGGCGGTTGGCACGGGAAATTATGCGCAGGTTTTTATTTAAATGCCGGCTGGTTAACGTCACATAAACATTTATCACATCGTCGCCGGTGATGCACAAGATAGCGCTGGCGCCGCGGCAAATACCGGCGTTGATCAGCACTTCATTATTACTGGCATCGCTTTCTATCGCCAGATAACCACGCTTCTTGGCTAACTCGATTCGTTCAGGGACTCGATCAATGATTAAAAACTTCTGTCGGTCGTTCTGCAAATGGCGGGCGATCTCCTGGCCGACCCGACCGAAACCGCAAATGATGATGAAGCTATCGTAACGCTCAAGTTGGGCATAGGTTCGGCTCTCGCGCATTGACAACATTTTCTCGCTGAACGCGGCGATCAGGATGGAGGTGAAGAACGACAGCACCCCCAAGCTGGCCAGTATCAAAAAAATCGTCACCCAGCGGCCGCCGGTGGTTTGCGGGGTAATGTCGCCAAAGCCCACAGTGGCCAAGGTGACGATGGTCCAATAAAAGGCGTCGAATAAATTATGAATACCGCTGTTGGTGGCTTGGTACTCGAACATATAAATCGACACGCTGGCGATAAACACCAGAAAGCAGGTGAAGATCAACAATGTCATCAATTCGAAGCGCTTACTGGCCAAGGCGTCAGCAAACAATTTGGCGCTATTGGAATAACGAAACAGCTTAAACAGCCGGAATATGATGAAGATGCGCAAGATCGCCAGCGGTCGGTAGCTGGGCAGAATCGCCAAGATGTCTATGATCGCAAACGGCGAAGTGATGTACTCCATATCTCTGACAAAGGCTTTGCGAAACACCCCGAGCAGATTGAAATCCAGGTTTAAATACAGCGCTTTCTCATATTCCTCGATGATGACTTTATAAGTGTCGGAATAAATCCAGCCCCGCAGGCAATATTCGACGATAAACACCATCAGAATCGCCAGCTCGAAATAGCCGCCCATTTTGCTGTCTTCGTGTTCGATGTCGTAAATCAGAAAAATTACGCTCAAAATCAGCAGGGCTATCATCGTCGCGTCGAAATACTTCTTCTTCCGGCTATGACTGTTTTCCAGCAGATCGTAAAAAAACAGCTTGGCTGACCGATACCAATCGGCGGATTTTAAGTAGTACGCGCAATAAACAATCAGTTTGGCTAGCATCTGGGCTTATTTCTTAAATTCGATCACTTTGCTGGAGGGATTTAGATTGATTTCGTCTATCACGCAATGCGAGCCGGCTTGCAGGATATAAGCAACAGCATCTGCAACATCCTCAGCCATCAGGGCTTGGCCGGACTGTTTACCGGGTGCGAACGACAATGTATCAAAAAACGCGGTATCGACCATGCCCGGATTGACCAAGGACACCCGCACCGAGCTTTTGCCGCACTCGTCGCGCAAGGCTTGGCTAAACCCGCGCAACGCAAATTTGCTGGCGCAATAAATGCTGCCGTTGCGGTTGCCTTTTAAAGCCGCTTCCGAACCGATATACACCAGGTTGGCATGTGATTTTTGCTTTAGTGTCGGCAACAACGCCCGCGTCAGACAGGCCTGGGCGGTGAAGTTTACGGTCATCAAGGTTTCGATTTGTGCGTATGAAAATTGCTCCAGGCCGCCGAATTGGCCGAAACCGGCGGCGAAGACCACCGCATCCAGTGCCGGGAAATCACTTTGCAGTTGTTTGGCAAACGGCGGAACGCCGGCTAATTTAGCCAGATCCAACTCGACGCCGACAAAATTGGGGTGAAGTTTGGCAAACCGCCGGCAGTCCCGGGACGTGCCAATCACTTGGTGACCTTGCGCTAGCAATTGCCGGGCAATTGCCCGGCCGATGCCGGAACTGGCGCCCGTCACCAGTACCGTGCGCTTTAGAGCGTGCATGGAAAAAAAGCAGTTTGCGGGATGTATTCCAGCAGCATTTGCGTGCAATCGGCCATCATCGCCTGCTCCAGGTCGGCACGGTAAGACACCATGCCGGACGCGGTTTGCAGCGGGCTGGCGAATAGTTTTTCATCCGGGTACAGCTTATGGATTTTTTTGAAATATTGCTCCGGCAATCGAAACACACCCAAGCTGACCGAGTGCAAGGCCTGGGCATCGATTGCCGCGAATACTTGCTCGAACAAGGCCCGGTATTGTTGGCGGTAGTCGTACTGATAAATTAACGGATCAAAACGCAAACCAATTTGCCAACCTTGTTGCTGTAATTTAGCCGCCGCTTCGATACGCTTGGCCACATTCGGCGCTTTCGCTTCCACCTTATCGGCCACCGCATCCGGAGAGAGGCTGAAAGCCACCACACAGCGCGGCACGACCTCGCGATTCAATAGACTTCTGATCTGCGTACTCTTGGTGCGCAACTCCAGCCAGGCGTTGGGTAATTCGGCAAACACCGGCAAAAATTGTTCGGCAAAGTCGGTGACCGGCTCAAAAGCCAGACTGTCGCAATCGTAGCCCGAGAAAAAATACACATCCTGATCCGGCGTTTCCCGGCAGGTTTGGCGAATCTGTTCCTGAAAATCCTCGTAATTCACAAACAGCACGTAATTGGCCGACTGATACATGCCCTGTAAAAAGCAATATCGGCAGTCGTACAAGCAATTCAGCATGTGCGAAAAGTAATAATTGCGCTGGCCGCCGATGCCGTAACCGGCCGGCGCCGGCAACACGAACTTTTGGTATTTTTCCGCCAGAATCAGCGCCGGATGCTGTTTTTGTAAACGAAAGTTTTGCGCCTTGGGATTAAACACCTCGCCGAATCGCTCGCAGACCACCGTCCGCGCTTGCGGAAAACACCGCCGAATCGTCGCTACGCGCGGATGCTGCTCGATAGCGGATTCTATATAAAGGGTGTCTATCATGATGACTGAATGCGGCAAAAAGGCGGTTGGGCATTATAAATGATTGCCGGACAGGGCGTGGTGACGGCGATAGGGCGCGAATTGCACCTTAGAAAACAGCGAATCGGAGCACTGCGGCAACTTGTCGCAACCACCCTGTGCAAATGGTCCGTTGCAGGCGCGCTAAATCCGTTATGATGGTCCCTGAGAAACAATAAAGTTTTTCAATTGGACCCAGTAGGAAAAAAGATACTTCCCATCAGCATGGATTTGCTTCAAGCCTCTTGTCGGCTATATGGCAAAAGGTGCTGTGCCGGTGCTATTTCAAGACGAACTTAGACCTAATAAGTTGCCGGTACAAAAAATCTATTCTGTGATGACGTGTTTTTTAGGGCATTGGACCTATTAACCATCACACAAAATCTACTTAATGAAATTATTTACAAAAGCAGTATTAACCTTGTCATTGGCAGCTTCTTTAAGTCTGACCAACGTTTGCGCATTTGCTGCTGAAGAAGCACCAGCTGCCGCAGCGCAATCCGGTAGCGCCGGCATTATCGCTCACATCGAAAAAGCGCTGGTTGAAATCAGCAAAAGTGATTTCTCCGCCGCGCAGATTCATCTGAAAGCCGCCAGAACCAGCTCCGAAGCAATTGCCGGCAACTCCGAAGCCGCGAAAAAAGCCCACGCATCTTTGATGCAAGGACAGATCCTGTCTAAAAGCGGTAACGTAGCCAAAGCAACCGAAGAATTGACCAAGACTATCGAACTGTATAAAGCACTTTAAAGCTTGAACAGGGCTGGGCTGTTACGTCGGTCCAGCCTAAATTCAGGGGAGAAACGCAACCCCTAATAAGCAACACAGTCACATCCCAAAATAGGCATAGCCAGTAACGGCTATAACGCCGATTCCGACAATCTTGACCTTATCCACCAGCGCTTGCTGGCCCCAAAAGTAAAGACAACTGGCTTTTTTGCGGCACCAGAAGGCTATCAGACTATTGCCCGCCCGCCGACAGTTATGCGGAACAATCCGCCAAAGAAAGAAAAGACCGATCAGGCCGACCGTACACAGAATATAAAACACGATGACTTGGGTAGTGTGGGTATCGGTATGGAATGCATGCTCGATGACATGGTCCAGATTGTATTCGGCATACTCAAAGATCAAATGTATGACGTGTAAAACCACTTCGAAAATATGATGAACCAAGCCCATTAACAGCCCGAATGCGGCATCCGGCATCGCCAGGACAAATAAGACCAGGCTTAGCAGTACGCCGTTAACGGCCCACTGTTGTTTTTTGGTTCTGTCGATATGTTTGCTTAACAGCGCCGTATCTTCCGGCGTCAGATTGACGAATTGGGCGCCGATTAAATACGGATAACGGTCGTTTTCGAAGGGGTTGCTGGGCTTGCAATACACCACCTTACAGCAGGTCATGATTGCGGTCATGCTGGATAACAGCAATATCCGCAGCATCAGATAATCGCCGGCTTGCAGCGGCTCTTGCGAGGTAAAGGCGATGCCGCTGGCACTGATATTGACGTTTAGCGTGTCGTTTTCCCTGCTTTGCGAATCGGGTAACGCTTGGTCGATGTCCGGCGGATTATTGTGTAGCAAATCATCGAAGTTTTCCGGCGCTTGCAGTTGCCCATCATAATCAAGCTTGCGGTAGAAAAGATTGGCTTGCTCATAAATGCGAAAAGCCACTCTGCGATTCAATTTTTTGCCGTTTACCTTAGCCATATCCATCAAACCTTAAAAATCGCGTATTACATACTGTCGATGATAGTCCAAGACTGCAAACTCTCAATCCGCATAAAAATAACCCGGACGCAGACTGGCGCGTTTGTTCAGGTTTCGTGTTTATTCACCCAATGTTTTACAGCAGGCGGCTGATAATTGACATAGCGATCCAGTAACAAATTTGGATCGGCCTCCACCATTAACATGGCCCGATGATGCGGTTTGACGAATTGTTCGGCGGCAACATGATCCAGAAAGCTAATCAAGGCATCGTAATAGCCCGCCACATTTAATACGCCGCAGGGTTTTTGATGAAAACCCAACTGCGCCCAGGTCCAAATTTCGAATAATTCCTCCAACGTACCTATTCCGCCGGGCAGCGCGATAAAGCCGTCCGCTAGTTCGGCCATCAGCATCTTTCGTTCGTGCATGGATTCGGTGACGTGCAATTCAGTCAGATTGGGATGGGCGACCTCCTTGTGTGCCAAGGCTTTGGGAATAACGCCAATCGCTTGGCCGCCGAGCTTTAAGACCTGGTCCGCGACCATACCCATAATGCCGATCCCGGCCCCGCCGTATACCAAGCGGATATTACGGCTGACCAGCGCGGCGGCCAAGGCTTGCGCGGCCGTGCCGTATGACTCAATCCGTCCAGGGCTGGAACCGCAATAGATACAAATACTGTTTATCGTTGTCATGTCGGGTATGCCGAAAAATCAGGGTGGCTTATATTCGGTGGAAAACCATGAGGCGGCAAGACGAATTTTACTGCCGCCAAATGTGTTGGTCACTGCCGACATGGCCGCTCACCGGCTGTTACTGATAGAATTAGGCTTTTTAGTCAGACAGGCATCATGCGCTTAATTCGGGGTTTGAATCATCTTGAGCCGTTACGCGACGGCTGCGTGTTGACCATAGGCAATTTCGACGGCCTGCATCTTGGGCATCGGCTGGTGATCGAAAAGCTGGCCGAGCACGGCCGGCGTCTGAACTTACCGACCGTAGCCATGGTCTTCGAACCTCAGCCTTTAGAGTATTTTCTTGGCGATCATGCGCCGTCCAGATTGACCCGGTTGCGCGAGAAAACGATTCAATTTGCTAAATTACCTGTCGACGAATTACTGGTTTTACCCTTTAACCGCAACCTCGCCGATTGCGATGCCGAGCATTTCATTCGCGACATTTTGGTCGAGCGCTTGCGCGTCAAGCATTTGGTGGTTGGCGACGATTTTCACTTCGGCAAGGCGCGGCGCGGCAATTTTGCGCTGTTGCAGCATCGCGGCCAGGAATACGGCTTTGCGGTGGAAGACAGTCATTCTTTTGAATTGGCCGGGCTAAGAGTCAGTAGTACCTTGATACGCGATGCCCTAGGCGAAGGCCAACTGGAGCAAGCCAAACTGATGCTGGGCCGGGATTATTCGGTCTGTGGCCGGGTCGCGCACGGCGACAAGCGCGGCCGGGAACTGGGCTTTCCGACTGCTAATGTGCGGATGTTTCGGAAAAACACGCCTATCGTCGGCGTGTTTGCGGTGACGATGACCGGGGTTGACGGTAACGAATATCAGGGGGTGGCCAATGTCGGCACTCGGCCCACTTTCGACGGCGGCGCCAAAGTAGTTTTGGAAACGCATTTATTTAACTTCAACCAAGATATTTACGGGCTTTATGTTGAAGTACATTTTAAAAAGAAGCTGCGCGATGAAATCCGTTTTGCCTCGCTGAGCGAGTTGAAACTGCAAATCAGTCGGGATGTCGAACAGGCCCAGCAATTTTTTAGTCAAACGGTGGAAAGGCAATGATTAACTCCGAAAATCTTCCGGCATCGCCATGCGTCAGAAACTGTTGCCTGAACGACGATGATATTTGCCTGGGCTGCTTTCGTTCCCTGGATGAAATCCGCCTTTGGTCTACCGCAGACGCGCAAACACGTCATTTGTTTTTGCAGCGCGTTGCGGAGCGCCGCATCGATATTTTAAAAACGCGCCGACTCGGGCCTATCTACTCCGAACAGTTGCCGGGCATTTAATGCGGGCGGCGGCTGCGCAATAGCGGTCGCACATCCAACCAAGCCGCAATGCTCAAATACAGCAACAAGCCTGCGGCACCGGCCAGCCAGACATTCCAGTGATAAGTATCCAACAGATAGCGATTGGCAAAATATAGCGCCAAACCCAACCCGAAATAACCGGCGATCTTAAAGAGCGGATAGCTCACCGGATAATAGCGCCGGCCCAAAGCCCAAGATAAAACCACCATAAACAGATAGCAAGCCAGCGTCGCCCACGCCGAGCCGACATAGCCCCAAACCGGTATCCAGCAGATATTCAAAACAATCGTCAGGCCTGCCCCAGCCAGCGACACCCAGGCACCCAGGCCGGTGCGGTCACTGAGCTTGTACCAGACCGACAGATTCACATAAATCCCCAGCAGCAGATTGGCCATCAGTAAAATCGGCACTACCTCCAGGCCCACCCGGTATTCTTCGCCGATAAAATATTTGAACAGATCGATGAACAGCATCACCACTAAAAATATAAACACCCCGGCAATCACGAAATACTGCATCACCAACGCATAGGCTCGCTTGGCGTCGGCGCGGCCGGCATAGGAAAAGAAAAACGGTTCGCCGGCATACCGAAAGGCCTGTACGAACAAGCTCATCAAAATCGACAGCTTGTAGCAAGCACCGTAAATCCCCAGCATCTTCAGATTGGTGGGCAAATCGTAAGGCAACAAGACTTTCAGAATGGCCCTATCCAGCATCTCGTTGACCATGCCGGCAAAGCCGATAATGACCATGGGCAGAGAATAACGCAGCATCGGTCCGAGCACGCGCGGGTCGAGCTGGAAGCGCACCGCGCGAAATTGCGGCAGTAACAGCAGCAACTTGCAAACACTGGCGGCCAGATTGGCTAAAAAGATGTAACCTACGCCCAGTTCAGGGTCGTAATAAGCAGCCAGTTCGCTATCCGGCCAGAGGCTTTGCAACTTGGGCCAGACCAGCAAAAACAACAGATTCAAGGCGATCGCGATGAAAATCTCGGTCATTTTGATGCCGGCGAAACGCCAGGCCCGGTTCTCGGCGCGCAACCGGGCAAACGGCAGCGCCGACAAGGCATCCAGCGCCAAAAGCCAGCCGAACCAGAGCAAATACTCCGGATGTTGCGGATACTGTAGCCAGTCGGCCAGCGGCTGTTGCCAATAGTAGATTGCCGCGATAAAGCCGAGACTGGTAATCAACAGAAAGCCTAGGGCATTGCGATAGACTTCGTCGCTACTAAACTCTTGTCGTTGTCGAAACCGAAAATAGCCGGTCTCCAAACCCAGTACTAAGAGCACCGCAAAAAATCCGGCATAGGCGTAAAACTCGGAAACCACGCCGTATTCGCCGGCACTGAAGGTGTAGGTATACAGCGGCACCAGCAGATAATTCAAAAAACGGCCGACGATACTGCTGAGACCGTAAATGGCGGTTTGAGAAACGAGTTGGCGTAGTGAGCTCAAAAGCGGTCAAGTCCAAAGAATGATGGAACCTCTCGGTGAGGTCTAGGGTGGCGATATTGTAAGTCAGTTGCGGGCAGAGGGTTGTTGTCTCCGGCTCGGCTGAATCTAACCGGCGTAGCTTAAACTCTGTTCGATCAGGATTTCCGCCGCCGCCGAAGCGATATGCATCGCCCCGGATTGTCTGCGCACTTGTTCGCTGACGATGGCTCCGGAGATCAGCATTGCTAGTTGTTGAGAAAGTTGTTCCGGGTTCCATGCACCCACTTGCCGGGCCAAATCCGCCAATATTTTCCGGAAGGTGTCGGAAAATTCAGCAGCAGCCAGTTGCACCGGGTTGGACGCTTCGGCAAATTCGGCGGAGGCATTGATGAAAGGGCAGCCACGAAACTCCGGGCTGGCTAATAATTCTTCGAATACCGCAAACACCGCCAGCAACTTTTGCTTGGGTTCGCTGGCGCGCAATTCTACGCCGGCCAGGATGCGATTGAGCATGGCCTCTCGGCTTTTGCTTAGATGCGCCAAGACCAGATCGTCCTTTGATGGAAAGTACTTATACAGGCTCATCTTGGTGGTGCCGGCGGCTTTTACTATCGCATCGACGCCGGTGGCCTTAATGCCTTGGCTGTAAAACAGCGCAGAGGCGGTTTGCAAAATGTGATCTTGGAGATTGCGGGCCATAATTGAGTACCGGGGAAAAAACATGTTGCAACTATACAGACCGGTATGTATTATTTCAATAGACTGACCGGTCTGTTATGGCGCAGTCTTTAATTCAACTACTGGAGATTATTCGATGATTACTTTGTATGGCGTGGCAATTAGCAACTATTACAACAAAGTTAAATTTGCGTTGATGGAAAAGGATATAGCGTTCATTGAAGAATTTACCGCACCCAGCCAGAACGAGGAGTTATTGCAACGTTCACCGCTGGGAAAAGTCCCCTTCATCAAAACCAGCGAGGGTTATCTATCCGAATCGCAAGCGATTCTGGAATATTTGGAAGACGCATTTCCGGAGCATCCCCTGTATCCGGCCGATGCTTACGAACGAGGCAAATGTCGGGAGTTTATCCAGCATCTTGAACTGAACGTCGAACTGATCGCCCGCCGTCTTTATGGAGAAGCCCTGTTCGGCAGCACCGCGTCGCAAGAAACCAAGGACGAAGTCAGAGCCAAACTCGATACCGGTTTAACCGGTTTAGCCAAGCTGCTGAAATTATCTCCCTATGCGTTGGGCGACAGTTTTAGTACGGCAGACATCGTGGCTTGGCCGCATCTGCAATTGGTGGGCTTTGCCACGCAAAAAATTTACGGCGAGAATTTGGTGACTACGCATATTCCGGGCATTGAGGCTTATATACAGCTGATCGAAAGCCGACCGCACGCACAAATAGTCGGTGCAGGCCGGGCAAAGGCGTTGGAGGCGTTTTTTAGTAGCAAATAGGGGCCTATAGGCCCTATGCCGCGTTTCACCTTAGGTTTAGCGCTGCCTAATCATCCGAGCCCAGCCGCCGGCCAGCAAGTCTGTCGACGACTATAGGCTTGGGTAAAGAAATGATCCAGCCAAGACTGAATAGACGTTGAGCAATGAAGCCGGCTGAACTAGCACGACAGTAAGAATGGCGCGGACGAGCCTGTGAGGACGCCGGCCCGCGCCTTTTTAGTGCTTAGGCTTCGTAGTTGGCGCTGGCGAATTCCCAGTTAACCAATGCCCAGAAAGCTTCCAGATATTTAGGACGCAGATTGCGGAAATCGATGTAATAAGCGTGTTCCCAAACATCGCAAGTCAACAACGGCGTTTGGCCGGCAGTTAACGGGCAACCGGCGTTGCTGGTGCTAACCAGTTCCAGACCGCCTTTATCATTTTTCACCAACCACGCCCAGCCTGAGCCAAAAGTGGTGACCGCGCATTTGGTAAATTCTTCTTTGAATTTCTCGAAAGAACCGAAAGTTCTCTCAATGGCATTCGCCAAACCGCCGGTAGGTTCGCCGCCGCCGTTGGGAGACAGGCTGTTCCAATAAAAGGTGTGGTTCCAGATTTGCGCTGCGTTGTTAAATACACCGCCAGAGGATTTTTTCACGATCTCTTCCAGAGACAAGCCTTCAAACTCGGTGCCGGGAACCAGATTGTTCAGATTGGTGACATAAGTTTGGTGATGTTTGCCGTAGTGAAATTCGATTGTTTCTGCGGAAATATGCGGCGCCAATGCGTCTTTTGCGTACGGTAATGCAGGTAATTCAAAAGCCATCTTTATTCTCCAGATTGATTGAACAGCAGCAGTGATTAGGTGCGGGCTTACAGCCCAAACCTAATTACCCAGCATTATAATAAAGAATTATTGCTTAACACTACCTAATCTAAGGAAAACAACGATGGCACTTGAGGTTGAACATAAGTTTTTACTGGCGAACGGCGACTGGCGCGGCGAAATCGATCATTCCGTACACTACAAACAGGGCTATTTGAGTAGCAGTCCGCTTAGCTCAGTAAGGGTGCGGATTTCCGATAGCCAGGCTTGGCTGAATATCAAGAGCGCCACTATCGGCACCCATCGTCAAGAATTTGAGTATGAAATCCCTTTGCCTGATGCCAACAGTATTCTCGACGAACTATGCCACAAGCCGTTGGTGGAAAAAACCCGTCATTTTGTTTATCGGGATCGGCACGTTTGGGAAATTGACGAGTTCATGGGCGATAACCAAGGTTTGATTGTCGCGGAAATCGAATTGTCGACAGTAGGCGAGGCCTTTGTTAAACCGGACTGGGTCGGAATGGAAGTTACCGACGATTTACGTTACTACAACAATAATCTCTGCAAGCATCCGTTCAAGGATTGGGGCAAATAACTGGCAACAATCCAGACAGGCGATAAAAGTTGCCGTTTTCAGAGGTTTGCGGCGCTTGTTGCAAAACTGGGACAAGATATTCGCAGAGTCGCTACAGCGCTACAAACACAGACCTAAGCTGCCTTACTAAAGCCTGGCGCTTAGCGAATTTTTGCTACAGGCAATACTTTGTTAAAACAATAATTTAAAGGACGTATTGAAATCCAAAATGCAATGCTCTATATTAAATGTATGAGCAAAGCTACTATTGTTGTTTTATTGATACTTTTTGCCGGTCCGCTGCATGCATCGGAGCTGGCGACCGCTATCGCCCGTTTGGAAAGCGACTGGGCCAGCGTTTATTATCAAAGCGACGAAACCCGGCAAAGACAAACTTATCCGCAATTGCTGGAGAAAGCCGCCGAATTGACCAAACGCTATCCGAATGCGGCCGAGCCGAAAATCTGGCAAGCAACGATTATCGCCACCAATGCGGCGTTTCAATCTTCGCTGAGCGCCTTGTCCAGCCTGCAAACCGCCAAGACCCTTTTGGAAGAAGCCATTGCCCAAAATCCCAATGCGCTGGATGGCGCGGCCTATGTCACGCTGGGCACGCTGTATTACATGGTGCCTGGCTGGCCGGTATCTTTTGGGGATAATCAGCTTGCCGAGCAAATGTTGAAAGCCAGCTTGAAAATCAACCCCAACGGTATCGACGCCAATTACTTCTACGCCGATTATCTACTACAACAGGATCGCAACGCGGAAGCCGAGGAATATTTGTACAAGGCCGTCCAGGCCCCGCTGCGCAAGCAGCAAGTATTTGCCGATAGCCAGTTGCAAAACGAAGCCAAACTTGCACTGGCACATACCCAGCAACGTAAATCCAACGCCGGCAAAAATAAATTTCAATCGTTGTTCACTTCCGCGACAGCCGACTAAATCCGCCTGGCCCGTTTGCCTTTGGCTGTAGAATAACCCTACTTTCAAAACGGGCCACGACTGGCATTTATGAAAAAAACCATTTCCGGACTATCCGCGGTATTTTTTTTACTGTTTTGTACGTCCAGCGCCGCAGACACACCCACAGCAAATCGACCGCTGGAAACAGTAGCGCTGCAATTAAAGTGGTTTCACCAGTTCCAATTTGCCGGTTATTACGCTGCTATCGAGCAAGGCTATTATGCCGAGGAAGGCTTGCAGGTAGAGATACGCGAGCGCAATCCTGACCAGGACTACGTAGAACAAGTCGCATCCGGGGGAGCCGAATACGGCATCGGCGATTCCGGCATCATCGCCCAGTATGCCAACGGCAAGCCCATCGCGGCCCTAGCCGCCATTTTTCAGCACGATGCGCTGGTGCTGTTCAGCAAACAAGCTTCCGGCATCGTCAGCCCCTACGAAATGGCCGGCAAGCGCATCATGTACGATGTGGTTGGCGAGAACAATGCTCAGGTTCGCGCCTTACTCGCCGAAGCCAATCTAAACGAAAGCCGCTATCAAAAAGTTGCCGAGACCTTTAACAACGCCGACTTTATCGCGGATAAAGTCGATGTGATGTCCGGCTATATCACCGACCGGCCATTTAGCTTTCGCGCCGCCGGCATCAAATTCAACATTATCAATCCGCAAAATTACGGTATCGACTTTTACGGCGACTTGCTTTTCACCAGCCGCAAAGAGCTACAGCAACATCCCGGCCGTGCCGAGCGCTTCCGCCGGGCCAGCCTGAAAGGCTGGGAATATGTGCTGTCTCACCCCGATTTGCTGATCGAGCTGATCCAACACAAATACCCAAGCAAACTCAGTCCGGAGCAACTGCGCTACGAAGCCGAAGAAACCCGTAAGCTGATCATGCCGGACTACATCCCGCTGGGCCAGATAGAAGCTGCCCGCTTACGCCGGGTAGCCGACATTTATGCCAACCTGAAATTAGCGCGTCCTTTAAGCGACGGCCAGCTCAATGAGTTTGTCTACGGCGGCAGTAAATCCGCCGATTTGCAATTGAACGACGCGGAACGGCAATGGCTGGCCGAGCATGCTGAAATTCGAGTGGGTATAGATAGAAATTTTCCGCCGTATGAATGGCTGGATGCGGCTGGCGAGCATCAAGGCATGATTGCCGAACATCTAAAGCTAATCGAGCAGAAACTGGGGGTTAAGTTTGTTCTGATCATGGACAAATCCTGGCAGGAAGTGTTGGACATGGCCAAGCGCGGCGAATTGGACATGATCGCCGGGGCAACCAAAACCCCCGAGCGAGAGCAATATCTGAATTTTACCCAACCCTATATCAGTACGCCGACGGTGATCATCGGCGACAAAAACAGTGGTTATATTAATTCCCTGCAATTGCTAACGGGGGGACGTGTAGCCATCGAACAGGGGTATTTTGTTCAGGAATTGCTGAGCAGAGACTACCCAGGGATACAACTGCTGACCGCCCCCTCGGTACAAGAAGCGCTGAATCTGCTGGCCGAAGGCAAGGTGGATGCGTATATCGGCGATGCGGCTTCGGCCAGTTATGTGATCAAGCAACAAGGTTTATTAAATCTGCATATTGCCGGCCAACCTGGGTATGTCAACGAAACCCGGATGGCAGTCCTAAAATCCCATCCACAATTGCTGTCGCTGCTGGAAAAGGCCCTGACCAGTATCAGTCAAGCAGAACACGATGCCATTATTAACCGCTGGATGGGACTAAAGGTCGAGCAAGGCATTCGCATTGACGCGTTGTTACGATCCGCCGCCGTGGTCCTGCTGGCCCTGTTGTTTTTCGTCTATTGGGTGTTCAGGCTACGGAAGGAAATCAAGGCCCGCAAACGTAGCGAGGCCGACCTCGCCCGCCTTTACACCAATATGTCGCTGGGCTTTGCATTGCATCAGGTGATACGCGACGACAGCGGTAAAATCGTCGATTATCGCTATCTGGATATCAACCCGGCCTTTGAAAAAATGACCGGCATTGCCCGCGACAACTGGATAGGCAAAACCGTTAAGCAGGTGTTGCCGAATACCGAGGGAGCCTGGATCGCTAGCTTTGACGGTCTGGACACCAGTGGCGAGCCCCAACATTTTGAAAACTGCGTGACCGATCTGGGCCGCTGGTATGCCATCGATAGCTATAAAGCCGGTCCCGACCGTTTTGTGGTATTGGTCCAGGACATTACCGCGCGCAAACAGACCGAACTGGCGCTAAAAGAAAGCGAAGAACGCTTTCGTATCAGCCAAATCTATGGCGGCGTGGGCATCTGGGAAGCGGATTTATTGAAAAACCGCCAGTTTTGGTCGGAAATTGTCACGACTGAATTGGGTTTTCCGCATAAGGCACTGCATACCTGGAACGATTTCCTGGAAGTGGTTTGCCCGGAAGATAGGGCTTTAATCTTGGAGGCCACCCGCCAACATCTTGAATGCGGCGCCAATTACGATGTGGAATATCGTATCCAAACCCCTAGCGGCGAAAAGCGCTGGATGCGCTCCGTTGGTCAGGTCGAGCGAGACGGCAGCGGCAAACCGGTGCGGATGCGCGGGATTGTCCATGATGTCAGCAAACGCAAAGCGGCCGAGGAGAAACTGCGGCTATCGGCGCGGGTATTTTCGGACGCTCACGAAGGTATCATCATCACCGACATCAATGCGTCGATTATCGATGTCAACGCCGCTTTCACCGACATCACCGGCTACAGTCGTGAGGAAGCACTTGGGCAAAATCCAAGCTTTCTGAGATCCGGCCGGCAAGCGCCGGAATTTTATGAAGCCATGTGGGAAATCATAAACCAGACCGGGCATTGGCAAGGCGAAGTCTGGAATCGCCGAAAAAACGGCGATTTGTATGCCGAATTGTTAACGGTTTCGGCCTTGCGCGACGATGCCGGTAATATCATCAATTATCTGGGTTTGTTCTCGGACATCACCGAAAGCAAACAGCAGCAGCAGGCGCTAGAAGTGTTGGCGCATTTCGACCCGCTCACCCAACTCCCCAATCGCGCCCTGTTTGCCGACCGCTTTGCCCAGGCTATAGCCCACAGCAAAAGGGCCGAATCGTTGCTGGCGGTGTGCTATCTGGATTTGGACGGCTTCAAGCAAGTCAACGATAACTTCGGCCACGAGACCGGCGATCAATTATTGGTGGAAGTAGCCAAACGCATCAAGTTAAAGCTGCGCGAAGGCGACACGGTTTGCCGGCTGGGTGGCGACGAATTTGCATTATTATTCGAAAATCTGCAATCGGTGCAGCAATGCGAAGATGCCTTAACCCGCATTCATCAGGCCATGGCCGAACCTTTCGAGTTGGAAAACCGCCATGTGCGGATTGCCGCAAGTAGCGGAGTGACCATCTATCCCCTCGACCTGGAAGATCCGGATATTCTGTTGCGTCATGCTGACCAAGCGATGTATCAAGCCAAACTGGACGGTCGCAATCGCTATCGAATTTACGATCATTTGTCTGGACAATCGACTAGCATCAATCATCGCCCCAGCCGTCTGGAGCAAGCCTTGGCCGAGGTCGGTCAGGCGCTGATGGATAATCAGTTTTGCATGTACTACCAACCCAGGGTCAATATCAAAACCGGTGAAGTCGTGGGAGCGGAAGCCCTGATCCGCTGGCACCATCCGGAACGCGGTGTGTTGCCGCCGGCCGAATTTCTGCCGATAGTCGAAAACACCACCTTGGAAATCGACCTGAGCAATTGGGTACTAAGACAAGCATTCAAGCAATTGCAGATCTGGCACGATCTAGGCTTGAATCTGCAAGTTAGCGTGAACATATCGCCACGCCATCTGCAATGGCCGGATTTCATCAAAACCCTGGAAACCTTGCTGACGGAATACCCGCAAATTCCTTCCAGCCAATTGGAATTGGAAGTGTTGGAAAGCAGCGTACTGGAGGATTTGATCTCGGTGGGCGAGACCCTGAAACAATGCTATCACGACCTGGGAGTACCCAGTGCGCTGGACGATTTCGGCACCGGTTATTCGTCGCTGGCGCATTTGCGGCATTTGACCATCAACACGGTAAAGATCGATCAAAGTTTTGTACGCAACATGATAGACGACCCGGATGATATGGCCATTGTCGAAAGCGTGATTGCTTTGGCCAAGGCCTTCAAACGCGAAGCGGTTGCGGAAGGCGTGGAAGATATAGAACACGGCATTTTTCTGATCGATTTGGGGTGCAGCATCGCCCAAGGTTGCGCCATCGCCGAAGCGATGCCGGCCGACGCGGTGTTGGGTTGGGTCAACAATTATCGCAACCATCCAGCCTGGACTGATTGCGCCAGGCTTTCGCTGACTAATTGGCAAAACCAATTGGAATTACTGAAACTTCAGCAGCAGTATTGGTTACGCCGTCTGGAACAATGTCTGCATCCCCCAGCCGGAAGCAGTCCGCGCTGGCCTATCCTGAACTCAAAAAAATCGCATCTGGGTCGGTGGCTGGAACAGCTCAAACACGAACGCGGCATCGATGTGCGTTTACTGGAGCAACTGGAGCGGGCGCAATCCCGACAACAAATGCTGGCGGAAAATCTCCAGCGGCATCGGCTGGAAGGCAAGAGCGGCGATAGCGCAGATTTCAGCCAATTACGCGAAGCCAATCTGCAAATAGTACAGTTACTGGAGCGCCTAGAATCAGCGGCCTAAGCCTATTTTGATCACATGCAGCCTTCGTTTGCGGCGATCTGACCTTGGTCTTGCTGTGTTCGGACTTTGTTGCATAATTCCTGCGAAAACCAAACTACCCCTTAGCCCCCCACAAATCAGTTAGACAATTTTGGGCATAGCATCCGTGATCGGCCTGCCCAGCTGGGTAACCGCCACCAATCGTGAACGATGCGCTTCACGCTGTTCAGCGCTACCTTGCGTAGTACCTTGACCACGCGCTATTTCTTTGAAATTGGGCGGCACCATCCGGCCTTTCGCGCAAGGCGGGACAGCTTGAGAGTGAAGCGATTTGCCGCGCGCGAACAGCCTTTTGCCCTGCGCGCGAGGTCTTATAGGTTGGGATTTAAACCAATTTGGCTTAGCGGCTTGAGTTTTTACCTGGCGAGCAAAGTTATGGTGGCTTGCGATTGAAGCAAATTGCCTTGCATGATCGGCTTGTCGGCCTGCACGCAAGCTTGTTCAGGTTTGGGTTTGCACCGATTTGGTTTGCCCGAATAGCTTTTTACTTTGCGAGCAAACTTATCGCGGCTTGCGATTAAAGCTATTCGCCTTGCTCGCATGGCTTTTTGGCTTGACGGTATTTCACAACGCTTGGCGCTTAAGGATAAAAGGTATTCGGCAGGGGCAAAAAGCCTGGCATCAGTAGCGTTGAAACTAAGCGGCCTAGCATTACGGCCGCCCCCCCCCCCCCCCGCGCGGCCGGCTGTCAATTCCACCGAAAAGCTTAGCCGGCGGCCGGTTCGACTTTGCTCTTGGCACCGCGATTGAAGCGTACCGCCATGGCTTGGCGCAGCGTCTCCAGCGCCGCGCCCTTGCCGGCGATTTTTAAAGAAGCGTAGGCGTCCAGGCAGAAGCTGTAAATATCGCTGCCCAGCGCCATATCGGTATCGTCGCCGCGCGCCTGCAAATCTCGCAGTCTATGCAATCTCGGCCGCAGTTGGTCGAGGCTGGTCATGTCCGCTTGCGCCTCGGGCATATTTAGATTGGGCGGAATCGCCTGAGCGTTTTGTGCGGCCAGCAACATGGTCTGCCGACAGAAAGCTTCGGTTTTATCGCCCATCTTGAGAATATTACGGCGCTGGTCGGGCGAAAGCGACGCGAAGCCGACGAAGTGGGTTTCCAAGGTATTTAAAGCCGCGTCGATCTCCGCCAATGCCGCATCGCTGAACGTTAACGATAACAAATTCTGACTCATCTCAATCTCCTTTCTAGTTGCCGAATACGCGAACCGACAGCGCCGGTCCGTAGAGAAAAAGCGTAGGCTATTTTTCTAAAAAGGAGTGATTGTATATGTTAGATATTGGCGTTTTTATTCGGCGAAGCTCGTGATCGGGATTGAGTGGAACGGAATCCGGGGTTGAGAGTCACATTTGATGGTTTGTCTTGATTCAGGCCATACTTGCTGTGGCCTGAGAGGAAAGGTTTAAAGCGGCGAAAACTGCCGGAGGAAGACAATAGTACCAATGGCAAATGCCTAGCCAAAAGCAGGCGTAGCGTGCGGTGAGTTTACGAATCGCACCATTCGCGAACGATGCGCTTCACGCTGTTCAGCGCATCCTATGGTCCTTAAAGCGGCCAAATCCGCCAGGCGAATACAATTATGTCACCGACAAATGCCTAGCCGAAAAAAGGGGGTTGAGCTTAAGAACCGCACCAATCGCGAGAGATGCACTTCATGCTGTTCAGCGCATCCTATGGTCCTATTTAACCTAGCCTACGCAATAGGCTCGTAGTGATGATGCCCTGCGCATGGGAACGAGGAGTCAGATTTAGTAAGCATTAACAGCATCTTATCAGCGTACATTATCGCGTTCTCCAAATTCGTCGTAACCATCAAACTCGGCTCCAGCCCAATCCTCCGGCAGTAAACTCTGTCCGACGTAGCGATGAAATGACGAGTAAGGCCAATCGGCGACTCGCCGCACCAAACCATGTTTCATCGGATTCCAATGGTAATAATCGATGTGATTAGCGTAATCCCGATCATCGCGAATGGCGTGTTCCCAGAAGCGTCGCTGCCAGACGCCTCGTTCGCCTTTGGCGGCTCGCACCTTGGAACGCCGCTCGGTGGCGGGCAGTTTTTGCACGAAGCGGATTTTGATGGCTTTCCAGCGGTTGGAAAAATCGACGTCGTCCGGCGGCAACGTCCACACGCAGTGCATATGGTCCGGCAACACCACCCAGGCGTCTATGTGAAAGGGTCGTTCCCGTTTGGTAACTCGCACCGAATCGCGCAGCACGTCGAATGCCGAACCAACGTGTCCAGCCGACGCTCCAGCAAATTCACCGTAAAAAAATACGTCCCGCCCGGCACCCGATACCGCCGATAATCCGGCATGTCGCCCCCTTCGTAGTTCCGCCAAATCAGTCGTCAATCAAACAGAAAACCCCAAATCGTGTCAACAAAAGCCGAATAAAATCAAACAACATTCCAACCAGAAAAGTATCTTTCGGCGGAACCGCGATGCGTTCCGCCTTACGGCCTTATTGCAGTGGTATAATTTTTTTTGGTACATATACAGACGCTATCTAATAACTAGTTAGTTTTCTCCACTAGCCATCCAACCACGCCCACGCAATGAACCAACCTCTGCAAGCTGACAATTCCAACTCCAAATACGTCATCGCTCTGCCCTGCGAACCCGAAAACTTCGCTAGCTTCATTGGAAGCCTACTCGGCAAGCCTCAAACAATCGCCACATCGGAACGTGGCTCATTCGAGATACGCCGAGAAGACATTGTCAACTCTTACCATCTCCTTGTCCAACGTGTACAACAGCAGAATGAGGGTCAGCTACTTCAGTTCACTGTAAGGCTAGTGTTCAATGACGACAGTTCGGTTCTGCTCAATAGCCTCGACGAATTCCTTAGCTACTCGGAAGTTCGCCCTGTGTTTCCAACACAAGCTCACTTATCATGGGCCTTCATAGTCAAGTTTCAAGATAGATCGCATCCTGAAAAGCAGGACATTGATCTCTCATTCCTCACAAACGGCTCTGGCGCATTCTTAACCGGAGATGATGTTGAGATCGAGTTTGTCTCAATGCGGGGACTTTCCAGAGGGGGGCTAATTGCGTTTCGTATTCGTCATACTGCCCGCACATGGGGAGCGGATATCGAGAGCCTCCTTAGCGGTCATGCAAAGCACCTTTTATTGCCTGAAGCCCCAGCACGAAAGTTTGTCCGCAGGAACAGCGGGAAACTTGCCGCGCTTCTTGCTGTTACCTTCTTCGTGGCCAGCATTGCAGCATGCCTAGTCACTGCCAATCACCTTGCCACGGAACAGTTGAAGGCTGTAAGTGGACTGATTCAGTCTACTAACGCACTCGACCTTAAGTTAAATAGAATTCTCGAGATGAATGCTGAGGGATTTTGGGGAAAGTACTTTTTCTCAGTGATGATCTTTATTGTCTTCTCGCTGATTTCAGCAGTTGCTCTCGCGGTATGGACAGAGACATCAGCTGACACTGTCAGGCCAAGCCATCTATTACTTACCAAGAAGGCGGAACAGAACAAAATTGAATTGGAGAGCCGGTATCGGGTCCGGTGGCTGTCATTTCTTGGATCAGTTGGCGTTAGCATCGCTACTGGAATTGTCTCAAATATCCTATTCACACATTATTGGGGTAATTAATTCACTTGTACACAAAACCTAACCACTCGCTGAACCGCACAAGTGACGGCGTGCCAGCCCGCGTAGTTCCGATTAGCGATAGCGTAATCGGAGGAATGTTGACTTCGAAATGTGCGATTACGCAAACTAATCGCACCTTCATTTTGAATGACAGTGAAATGGTCTTTTACCGGTCACCCCAAATTAAATCTTATCCGGCGACAATACATCGGCTGGCAACCGTGCGATAAACCGCCATTCAGCACAGACTTGAAACTAAAATCGGCTTCGAAATAACGCTATGTTTAGCGCAGTTCCCTGGAGCGTTGAGTTAGGCGACAAGTCAAAACCAATGGAGTCTGACTCCATTGGTTTCTACACACCGATTATTTTTCCTTTTGTACCTCGGCAGGCGCCTTGTTCTCGGCAGGCACTACCGCCTCAGCTGGCATTTGTGCCTCAGCTGCCTTTTTTGCCTCTCTCTCCACCGCCTTTTTTGCCAACGCGGCCTTCTGATCAGCAGCCTGTCTGGCCGCTACCGACCCGGTTTCTGCCGCAGCCAACAACATTACTGTGTCTGCCTGGGTTGCCACTGGAGTGAACAGTACTAATAGTGTGCAAAGACATACTGCCAATCTACTTTCTTTTGATTTAATGCTCAACATAACGACCTCGCTGTAATAGTTATTCTAGAAGAACCCGTTCCTTCCAATTGTCCGCTATTCCACCGTCACCGACTTGGCTAAATTGCGCGGCTGGTCGACGTCGGTGCCTTTCAGCACGGCGACGTGGTAGGACAGCAGCTGCAACGGTATCGTGTAGACGATGGGCGAGATGATGTTGGCGACGCTGGGCATTTTGACGATTTGCACGTTTTCGTCGCTGTTTTCCGCCAGTTCTTCATCCATGAATACGATCAACTGGCCGCCACGGGCGCTGACTTCCTGGATGTTGGATTTCAGTTTTTCCAGCAGGTTGTTGTTGGGCGCCACGGTCACGACCGGCATTTCCGCGTCGATTAACGCCAGCGGGCCGTGTTTCAACTCGCCGGCCGGATAGGCTTCGGCGTGGATATAGGAAATCTCCTTCAGCTTCAATGCCCCTTCCATCGCGATTGGGTAATGCGTACCGCGACCGAGGAACAGCGCGTTGTGCTTGTCGGCAAAGCGCTGCGACAGTAATTCGATGGCGTTATCCAGTTTCAGTACTTTTTCGATATTGCCGGGCAGGCTGAACAATTCGGAGACGATTTGGTCTTCCGTTTCCTTGGTCAATGCAAAGCGGCGGCCGACGGCGATGATCAACATCAACAAAGCCACCAATTGGGTGGTAAAGGCTTTAGTGGAGGCCACACCAATTTCCGGGCCGGCACGGGTCATCATGACCAGATCGGATTCGCGCACCAACGAACTTTCCGGTGCGTTGCATATCACCAGCGAATGTTTGACGCCCAGGCGTTTGGCTTCCAATAGCGCAGCCAGTGTGTCCGCAGTTTCCCCAGATTGGGAAATGGTGACGACCAGGGTATCGGGAGATATAACGGGATTGCGATACCTGAATTCGCTAGCCACTTCTATGGAGCATGGCACGCGAGCCAGTTTTTCGAACCAGTAACGAGCCACCAAGCCGGAATGATAGCTAGTGCCGCAAGCCAGAATCTGTACCGATTTGATTTGGTCGAATACTTCGGCGGCGTTATGGCCAAACGCATTGTCCTGCAACCGGTTGTCGATGAAACGGCCTTCCAGCGTTTCCGACACCGCCCAGGCTTGCTCGTAAATTTCCTTGAGCATGTAGTGGCGGTATTTGCCTTTGTCGACCGAATCGGCTTTTAATTGGCTTTCGACGATAGGGCGTTCAACGCGGTGATCGTTTTCATCATAAATCACCAGACTGTCGATTTTCAGTTCGGCAATGTCGCCGTCTTCCAGGAAAATGAAGCGCTGGGTAACCGGTAAGAGGGCGGCTATATCGGATGCAATGAAATATTCGCCGATGCCGACGCCAATCACCAAGGGGCTGCCTTTGCGACAGGCGATCAAGGTATCCGGGCAGTCGATGAATACCACGCCCAGCGCATACGCACCCCGTAAAGTGGCGACCGTGGCTTTTACCGCGCTTAACAGGCTGTCGGTGGTTTGCAGATCTTCGGCAATTTTATGCACGATGACTTCGGTATCAGTTTCTGAAGTGAATTCGAAACCGTTCTGTTGCAAGGCCGTACGCAAATGATCGTGATTTTCGATAATACCGTTGTGCACTACCGCCACTTTATCGCGACTAACATGGGGGTGAGCGTTGCGGGTGCTGGGTTTGCCGTGGGTGGCCCAGCGCGTATGCGCGATACCGATAGTCCCTTCGATAGGATCGGCGGCGATTAAGGCTTCCAGCCCTTTAACTTTGCCTAACTCACGTTTTCGGAATATTTCGCCCTGACTGACCACGGCCAAACCGGCTGAGTCGTAGCCGCGATATTCCAGGCGCTTCAGGCCTTCCAGCAAAATCGGCACGACATTACGCTGTGCAACTCCCGCGACTATCCCACACATACTATTTCTCCGACTTACAAGGAGGTAAGGAGTGCGGAGAATTGTCGGGAACAATCTCCGCCTGTTTAACCGGACGCTGCCAGGTCGGCACGCTAAGCTGTTTGGTCCGGCTAAGGGTTAACTGATTTTCCGGCGTATCGCGAGTAATGGTCGAACCGGCACCAATCGTAGCATTTTTACCCACCGTCACCGGCGCCACCAATTGGGTATCCGATCCGATAAACGCGCCATCTTCGATGATGGTTTTAAATTTATTCACGCCGTCGTAATTGCAGGTGATCGTGCCGGCGCCGATATTGACTTTACTACCCACTTCGCTATCGCCAATATAGCTTAAATGGTTAATTTTGCTGCCGGTGGCGACGGTGGATTTCTTGATTTCCACGAAATTGCCGATATGTACATGATCGGCCAGTTCGGTTTGCGGACGTAGACGGGCGAATGGGCCGATTCGGCTACCGACGCCGACTGTGGCGTCCTCGATCACGCTGTTGGCGAATATCTCGACATCATTGGCGATGCTGGCGTTTTTAATCAGGCAATTGGGACCGATTTTAACGTTGGAGCCAATACGATTTGTGCCCTCGAAGATTACGTTGACGTCCACATCGATATCCTGACCAATCTCCGCAAAACTGCCTCGCACATCTACCCGGGCCGGATCGCGTAGCGTGACGCCTTTTTCCATTAGCGCTTGCGCTTGTTCCAGTTGATACACGCGTTCCAGATGCGCCAATTGGCTGCGATTGTTTACACCCAGCACTTCATCCTGGCTGCCGGCTTGTGTAGTTTCTACACTCAAGCCATCTTCCACGGCCATTTCGATAATGTCGGTCAAATAGTATTCATTTTGGGCGTTGTTATTGCTCAGCCGGGACAACCATTGCTTTAACTGGCTACCTTTGCAGGCCAAGATGCCGGTATTGCCTTCAGTGATTTGCAATTCCACTTCGTTGGCGTCTTTTTGCTCAACTATTTTGACGACGGCGTGATCTTTGTCGCGAACGATGCGCCCGTAACCGGTTGGATCGTCTAGATTGACTGTTAGCAAAGCCAAAGACGTCAAGCTGACCTTGTGTAATAAGGTTTGGATGGTTTTGGCTTTTAATAGCGGAACATCACCGTACAGAATCAAAACAGTATCCGGATCGTCCACATGGTGGATCGCTTGCTGTACCGCGTGTCCGGTGCCTAGCTGCTGCTTTTGCTCGATCCAGGTGGCGCTCAAACTGCTTAAGGTTTGTTTGACCGTCTCGCCGCCGTGACCGTAGATGATGAAAATCTGATTATTCTCGAGCGAGAGGCTGGTTTCATAGACATGTTGCAGCAGCGCCTTATTGGCGATTTCATGCAGTACTTTGGGCCGCGACGAACGCATTCTAGTGCCTTGGCCGGCTGCCAAGATGATGGTTTTAATCGACATTGCTATTCCTTAAAACAAAAAAAGCCCGATAACGAATCGTCATCGGGCTTATATTTTTACGTAATGAATGGTTTACGCACCACGTTTTCTTAGTCTTTCCAAAGTTCTCAACTGGTTTACAGCTTGCGCCAATTCGGCTTGTGCAATCGCGTAATCGTATTTACCCGATTTATCGCTCAGCATTTCTTCCGCTCGGGCTTTGGCTTGCAAGGCTGCGGCTTCGTCGATATCTTTTGCTCTAATCGCAGTATCCGCCAAAACGGTCACCAAATGCGGCTGAACTTCCAGAAAACCGCCCGAGACATAAAACGCCTGCGATTCCTTGTCGCTCAACTTAACCCGTACTTCACCGGGTTTTAGCTTGGTGATCAACGGCGCGTGGCGCGGCGCAATACCGACATCGCCCATTTCAGCCGGTGCGAAGACCATTTCAGCCAAGCCGGAAAAGATTTCCTGCTCCGCGCTGACGATATCCACATGAATTGTCATTGCCATGTTAAAACTCTCCTATGAGCTGATTTACATGCCTTTGGCTTTTTCAATGGCTTCGTCGATTGTGCCGACCATGTAGAAAGCTTGCTCGGGAAGACTGTCGTATTCACCGCTGATAATGCCTTTGAATCCAGCAATGGTATCTTTCAAAGAGACGTATTTACCAGGAGAACCGGTAAAGACTTCGGCAACGAAGAACGGTTGCGACAAGAAACGTTGGATTTTACGCGCTCTGGATACAGTCAGCTTGTCGTCTTCAGACAATTCGTCCATACCCAAGATGGCGATAATATCGCGCAGTTCTTTATAGCGTTGCAAAATGCCCTGTACCGCGCGAGCAACGTCATAATGCTCTTGGCCGATCACCAAAGGATCAAGCTGACGGCTGCTGGAATCCAGCGGATCGATAGCCGGATAGATACCCAGCTCGGCGATCTGCCGAGACAATACTACGGTCGCATCCAAGTGGGCGAAGGTAGTAGCAGGCGACGGGTCGGTCAAGTCGTCCGCAGGTACGTATACCGCTTGGATAGAGGTAATAGAACCGGTTTTAGTCGAGGTAATCCGTTCCTGCAACACACCCATCTCTTCAGCCAGTGTAGGCTGATAACCTACCGCGGAAGGCATACGTCCCAGCAGCGCCGATACTTCGGTACCCGCCAAGGTATAACGATAAATGTTGTCAACGAAGAACAGTACGTCACGACCTTCGTCACGGAAAAACTCAGCCATGGTCAAACCGGTCAGCGCGACACGCAAACGGTTGCCTGGTGGCTCGTTCATTTGGCCGTAAACCAGCGATACTTTGTCGATAACGTTGGAGTCGGTCATCTCGTGATAGAAGTCGTTACCTTCACGAGTCCGCTCGCCTACACCGGCAAATACCGAGAAACCGCTGTGCTCGATCGCGATGTTACGGATCAGCTCCATCATGTTAACGGTCTTACCTACGCCAGCACCGCCGAATAGACCGACCTTACCGCCTTTCGCGAAAGGGCAGACCAAGTCGATAACCTTGATACCGGTTTCCAACAGTTCGTTAGCTGGCGCTTGCTCATCGTAAGAAGGTGCATCGCGGTGAATAGTCCACTTCTCTTTCTCACCAATAGGACCTTTTTCGTCGATAGCTTCGCCGAGGACATTCATGATGCGTCCCAGTGTCGCCTGACCGACCGGCACCTTGATCGCTTCGCCGGTATTGCTGACTTCAACGCCTCGGCTCAAGCCATCGGTGGAACCCATCGCAATGGTCCGGACTACGCCGTCGCCCAATTGCTGCTGAACTTCCAATACCAGACCGCCCTTAACATTCAACGCATCATATACTCTCGGCAGGTTATCGCGTGGAAACTCCACGTCTACGACCGCACCGATGATCTGAACGATTTTACCCAAACTCATTATGTCGTCCTCTTTTAAAATCTATCTAAACTTGTCGTGATGCTCTAAACAGCAGCAGCGCCGGCCACGATCTCGGAAATCTCTTGCGTAATTGCCGCTTGTCTGGCTTTGTTATAAACCAGTTGCAATTCTTTAATGATATTCCCAGCGTTATCGGATGCGCTTTTCATTGCCACCATTCGGGCAGCCTGCTCGCAGGCGTTGTTTTCCACTAAACCTTGGAAAACCGCGGATTCCACATATCGGATCAATAAACTATCCAATACTTCTTTAGCATCAGGTTCGTATAAGTAATCCCAGCGACCTTTGGACTCTTCGCCTAAATCGCCCACAGCAACCGGCAACAATTTTTGCACGACCGGTTTTTGCGTCATAGTGTTTACGAAATCGTTACTGATCAAAAACAATTCATCAATCTCGCCGGCAGTAAACGCATCCAACATGATCTTGATCGTGCCGATGATGTCGTTCTGATGCGGTGTGTCGCCCAATTTGGAGACTTGTCCGATCAAATTGGCTTTGATCATGCTGAAAAAGCCCGCAGCCTTGCTGCCGATAGTACAGACGTCTACTGCGATTTGCTGGCTTTGCCATTGTTGCATTTCGCCCAAAACTTTCCGGAACAAATTGGCATTCAGACCACCACACAAACCTCTATCTGAACTCACTACGATGATGCCGATGCGCTTGACTTCGCGTTCGATCAAAAAAGGATGCTTGTATTCGGGATTGGCATAAGCCAGATGTTTGATGATCTGGCCTATCTTCTTCGCGTAAGGCCGGGTGGCCTGCATTCTGTCTTTGGTTTTACGCATCTTGCTCGCGGCCACCATTTCCATGGCCCGAGTAATCTTCTGAGTATTTTTAATACTCGCGATCTTGGTACGTATCTCTTTGCCAACAGCCATGTGCGGACCCTTTACCAGCTACCGGTCTTGACGAAACGTTCAATGGCACTGTGAATGCCTTTTTGAATTTCGTCGTTATAGTCGCCTTTCTCGTTAATTTTAGCCATCAAAGCTGACTCGTCAGCATGCATGAAGTCCAGCAAGGCCGCTTCGAAATCGCGTACTTTTTTAACTTCCAGGCTATCCAGGAAACCAGCGTTAGCCGCATACAAGGAAACACTCATATCCGCAACCGACATCGGCGCGTATTGATTTTGTTTCATCAGTTCGGTAACGCGTTGTCCGCGCTCGATTTGCTTGCGGGTGCTTTCGTCCAAATCGGAAGCGAACTGAGCAAACGCCGCCAACTCGCGGAACTGCGCCAAATCCAGACGAATACCGCCACCCAACTTTTTGATAATCTTGGTTTGTGCCGCGCCACCAACCCGGGATACCGACAGACCGGCGTTAACCGCTGGACGAATACCTGA
Organism: Methylomonas sp. 11b; assembly: GCF_000515215.1. Classification (NCBI taxonomy): domain Bacteria; kingdom Pseudomonadati; phylum Pseudomonadota; class Gammaproteobacteria; order Methylococcales; family Methylococcaceae; genus Methylomonas; species Methylomonas sp. 11b. The sequence goes on from NZ_KI911557.1 coordinate 3,082,301, forward strand.
GTTGAACAGACCGGTTTCCAGGAATATCTGGCCATCGGTGATGGAAATTACGTTGGTCGGAACGAAAGCCGACACGTCGCCGCCTTGCGTTTCGATAATCGGCAACGCAGTCAATGAACCGGTTTTGCCTTTCACTTTACCGTTGGTCAATTTTTCTACTTCAACCGCGTTGATCCGAGCCGCACGTTCCAGCAAGCGCGAGTGAATGTAGAACACGTCACCTGGATACGCTTCACGACCTGGCGGACGACGCAACAGCAAGGAAATTTGGCGATACGCCCAAGCTTGCTTGGTCAAATCGTCATAAATGATCAGTGCATCTTCGCCGATATCGCGGAAATATTCGCCCATCGAGCAACCGGTGTAGGGTGCAATAAATTGCAGCGCCGCCGATTCAGAAGCCGAAGCGACCACGATGATAGTGTGCTCCATCGCGCCGTGCTCTTCCAGTTTGCGAACCACGTTGGCAATAGAAGAACGTTTTTGGCCGATAGCCACATAGATACATTTGATGCCGGTACCTTTTTGATTGATGATCGCATCAATCGCAATGGCTGTTTTACCGGTTTGTCGGTCCCCGATGATCAACTCACGTTGGCCGCGACCAACTGGAATCATCGAGTCAATCGCTTTCAAACCGATTTGCACCGGTTGATCTACCGATTGTCTGGCGATAACGCCTGGAGCAATTTTTTCGATAGGCGAGCTTAATTTAGTTTCGATAGCGCCTTTGCCGTCGATTGGGTTACCCAAGGCATCGACCACTCGGCCCAGCAAGGCTTCACCAACCGGCACTTCCAGAATTCTACCGGTACATTTAACGGTATCGCCTTCGGTAATATGTTGGTAAGCACCGAGCATTACCACACCGACCGAGTCTCTTTCCAGGTTCAAAGCCATGCCGTAAGAGCCGCCAGGGAATTCCAGCATTTCGCCTTGCATTGCTTCCGACAGACCGTGAACCCGAACAATACCGTCGGTGACACTGACTACGGTGCCTTCGGTATGTGCCTCAATATGGGCGTCGAAGTTCTCGATCTTCTTTTTGATCAGATCACTTATTTCTGATGGATTTAATTGCATTTTATTTTCCCGCTCTAACTCTTAAAGTCTTTTAGCTAATTGATGAAGCTGGCCTTTGATAGAACCGTCGATGACTTTGTCGCCCGCTTTAGCGAGGATGCCCCCAATTAACGATTTATCGACAGAAACGGATGCATTGACCTTTTTATGCAAAAGCTTTTCCAGCATGGCGACATATTTGCCTTGCTCGGCTTTTGTTAGCGAGTACGCACTGTATAAATCAACATTGACGTAGCCTTCATCATCCGCTTTGTACTGCTCGAACATCACCGAAATTTGCGGCAATAAGGGCAGCTTGTCATTTTCTATCAACACTTTCAGAAGATTCTTGGCTTCGTCTTGTATCTGATCCTGGCATATATCCAGAATCAACTGTGCTGTATGCTGTTTGCCAACCCGAGGATTTTTGACAATGTTAGCCAATGCCTCATCCTGAATGACCAAAGACAAAAACGTCAACGAATCGGACCATTGCTTGGACGACCCCGTTTCCTTGGCGCGCTTGAAAGCCGCTTCCGCGTAAGGTCTTGCTAATGTCGATAATTCAGCCATTGCTTAACCCAATTGATCCGCTGCTTTGCTGAGAATGTCTTGATGCTTGGCTTTGTCGATTTCTTCTTTCAAAATCTGTTCAGCTGCACGCAAAGCCAGTGAGGATACTTCTTTACGCAAGCTCTCTTTGGCTTGCAGCATTTCCTGCTCTATCTGGGCTTTTGCTGCTTCAAGCAAACGCTCGCCTTCTTTTTTGGCTTGATCTTTCGACTCTTCAACCAGCTGATTGGCGCGTTTCTGCGCTGCGCTGACGATTTCCGCCGATTGTTCTTTGGCTTCCTTCAGCAGGCTCTTGGCTTTTTTCTCGGCCAATTTAATTTCTTCCTGGCCTTTCTCGGCCGCGGCCAAACCTTCGGAAATTTTGGTTTTGCGCTCTTCCAGAGCGGCAATGATCGGTGGCCAGACATACTTCATGGTAAACCAAACCAGAAGTGTGAAAGTTATCATCTGCCCGATCAGAGTAGCATTGATGCTCATTGATGCTTTCCTCGTAATGCCGTTGTCATTCTATCGGTATGCGAACAGGGACTAACCCATTCAACTTGATCCGATAATTGCTAATTAACCTGCGACAGATTGAACGGCTGAAAGGAATGGGTTTGCGAAGGTCAACATCAGCGCCAGACCAACACCGATCATGGTTACCGCGTCAAGCAAACCGGCGATGATGAACATTTTGACCTGCAACATAGGAACCAACTCAGGTTGACGAGCAGCGCCTTCCAGGAATTTACCACCCAGCAGACCAAAGCCGATAGCAGTACCGATTGCGCCCAAGCCCAAAATGATGCCAACTGCGATAACGGTGAAGCCTTGTACGTTGGCAATTAATGATGCGAGTTCCATAGTGTCTCCTAAATATTGATATGAAAGTTGAAAATAAAACTATTAATGATCTTCGTGGGCCAAGCTCAAATACACGATGGTTAACACCATGAATATGAAGGCTTGCAGAGTAATAACCAGAATATGAAATACAGCCCAAGGAAAGCCCAGCAATGGCTGAACGATAGGCGGTAGCAACGCGATCAGGATAAATACCAACTCACCGGCATACAAGTTACCGAATAACCGCAGACCCAGCGAGATGGGTTTCGCCAATTCTTCCACTGTTTTCAGCAGCAGATTGAACGGCATCATTTTCGGACCGAAAGGCGTGCAAGTCATTTCCTTGGCGAACCCCATCAATCCCTTAACCTTGATGCTGTAAAAGAAGATCAGGAAAAATACGCTGATCGACAAGGCAAAGGTACCGTTCAAATCGGTACTCGGCACCACACGCATGTATTCCATGCCCATCAAGCTGCCTATCATCGGCAACAAATCCACCGGCAACATGTCCATGGCGTTCCACATGAACACCCAGCAGAAGATTGTCAACGATAGCGGCGCGATCAAAGGACTGCGACCGTGGAAACTGTCCTTAACTTGGGTATCGACGAACTCTACCAAGGTTTCCGCAATATTTTGCGCCAAGCCAGGCACCCCGGATGTCGCTCTTTCCGCCACCGTTTTGAAGAACAGAATGAACAATCCGCCTAAAAACGCGGAGAAAAACAAGGTATCCAGATGCAATGTCCAAAATCCCTCACCCACCGACAATGGTGTCAAGTGATGGACTATATAACCTGTTGCGCCACCTTCAGTACTCATTTGTCCTCGCAAAAAAACTAATCACGCCACAAAAACAGCGCAAACCAAAAAACCGACAACACTGCGATGTAACCCACCATCAGCGTTAAGAAATCAACAGAGGGAATCTGTAACACGATAGAAAACAGGGCTACCGTCAAAATTAACTTAACCGTTTCGCCTGCATAAAATGCATTAACGATACCCTGCGCGCCCAAATCCTTGGCAAGATAGATTTTGTAGGCAAAATACAGATTAGGCAGCAAAGCCACGAATCCTCCAAATAACGGAGATACTGCACTTTTCCAACCGCCTATCAACAAAAATCCCGACGCCACCAATGCAGCCATCAGGACTTGTCCAAAAACTACTTTTCTGACAGTAGAAAAATCATTTCTAGCTGTCATTCACTTCCCCTTTCGTCTTGAGCTGGGCGATTATATCCAGCCAGCACTTCTAAAGCAAGGTAAGCACGTCCGGCAGGAACCAATTGGCATTGCCACCTTGTTGATTTGGCTAGACTATCCCTGCCCAACACTCGATCAACAGCAAGCACAGAGGCTTTATATCGAACTTTCAATCCCAACGCTTACAGCAATACACATGCCATTTCGTAACACACTGATTTTCTGAAATATTGTCCAAATCGATATTGTAGCAAATCCGACAAAGCGCCGTACCATGGCCGAAATACGACATTTGCCAGTATCGAAGCACTCAATTGATTTTTTTTATGATGCCTTCCAGCTCTTCCAAACTGGTGTATGTAAAAATCAATTTGCCTTTGCCACTGCTCTGATGATTGATTTCCACCTTGGCGCCGGTTCTTTCACTCAAGTCCCGCTGCAACCGCAAGGTATCCGGGTCGATTTTTTTCACTGCCGCCGGCTTATCTTCATGCTGTTCGCGCACCAACTTTTCTACCGCCCTGACAGTCAAACCGTGTTTGACGGCTTTGTTGGCAATTTCGACTTGTTTGGCTTCGTCCAGCCCCAGCAATGCTCGAGCATGCCCCATTTCCAACAAGCCCTTGCCCAACATGCCTTTCACTTCACCAGCAAGCTCCAGCAAGCGTAACAAATTGGTGATCGTCGTACGCGACTTGCCTACCGCCGTAGCGATCTGCTGATGGGTGAGCTCGAACTCGTCCTGCAAACGATGCAGTGCCTCGGCTTCTTCCAACGCATTCAAATCCTCGCGCTGAATGTTTTCGATCAAGGCTATCGCCATCACCGAACGATCATCCAAATCCTTGATCAGCACCGGCACATCCTGCAACTCGGCTAATTGCGCCGCCCGCCAACGGCGTTCACCGGCGATGATTTCATATTTCTCGCCGTCTATTTTGCGGACAATGATCGGTTGGATGATGCCTTGCGCAGCAATCGAATCGGACAACTCCTTCAGCTTATCCGGGTCCATGTCCTTGCGTGGCTGATACTTGCCGCGCTGTAGGAACTCGATGGGCAAACTTTGCGAGTCTTGAGATTTTTCGGGCACCGGCGCGCTAACGTCGCCCAGCAATTCGCTCAAACCTCGCCCTAAACCGCGTTTTTTTTGCATCATTTTTTTGCCGCTTTTTCTTTTCTGATCATTTCACCCGCCAACGCGATGTATGCCATCGCGCCGCGCGAGGATTTATCGTAAGCCAACACCGGCACGCCATGGCTGGGCGCCTCAGCCAGACGAATGTTTCTGGGAATGGTAGTTCGGAAAACTTTGTCGCCAAAATATTCGATTAACTGATCGGAAACATCCTTACCCAAGCGACTGCGACTATCCACCATGGTTCGCAATATGCCTTCCAGATACAAACCCGGATTGACGCTATCGCGGATGCTGCGTAAGGTCGACATCAATGAAGACAAGCCTTCCAGCGAATAATATTCGCACTGCATGGGAATCAACACGCTATTAGCAGCCACCATCGCGTTCAAGGTCAGCATATTCAAAGACGGCGGACAGTCGATCAAGATGTAATCGTATTGATCTTTTATCGTCAGTAAAGCATCGGCCAGGCGGCGCTCGCGATGCTGCGCACTCATCAACTGCACTTCGGCTGCGGTCAGATCGGCGTTCCCTGGGATCAAATCAAAACCCAGCTGCTTATTTTTCACGACAATCTCGGAAACCGGCACTTCTTCCAGCAGTAACTCACAGCTGGAATATTCGATTTCTTCCTTATTCACCCCGCAACCCATAGCCGCATTGCCTTGCGGGTCCAGGTCGATTAACAACACCTTGCGCTTAGTTGCCGCCAAAGCCGCCGCCAGATTGACGCTGGTGGTGGTTTTGCCGACTCCGCCTTTTTGGTTGGTAATCGCAATAATCTTAGCCATGCTTGGGGTTCTCCAGTCGAATCAGGCAGCGTTCGGCGTCTATGCCGGGCACCATCAGCGGAATCACGCTGTATGTTGCGGCCAAGTCTATCAGCTCTTGCTCGGGCTGCTGACCTTTCATCGCCAGCAGTACGCCATCGTCAGCCAGCAAATGACCGGTGAGTTGCAGGATATCGGGCATGCTGGCAAAGGCTCGGCAAATAACCGTGGAATACAACTCAGCCGGTTGCAGCAGTTCAGCGCGGCTATGCACTATCACGACATTTTTCAACTTCAACTCCAGCACGGCCTGCTGTACAAAGCGGGTTTTCTTGGAGTTGGAATCGACCAAGGTGAAATGGCAATCTGGCCGACAAATCGCCAACGGAATGCCCGGCAAACCGGCACCGGTACCTATGTCCGCGACGCGCGAACCGTGAAGATACGGCAGAATCGCCAAGCTATCCAGGATGTGCAGACTGACCATTTCCAGCGGATCGCGCACCGCCGTCAGGTTATAGGCTTTGTTCCATTTGGCAATCAACTTGATAAAGCGCAATAACGCATCGTTACCGTGCTCACCGATATCCAGCCCGAGCGCTTTTAGGCCGAGCTCCAGCTTATCGCGACAAGCATCCATCAAGCGCTTTTCTTTTTCAGATGCACCAACAACAAGGAAATCGCTGCAGGGGTAATGCCAGGAATCCGCGAGGCTTGGCCCAAGGTTTCCGGTCGCTGCTTTTTCAATTTTTCGCTGACTTCGTTAGATAGACCGGACACTAGGCTGTAATCAACATTGTCCGGCAGTTTCAAATGCTCGTAACGCAAGGTACGGTTGATTTCAGTTTGCTGGCGATCAATGTAGCCGGCGTACTTGGCTTGTATCGCTACCTGTTCGGCCACTTGCTCATCCACTTCGGTTTCGTCGCTGAATCGCAGCAGACTCTCGACATCCACTTCCGGGCGACGCAGCATTTCCATCAGACTGGCTTCTTTCAACAGTTTTTTACCCCACAATTCCTCGGCCAAAGCAGCTTCGTCGGATTCGGTGCGTATCCACTTTTTGGCCAGCTTACCTTGCAGATTAGCAATGGCTTCGCGCTTTTCTTCAAAGCGCTGCCAGCGGGCATCATCAACCAGACCCAGCTCCCGGCCTTGTTCGGTCAAACGCAAATCGGCATTGTCTTCGCGCAGTTGTAAGCGGTATTCGGCGCGACTGGTAAACATGCGGTACGGCTCGGCAGTGCCGCGCGTGATCAGATCGTCGATCATCACGCCAATGTAGGCTTCGTCGCGACCGGGGCACCAGCTTTCCAAGCCCTTAGCCAGACGCGCCGCGTTTAAGCCTGCAATCAAACCTTGGGCGGCGGCTTCTTCGTAACCGGTAGTGCCGTTGATCTGGCCGGCGAAGAACAAACCGTTCATATGCTTAGTTTCTAAAGACGTTTTCAGATCGCGTGGATCGAAGAAATCGTATTCGATGGCATAACCGGGACGAACAATTTCCGCATTCTCGAAACCGAGCATGGTGCGGATGAAGCGATATTGAATGTCGAACGGCAAACTGGTGGAAATGCCGTTGGGATACACTTCATTGGTGGTCAAGCCTTCCGGTTCGACAAAAATTTGGTGCGAATCGCGGTCCGCAAAGCGCACGACTTTGTCTTCAATCGACGGACAGTAACGCGGGCCAACACCTTCGATAATGCCGGAATACATAGGCGACCGATCCAAACCGGAACGAATGATGTCGTGGGTTTGTTCGTTGGTTCGGGTGATGTGGCAACAGATTTGCCGCGGATGCTGCTCGCGGCTACCCATGAACGAAAACACAGGCAACGGCGTGTCGCCGTGTTGTTCCTGCAATTTGCTGTAATCTATAGTGCGGCCGTCGATGCGGGCCGGCGTGCCGGTTTTCAAACGACCGATGCGGAAGGGCAGTTCCCGCAAGCGTTCGGCTAACGCAATCGAAGCAGCATCGCCGGCGCGGCCACCGCTGTAATTTTCCAGACCGATATGAATACGGCCAGCCAAGAAGGTACCGGCAGTCAACACCACGGCTCGAGCATTAAACTCCAGACCCATCTGGGTTTTTACACCCACCACGCGTTCGCCTTCCACCAGCAAATCGGAAACGGTTTGCTGAAATAAAGCCAGATTGGGCTGATTTTCCAGCGCAGTGCGCACCGCTTGCTTGTAAAGCATCCGGTCCGCCTGCGCCCGGGTCGCCCGTACCGCCGGGCCTTTGCTAGCATTGAGGATACGGAACTGGATACCGCCTTTATCGATGGCCTGCGCCATAATGCCACCCAGCGCGTCCACTTCCTTGACCAGATGCCCTTTGCCTATCCCGCCTATTGCCGGATTGCAACTCATCTGCCCTAAGGTCTCAATGTTTTGCGATAACAACAGAGTTTGCGCACCAGAACGAGCAGCAGCCAAGGCTGCCTCAGTGCCGGCGTGACCACCGCCCACTACGATCACATCAAAGTCTTTCTGGAATTTCACAGGCATTCTATGTTCAAATAAAACGTTATTTTAATAGCTTGCGGAGAAAAAAGCATGAGAAAACAAAACCCCAGCAAGGACTTGCAAGCCAAGCCCTGCAAAAACCCGGTGGCGAAATTCGCCCATCAGTTCAACAAAGCGCAGATTTTCGCCGACAAAACCCGGTATCGTCGCAAAGCCAAACATACAGGCCTGGAGCCTTTCGTAATCGTTGCCTACTCAGCAATTACGAAAGGCTCCAGGCCAGTCGCCATCGCTGCTGTCAACAAACAGTCGCGGGCACTTGCCGCTTAATGCCGCAGATTGAGGATTTCCACAGCAGTGAAAGCAAGCATAGAAGATAAAGTTCAAACCCGGATTCCCACCAAACACGGCGAATTCATTCTGCACTACTACAGCAACAGCCTCGATAAAAAAGAACATGTAGCCTTCGTCAAAGGCGAAGTAGCCGGCAAGGAAGACGTGCCGGTACGCATCCATTCAGAGTGTTTTACCGGCGATGTGCTGGGCTCACGGCGCTGCGATTGCGGCGAACAGCTGGATATGGCCCTGGATTTGATCAACACTGCCGGCTGCGGGGTCTTGATTTATCTGCGCCAGGAGGGACGCGGCATCGGCTTGCTGAAAAAACTCCAGGCTTACAATCTGCAAGACCAAGGCCTGGATACCGTCGATGCCAACATCAAGCTTGGCCACCTGGCCGACGAACGCCAATACGACATTGCCGCACTGATTTTGAATAGCCTGCAAGTCCGCTCTATCGAACTGATCACCAACAATCCATTGAAAATCGACGAACTGACCAAGCTGGGAATTAAGGTTAACAACCGTATCGCTATCGAAACCCGCATTCATCAAGACAATCTTGAATATCTGAAAACCAAAGCCGAACGCATGAGCCACATGCTGTCGATGCCTAACAGCAAATAACCCGCATCATGCTTGAACAATTGAAATTGCCGGTCTCGGCCTTGAAGCTGGCGATTGATTTGCCCAGCGCAGCGCCAACCGAACAACCCAACGCCATCCTCGGCCAAACTCGCGCCCAATCGGCTCTGGCCTTTGGCATTGCAATGAAGGCGCCGGGCTACAACATCTTCGTGATGGGCGATCCCGGTACCGGCCGCTTGTCCATGGTCAGCCATTATTTAAGCACCTATGCCGAACAGCAAGAATCGCCGCTGTCTTATGCTTACGTCGATAACTTCGAGAATCAGCGCGAGCCGGTGGCTATCGAACTGCCGTCCGGCGAAGGGCACAGTTTTGCCAAGGACATCGAAAAGCTGATCGACGACGTGCTGGCCACCTTTCCGGCCGCCTTCGAAAGCCCTAGTTACCAACAAAAAAAGACGGCGATAGAGCGCCGCTTTAACCAGCGTTACAACGCCGCCATTGACCTGGTAGACGGCAAAGCGCGCGAGATGAGCGTAGCGCTTTACCGCGACAGCGATACCATCACTTTTCTACCCATCCGCAACGACAAGGCACTGGACGAAGACCAATTCACCTTGCTGCCGCAAGCCGAACGCGATGCCTTTCATCAACACACTGAAGAATTGGAAGAATTTCTCGGCGACGTATTGCTGGAACTGCCGCAGTGGCGGCGCACGCTGGTGGAAGAAACACGCCAGCTAGACAACGACACCATCAAGCAAGCCTTGGAGCCGCTGCTGGCCGAGCTGAACCACAAATACCAAAACGTCGATGACGTGATTACTTATCTGGCGGAGATCGAAAAAAGCCTAAGCAACACCATCGGCGAGTTGCTGATGCCCAGCCGCAGCCAGGATAGCCGGGAGATCATCGCCAAGCGCTTGGCGCTAATCGAGCAATATCTGCCCAATATCCTCGTAGATTGCAAACACGACGGCAACGGCGCGCCAGTGATTTACGAACCGCATCCGATCTATCAAAACCTGTTCGGCCGCATTGAGTACATCAGCGACCAAGGCACCTTGGTGACCAGTTACCGGCGCATTTGCCCCGGCTCCTTACATCGCGCCAACGGCGGCTACCTGATCTTAGATGCGGAAAAAGTCCTGACCTACCCTTTCGTTTGGGAAGGCCTGAAACGGGCGCTGCAAGCCGGCCGCATCGAAATCGAGTCGCCTTATTCCGAGCTGGGCATCAACACCATCACGCTGAAACCCGGCGTGATTCCGCTTAACGTCAAAGTCATTTTGGTTGGCTCGCGCGATATTTATTATCTTTTGGAAGAGCTGGATAGCGAATTCAACGAGATGTTCCGGGTGTTGGCCGACTTTGATGATCACATCAAACGCAGCCCGGACAATGTCGGCCAATTTGTGACATTGCTAAAACGCCACGCCACCGACTCCGGCGCCAAAGCCTTGACCGATGCGGCTTTGCTACGCTTGATCGAGTACAGTTGCCGGCTGGCGGAAAACCAGCAGCGCCTGTCTGCTCACGTCAACAGCTGCCTGGAGATCATCGCCGAGGCCAATTTGTTGGCCAGCCAAACCAACGCAGCTAACATCGATAAGGCCGAAATCGAACTAGCGCTATCTGCTCGCGAACAGCGCAACGGCCGCATCGCCGAAGCGATCCTGGAAGAAATGCTGGAAGGCACCATTCTGATCGACACCGACGGCGAAGCCATCGGCAAGGTCAACGGCTTAACAGTGATGGACATTGGCGGCAGCAGCTTCGGCGCGCCAGCGCGGATCACCGCCACCGTGCATCCCGGCTCCAGAGGCATTGTCGACATCGAACGCGAAGTGGAACTGGGCCAACCCATCCATTCCAAGGGCGTGATGATTTTGAGCGGTTACCTTGGGCACTGTTACGCTCAGCAATTTCCGTTGGCCATCTCCGCCAGCATTGCGATGGAACAGTCTTACGGCCACATCGACGGCGACAGCGCCTCGCTGGCCGAGCTGTGCTGCCTGATTTCCGCACTGACGCGTACGCCGATTCAACAAGGCTTCGCGATGACCGGCTCTATCAATCAATACGGCGAAGTGCAAGCCATCGGCGGCGTCAACGAAAAAATCGAAGGCTTTTTCGAGCTCTGCGCCGCGCGCGGATTGACTGGTAAACAAGCCGTGATCATCCCGGCATCCAACAAACGCAATTTGATGCTGAAACAGCAAGTAGTAGACGCGGTCGAGCAGGGCCTATTTGCCATTTACACAGTATCCAGCGTCGATGAAGCGTTGAGCCTGCTGACCGGACAAGAAGCCGGCACCATCAACGCGGAAGGCCAGTACCCGGAAGGCAGCGTCAACTTCAAGGCCGTTGCCCGTTTAAAGGAAATTTCCGATATGTCCACCGACGAAGATAAGGAAACCGAAACGGGCTAAACCAGCCACAGCAGTTGGTCGGCGCAATGGCCCGATTGAGAGGTAAAATCATGCGATAGCGCTTCCAGTAGGGAGCATAAAAACGCAACTGATTTGCAAGCTGCTTCAGTCGAATGCCGCGCAACCAAACAATTGCAAAACAATTATTCATCGCTAAGCCCCGCCAAACCAATCACTCAACGATAGTCCGCAAAATCGATACAGTTGTTTATTTGCCCAAACGCGGATAGCATCATTTAAGCCACTAGGTTAATTTTCTCGTCAACTTACTTTAACCGCTGCCTTTAGGAGAATTGGCGTTGAAATTTTCTGACCATGACTTTAAAGCTAAGGTATTGATCGTCGATGACATGAAACTTATGCGGGAAATACTCCGCAAATTCTTGGAGTCAGACGGTTACCTGGTTCAATCCGCCAGCAACGGTTTAGAGGCCTGGCAATTACTTAACGGCAGCGAACAACCCTTCGATATCGTCGTGACTGATCGGGATATGCCGCAGATGGATGGCATGGAATTGTTGGCCAAAATCAAAGGCGATCCGCGGTTTGCCGAGCTGCCGGTGATTTTTCAGACCGGAATTTCGTCGCGGGACGCCATTGTGGAAGGCATCAATGCCGGGGTTTATCATTATTTGACCAAACCTTACGACGAAAAAGTTCTACTGGCTTTTGTGGCGTCAGCTATTGATGACAGCCGTCGCCACAAAGCGCTGAAAACCCGGATTACCAATAAGCGAGTAGCGCTAAGCTTGCTGCGCAAAGCGGAATTTGGCTTCCGGACCTTAAATGAAATCAAAGGTTTGACCACGCTGCTTGCCGACTTGTCATGCAACCCGGAAAAAGTCGCCACCGGACTTTCCGAGTTGCTGCTAAATTCTGTCGAACACGGTAATCTCGGCATCAGCTATCAAGAAAAAACCGAATTGGTTAGCCAGGGCCGTTGGCGTGAAGAAATCGAACGCCGGCTCAATCAGCCTGAATATGAAGATAAATTCGTGGTGGTTAAAATTGTCAGAGAACCAACCCGCACCACCTTTACGATTAAAGATCAGGGCCAGGGCTTCGATCCTTCGAATTTCCTGACCTTCTCGCCGGAGCGCGCAACCGACCTGCACGGCCGGGGCATTGCTTTATCCCGGATGTTGAGTTTCGACTCACTTGATTATCTTGGAAACGGCAATCAAGTCGTTGCCACGGTGAACAGCGCAAGTAATTGATCGCGCTAAATTTACCATCAAAGGCATCAAGCCGGGCGCAACCGCTTAGAGATGCTTCTCCAATAATTCCAAAGACAAACCGGCCACTTTAGGTTGCCACAATGCCGGATTAACCGGAAACGCCTTAATAGTCCCGGTGCGCTGATAGCCGCGCCGTTTGTAAAACGCCATTAGCTCGGTCCGACAAGGGATCACCGCCATCACCAAATGTTTAACCCGCCAGGCTTGCATGGCCTCCGCTTCCGCCGCCGCCAACAAACGCTTGCCTATCCCCAGGCCTTGCATAGCCGGCGCGACCGCCAACATGCCGATCTGCACCTGCTGATCGACCTTTTGTAAATGCACCGAGCCCAGCAATTCGTTCTGCCGCCGGCACTGCATAATCATCGACTCCGCCCCGGCGATTAAATCCAGAATATCCGCGGCATCGGTACGCCGGCCGTCCAGCAAATCGGCTTCGGTGGTCCAGCCCTGCCGGCTGGATTCGCCGCGATACGCTGAATTGATCAATGCCACCAGTTGCTCCGCGTCGGCTGGTTCGGCCCTGGAAAATATCAGTTCCAACATGAGTAACCTCAAAATCTCGCTTGTCCGGTAATCCGCTTAACACACAAATAAAATGTTGCCGGAATGAAAAAAATCCCGGCCCAACTGCTAAGGTTTAACCGCAGAATCTATACCCATCCTTACCCTCAAGCCTGGAGCCAAAAATGAAGCCATGCCCCAAGTGTAATCGGGACGTGCCGCCCGCCACAGATACCTGCCGGCACTGCGGCATCGTCTTTGCCAAATATTACAAATACCACGGTATCTCAAGCTCGCCGGCTACAGATAGGCCTCAAGTTGTGATTCACATCGAGCCGCCGGCGGACACGGTATTCGGCAACGACATTTATGCAGACAACGAAGCCATCTTTGTTGGCCGCTGCCTATTATTACCAGGATTTTTACTGTGGAGCTGGTTGCTGATTACCCCGGGCTTGGCCAGCAATGCGGTCGGCGAATCGTTTCTGCACCTGGTCAATCTGCCGTTTCACGAAGCCGGCCATGTAATTTTCCGGCCCTTCGGGCAATTTATCACCTCGCTGGGCGGCACACTGGGACAACTCCTGATGCCGGCAATTTGCATGCTGACCTTATTGCTAAAAACCCGCGATCCTTTCGGGGCCGGCTTGTGTTTATGGTGGGTGGGCGAGAATTTTCTGGATATTGCGCCTTATATCAATGACGCGCGCGCCGGACAACTACCCTTGTTAGGCGGCAATTTCGGCCATTCCGCACCATACGGTTTTCACGATTGGGAATATTTGCTGACAGAATCCGGCCTGTTGGCGCAGGATCATACTCTGGCAAAACTATCCCAGTTGCTGGGGGCGATATTGATGATCGCTGCGCTGATAGTCTGCGGCTACGTGCTGTTCAAACAACGGCAAGCGCTGACCGGGGCCAATCCGGACTAGGAGCGATTCATATCTCCCGAGAATTTAACCCAACCACGCTTTAACTTTCGCCTTCACCTGCGCTTTTACCTGTCGCGACCAACGGTAAATCTCGGTATCGACAATCTTGGCATGCGCCCATTGCAGCCAACCCATCACAGTGTGATAAACAAAAGCGATAATCCCGAAGGTCAGTAACTGCGGTTTGGTCAATTTAAACACCCGCGCCACCAGCAAAGTACCCAGCAACTTGGCGAACACTTCCAGCAAAATGCCCTGCAACAACAAGCCGTGCAACAGCAAAGACAAAGCTGCCAGATTAATAGGCGTAACAATCAGCACCGGAATTGTAAATGCCAGCAAAGCCATGGCCGGCGAGGTTTGCGCCAACCAGCGCTCGACGCTTTCCAGCCTGAGCAGCAAAGCCAAATAATGACCGCAGGCCGACAGAAAATCCCACAACCATTCCTCAATGATCAGCAGGATAGCCAGCAGGGTAAGCAGGAGTTTTTTCATGGTGATCTACCGAAAGTTAAACGCAAGGCACGTTAGCTTAGCGAGGCCCGGCCGCAACACGCACCGCTAATCACTACTGGAATTTGCCGCCGATTTAACCGACAGATGGCCTATCATCTCGTCAAACCGGCGTAAGGTTTCGTTCTGACCTTCCAACATTTGTAAATGGCCTAGAATATCGCGCGCTTCCGGCCAGCGTTGCTGCGCTACAGTATCATAAAGCGTCCGATATAGGCGCTGAACCAAAAAGCCTCTAAGCAGCTTGGCGGCTGGGGTTTGCTTGAAACTCAAGGAGCGCAACACGGCCGGCACCGCCAAATCCAACCGGCCGGCCTCCGCGCTTTGTAAGGACACGCTCAGCCACTGCTGAGCTACTCGTTCGCTCCGAACAATTTGCTTCAGCTCGGCACCGCAACGTGGGCAGAGCGTGGCCGCCCCGAGCCGGGCATTGCAGGCCGGGCAGCGCTGTATCACGATTCCAGGTAGTAGATGATGTCGTTCAAGCGCTCGACCGGCACGCTTAGCCCGGCCTCGTCGCCGTTTTCCAGACAAGTCGAGATGGTTTCGATTAAATCGACCATGTCTTCCTTGTCTTCGGCGGAGACGGTTTCGAACAGCGCTTCGGCTTTCTTGATCGCGTGACGGGCAGCGGCGACAGCAGGACTGTCCGCTACCTTTTCAGCTTCACCAGCAGTTTCGCCGAACAAGCCGTCGATACGCTGTTTGGCGCTACTGAGTTCTCCGCTATCGAAGCGGGAAATCGCGTTATTGATGGTGATGGCCTTTTCTTTGCCGGAGGCTTTTTCCCGCGCCGAGACGTGCAAGATGCCGTTCAAATCCAGGTCCAGCGTCAAGGTGATGATATTGCCGGCCGGCACATCCAACAAACCTTCGACCAAAAATTCGCCGATTTCGACGTTGTTCAGCGCATCCGGGTCCTCGCCTTGAAAAATCCGCACATTCACTTCGCGTTGATTGTCGTGATAGGTCTCGAAAGCTTCCGCCTTGCGTACCGGCAACACGCTGTTTTTATGAATGATGGGCACGAACTGATAGGGATACGGCAGGCCGTCCAGATAACCGACCGCGCAGGTGCCGAAGGTATACGGCGTTACGTCGACCAATACCGTGCCGATGTCCTCGCCGTTGATCATCGCCGCCTGCATCGCTGCGCCCATCGCCACGCAAAGATCGGGATCGACTTCGCCGTGCGGTTCGAAACCGAATTCATCGAAAAGGCGCTCGCGGATACACGGCGTGCGCGTCGATCCGCCGACCAGAATGATTTCGTCGATGTCGGACGCGGTGAGCTTGGCACCCTTCAGCGCAATGTGGATCGCGTCCATGGTGGCGTTGATATGGTCCGCGATCAGGTCTTCGTAGTCCGAGCGCGCCAACTCCATCGTCAAATGCAGCGGCGTGCCTTGGCGTTCCAGCAAATATTCTTCCTCTATCGTCGCAAACGGCTCGTCGGACAAGACCAGTTTCGCCTGTTCCGCCGCCCGCACGATGCGCGCCATCGCCTTGCCGTGCGGCTCGACTTCGATACCGAATTGCTCGCGAATATGCGCCAGGATGCGATCGACGATCAACTGGTCGAAATCGTCGCCGCCCAGATGATTATCGCCATGGCTGGCCAGCACCTCGACGACACCGCTCTGCACGTTGACCACCGACACGTCGAAGGTGCCACCGCCCAAGTCGTAGACCAGCATGCGCTTGGCTTCGTCCTGGCCGGCACCGTACACCAAGGCCGCCGCAGTCGGTTCGTTGATCATCCGCACCACTTCCAGCCCGGCGATTTCCCCGGCTTCGCGGATGGCCTGGCGCTGGGCGTCGGAAAAATAGGCCGGTACGGTAATAACCGCCTTGGAGATCGACCGACCGACGTACTGTTCGGCAATGCCTTTCAAGCGTTTCAGAATGATCGCGGAAATTTCCTGCGGCGTGTACGACTGACCGGCCATCGTGACTCGCGTATCCTGCCCCATCAAGCGTTTAATCGACTTGACCGTGCGCTCCGGGTAAATCAGATATTGGTTGCGTGCGCTGGTGCCGACCAGAATCTCGCCGTTATCGTCGAGTCCGACGAAAGACGGCAAGATCTTGTTGCCGTTGTCGGCGATCACAGTGACTTTGCCGTTTTCGACGATAGCTACTTCTGAATTGGTGGTCCCTAGATCGATACCGATGATGATGTCATTCATATGCGTTCCCTGAATACTTAAAGTTTATTGACCTTGACTTCCGCCAAACGCAGTACCTGATCTTCGATTAAAAAGCCCTTGCGCAGTTCTTCGAGAACGACGGCGTTTTCCTGCGTAGGATCGTTGCCGACGGCGATGGTCGTCATCGTTTGCGCATCGAACGGCTTTCCGACGCAATCGATGGCAAACACCCACCGGCGTTGCAGCATTTGTTCCAGGCGCTTCAAGGTGATTTCCTGGCCTTCGCCAATGCTGGCGACGAAGCGCACGTCCTGCTGTTTGGAATGCCGGAACAAACCATCGACCGGCCGATAATTTTGCAAGGCCCGATAGCCGGCATCGAGCCGGTCGTAAATATCCAGCCATTCCAGCAGCATAGCCCGCTCGACGTCTCGGCGTTGTTGTTGCAGGCGTTCGTTGGCTTTCGCCAGTTCGCCAGCCAGAGCTTGGTTGTCGGCTTTCAAGGTTTCGACGGCATCGCTCAAGCTGTCCAGCGTGGCCTTGAATTGCCGCGACTCGGCCTTGACTTCGGTTTTCAGGCCGGCCAGATCGCTGAATAACGCGGTCAAATCCGGTTGGTCGACCGAGGTCAAATGGGCAAAATCGGTTTCCTGTAGATAGTGCTGCAAGGCTGCCAGCAATTCGTCTTGCGGGGTTTCCGTGGTCATGATGGCGTTTTAGCGAGTTTGGCGAGCGGTTTTTCGATGGAAATCGTGCTCAACAGTTTTAAAAAGTCGTCCGCAGCCATCGGCCCAATGGCATCGTCTCGGCTAAAGGCTTGCTCTAGCAGCGCATCGAATTGGACGCTGGGAACATGAAATAGTGCGTGGCGCAGGCGGCAGTCTTCGTCCTTGATCGCATCGTAGGCATCTTGAATCTGCCGAAAGCGCGCGGGATCGCGGTCGGGCGGATTGTCCTTGACCCGCTGCAAATAGGCTTGTTTGATGTCGGCGTCGGCGGCCTGTTCGGACACACCCAGAATACGGTACGGTGAAATCATCGGTACTCAATTGAAAGGCAATGAATATTGCGGGGAGTTATGCTCGAAACGCGCGAGGATGTCGTCGAAACCGACGCCGATCTCGATCTTAAGTTCCTCCGCGCCGGCGAGTATAGCCACCGACCAAAGGAAATCCTGGTTCATAAACAAGATCGCCAGCCGTTGCTGGCCGAGCTGTTCGCCATATTCACGCATAATTTGGGCGGTGAAAAAATCGGGGCCGCGCTTGCGTATGATTTCCTCGATTTTCTTTTCGATGCGCTTGAACATGGCATCCGGAATGGGGCCGAACAAATCCTCTATCGGATCGTCGCTGATGGGCGGCTGGTCGAAGTCCTCAGCTTCATCTTCGAGCGGCTCGGGAGCGCCGCTGGCCCGCTCAAGCAGGCGCTCGATCAACCCGGCAGTCTTATTGTCGTTATCCACCCGCGCGTCTTCCAAGGCGATTTTCAAGCGGTATAAGCTCATGAAGTCCAAGTGGCTGGCATCGCCTTGGCATTCGGCCAACGTCCGGTAATACATCCAGGCTGGCGCGTGCCGGCGGGCCTGAGCTGCTTTGGCGCAGTGCTTCAATAGCTCGAAATGACCGATGGCCTCCAAAGCCTGGCACCAGGATAACAATAACGCTTCGTGCTCCAACAGCCATTCCACCGACTTTTTCAGCGGCGCTTTGACTTTATCCAAGGCTTTGAACAACAAGCTTCTATCGTCCAATTGCTCATCGTAATAATCGAGCGACGCGATCAGCCGCTGCAATTGCGGGGCTGACAGCAGATAGTCCTTAAACGCCGGCAGCGCGCGGCTAATCCCCTGCGTCGGCAGCTCCAATAGACCGGCTTCGATCTGCGCCTGAAAATGCATGTTGACCGGATCGTCATGCAAAGTAGCCAAAGTATCGACGATACGTTGCAAGCCCTGGGCTTTGTCCTCGGCCTGCCACAGGTAAAAACCGCGCAACAGTTCAGCCTGGCGGCGCAGACTTTTATCGATGGTCAATTGTTCGGCCGCTTGAATTTCCTTTTCCACTAAATGAAATTTCTCGGCTTTCACCAAGCGGCGGGCATGGGCCATGTGATTCGCAAACAACAAGTGTTTAGCCAAAGTATTCACTGGATCGATCTGCAACAAAGCTTTGGCATACGCCGCAGCTTTTTTAAAGGCTTTTCTGGCCGCAGCGGATTTGGCCGCCCGCACCAGCAAATCGCTATCGTTGGGGAAACGTTGCAGACCGCGCTCCAACCAGTATGCGTACTGAGCCATGTTTGGCCGCTGTTCCTGATAAATCGTTAGCAGCTTCAGGTAACTTTGCCGGTCGTCCGGGTCGTATTCCAGGCCGTCGGCCAACATAGCCGCCGCTTCGGCGGAATAGGCCTTGTCGGCCATATGCCTGAGGATCAACGCAATTTTTCGGTCGTTGGCCGGCCGGTCTTGTTTCAGTATATCGATGCAGCGCTGCCAAAAAAAACCGGCGTCGTAGCTGTTTTCGGCTTGCTCGTGCAATAAGGCCTGCACGCGGTTTTCCTCGAACGGGTCCTTGCTGGCGAAGTGTTTGAAGTAGTCTTTTTCGCCGCCCGGATACTCGGCCAGCGCTCCCAAGCAATAGGCTTGCGCGGCATCGACGCCGAATACGTCGCGATATTGCAAAACCAGATTAAAGCGAGTTTTGGCGTCCAACTCGCCGCTGTGCTTGATCAGCGTTTCCAGTAACTGAGCTTGGCGGACGCTGAGACCTTTGGCCTGAGCAACGATGCGGCGTTGATTGTGCTCCAGGCCCGACAAGCTGGCGACGAAGTCCGCGCCGGATTGTCGGTAAGCCAAGCAGGCCTTAGCCAGCGGTTGATAGGGCGATTCGTCGGGGATCTTGGCTAACAGAGCCGGCGCTTGCTCGTTGTCCGCAACAGCCAGCAGTTGCGCTTTCAGCAGGGTACGCAAATCGCGAAACGCCGAACGGAACGGCAGTTGTTTCAGAGCCTGCTCGCCACGTTCCCGCTCGCCGTTACGATATGCCGCGAGCGCTGCGACTACCCATTCCCAATGTTTGAGCAGGGCGGAATCCTTGGGCAAATGCGGCAATAGTTCGGTACTACCGGAAACAAGCAACGCTCCCAGATATACCGAAAGCGTCGGAAACTCTTCATCCAACTGCCGCGCGTTGAAGCCATCCAGCGCCGCATAGGCTTTGCGCTCGTTTTTGCCGGCCATCAGCCATAGCACGTAAACATGCTGTGCTTGCAGCGGCATTTGCGCCTGAGCCGCGTAATTCTCCCAAAGCACGCAGGCTTCCTTGAACATGCCCTTGCCGGCCATCGCCCAGGCTCTTTGCAAATAGCAATCGGCCAAGCAACGTTGGGTTTCGGCGTCGTTCGATTGTTTTAACAATTCCTTGAATAAATCGCTCGCCTCCTTATAGCGCCCGGCGGCATAGTGCGCCCTGGCTTTTTCCGGTAAGGTCGATTCGGAGATCGCGGCGGAAATTTTCTGGATGATTTTTTTCATGGCTGTTTCGGGATTAGCCGATACTTCAAAAAGGCATTATAAAACAGCACCGGGATATACCACCTCTTAAGCTTTCTTACCCAGAATTCCATTCGATCCGAATTTTCTTGATTGGCTACTCGTGAACCATAGATGTTCACGAGCTATTGGATGTTAAGGGGAAGACCTTGTGAACCGGCTATGTGCCGAACTGACTTCTTTCAGAACCGAACCAACAAAATCGGTAGAGTCGAGATGTGGCGCGGTAGCATTAGATTTGGCTTGCTGTTGCCGTCCCTTTCGTTTGACGGTGTCCTAATAGCCTTGCCTTAACCCCGTTTCCACACCCCGCTCATCGAACCGGACTGGCAGATTTCCCGCATCCGGCTCTCGGACAAAATATCACGCGTTCGCCCACGGTTCGTCACACCCCAAGCGGCTTAGGCGTATCAAACCAAGAGTCTGATAGAGGTACGGAAGTGGATAGCCTCCGCCTGATCGCTTTCTTACCTTATACTTGTTGCGTAACCACCGACGCAACCGCGCTGCCGTGTAATTATCCAGCGCACGATAGGCGCGATTGAAGGTTCCTACCTTAAAATAGTTTGCCCAACCGCGTAGCATGCGATTCAATTTATAGATCAGCAACGTGGTGTCATGCCACGCCATTGAATAGGCCGTCAAGGCATGGATCTTTTCGACCATGCGCCTGATGCTTTTCTTCGATGGCCGGAAGCCCAAATAGACCTTACCGTTTTGCGGCCGATACTGCAGGCCAAATGTGTAACCCAGAAAGTCGAACTCATCTTCCAACACATTACAGACTCGCGTTTTATCCTCGTTTACCGTCAGCTTGATTTGCCCCATGACCTTGCGCATCCATTGCAATGCTTCTTCGGCTTTACCTCGTCGGCACAAGATCACTAGGTCATCGGCATAGGTGACAATCCGACTGCCGAGCCGCTGTTCCAGGCCCAGTTTCTTCCACGCCAGCACAAACCGTCGCATGTACAAATTCGACAGCAGCGGTGAGATAGGCGATCCCTGTGGAATACCACACCGATGATCTTTGGCCTCGGTTGTGCGCTTCGTCCGTCCTCGCTTATCGGTTTCCTCTACCGGACATTCCAGCCACATCGTGATCAGATGCAGCACACGCCGATCCACAATCCGGCGTGCTACCGACTTGAGTAGCTCGGCATGGGGTATTGTCCCAAAGTAATCTGCAAGGTCGGCATCGACGACATCCGGGTGACCGTGATAGAGATGATCCTTCACCTCGATCACCGCCTGTTGAGCATTGCGGCCCGAACGGTAAGCATACTGCTCGTCCGGCAGATCGGCTTCGAAGATCGGTTCTATTACCAGCATGGCTGCCGTCATACAGACCCGGTCTCGTAGCGTCGATAGACCTAGCGGCCTCAGTTTGCCATTCGGCTTGGGGATGTAGACTCGTCTGATGGGATCTGGTCGATAAGTTTCCTCTCTGAGCGCAAGCGCCAGTTCACCAAGCCACCGCTCCACGCCATACGCTTCTATATCCGCAAAGCTCTGACCATCCACACCCGGTGCACCCTTGTTGGCGCGGCAGCAGGCATAGGCATGCGCCAAGATGTCTTCTCGGTATAGCTTGTCGTACAGCGCATAGAAGCGATAGTCAGTTTCAGCCTTCGCTTTTGCGTGTAACGCCATCTGTAGTTTCTGAACGCTTAACGGAGTTGATAGGTTGCCCAATCTCCTGTCCTTTTCCACTTATTGCGTTGATTTTGAACTAAGGCACCTTCCCTCCACCAGCATTACCCGGCTTCCTCGGTACTACAAGCCTCTCCGCCACCCTGCAGCGCCCGGCCTGTCCCTCACGGGCATCCGGTTGGTCATCGCTGGCCACGCCACAGGGCTTCCCGTGTTGCGTGCGCTTACCTTGTGTACATGCTGTCACCACTGCCCCGGCGCAGCGACTGGAAATACTCTTCGCTCGATTTCCCAGCCGTATCAGCCTTCCCCGAAAGGGTTGTCGGGTCGGCCTGCGCATCGACCTTTTCGAGGCTTGCTCGGTGTTCACTCACATTACGGCCTGCACACTCGCTGAATCGCCTAAAGCGATCTCTTTACATCGGAGGCTCCAGCCACTTCGTTACCTCCATGACTGCTCCGATTGCTTCCGGCCGGAGCGATTTAGCCGGGTGGGTCTCTCACCCACTGGTAAAGCGCCGCCTTTGCACGGCGCACACCCTAACCGGCCAGTCAGTATGTCCGAAAGCAGTCATTAATAATCAGCTGTTTTTCAGTTAAAATCAATATATCGATCAACGACTGACATCTAAAACTATTGAGTGAATTTAAATGATAAAACAAAGATCCCTAGAACATCTAAAGCCAATACAGAAATGGCTTTCCTTATTAAGAGAAGTAGACATCAAAAATCAAGACGGTGGTAAAGGTCCTAGCAAGCCCCCCGTACCCTCACCCGGTGAGCCTCGACGTCAACCCAGCAAAGATCATGGCGGCGGCGGCGGTCGTGGCCCTGTTCGAGGTCCTACTAAATAACGCTGAGACCATGTGGCGTTTCTGGGCAATAAGAATAGTGATAAAAGTATGAATAAAAATAAACAACTAATCCGGAGGATTAGAGGCACACTAACAAAGCCCAAAAACACGATACAGCCACCTACAGGCATGTTATATACGACTCCAGACGAGGCTCTCAAGGTATTGCGGGAGGAATATAATTATTGGACGGGCAGACTGACGGATAGTAGCTTTAATTTGTCAATAGCGCTGATCGCAGCAAACTGGGCTGTATTTGGCTCTGTAGACAAAATCCTTACAAATCATTGGGCAAAAGGATCAATTGCATTGATCCTCCTTTTACTTGGTATTAATTTGATTGGTTGCAAGATACTTGGTGAATGGCACGACGAGCGTATCAAATACGCAGAAGCTAATCCTAATAGATGGCATACAGAGTTTAGTGAAACATTCGGTAAATCTAATTCTTGGCCGTTTTCTAACAAAATTATCAGTCTTAGCAAGTTACTTCGTTGGTGTAAAACATGGCTTCCACTCTTTGGAGGTGGTATGTTTCTTGTTGCGCTTTTATTGCCTTAGGAATTTAAGCCGCTACCAACACATCACCATTCAAACCGCTCTATCTGAAAAGCGCTAATGACTTCTCCTGGCCGAACTCAGCCGAATATCAAGCGCCCAACAATTGACGCCCAGGCCGCGATCGCCGAAGATCAAGGCTTTTTCTGGAGCTGTGATGAGTGACAACGACTTTATTCTCTCCGCCGCCGGGGTACGTATGCCGGGCATTATTTACGGGACGGCCTGGAAGCAGGAGCGGACCGCCGCATTAGTGGAACAGGCCATAATGCTAGGGTTTCGCGGTATCGACACGGCTTGCCAGCCCAAGCATTATCACGAGGCCGGGGTTGGCGAAGGTGTGCTGGCCGCTTGCCGCGGATTGGGTTTGCAGCGCTCCGATCTTTATTTACAAACCAAATTCACGCCCTTAAACGGCCACGATCCGCTGCGCATTCCTTACGATGCCAAGGCCAGTCTGCCCGAACAAGTCGCGCAATCCTTCCAGGTTTCGTTAAAAAATCTGCAAACCGATTATCTGGATGGCTTGGTGCTGCATTCACCGCTGGCGGATCGCGGACAGTTGCTCGAAGTTTGGCAAGCGTTGGAAGCCATCCAGCAAAGCGGCGGTGCGCGGCAGCTGGGCATCAGCAATTGCTACGATCCGGCCTTGTTCGAGTTTTTGTACGACAACGCCACAGTTAAACCCGCCGTGTTGCAAAACCGGTTTTATGCCGATACCGGCTACGATAAACAGCTGCGGGCGTTTTGCCGGCAACAGCAAATCGTCTATCAGAGCTTTTGGACGCTGACGGCCAACCCCAAAATACTGGCTGACTCGGCTGTGAAAGCCTTGGCGGAAAAATACCGGCGCGGCCCGGCGCAAATATTCTTCCGCTATTTAACGCAGATTGGCATCGTGCCTTTAACCGGCACCACATCCGCCGAACATATCCATGAGGATTTGGCTATTTTCGAGTTTGAGTTGACTAGCGCGGAATGCGCAGCAGTGGCAGCCTTGCTTTAAGCATGGTTCTACAGCGCTAAGAATCAATAGCCAAACTCCCTTCCACCTGAGCATCTCGTAAAAAGGGACAACGTTATTATTAGATATAAAACAACAGTTTATTTAGTTTTCACCCCCTCACCCCAGCCCTCTCCCGCGAGGAGAGGGGGCTTTTACTAAAGCCCAGACAGGTTGGGGAGTTTGCAATGTCTTTCCATTCATAAGGCATGTTATCAACTGATTTGCCCAGTTAACGGTCAAGGCTTTTATAATAGCGGCAACCTTGCCTCTCCAAACGCTTATTGTCATGCTGATTAACCGTTACCTGCGTAAATTCGCCTACTTATGCAGCGGGCTTTGCCTGGTGCATATGAACG
Source organism: Methylomonas sp. 11b (assembly GCF_000515215.1). NCBI lineage: Bacteria > Pseudomonadati > Pseudomonadota > Gammaproteobacteria > Methylococcales > Methylococcaceae > Methylomonas > Methylomonas sp. 11b. The sequence goes on from NZ_KI911557.1 coordinate 3,107,038, forward strand.
TACTTGCTCAAGGCAATCCGGCGGACATCGAAGCGACCAACGAATTGCTGCCGCTAAGTTGGGAGGAACTTACCGAGCTGGAAGTATCCAGCCTGGCCCGGCAGGAACAAACGGTCAAGGACAGCCCGGCCGCGGCATTCGTCATCACTTCGGAGGACATCCGCCGCTCCGGCGCCACCAGCTTGCCGGAAGTTCTGCGCATGGTGCCTGGTATGAATGTGGCTAAAATCAACGCCTGGAATTGGGCGGTCAGCGCGCGCGGTTTTAACGATCTATATGCCAACAAGCTGCAAGTGATGATAGACGGCCGCAGCATTTATGATCCGCTGATCAGCGGGGTCTATTGGGGCCAGCAAAATCCGTCGCTGCCGGATATAGAACGCATCGAAGTGTTGCGCGGCCCCAGTGGCAGTTTGTGGGGCGCGAATGCCGTGAACGGCACCATCAACATCATCACCCGTTCGGCTCGCGATACTCAGGGCGGTTTGCTTAATGCCGGCGGTGGCACCGAGGAACGCGGCTTCGGCGGGATTCGTTACGGCCAGAGATTATCCGAATCCACCTTTCTGCGCGGCACGATCAGTACGATGGTGCGCGACGCCAGCATCGATCTGGCCGGCAGGCAAGACACCCACGACACCGGCGATACCGAAACCGCCAATTTTCGCCTGGACAGCCAACTCAGCGCCCAGGACAAACTGATGGTGGAAGCCAACGTCTCCCGCTACCGGTTGGGCGGCTACTATATCGGTAAAACCTCAACGACAGCACCGCTGTGGCAAAACGACGACTTTGGTCGGGACGGCGTGACCGGCAGTTTGCAGGGCAATTGGTCTCATCGCACCGACAGCGGCCACGACTGGCGACTGAATATGGCGTTTACCCAAACCGAATGGCAATTGGCGGTGAATCGGATGAGCCGCTCGCATTACGATCTGGATTTTCAACACACCCTGCCGGCCATCGAAAACCATAAGCTGATGTGGGGTTTGAATTACCAAAACATCGACGATAGTTTCGACAATACGCTCACCCTGGGTTTCGAGCCGAATCAACTCACTCAATATAATGTCGGCGTGTTTCTACAAGATCAAATCGGCTTGACCGACGATCTGACCCTGACGCTGGGCAACCGGGTGGAGCATTTCACCTTCACCGGCTGGGAAACCGAACCCAACGCCCGGCTACTGTGGACGCCCAACAAACAACACAGCGTGTGGGCGGCGGTGTCGCGAGCCGTGGTGTTGCCGAATCGGGCCCAACACAGCATTCGTTTGTTCAAACAAATCCCGAACACCAACCGTTTTTTCGAAGCCAAAGCCAATCCGGACATGCTGACCGAAAATCTGCTGGCCTACGAATTGGGTTGGCGCTGGCAAATCTCCAATAATCTGGATGTCGATAGCGCCTTGTTTTACAACATCTACGACCGGATGCAAGGCACCAAATTCACAGGCGTCACCTATAACGACCCGATATTCGGCAATATCAAGCAGGCCACCGTGGCCAATTACCGGCAGGTGGACAGTTACGGCCTGGAATTGGCTGTCAATTATCGGGTAAACCACGATTGGCGCCTGCAAGCGTCTTACAGCGCCAACCAATTCTCGGTCAATTACGATAAAAACCAGCCCTGGTTTCGCGATCCGCTCACCGAAGAACATTTCAATCCGCAACACAATGTTTCGCTGCGCTCTTTGTACAACCTGACCAGCGAAATCGAACTGGATGCCTGGGCACGGTACGTCGATGAACTGTATATCGATAGACGCAGCATTCCGGCCTATATCTCACTGGACTTGCGGCTGGGCTGGCATCCGCACAAAAATCTGGAGTTATCGATAAGCGGGCAAAATCTGCTGGATGATCAACATCCTGAATTCAGCGACGTGCTTTACATACCGGTCGCCAGCCAGATTCAACGCGGCTATCTGGCGCAAATATCCTGGCATTTTTAAGACGGTTGATTGCGCCAATGCGTCTGCACACCCTTTTGCTACTCAGTGTCTGCGTTTGGTTCGCCGGTTTCGCGCACGCGGAGGAAAATAGCCAAAGCCGCGAGTTTCAATTAAAGACTGCCTATTTGTTCCATTTTGCAGAATTGGCGCAATGGCCGACGACCAAGCCGGTGACGATTTGTTTGCACGGTCACAGCTTGTTACGCGCCTATCTGCCGGTGTTGGAAGGCCAGCAAATCAACGGCAGTGCGGTTCATGTCAATCTAGCCGACGCCCCCGACATCGCCCAATGCAGCATCTTATTTCTAAGCGACTTGGCCGGGTTAACGCCGGTTTTGACCGAGCAAGCTAGACAACATCATGTGTTGTTGGTCGGCGACGTAGAAAACTTCGCTAACCACGGGGGTATGGTGCAATTTACGTTACGCGACAACAGGTTAAAACTGGTGGTAAATTTAGCGGCGGTGAAATCAGCCGATTTAAAGCTGAGTTCGAAATTACTGCGGATGGCCGAAATAATAGAATGACAGCGTCAACAGATCCTCGCATTTCCATCAGCCGCAAGCTCGGTAAAATCCTGCGAGTGATGGTCATGTTAAGCCTGATGGTGGCGACGGTATCGCTGTCGATTCGCGAATATTCGGCTTTACAGCAGACCATCGGCCAGAAACTGACCTTGACCGCCAATATGATCGGCCAAAACAGCAGTTTTGCCTTGTTGTTCGACGATAATCAAACCGCCCAGGAAGTACTGGACGCGCTGGCCCACGATCCGGACATCATCGCCGGGCAAATCCAAACCCCCAGCGGCGTCACGCTGGTCCGTTATGAAAAACCCGCCACCAATTGGCATGGCTGGTGGCCAACCTGGCTGTCGAAAACTCGGCAGATCACGCAGCCGATTTTGCATAAAAATAAACAGATTGTCGGCCACATTACCTTGGTTGCCGATCTGAAACGCTCCTACCACTCCTTGCTGTTCAATACCCTGATTAACACCGGTATTATCTTGATCGCCTTGAGTGTAGTGGCCTTGTATGTGCAGCGCTTGCAGCGTTCGTTTTTAGGCCCGTTGTTGAAATTGGCCAATACCGCGCGGCAAATTGAAAAAGATCACGATTACAGCCGGCGCTCGGATTATTCCGGTAACGACGAAATCAGCGATTTGGCCGAAGCCTTTAATAATATGCTGGCACAAATCCAGGCGCACGAGACCGATTTGGAAAGCCAGGTGCGAAGCCGCACGCAGGAGCTTGAGCTTGCCAAACGGGATGCGGAGTCCGCCAATCAGGCCAAGGGCCAGTTTCTAGCCAATATGAGCCATGAAATTCGCACGCCGATGAACGCAATTGTCGGCTTGGTGGAACTGTGCCTGAATAGCGAACTGAGCTTTAAACAGCGCGAGTATCTGAAACGGGTGGAGTCGTCCGCGCATTCCTTGATGACGCTGATCGGCGACATTCTGGATTTCTCCAAAATGGAAGCCGGCAAGATGCAGATGGAGACCATCCCTTTTTTGCTGGAAGAAATGCTGGAGCATGTGTTTTCCACGATGCTGCAACTGAGCGCCAACAAGGGGATTCAACTCATCAGGCCGCCGGCCGGGCCGGAGTATCATGCGGTAATCGGCGACCCGCAACGGCTGCGGCAGGTTTTAATTAATCTGATCGGCAACGCCATCAAGTTTACCGAACACGGCGAGGTAGTGGTCAGCTTCAGCGAAATCAGCCGCGACGCTCACTCGGTGCGTCTGCAATTTGCGATCAGCGACACCGGCATCGGCATCACCGCCGAACAGCAAACCAAGCTGTTCCAGGCCTTTAGCCAAGGCGACAGCAGCGTAACCCGCAACTACGGCGGCACCGGCTTGGGCTTGATCATCTCTAAACAATTGATAGAGCAGATGGACGGCAGTATAGAAGTCAGCAGCGAACCCGGCATAGGTTCCACCTTTACCTTTAACGTGCTGCTGGGGGCTACCGATCTTAACACCATCCGCAATTTCCAAATTCGCCGTCACCACGCCAGCTTAGACATCGGTAAATTGGCGCGACTGCATGGGCGACGGGTGTTGCTGGTGGAAGATAACGAAATCAATCGCATCGTCGCCATCGAGCTGTTGGAACAAGCGCAATTACAGGTGGATATTGCCGAAAACGGCGAACTGGCCTTAGATAAGTTACGGCATAACGACTACGACTGCGTGCTGATGGATGTACAGATGCCGGTCATGGACGGCTATCAAGCGACCCGGCTGTTGCGGCAAATCCCGGCTTGCCGCGACCTGCCGATCATTGCGATGACCGCCAACGTGATGCACGGCGATCATCAACACTGCCTGGCGGCTGGCATGAACGACTTCATCGGCAAACCGATTCTGCCGGCCACGCTTTACGAGGCCTTATTGAAATGGATTAAACCCGTTGCCGACCAGCCTTTGGACATCGGGTAGCGTTAATCAACGCCCTATCTACCCCACGGCATAATCGGCACAGTCGATACGCTATTGGCCGGCGCGCCTTCGATCACTCGCCGGCTAATCGCCAGATAAACCAGGGTGTTGTGCTTGGCATCCCACAAACGGGTAATGTTGGTGGACTTGAAAAACAGCGAGGTGCTTTCCGAAAACACGGTTTCTTCGGAGCCCAGTTTAGCCGGCAATGTGATCGGGCCGATTTGCCGGCAAGCCAAGGAAAATTCCGACGGATCTTCCGACAGACCCAAGCCGCCGGAAATCCCGCCGGATCTCGCTTGACTGATATGGCAAATCACATTGGGGATTTTCGGATCTTCGAACACATCAACGCAAACCTTGTGATTGGCGCCGATCAGTTTCCACGCGGTGGTCACGCAACCCACTTCATCGGCCTGCGCCACGCCGGCCAGTGTCAGCAACAAGCCGCAGCATAAGCGGCCGCCACGTTTTAAGGATGTTTTCAGCATAAATTTCTCGCAGACAATGAGTTGATCGGAATGGACGGGCTCAGGGTAACAAGCGCCAGTCGCTAAAACAAGCCGCCTGACCGACATAGCGTTGCGCGCTATCATAAACATTCCACACCACAGCCCGCTCGATCAAAAAGCGCTTGCCGGATTTGGCGATACGCACCCCGGAATAATGGTCGATATAACCCTGGCTGGCGACTTGATTCAGCAAACGTTCGCGCTCCTCGCGGTTCACCGGTTCCGCCGAGAAACGCGAAGGCATGCCGATGAATTCCGGCCAAGGTAGCTCGAATAAATTCTGCGCGGTTTGGTTGGCGTAATTGAATACAGGATCGGCGTCGGTGTTATGCGACAGCAAAACAAAATCAGCTTGATAGGCTTGCTGACCAAGCGACAAAGCTGAAGATTCTTCTAATAGCGGTCTACCCAATAAACGCCGATAGCTGTCCACTAACAATTGGATATGGGTTTCGTAAAAATCGTTTTCCCGGCTGGGTGCTGGCAAATCAAGCATGGCTATCCGTTACACACCGGGATGGTAAAGTTCTTTTTTATAAACCGCGCTGATTTGCCGGCCGTCCCACACATAACAATAATGCGCGCCTTGTTTGACCGGCGCCAGCAAGCGCGGTTTAAACACCGCCACACATTCGCCGCCCACCGCCCGCACGCTGGAATAGACGATCCCGTCCGCGCCGTCCGCTCGCAACTGCCGGGCCAAAGCCTGCGCGGCAGCATAATTGCCGGTGTCGGCATCGTAAATTTCCGGCAATTCGGTTTGCCGGCCGCGAATGTCGTGCAAATCGGCATTCAAATCTGATGCATAACTGCGCATGTCGATGTCAATCGGTGCCTGTTGGGTCGCAGCCAGAAACCGGCTGCGATGAAAACAGGTCTCAGCTATCGCGGTATCGATGTCCTTGGCGGCGTAATACACGCCATAACTGCCGTCGCAAAACCGGCTGCCTTCTGGATTGAGGTGAGTGAACGCCGCCATGATGGGCGTAGTCCCCGGCCCTGCAATCCGGTCCGCCGCGGCGACTAAGCTGATTTCACCGGCTTCGTCGCGCAAACGGTCGTTAGTCAGCGCTTCGATGGCAAACACCACGTCCAGGTCAGCCGGGTCTGCGACTCTGTCGAACAAACCTGCCGGCGGAAACCGGCTGGGCACCAAGCGCCAGCAGGGTCGCCAGTCTATCCGACTGATTTTGGCAGGCAACATTAGGCCCAACCGCACTGCGCATCCAGATACTGGCGCACCACATATAAATCCGCCACTCGGCCGGACAGCATGCGTTGCAACGCGGTTTGCCCGGAAAACAGCGCGGCCTGATTGGCTTGGTGCAACCAGCCGTCCGCCGCTTCGGCTTTGGGCAGTAAAATCTGCAAGGCTTTGTAAATCCCAAAGATATAAGACAGCCTTTCCAGTTTATCGGCGTTAAGACTGGCGCTTTCCGGGTTTTTCTTCCATTTAAAATAAGTGCTGCGCGAATCCAATCCCAGCAACACCATGGCCTGTTCGACATTCAGCCGCCAGATGTCGGCGATATTGAAAAAGGTACGCAAAGCTGCGCCCGCCACCATGGCGCTATCGGCGGGTAATTGCGCATGAGCGGTTGACAACATAAACCCTCCAAACAACTTATCTAAACTTTATTTTAAAATAAGTCTATTTGTGGACTTTGTCAACCTAGCCTTGGGCCATCCCCCATGAGCTAACGATAGTTTTGCATCAGTGTCGATCCAATCTCGATAGCCAGGCCGCCCTAGCCACCAAAATCGTCGCGGTTAGAAAACCGACCGTCGTCAATGTAAAACTGATGCCGGCCTGAATCGGGAAGTGCGGTTCGACCGGTAAAGCCGTGGCATCTGGCTTCGCCGCCAAGCCTCTCAATAAAAATGACAACGGGTTGAAAAACGCCCCAAAGCAACAGGCGCTCACCACCCATATCGGCGGCGTGACCGCATACTGTCGAAACAATAAAAAGAAAATGAACAGAAACTGGGCCATCATCAAGTAATCGATGTGGGCGCGGATGATGTCGGCGCGCTCGACCAGATGACCGGCCAGCACACCGTCGGGAAAAAACAGCGTGATGCCTAACACCCAGGCAATGCTCAAGGCTATCGCCAGACACAATATCGCAAACGCCAGCAAAAAGACGTTTGCCATGGGTTCGGGTGGAAATTTTTGATTGCTCATGTTTATCCTCGTTTTAAAAGGGACTTAGTCCAGGTTATCGAATGCCGCCAAGGGCAAACGCCCGAACCCCGTTGCCAAGCGCAAGCGCGTTGACTAGACTGGCCGGACGCCACAAGGAGCATAAACAATGACCGATACCTCTCGCTTGTATGAACGTGCTGCGGTAATCGCCAATCCGTTCGACGCGCTGTGGGACATCAGCGACGGCCGCACGTTTTTTTGCGGCCCGCTGTATTACAACGCCAACCATCAACACGGTGCCCCGGTGTTTCTGGCCGGACTGTATGGCAAGTTTCGTTTGAAAATAGCGGGTAGCGATTGGCTGTCTTGCCGTACTGCGGTGATTCCGGCCGGTGTGTGGCACGAGCTGGATGTGGGCGGCGATCCGCTGGCGGTGTTTTACATCGAACCGACCATTGCCGGCGTCGAAGCACTACTGCCCTTGACCCGCAACACCCGCTCGGTCAACGGCGCTTTGGTGGGTTACGGCGGTGAAATCGCCTTCATGCGCGATCTGTACGAGGCTCGTTACGATCCGCATTGGAGCGCGCAGCCCTTAGCCGATTTGCTGGATTTTTCGAAACGCCGGTCTCAAGCCGACAGCTTAGACCCACGCATCAGCCAAATCGTCGAATTTTTATTCACGCAAGGCGACGACCTGACTTCGGTGATTACGCTGGCCGCAAACGTGGGGTTATCCGCGTCCCGGCTACAACATCTGTTCAGCCAGCAGATCGGCGTGCCGTTTCGCCGTTATCGCAGCTGGAACAGAATGCGACAGGCCATACAACAAGTGATCAAGGGCCACAACTTCACGACCGCCGCCCATTCCAGCGGGTTTTCCGATTCCGCCCATTTCAGCCACGAATTTCGTAAGACCTTCGGCGCCGCGCCCACCGTAGGCCTGCATAATTTGGCGCGGCTGCAACGCTAACTCAAGCAACCTCTCTAACCAGACCTGCCAAAATCCGTAAGCCCAGCTCGGCCTGTCCAGCGTCGGCGTGACTGAAATTCAGACGCAGCTGGCCGCAGGCCTGCACATCCATCGGTAGGAAAGGTTCGCCGGGCATGAAGGCCACGCCGGCTTCGATAGCCTTGGGCAACAGTTTGCGAGTGTCGATTTGACGGTTCAGCGTCAGCCAGAAAAATAAGCCACCGGGCGGCGTTTGCCAAACGGCCAGATCGGAAAAATGCCGGCGTAGCGCGGCTTCAAACGCATCGCGGCGCTGGCGATAATGTCCGGCCAGTTCCACTAGCTGCTGGCTGCGATCTTGATCGTTCAGCTGTTGCAGCACCAACCATTGGCTGATGCGATTGCTGTGTAAATCGGCAGCCTGCTTCAGCCGGGTCAAAAAAGGCATTAATTCCGGCGACGCCACCAGATAGCCCAGGCGCAAGCCCGGCGCCAGACTTTTCGAAAACGATCCCTGGTAAATCCACGGCGCGTGCCGCAACAGAGCACACACCGGCGTGCGCTCGCAGTCGTCGTATACCAGATCGCGGTAAGGGTCGTCCTCGAACAAAGGAATATTCGCTGCATCGCAGGCAGCGGCCAAGGCGGCACGTTCCGATGCATCCAGGCAGCGGCCGCTGGGGTTCTGAAACGTGGGTATCGCATAGGCAAACGCCGGCTTTTCCCGCTTAAAAGTATCCAGACCGGGATCACCGGCATCGTAAGACACAAAACGGGCGCCGAAAAAGCGAAACACCTGCAATGCCGCCAGATAAGTTGGCGCTTCCACGGCTACCGGCGTGCCGGGATCGATGAATAACTTGGCGACCAAATCGATGCCTTGCTGCGACCCTGACAAGATCAACACTTGTTCAGCCGAACATTCGACGCCCAGGCTTTGCATGTCTTCGGCAATCCGCTCGCGCAATTCCGCTTCGCCTTCGCTGGCGCCGTATTGCAGCATGTGCTGCGGCATGGCTTGCAGGTTGAATTGCGGAAAACTTTCCAACGATGGTAAGCCGCCGGCAAAGGAAATCATGCCGGGTCGGTCGACAACAGCCAGGATTTCGCGGATCGGCGACGGATGCAGGTCTTGGGTACGAGTGGAAAAGCGGATAGGATGTTGCAGTAAAAATGAGTTCATGGCGAGCGCTGATAAATGTCAATAAAGTTGACCTATAGCCATGCTAATAGCTCCCTGCCTATAATGTCAACATGCTTGACCAATTAACTCACATCAATAATCCTTCCCTTGATGCAACACAGACGCCGGACATGCGCGAAGCCGCGTTGCGCTTGGCTATCGAACAGTTTTACTTCGGCTATCGCGCCTTTACCGTACAGCCAGACCGCATCCTGGCTGAGCGTGGACTGGGGAGAGTGCATCACCGGATCTTGTATTTCGTCGGCCGCAATCCGCGGATTTCCGTGAACGCGTTATTGGCCATGCTCAGCGTCAGCAAACAAGCCTTGAACGCGCCGCTGCGGCAGTTAATGGACATGCAGTTGGTCATGATAGACACCGCCATGCACGATAAGCGGGTCCGCGAACTCAGCTTAACGCCGGCCGGCGCGGAATTGGAAGCACAACTGACCGGCACGCAAATGCAACAGCTGCAAACGGTATTCACACATGTCGGCGCCAAGGCCGAAGCCGGCTGGCATCAAGTGATGCGTAGCTTGAATGCACAAGGTTGACCAGCGATGCGCGAGAGAATCGACGCCATCTACCAAAGCGAATCTCGCCACGTACTGGCAACCTTGATCCGACTGCTCGGCGATTTCGATGTGGCCGAGGAAGCGCTCCACGATGCGTTTCGGGCTGCGCTCGAACAATGGCCGCGCGACGGCGTACCGGCCAATCCGCGCGCCTGGCTGGTCTCGGCCGGCCGCTTCAAGGCCATTGATGGTATGCGCCGGCAAGCCCGCTTCGACGTGCTGGAAGATGCCGATACTTTGGCCGATCCGTCCAGCGAAACGGACGACACCGATGACGAAGGCCTGGAAGACGACCGCCTGCGGCTGATCTTTACCTGTTGCCATCCAGCGCTGTCCCCGGATGCCCAAGTCGCATTGACGCTACGCGAAGTTTGCGGCCTGGCGACCGAGGAAATCGCCCGCGCCTTCCTGACGCCGACACCGACGCTGGCGCAACGCATCGTCCGCGCCAAAACCAAGATCCGCGACGCCCGCATCCCCTATCAGGTGCCATCGCCATTAGAACTCCCACAACGCCTCGATTCGGTGTTACGGGTAATTTATCTGGTGTTCAACGAAGGCTACTCCGCTTCGTCCGGCAACGCGCTAACCCGGCACGATTTATCGGAAGAAGCGATACGCTTGGGACGCTTACTGGTCGAATTACTACCGGAGCCGGAAGCCCAAGGCTTATTGGCGTTGATGCTGCTGCACGAATCCCGCCGCGCCGCCAGAACCGGCGCCGACGGCGAACTGATTTTGTTGGACGACCAAGACCGCAGTTTGTGGGACAGGGAACGCATCGCGGAAGGCTCGGCACTGGTGCAGCGGGCCGTGGTATCACAGCGCTATGGCCAGTACGCCGTGCAAGCCGCCATCGCTGCAGTGCATGCCAACGCCAGCCATGCCGCCGCGACGGATTGGCCGCAAATCGTCGCGCTCTATGAAGTCTTATTACGTATTGATGCTTCGCCGGTGATCGAATTAAACCGGGCCGTGGCGATAGCAATGCGGGATGGACCGGCGGCCGGGCTGGCTTTGATCGATGCGATTTTACAGAACGGTGACCTTAGCGATTATCACCTGGCGCACGCGGCGCGGGCTGACTTGTTCCGGCGTCTGGGAAGAACCGACGAAGCGATCGCAGCTTACGAGCAAGCCCTGACTTTGACACGCCAGGAACCGGAACGGCGCTTTTTGGCGCGAAGATTGCGGGAAATCCGTGTCGAGTGACACCATTAGTGAAACATGGGCGCTTGATTTTAAAGTGTTATTTCATTGTTTTAGTCACGCGCCATACCCACTTTCTGACACAACAAATGAAAAGTTTCGCGCCGCGCCATTCTGATAGAGCAAGTTCGGCCAAAGCCCCCTTACTTAAAAAGGTGCCATCCGCCATGAAATTGCGTCGATTGAAGTCGGGCCATTGTAGCCTCGATGCAGCGTTAGTGGAATCGAGGGCGTAGGCCTGCCGGCCATCAAACCCACATCGGCAATTAAAAGAAGCTGGCCTTCGAAACCTCGATTCCATCGAGGCTACTTGCTAATTGCCCGTGGATCAAACAAGTAGAGCTCAGACAATCTCATTATGAAGAAATAATTACTATTTGTAATTCATGCGTTTAGGTTCAAAGTATTGCCTATAATGAGGCCTGCCAATCTCGCCGCGTTGGCACAGCGGCATCAATACAAAACGAATCGCAGCATTCGGTATCGACAAGTTGGTATAAATGCATTAATAATCGATTAGTTGGAAGAAAAAATAGACTTATGACCACCGCCAACATCAACACGACCATGCTGACCTGGGCGCGCGAGCGCTCCGGCGTCACCGTGTCTGAATTTGCCCGGAAGTGCGGTGTCAGCCTAGACAAGCTCAGCGAATGGGAGTCCGGCCACCGCTCTTTGACCTTTAAGCAGGCTATGACTTACGCCGAAAAGGCACATATCCCATTCGGCTATTTGTTCCTTGCCCAGCCTCCAATCGACGAATTGCCTATTCCCGATTTAAGAACGATCGAGGGCCAAACCAACCGGAGACTCAGCGCGGAATTGCTCGATCTGATCAAGCTGATGCAACAGCGCCAGGAATGGTACAAAGACTATTTGCAACAGCATCTTGTCGGTCCAAATCCTATCGTTGGCCGCTTTGCCGTCAAAGATGGGGTAACCGCCATCGTGCGCGACATTCGCACCGAACTCGGCGTCGGCAATCACCCGCAACGCGGCAACTGGGAAGATTATTACCGCGATCTGGTCAACCGTATCGAGTCTGTAGGGGTGTTGGTGATGCGCCAAAGCGATGTGGGCCACTACACGCGACCATTGCGCGTCGAAGAGTTTCGAGGTTTTGCAATTGCTGACAATTACGCGCCGATCATTTTCGTCAACCATGCCGATGCCTTGGGCGCACGGCTGTTCACCCTGGTCCACGAACTCTGCCATATCTGGATCGGCCAGTCTGGCATTTCCGACGCTAGCACGCAAACCCATCGGGCAGAAGAGATTCTTTGTAATGCGGTAGCCGCCGAGTTTTTAGTCCCGGCCACCGAATTTCAGACCATATGGAGGCATGGTCTGGACAACTGGCAGTCCAATTTGGCGACTTTGGAATCGCATTTCCACGTCAGCACGTGGACCTTGGCGCGCCGCGCGCTGGCTTTAAACTACATAACTCAGGACGAATACCAGCGTTATATCAACGCCCAGCAAGCGGCTTATCGGGATCGCGACGACAGCGGCGGCCCCGGTTATTACCGGACCAAAAAAGCCCAGATTAGCCAGCGTTTTTCCCGCGCGGTCGTCAGTGAGGCTCTCAGCGGTCAACTTTTACTCCGCGAAGCTAGTCAGTTATTGGGCGGTATCAAACCCGACAAAATCGCCACCTTTGCCAAGGAGTTGGGCGTTTGAAATATCTTCTCGATTCCAATACCTACATTCAAGCCAAGAATTTCTATTACGGCATGGACATCTGTCCTGCTTATTGGGATTGGCTGGATCGGCAATTTCAAGCGGGTTTGGTCGCCAGTGTTCAGATGATAGGCAAGGAACTTAAAGACGGTCACGACGAACTAGCCGCATGGGCCAAGGCGCGATCAGAACACTTCATCAACAACGACGACACCGAAACCCAGTCGGTGTTTTCCGAAATTGTTCAAAGTGTCGCAGCCGGCGACTATAACCCCGGCAATCGCGACAACTTCTTAGCAAAAGCCGATCCCTGGCTCATCGCCAAAGCTAAAACCCTTGGGGCAACGGTGGTCACCCACGAAGCCTTGGTTGCACCGAACACCAAGAAAGTCAAAGTTCCCAACATTTGCCTGCAATTCGGTGTGCCTTGCCTGGACACGTTTCAGTTTCTGCGGGAATTGAATGCGCGGTTTGTTTTGGAACACTAAAGCAAAATGCACTGAGTTGTGACAATCGGCAATCGAAGAATAGTTATCTGGCTTGGCCGGCTAAATACTGCATTTCTTTAGCCCCGCTGAGGTAATGACAATGGAATTCCGCCAGGCTTGGCTCGGAGGCAGTTTTCTCTACATAACCGTTCAACACCGGCAGTTGCTGCTGAGCAATCTGCTGGGCATTGGGATGGCGAATCGCGGTCAAAAATGACGACAGGCTGGTCACCACTTGTCCGCCTTTGGGTTTAAGCGACACTTTGGCCAGACTATCGACCAACTGCGGCGTGTACTTCAACATATAGTCCGCATAGCGGCGAATCTGCGGAATCTGATCCTCCAGTTCCTGGCGTTCCGCATCAAAGTCCTCGCGAAACACGATTTTTTTGTCGGCAAACACCAACGGCGCAGACTCTGAAGTATCGCAGGCCCAACCAGGTTGCGGCGTTAATAGCTCGGCTTGAAATTGCTCGTCCCGATACGGATAAAACGGCATGGTTCGGCAACGCGCGGGTTTATCGGTGTGAATGCCGCACAGATTATCGGCCGCCAGCGCCGGACACGGAAACGACGGCGGAATATAGGCAGTCGGCACAATCAATACCGCTAATTCTTTCCTGTTAGCCAGTTTTATCGTGGCTCCTAGCTGGGACACCATCGTAAAGTCTTTACCGCCTTGCCGCACCGGCGTCCAGACCATGGCTAATGGGAAGCGGTCCGCATACTTAAACGCATCGTTTACTGTCAGTGGCAATTGTCCATAACAGCATTTGCCGCACGCGGTACAGTGAAAACGCTGCGTCATTCCTGCTCTAATTCAGTCGTGGTACCGCAGCATTTTTTGGCTTTTTTGCCCGACCCGCACGGACAGGGGTCGTTACGGCCCACTTTGCTGACTACCCGCTGCGTGACTTTGGGATTGAGATCGCCGCTGACATACAGCCACTCGCCGTTTTCGCGGCGGAAACTAGCTAACTCGGTTTGCACCAAATCCTGTTTGTCGCGGCGAAATTTTATGGTGAATTCGACTTGCGCCGTATCGCCGATTTCCGTGGCATTGCGAATTTCCAGGCTGCGCCACTCGCATTCTTCCGCCATGCGCTCGGCTTCCGCTCGATTGAAATCCTCCTTAATTTCCGGGGCGTGGGTACGCTCGATATGATCCAGCTTCCGTTGTACGAAAGCCGTGTAACGTGAACGCATCAAGGCTTCGGCGGTGGGCGCCGGCACACCATCGATGATAGGGCCGCAGCATTCGGCATAATCCAGTTTGGAGCCGCAAGGGCATAGCGTCATCGTTGATCTCCGGTCAGATTGTGAAAAATTGAGGTCGATCTAGCCATGGTAAGCGACAGCCGGGCTTCTGCTCAATGGCAAGGCGCGGGAAAATATTCACCCACATGGATTTTCAGCAATTTATCTCAGCGAGTTACCGGTGAAAGCAAAAAAGCATATTCGTTGTCGAATTTGCCCAGCCCCGAACGACCATTCGGTACGAACCCTATTTTTTAGCCCAAGGAGTTGACCATGAAATACCTATGCCTGATTTGCGCCGAAACCGTGATGGAGGGGATGTCGGATGACGCGGCAGCCAAACATTTTGATGAATACACCGAATTTACCCAAGCCATTCGCGACAGCGGCCATTACCTGAGCTGCAATCGGCTTTTGCCGGCCAATGCCGCCATCACGCTGCGAGTGCGCGGCGGTAAAGTGAGCGTTACCGACGGCCCGTTCGCGGAAACCAAGGAACAACTCGGCGGCTATTACCTGATCGAAGCCGACGATTTGAACGAAGCCATCCAGGTAGCCGCAAGGATACCCGGAGCGAAGTTGGGTTGCGTGGAAATCCGGCCGGTAGCGGAAGATCCAAAGACTTTAGAAGCGCTGGGACTGGTTAAATGAAATGCGGCCCGGACCTGGCGGACGAAAAAAATTTTACGCGATGTCGATTTAAGTAAAGGCCGTTCGACTAAGGATGCAAGCCATAGTTATCAGTACTCACCCCCAATCGAGGAAAACCCCATGACCGCCAACATTAAACCCATACCCGACGGCTACCACACGCTTACCCCTTATCTGGTAGTGCAAGGCGCCGCGCAGGCACTGGAATTTTATAAAAATGCCTTCGCAGCCAGTGAACTATCCCGCCTGAATACGCCGGATGGCAACGTAGCTCACGCCGAATTCAAGATCGGCGATTCGATATTCATGCTCGCTGACGAAAATCCGCACTGTACCGATCTTTCGCCAGCATTGCTGGGCGGTACGCCGGTCAAACTATTCTTGTACGTCACTGATGTCGATACGGTGTTTGCCGCCGCGATAAAGGTCGGTGCCACATCGACGATGCCGCCCACCAATCAGTTCTGGGGCGACCGGATGGGCGCGGTTTGCGATCCGTTCGGCCATCAATGGCTGATTGCCACGCATATCGAAGATGTCGATCCCAGCGAAATGCCCAGTCGTATGGCTGCATTCTTCGCGGCGCAAGCGGCTAGTGCCGAACCGCAATAAGGAGCTGACATGAACACTCAAATTTTCGTCAATCTTCCGGTAAAAAACCTACCTAACTCCATCGCCTTTTTTACCCGACTGGGTTACACCTTCAATCCGCAATTTACCAACGACGACGCGGCTTGCATGGTCGTTAGCGACACTATTTTCGTGATGTTGCTGACCGAGAACTTCTTCCAGTCCTTCACGCCCAAAGCCATTTGCGATGCCACTAAAAGTACGGAAATGTTGTTATGCCTATCGGCGGAAAGCCGGGAAAACGTCGATACCATGGTCAGCACGGCCATCGCTGCCGGCGGCACGCTGTACAAGGAACCGCAAGATCACGGCTTTATGTATGCTCACGGCTTTCAGGATCCGGATGGCCACATCTGGGAATATTGTTACATGGAGCCCGGCGCGGTGTGCCAAGGCTAAAGGAGACCGGCATGAAATATATGTTACTGATTTATCTTGAAGAACACAGCCTGGACGAAGCCGATCGGCAAGCTTGTTATGTGGAGTCCACCCAACTCGCGCACAAGCTCAAAGCCAACGGCCAATACCTGGCCGCCAGCCCCTTACAGCCCACGACCATGGCGACCAGTGTACGGGTGCGCGACGGCAAGCGCTTCGTCACCGACGGCCCGTTTGCGGAAACCCGCGAACAACTGGGCGGCTACTATCTGGTCGAGGCTCAGGATCTGGACGCCGCCATCGCTATCGCCGAGCAGATTCCGATGGCGCGCAAGGGTACCGTCGAAGTGCGGCCGCTGATCGAGATCCCTAGCCTGCCGTTGTAAAACGCAACCGAAGAGGAGCAAGCAATGAAAATTGAACTGCAGAAAGAACACGAATGGCTACAACAACTGCTTGGCGAATGGACCTATGTGTCCGAATGCGTAACGGAGCCCGGCCAGCCGCCCGAGAAATTCGAAGGCACCGAAAGCGTGCGCAGCTTGGGCGGATTGTGGCTATTGTGCGAGGGTTGCGGCGAAATGCCGGGCGGCGGCACTGCGACTATGTTGATGACATTGGGTTACGACGCTCGGCAGCAGCGCTTTGTAGGCACCTGGATAGGCTCGATGATGACCCATCTCTGGATTTACGACGGCGCGCTGGACGCCAATGGCACTGTGCTAACGCTGAATACCGAAGGTCCGTGTTGCGCTAGCGAAGGCAAGTTGGCCAAGCAGCGCGACGTGATCAGCCTGCAGAGTCCGCAGCAACGCTTATTGACTTCCTATCTACTCGACGACGAAGGCCAATGGCAGCTATTCATGACGGCGCAGTATCGGCGCAAAACATAGTTTCTTAGGTCTATTGCACTATCGAGGAAAACCCGATGATCAAAACCATACTAATTGTCTTGGCCATGGCAATTGTCTGCATACTTATTTATGCGGCGACCAAACCCGATAACTTCCGCGTACAACGTTCGATCTCTATCAGAGCAACCCCGGAAACGATTTTTCCGTTGATCAACGATTTGCACAGCATGCAGACTTGGTCGGCTTGGGAAAAAGTGGACCCTGGCATGAAGCGGACTTACAGCGGCGCTGCCAGCGGGCCGGGCTCAATTTATGAATGGGAAGGCAACCAGGAAATCGGCCAAGGGCGCATAGAGATTCTCGACGCGGCGGCACCTGCGAAAATAACCATCCGGATGGATTTCATCAAACCGTTTCCGGCGCGAAACACCCTGGAATTTGTTCTGCAAGCCGAAGCCGGCTCCACTCGGGTGACACAAGCGATTTTCGGCCCTAGCCCCTATATTTCCAAAGTCATGAGCCTGGTGTTCAGTATGGACAAGATGATAGGCGGGAAATTCGCAGAAAGTTTGGCCGAGCTAAAGACCATCGCCGAAAAGCAATCAGCTATTTCAATTTCAGAGGAAAAGCCATGAAGCCAATTGAACAAACAGCCGAATCGCGGGAACTGGTGCTGACGCGCCTGATCGATGCGCCACCCGAGAAACTCTTTAGAGCTTGGACCGAACCGGCACTACTCAAGCAGTGGTTTTGTCCGAAGCCCTGGACCGTGGCCTCAGCTGATCTCGATGTGAGAGCCGGCGGCACCAGCAGCATTCTGATGCGTAGCCCGGACGGTCAGGAGTTTCCCAACCAAGGCATCTATCTTGAAGTTGTGCCAAACGAGCGTTTGGTCTTCACCGATGCCTACACCAGCGCCTGGGAACCCTCCACCAAACCCTTCATGACCGGCATCATCACGTTTACGCCTGAAGACGGAAAGACTCGCTACAGCGCTCGCGTGTTGCATTGGAGTGCAGCAGACCGGAAATCCCACGAGGAAATGGGCTTTCACGAAGGCTGGGGCAAGGCCACGGACCAACTGGTCGAGCTGGTAGCCAGCTTGTAAGCCAGGAATCCGGCCATTATTTTTTATAACTTACCGAGTAAACACCATGCCCAAAATCACCCCATTTTTATGGTTCGACGACCAAGCCGAAGAGGCGATGAATTTTTACCTGTCGATCTTTAAAGACTCCAAAGTCTTGAGTGTCAACCGCTACGGCGACGCCGGACCGGGACCGAAGGGCAGCGTGATGACCGCCAGTTTCGAGCTGAACGGACAAGTTTTCACCGCGCTCAACGGCGGACCGGTCTACCAGTTCTCGCCGGCGATTTCCTTTGTCGTGCATTGCGAAACTCAGGCGGAAGTGGACCACTATTGGCAGAAACTTTCAGAAGGCGGGAAAGAACATCAATGTGCCTGGCTGGACGATAAATTTGGCGTGACTTGGCAAATCGTGCCGAATATCCTGATCAAGTTACTGAGCGATCCCGATCCGGTAAAAGCCGGACGAGTGATGCAGGCCATGCTGCAAATGACAAAAATCGACATTGACACTTTAAAACAAGCCTACGAGCAATCCTGAATGAAACATCTATTCGCCATCCTCATACTGCTATTTGCCGGTCAAGCTAATGCTATTGAATGGCTGGACAGTCCTGAGCTCGGCAAATTGTTTAGAGACGCCGGTGTGCAAGGCACTTTCGTACTCTACGACGTCGATGCCGAACGCCTGATAGTCCATGACCGGCTCCGCGCGGAAACCCGCTTCATCCCAGCCTCCACGTTCAAGATAGTCAATAGCTTGATCGGCTTGTCGGTAGGTGCGATTGGCAGCGTGGACGAGCCGTTGCCATACGGCGGTCAGCCGCAAATGATCAAAGACTGGGAACGGGATATGGGCTTGCGCGAGGCGATCAAGCTGTCGAATGTGCCGATTTATCAGGCGCTGGCCCGTCGTATCGGCCATGCCCGCATGCAAGAAGGGCTTGCCAACCTTGACTACGGCAACGCCGAAATCGGCGATAAGGTCGATAGGTTTTGGCTGGACGGGCCGCTAAGAATCAGCTCAGTGGAACAGTCAGTTTTTTTGGCCCTCCTGGCGCGGGATCAATTACCGCTCTCAGGTGATGTTCAGGCCAAAGTCCGGGAAATTGTCATGCTTGAGCAGAGCGGCGAACGGACTTTATACGGCAAAACCGGCTGGTTAAACGCCCCGAATGCCGGTATCGGCTGGTGGGTGGGCTGGGTCAAGAACGGCAGCCATCTATACAGTTTTGCGTTGAATATCGACATTACCCAGGCTGCCGATGCGCCCAAGCGCGTGGAGTTGGGCAAGGCCTGTCTTAAGGCCTTGGGGATATTCTAAGCTCAACTTATTATCAGACTCTCAAAGCCAAAGCCGCCTTAGCCAAACGCTCGCCCAGCACCCAACACAAACGTTTTTCATGATCGGTGAGTTCGGCATCGGTGTCGGCGACATGGCTGGGACCATAAGGCGTGCCACCGCTGACCGTTTCGCGCAGTGCAATTTCGTTACAGGGTAGGCTCATCAACAACATGCCGTGATGCATCAAAGGCAGCATCATCGATAACAGCGTGGTTTCCTGACCGCCATGCATGCTGCCGGTAGAGGTAAACACGCCGGCGGGCTTGCCGGACAAAGCGCCGGAGAACCACAACGCGGTCGTGCCATCCAGAAAATGCTTTAACGAGGCCGCCATATTGCCGAAATGCGTCGGGCTGCCCAGCGCCAAGCCGTCGCAGGTTTCCAGGTCCTGCAAACTGGCGTACGGCGCGCCGGCATCGGGAATGCTGTCGGCGATTTTCTCGCACACCGCCGATACTTCCGGCACCGTGCGCAACACCGCTTCCGCACCGGCCACCGACTCCACACCCCGGCCGATCTGCTGGGCCATGCGCGCGGTGCTGCCGTCGCGGCTGTAATACAGGATCAAGATCTTCGCCATCAGAGTATCGCCAACACGTTTTCCGGCGGCCGGCCGATGGCGGCTTTGCCGTCTTTCAATACGATGGGCCGTTCGATCAATTTGGGGACTCTGATCATCGCTTCGATCAAATCCGTATCGCTTAAGGATTTATCGTCCAAGCCGTTTTCTTTATATTCCGGCTCTTTGGTGCGCATCAATTCGCGCGGCTTGATGTTTAGCTTGCTGAGGATGTCTTGTAGTTCAGCGGCGGTCGGCGGGGCTTTAAGATATTCAACCACTTCCGGGGTGAGGCCTTGCGCTTCCAGTAGTTTTAAGGTGTCGCGGGATTTGCCGCAACGCGGGTTGTGATAGATTTTGACGCTCATGGTTTGCACCTTAATCATGACGAGTTGCGGCTATAATAGCACCCTTCGAATCACGGATATGCCCCCAAAGCCATGCAATTACCCAACTATTCAACCGCCCGCGTGCTGGTGGTCGGCGACCTGATGCTTGACAGATATTGGCACGGCGCCACCTCGCGGATTTCCCCGGAAGCGCCGGTGCCGGTGGTTCACGTCAAACAAGACGAACAACGCGCCGGCGGTGCGGGCAACGTGGCTTTAAACATTGCTGCGCTGGGGGCAAAAGTATCTTTGTTGGGTTTTACCGGCGAGGACGAAGCCGCAACGGCCCTGAAACAATTGCTGCAACAAGCCAAGGTTTTATGCCTATTTCAGGCAGTGCCTGGTTATCCCACCATCACCAAATTGCGGGTGATGAGTCGCCATCAGCAATTGATCAGATTGGATTTTGAAGACGGCTTTCAGCAAGTCGATAGCGATGCGCTATTGCATTTGTATCATGCGGAAATGATGCAATCGCAGGTGATCGTGTTGTCCGATTACGGCAAAGGCACCTTGAGCCAAGTGCCACAATTCATCCGCCTCGCCAAACAATTAAACAAACCGGTGCTGGTCGATCCGAAAGGCAGCGATTTTTCTATCTACAGGGAAGCCACCCTAATCACGCCTAATCTCAGCGAGTTTGAAGCGGTGGTTGGCCGTTGCGCCGATCAAGAGCAAATCGTCGAACGCGGCATGAATTTGCTGAACGAACTGGACTTGCAGGCCTTGCTAGTCACCCGCGGCGAAAACGGCATGACCTTACTGAGCAAAGCCGAAGATCCCTTGCATCTACCGACTCACGCCCGTGAAGTATTCGATGTGACGGGGGCCGGCGACACCGTGATTTCCGTATTAGCCGCCAGTTTGGCCGCAAAAAAACCGCTGGCCGAAGCCACCCAACTCGCCAACATCGGCGCCGGTATCGTGGTCGGGAAAATGGGCACCGCCACCGTCAATACCGACGAATTGCATGCCGCCTTGCAAGGGCCGCGCGCCCATCACAAAGGCGTCTGCAGTTTGTCTGACCTGCTTGCAGAACGCGCCACCGCCAAACAAAACGGCGAAATAATCGTCGCCACCAACGGCTGTTTCGACATCCTGCATCCCGGCCACGTCCGCTACTTGCAACAAGCCAAAACCCTGGGCGACCGACTGGTGGTGTTGGTCAACAGTGACGCCTCGGTGCAACGCCTGAAAGGCCCGGAGCGACCTGTGAACAAACTAGATCACCGTATGGAAATGCTCGCCGCGCTGGAATGCGTGGACTGGGTGGTGGAATTCGAACAAGACACCCCGAAAGAAGTCATCGACCAATTACTACCCGACATCCTGGTCAAAGGCGGCGACTACACCGACATCACCAGCATCGCCGGTCACGAAAGCGTGTTGGCCAACGGCGGCGAGGTGAAGATCTTGTCGTTTATTGAGGGGCATTCGACTACGGCGATTATTCAGACGATTAAGGATAAAACCGGCAACTAACCACTAAGGCCCAAGGAATACAAATGCGACTTAAATATTGTTATTTGTTTTAGCTGTTTTTTATAGCTAAATGCTATTATCGGCTAATGTATCAAATAATCTATCGAAAAACGGCCGCCAAAGCATTACTCAAAATGCCGCTTAGAGTAGCCGAACAATTCAAAGCAGCATTCGAGCAGATGGCAATGGATGACGAAGACGGACTGGACATCAAAAAACTGGAAGGTCGAGAAGGCTTTAGATTGCGGATTGGCGGTTACCGTGCGATTTACCGCAAATTGAACGATGTGCTGATTATAGAAGTGCTTAAGATTGGTAGCCGGGGAGATATTTACAAATGAGCGTGCAATTTATCGAACAAAACGGCCAAAAACAATACGCGGTTGTGCCCGTCTCCGACTACGAGAAACTGTTGGAAAAAGCGGAAATGCTGGATGACATCACGGCATATGACCAAGCCCTGGCCAGCGAAGACGAATTGATTCCTGCCGAAATCGTCAATCGGCTGTTGAACGGCGAGAATAAAATCAAAGTATGGCGCGAACATCGTGGCCTGACTCAGTCGGGACTCGCCGAGAGCTGCAATATGGCCCAAGCCAGTATCGCCCAAATGGAAAGCGGCAAGCGAACCGGAACCATTGGCGCACTGAAAAAAATAGCCGAAACATTGAATGTGGATTTGGATGATTTGGTTTAGATTTTAGAATCTCGTAGAAGGACACTAAAAAAATCGTTAAAACAGTACGGATACGATTGAAAAGTCAAGCTATGCCGGCGCTTTATTCGACTACACTCTTGCGCACCTGAAGGATTAAGATGCCTCGTCAACTCACATGGCTACACATTTCTGACTTCCATGCCCGAAAACGTGATATTTGGGAGGCTAACCAAATAACCGATGCACTTGTACGTGATTTGAAAGGCATGCAGAGCCTTCACGGACTTCGTCCTGATTTTATTTTCTTTACGGGAGATATTGTCTACGGTACGGTTAATGGCGAAAGCATGGCTGATCAGTACCAGATAGCCCGTCAGTTCATTGAAGCTGTTCGCACGGCCTTTGATCCGCAAATATCCACACGTGATATTTATCTTGTTCCTGGCAACCACGATGTAGATCGGGACGAAATCCTGCCCGAGCAAACCCAATGGCTAAGGCAAAAAGATAGAAAGTTAGAAGAAATTATTGCCGCAATGCGGGATGGAAGAAAGCAATGGCGCTCGTGGATGGAAAGACTGATAAGTTATCGAAATTTTCTCACCAGTTACGGCCTAACTCATCTGGAACCAAATGACTCCCATCTGATATGGGCGGATTCCAGAGAGGTTCATGGTATTCGTATTGGTATAGCAGGTCTGAATTCTGCCTGGTCCTGCGCCGACGATAGCGACAAAGCGAATCTCTGGTTAGGTTCGGATTGGCAAATAGCCAACCTGAAAGAGCGAATGGGGCCAGTCGATTTTGCAATTGCTCTCATACACCATCCCGGAAATTGGTTAAAAGAACAAGAAGACCCGTCAGCCATGCGCCGTTTAAAACAAGAGTTTGCTCTTGTATTGCATGGACATGAGCATCAGGAGTGGGTTGAGTCGGACTTTGCCGGCCGCTTGGTCCTTTCGGCCGGTGCATGTTACGACTCATCAAAAAATGGCTACAGCTTTGGTTGCGTGGACTTCGATAATCTCCAGACCAATATTTATTTGCGGCAATGGGACCCAACAGGCAGAGGATGGGTAGCAAGAAATGTGGCAGGAAAAACGCAGGATGGTTGTTGGAGTTTGTCTAATCTTTCGTGGCTTGGATTTACTGACTCCGTCGTTGATGCAGGCGCAGCAGAATCGAAAATTAACAACAACCACGATTTATCCGACTCAGAGGAATCGGCCGAAACCCATTACACACAACGATATTGCCACTTCGTAATCAATCACCACGATGGCCTAGAGCTCTTTGGCTGTGACATTCCTCGTGAACTTCAGCGCCATCAACTATCTGTTGCTTATGTTTCGCTGAACCTGACCCGTGAAGATGATGCTTATCCGACGAAAAAACGCCAGCCACTACCCTTAAAAAATCCATCAGAAAAGCTAATTCAGGATGTATTAGAAGACGACAAACGGCAGCAGCATATTTTCGATGAATCAAGCACAGCTTTGGAAGATGTTTTGGACAAAATTTCGACAGAAACCAGCCGACTACTGATAAATGGTCCTGCCGGTTCTGGAAAAAGTACGCTAATGCGCTGGAGTACCATCCATGCTGCGGGCCAAATTCTGAATAATCCGACCGAACAAATATATTCACCAAATACTCCAATTAGCCCATCTAATCCAGCAGATAGATGGAACGTCCAAAAGCCTGGGAGAGTGCAACGGCACAGTTGGCGAAAAAAAGTCCCGTTTCTAATTCGATTGCGTGACTGTCCGAATGGTCAGTTACCGGCAGCCAATGAGTTACCGACTTTTCTTGCCAAACACTTGCCGTCCGCTCCGAGAAATTGGATGACGAATCTGCTCGGTTCAGGGCAGGCTTTGGTCTTATTTGACGGAGTAGACGAAATCCACCGTGATCAACGGCGTCAACTCGAAGAAGAAATCGGTGAACTGATTCGTACTTATCCGGATTGCACTTACGTGGTTACTACTCGCCCGGGTGCAGTCACTCCCGGTTGGTTATCGCGTTTGAATTTCGTCGAAGCACGAGTTGAGCCTTTGAGCCGGCAAGACCGAGAGGAGTTCATCGATAAATGGTACCGCTCGGCAGCCTTGGAATTAAAACTAAAACCACGACCCGGCGAAGATCTAGCGCAAACCGCGGTAAATCTGAAATCCGAGTTAGCCGAACAATCCGAACTGGGTTTATTAGCAACCAATCCGCTGTTATGCGCCATGATTTGTGCGCTTTATCGAGAACGACAAGAAAAATTACCGGAAACGCCTGCAGAATTATCCAAAGCCCTTTGCGAAATGCTTTTGCACCGTCGGGAACGGGAAACGCCAGGCTTAGCCGACAAACATTTTTTAACCAGTTGGCGCGAACTAAAGTATGCACAGAAAGAGGAGCTGTTGGCCGAACTGGCATGGCGTATGGTCAGTAAAGGCAGATCATCTATCGAACGTAGCGATGCAAAAGCCTTAGTCGCTGAAACGCTTTACTCAATCCCTGGAAGAAGTCAGGAAGAAGCTGATGATATTTTACAAGCTTTGGTGGAAAGAAGCGGCATGCTGCGACCTGCCGGAGTCGATCGTATCGACTTTATTCACAACACGTTGAAAGAATATCTAGCGGCGAATTGTATCGTAGGGAAAGGCGATTGGAAGTTATTGGTCAACTATGCCGATGACCCCGCGTGGCAGCCGGTTATTCTATTCGCTCTTGCTTTAGCTCCGGAATCCTTCAGTTCCAATCTAGTTGGCGAGTTACTCAAATGCGCCGAATCTCTAAAAAACCCGACGGGTAAGGTTGGCGCTCTTACCAAAGCCGAACGTAAAACCTTAGCGACGATTAAGGCGCGCCAGTTTTTTCTGGTTCGATGCCGGGCGGCAGCAAAACGATTGGACGAAAAATTCTCGAAGAAAATCGATAAGTATTTGGAGCATTTATTACCACCCGCTTCAATGAACGAAGCCGAAGCGCTTGCACAGCTTGGTTCGCGCATATTGAATTACGGTTCTTCAACTCTTGAAAACGGAAAATGGTGGGCTACACAAAGTAGCTATATAGCAATGCGTTGCTTGCGTTTGTTGCGCTTAGTTGGCGGACAAAAGGCACAAACTGCTTTGAGAACGATCTATGCTCTACCTAAAAGCTCAACTCCGCTTGCCAACGAATGGACTTTAGCCTGTAACGAACTCTGTCCGGACGAATCATTAAAATGGCCATTCGATAAAGAAGTGGCATGGTTGACTTCCTATCGAATCACAAATATTAATCCTCTTAAAGGTATAAATAGCTTTAAATCAATATATATATTCGATACACGAGTAACCTCGCTACATCCTTTAATTGGCATGAAGTCATTAACTTTATTGTCACTATGGAGAACCCTCGTTAGCGACCTAAGTCCGGTTACTGAATTAACAAATCTAGAGCATTTAGACTTCAGCAACACTCGCGTTACTGACTTAACTCCTCTTATCACATTAAAAAAACTAAATTGGCTTGATTGTGGATTAACCAATGCAACTGATTTGACACCAATTTCTGGTTTAAGCAATCTTAAATACTTGCGCTTAGATGGCCTTCTGCTCCCATCCTTAAACCCAATACAAAATTTGATTGGTCTCGAGCATTTAAGTCTGAAATCTGTTCCATTGGACGACATAACACCACTGAAAAATCTTAGGTCACTAAAGTATCTGAATTTAGCAAATACAAAAGTTTTACGACTGAAACCTATACTCGGTCTTTCATTGCTTGAGCGCTTGAATTTAGCAAAAACTAATATCGAAAATGCGGATGAAGTGGCTTCATTCACAAATCTTAGAGATTTGGATATATCTGAAACAAAAATTACTGATTTAACGCCATTATCCAATTTGAGTTCTCTCAAGCGACTGGTTCTTGGGTATCAAATAATTAATGATTTGACATCCATTGAAAACTTAAAATCTCTTGAGACTCTCATACTACACCAAATTAATATTACCGATCTTTCACCCCTGATTGGCATAAAATCACTCAAGAATCTTTATCTAGGAAAAACTGCAATATTGGAGTCGGACTTGGAGAAGTTTAAGTCTTTACGGCCCGATGTTGATGTACGTACGAAATATTATTTTTTTCCAACGGGCAGGATAGAGTTTTAATTTTCCGTTTTTAATATTGGTTTCTACAAAACTATATAAATGCTGATTTACTTAGATAATTGTTGCTTTAATCGCCCATATGATGACCAATCACATTCCAATATTTTTCTGGAAACTCAGGCGAAACTATATATTCAGGAAAATATTCTCAGCGGGAATTATCAATTGGTTTGGTCTTATATTTTACAATACGAAAACGAGCAAAACCCTTATATCGACCATAAGCACGAAATTCGTAAATGGAAACAACAGGCCAGTATATTGGTTACCGCTTCGCCAGATATTGTGGAGATGGCAAAGCGGTTTCAATCTTTCGGGCTGAGAGTAAAAGATGCGCTACATTGCGCCTGCGCTGTGTCGGCCAATGCCAATTATTTTGTCACTACCGACAAACAACTTCTTAAAACCGCTCGCAACATCAAGGGGCTACATGCGGTTAATCCACTGACATTCATTCAAGAGGAAGGCAATTCATGAAAACTGACGCCGAAATCATCCATAGCGGATTCGAATCGATTTTTTCAACCTTGGGCATGGTTGATGCCGAGCGGTTTATCATGCTGATTAAGCGCGACAAATTCGATTACACACAGTGGCAAAAACAGCTCTGGTCAAACGAGTCTGTAGAGTCTTTATCTGCACAAGCTCAGCGGGATTGGGAACAATCTTCCTGAATTTGCCGTTAACCTGAATAACCACCAATCGCCCTCCCATAAGAATCTCTCTTTGAATGATTAACTTAAAAGATCGCCTCCACCAATACTGGCTTCTAGCCCGTTTCGATAAACCCATCGGCATTTTCATTCTACTTTGGCCGACGCTGTGGGCCTTGTGGATAGCCGGTAACGGGAAGCCGGACGTATTGGTGTTGATCGTGTTCACGCTGGGCGTGGTGTTGATGCGCGCGGCCGGTTGTGTGATCAACGATTACGCCGACAAGGATTTCGACCCGCATGTCGACAGGACCAAACTGCGGCCGATTGCCGCCGGCAAGGTTAAGCCTAAGGAAGCGCTGATGGTGTTTATGGTGCTGTGTCTGACTGCGTTTGGTTTGGTGTTGCTGATGAACTGGCACACCATCGGCTTGTCCTTCATCGGTGCGTTTTTGGCGGCCAGCTATCCGTTCATGAAGCGCTTCACCCATCTGCCGCAGGCTTATCTGGGCGCAGCGTTTGGGTTTGCGGTACCGATGGCGTTTGCCGCGCAAACCAACGAAATTCCAGCAGTCGGCTGGATTTTATATCTGGCGGTGCTGCTGTGGGCGCTGGTGTACGACACTATGTATGCGATGGTCGATATCGACGATGATTTGAAAATCGGCGTGAAATCCACTGCAATTCTATTCGGCAAGCGGGTGCGGGAAATTACTGCAAGTCTGCAAGTCGTGATTATGGGCCTGTTGATTACAATCGGCGCGATGCAACAACTGAGCTGGCCGTATTACGCCGGTTTGGCGGTTGCCGCCGGCTTGGCGATTTACCAGCAAAAGCTGATTTTTCATTTCGATAAACCCAGTTGTTTTAAAGCTTTTTTGAATAATAACTGGTTCGGTTTGGCGGTGTTTGTTGGGATTGTGTTGGCTTATCGGCTGTAGTGTTTAGGATCAATTACTCCTCCTAACGCTAGCCTCATTGACGTGACAGAGAAGGTTAGATTGAGAGGATGAAAACAGGTCATTCGCCTGGTTTGATTCTCCTCACCCCAACCCTCTCGGCAACTGCTCCCAGCGTAGCCCTACCTCCTGCATCCATGCAGTCGTCGAGCAGGAGAGGGAGCTTAATTTAAAGCCCTGATAGGAGATTTTTAAGCCTATCCAATAGATTATAGGATTTGCGATGAACTATCACGAGATGCTAGCGGTTGCTTTTTCCGAAGCAAAAGCCGGTTTTGACGAAGGTGGCGTGCCGGTCGGCGCGGCGTTGTTCGCCGCCGACGGCAAATTGTTGGGGCGGGGCCGCAACCGCCGCGTGCAGGACAACGATCCATCGGTACACGGCGAAACCGATGCCTTTCGCAAAGCCGGTCGGCAAACCAGTTACCGCGACAAAATCCTGGTCACGACCTTGGCGCCATGCTGGTATTGCTCGGGCTTGATTCGACAGTTCAATATTGGCACGGTGGTGGTCGGTGAATCTGTCAACTTTGCGGGGCATCTGGATTGGCTAAGAGAGGCTGGCGTTAAGATCGTGGAATTAAACGACGCGGCTTGTATCGATTTGATGAGCCGTTTTATTGCCCAATCGCCACGGATTTGGTTTGAAGACATCGGTGAGGATTGTTGTTAAGGACATTCTGAATAAGTTAATTCCACAAACGAAGATTTGCGCTCAGGCTCTACCCATCCGAAATAACCGCCAACCACCCCCAACTAAACGTCCATTACAAAATGACATTGCTCTATGCGGTGAATTATTATAAAACGGCGGGAATGATGCGCTTGGACCTAAACGCAACATTTAATGTTAATCTCGCGAAGACGCAAGTCCGGGCTTTTGATAGTCCTGGGTTCCAGAATTCGCAGGAACGACGATACCCATTTTTTGAAGCCCCCCTTTCACAGGTTGTGCGAGTAACCAAAAGGCTCTAATCAATCACAACTTGCATTGAATGGGGAGGCTGACGGCAGCTAACCCGATTTTGAAAAATTCTCGATCCTTAATCTGCACAGGAGTTTCCGTTCATGAGTCTGTCCTTAGTCATCGGTAACAAAAACTATTCATCCTGGTCATTGCGGCCGTGGCTGTTTTTGAAATATCACGACATCGATTTCGCGGAAATCAGAATTCCGCTATATCGCGAAGATTCGAAAGACAAACTATTGCAATACTCGCCGACCGGTAAAGTACCTGTTCTGTTGGATGGTGAGCTTAAGGTCTGGGATTCGCTGGCAATATTAGAATATCTGGCGGAACGCTTTCCACAAACCCAAGGCTGGCCGGAGGATTTCGCCGAACGCGCCGCGGCCCGTTCGTTAGCCGCCGAAATGCATTCCGGATTTACTGCGCTACGCACCTATTGCGGCATGAATTGCAAGCGCACACCCTCAGCCAAACCCTTACCGGAAGCGGTGCATCCGGACATCGAACGCATCGGCGAAATTTGGCAACACTATCGGCAACTCCACCGCCATGACGGTCCGTGGTTATTTGGC
This sequence comes from Methylomonas sp. 11b, assembly GCF_000515215.1. Classification (NCBI taxonomy): domain Bacteria; kingdom Pseudomonadati; phylum Pseudomonadota; class Gammaproteobacteria; order Methylococcales; family Methylococcaceae; genus Methylomonas; species Methylomonas sp. 11b. Next base: position 3,136,785 of record NZ_KI911557.1, read on the forward strand.
CGATTTACCATAGTCGATGCGATGTTCGCCCCCGTCGCCTTACGTTTTCACAGCTATCAACTGGAAACCAATAAAGAGGCGCAAGCCTATGTGGACTCGGTATTAGCCTGCCCGGCTGTAAACGCCTGGATAGAAGCCGGCAAGTTGGAAAGCGAGGTCATCAGCGCGTTTGAATAAGCAGTGTTAAGACCTTGCCGATTTACCACAATAATTTAAAGATACTTTGCTACTACCTGAGCGTAGAATGATTCTCTTGTTATTTACCAACGGGAGAGCACTATGAAAAAAATCAAATTAACCGCTGTTTTACTCGGCTTATCAGTATTTTCCGGCCTGAGTTTTGCGGATGTTCCGCTGCAATCCAATGAAGAAGTACAAGGCGTGTGGAAGTTGGAATATACCAAAAAATCCGCCACCTCCACGGAAACCATTAAGCGCGAAGATACCTGGACCTTTAAAGACGGCAAAGTCACCATCACCCACATCCCGCGCGAAGGTACTTTTTATGACCAATCGCCAGTTGCTTATGAAATTGAAGGGGGTAAATTGAAAATCGCCATTTTAGGTAGACCGGATAAATTCGACATCTTTGCCTTGCAGGAAAAAACCGAAAAATCCATGACCTTAAAAGGCAAATTCGGCGACGTTTATCACTTTAATAAAAACTGAAAACCAGCATCCGTAATTTCTTAGCCTAAAAATACAAATAACACTTGGCTAGCCATTAATAATTTGTTCCCGCAAGCTTTCCCCTGTTCACCCCGGGGCGCGGGAACCCTGAAATAACGAATCCCCGCATAAGCGCTGCAATTTTGGTCCTAAAAATTAAACCGCGATTCTGAACCAAGCGGCATACAAAGCCGGCAAAAACAGTAAGGTCAATGCAGTCGCGACAGTCAAACCTCCCATAATCGCTACCGCCATCGGCCCGAAAAACGCGCTGTGGGTGAGTGGAATCATGGCCAATATCGCCGCCGCCGCCGTTAATACGATAGGCCGGAACCGGCGCACCGTCGAATCGACTATGGCATCAAAATCCGAACGCCCGGCCAGCTTATCCTGATCGATTTGATCGACAAGAATCACCGAGTTACGCATGATCATTCCGGAAAGTGCGATGGTGCCCAACATCGCCACAAAGCCGAACGGTTGCTGAAAAATCAACAAAAACAACGTCACGCCGATCAAACCGAGCGGCGCTGTTAATAACACCAAGGCCATCCGCGAAAAACTTTGCAACTGGATCATCAGCACAGTCAATACCGTCAGAAAGAACAAAGGCATACCGGCAGCCACCGAATCGCCGCCCTTAGCCGATTCTTCCACCGCACCGCCGGTCTCCAGGCGGTAACCTGGCGGTAATTGGCGCTTTATGTCGACCAGTTGTTCTTCTATCTGCGCCGACACCATCGGCGCCTGCATGTTGCCGTACAAATTTGCTCGCACAGTGACGGTAGGAATACGATTGCGCCGCCAGATCAAACCTTCCTCAAAACCGTATTCCAATTCAGCGACTTGCGACAAAGGCACACTGCGTCCGCCGGGGATCGGTATCATCAAATTTTGCAGACGCGATAAATGCTTACGTTCAATTTCGGCGCCACGCACCAATAAGTCGATGCGCTCGATGCCTTCGCGAAATTCAGTGACATACAAGCCTTGCAGGGCGCCGTTGATAATATTGGCGATGTCGTTGGAACCGACTCCCAGCAGTCTGGCCTTGGATTGTTCAACATTGACGCGCACAACTTTCACCGGCTCTTCCCAATCCAGCTGCACATTGGACGGATAAGGATTGGCGCGCATCACATCCGCCACTTGGCGAGCGATAGTGCGCAGTGTCAGCAAATCCGGCCCGGAGACTCTGAACTGCACTGGAAAACCTACCGGCGGGCCGTTTTCCAAACGCAATACGCTGCCGCGCATATCCGGAAAATCCTGTTCAAACAAATGTATGAGTTTATCGCGCAGTTGTTCTCGTTCCGCTGGGCCATTGGTCAACACCACAAACTGCGCAAAGCTGCGTTGCGGTAGTTGCTGATCCAAAGGCAAATAAAAGCGCGGACTGCCGTTGCCGACATAAGCGACGTAATTATCGATGCCGCTTTGCTTATCCAGCCATGCCTCCAGTTTTTTCACATCGGCTTCGGTGGCGGCATACGACACACCCTCCGCCAAGCGCAAATCGACGATTAACTCCGGCCGAGTGGAATCCGGAAAAAACTGTTGCTGGACGAACTTAAAACCGAAGATAGCGGCAAAAAACATCCCTATGGTCAAAAAAATTACCAGCCAACGGTGGATAACGCAGGCGGCTACCAGTTTTCGGAAACGCAGATAAAAGGGGGTTTGATAAAGATCGTGGGCGTGGTTATTGGACGGTTCGGACTGTGGTTTTTTCCGCAACTTGGCCCAAATCCGCGCCCAGCTCGACTCTTGCTCTTGCCCCTTGCTCAAGTCGGGCAACAAGCGATGGCCCAAATACGGTACAAATACTACCGCCGCGAACCATGAGACCAGCAAGGCGATAACAACCACTTGAAAGATCGAGCGGGTGTATTCGCCGGTAGAGGACGCAGCCGTGGCAATCGGCAAAAAACCGGCAGCCGTTACCAATGTGCCGCTCAACATAGGCATCGCAGTGGATGTATACGCAAATGCGGCCGCACGCGTCCGATCCCAGCCCTGTTCCATCTTAGAGGCCATCATTTCCACAGCGATAATGGCATCGTCGACCAACAAGCCCAAGGCCAAGATCAGTGCACCCAGGGAAATTTTATGCAGACCAACGCCAAACAGATACATCAGCCAAAAAGTAACCGCCAACACCACTGGGATCGTGATCGCTACCACGATGCCGGTGCGTAAGCCCAAAGACAGCAAGCTAACGCCTAATACAATGACGACCGCTTCGGTCAGCGATTTGGCAAACTCGTTAACCGAGCGCTGCACTGCTTTTGGCTGCGAAGACACAGTATGCAATTCCAAACCCACCGGCAATTGGGCCTGGGTCGTTATGACGGCCTGGTCCAGATCTCGGCCCAGCTTGATGATATCGCCACCAGCACGCATCGCTACGCCGATCAACAGCGCATCATGACCTTTATAGCGCACCCTATCTTTGGGAGGATCTTCAAAGCCGCGACTGACTTTGGCGACATCGCCCAGGCGAAATTCGTTGTTATTGGCGCGAAAACGCACATCGCGCAGCTCTTCCAATCTATCGTAACGACCGGTTACCGCAATCCGAATGTGCTCGTTTTCAGAATCGAAACTACCGCTGCCTGTCACCAGATTCTGCGCTTGCAAGGTACGGAGCAAGGTGGCAATGTCGATGCCGATGGTCGCTAATTTGGCATTGGACAACTCGACGTAAATGCGTTGTTTCTGTTCACCGAAAAAATCGACCTTGGCGACGTCGTTGACTCTGAGCAGCTCGGCGCGCAAAGTTTCCGAGTGACGCTTCAGTTCCGCATAGTCGTAGCCGTCGCCGGTCAAGGCATACAAGTTTCCGTATACATCCCCAAACTCATCGTTAAACGTCGGGCCTTCGACGCCGGCCGGCAGGGTATAAGCAATATCGCCGACTTTTTTGCGAACTTGATAAAAAATGTCCGGGACTTGCGCCGCCGGTGTGGAATCCTTGGCCGACAGAAAAATTAACGATTCGCCCGGCCTGGAATAGCTGCGTAAATTGTCCAGCCAGGGTACTTCCTGAAGCTTTTTCTCCAGCTTATCGGTGACTTGTTGTTCCACTTCCTGGGCACTGGCACCGGGCCAACCGGTGCGAATAACCATCACTTTGAAAGTGAAAGGCGGATCTTCCGATTGGCCCAGCCTGGTATACGAAAGCATCCCCACCAAGGTCAGCATCAACATGGCATATAAAACCAATGCCGGGTGACGCAAGGCCCACTCGGAGAGATTGAAGCCCGATTTCATAGTTGGCTCCGCAACGGCGTTGCCCGGACTATCTGGCCGGGTACCAAAGTTTGCACACCGGCCACCACTATTTGCTCGCCTTTTTGTATGCCGCTAGCGATCAAGACGCCGTCTTCGCGAAACGCGCCGGCTTGCACCGCTCTCGGCTGAACTTCGCCGCTGGCCGGATTGACCACCCAAACTACGGATTGACCGTCACGCTGAGTAACCGCTGTGGTGGGTAATAAAAAATCCTTGGTTTCCCGATGATAAAAACGGACGCCCGCCGTCATGCCCAAACGCACCGAAGCGTCCGCATCTAGCAAAACCACACGCACTTGAAAAGTACGTGTGAGATTATCGGCAGCCGGAGCCACTTCCCGGACTTTACCGTGATATACGGTATTGGGATTGGCCCACAGCCTAATTTCCGCCGGCACATCAACAGCAATGCCCAACATGCGCGACTCGGGCACGGCAATTTCGACTTCCTTATTCTCCGGCACCGCGATCCGAACGATAGGCTCGCCGGCGGCAACCACCTGGCCAGGTTCGGCATGAATTTGCGTAACCACGCCATCCCGCTCCGCCAGTAATTGCGTGTAGCGCGACTGATTGCCGGTTACCGCGGCTTGCGCGCGGGTTTGCTTTACCCTGGCCGCCGCGGCCTTGAATTGCGCTTCGTTAATATCCAAAGCCTGGTTGGAAATGAATTTGCTGGCATGCAGTTGGCGTTGTCTGTCCAGTTCGGCCTGGGCTAAGGCCAAATCCGCTTCCGCCGCCCTGACTTCCGCTTGAGCCGCTTGAGTCGATAAACCGGTATCCATACTATCGAGCTTGGCGAGCAACTGACCTTTCGTCACTACCGCCCCCGTATCGACGTTGCGTTCGATGATTTTGCCGTTGATACGAAAACCTTGCGCACTTTCGTAGCGGGAGCGAATTTCACCCACCAATATGATGGGAGCGGCTGCGGTCTGTTCGCCTACTGTCACCACCAAAGCCGGTCTGGGCACCGATGCCGTGGGCGCTGGTTTTTCGCAAGCCACCAGCAACAGCGGCAACATCAACAACAAATGTTTCATCTTATCCCCTTTAAATAGACCGAACTGCATCCAGCTTTACTTATGCCATTGCCTTGCGGATCGACTCCAACGGCACCAACGAAATCAATGCTCTAAACAACAAGGCATTATTGTTGTTGAAGAGGCCGTAACATTCGTAATCCAAGGGTGTCGCGTTTAAATCGCCAAAATCGTGCGCGGCGCTATCCGCTGTGGGTTTGATCAAAATATGCACCGCGTCGTTACTTTTAAGCTGCGCCAAACAACGTCTGTCGATAGAAATTTTGTGCGAAGTATAGACCATGGGGTTACGCTCGAAATCGTGCAGCCATTTCAAAGCTTTTTCCAACAAAGCGCTGGAGAGCAGCGCGCATGGAAACATCTCCGGGAAAATCACCTTATCCTGCAATTCGTCGAAATACCGGGTTTGATCGCGTAGCGATGCGCAGAGAAAGTTCTTGGCGTTGCTGGTCATCATGAACTTACGCTTAAGAAAAAAACCATTATTCAAAAAACAACGGTCAGGCTGGATTTTTAATTCGCCGACCCTAGACAAATCCGGCTGGTCTAAAAACAACGGGTCGGCGGTTTCTTTTTTATAGCCGGTCAAGGCCAGTTTACCGTCTGCTTTGACGACAATCCGGTTGCTCAAGCTTGGCGACGGTTCGTTCTTAAATATCGACTCTTTAATATCTACTTCAATCACCTGGTTCGGCTTAATGGCATTGGCAAAGGCAAATTGGTAATTGCTGAAGTTCAAGCCCTGTTCGGCTAACAATTTTTCTTCGTCATGTTGGAGGCGATAGTCAGCGATCTTGCCTTCGATCAAGGACTCCAGCTGAAACCCCAAGGTAATCGGCCCATTAAACGGATTGCCGTTGATGTTCTGCCACTTCCGGCTATCGTGGAACAGATTGAAATCGTCTGTGGAGTTGCGGGCGATGTCGATATGCAGCTGACTGAAAACATCGGCATTGATTGGATTCATAGAGGCGGCCTCCGCTGGGCTTTGAATATGGCGTTTCAACTCGCCGCATGCTACCACCTATCAACGGGTTCACAAACCGGCAATGGTTGTATCCCAATCAAGCTTGCCGAGCGTCGTCATCCAAAGCTTACAGACGGGAGCTTACCTGCGTCAGGTCTTTAGCATATTGCAGAATAGTGGCAAAGGCGGCCATCGGATGGCTCGCTTTATCGTGCCGATCATGTCCAGCAAAACAACTCACCAGCGGACTATCGCTTAACACTTCCCACAGTGACACAACAAGCCCTGGCCGTTGTTGAAAACCTGTTGGCTAATCACCCAACAAGTTGTGGATAAATTACCGGTAAAAAGCACTGTTTTAGTTATCCCCAGACTGTGAACAACTAGAAAGTCCAACTTATAACAGTGTTAATTGTTAGTAACACTTTGAATTAAAATACTTAAATGTGCTTTTCCACAGATTTTTCAGCACTAGTAGTAATAATAATCTTAAGATCTTTATAAAATTATTACTATTATTGCGACAAGATTCTGGCTATTAAGTCCCCAAGAAACATCAATCTTCTGCGGACAGTTGTTCGGTTAGGCTTTTAGGTAGCTTCTTTTTGACTTTCACGCCCAATTCTTCTAATGCGCTGGCCTGGCGCAGCAAATTACCGCCACCGCTACTGAGTTTGTTGACGATGCCATCGTAGGTTTTTTGCACCGTGTTGAGTTGGTTGCCCAGTTTTTCAATGTCTTCTACAAAACCTCGGATCTTGTCGTACAGACTGCCGGCCTTATCGGCGATCAAGCGGGCGTTTTCATTTTGTTGCTCGTAGCGCCAGATGTTTTGCACGGTACGCAAGGTTGCCAGCAGCGTCGTTGGGGTAACGACGACGATCTTGTGCTCGAAAGCATCATTGAATAACTTTTCGTCAGCTTGGAATGCGGCCATGAATGCAGCTTCGATGGGCATGAACAGCAGCACAAAATCCAATGACCTTAGACCTTTCAAACTGGAGTAGTCTTTGTTGCTTAAGCCTTTGATATGGTTTCTGACCGCTTCAGTATGTTGTTTCAAAGCTTCGATGCGTTGCTTGTCGTCTTCAGCGGAACAGTAACGCTCGTAAGCCAATAGCGAGACCTTGGAATCGATGATCACGTCTTTGTTTTCCGGCAGGCGGACGATCACATCGGGTTTGAATAGGCGATTATCTTCGTCGCGGAATGCGCCTTGGGTTTCGTATTCAATGCCTTTGCGCAGGCCGGATTGTTCCAAGACTTTTTCCAGAATCATCTCGCCCCAGTTACCTTGGGTTTTATGATCGCCTTTCAAAGCACGGGTCAGGTTCAACGCTTCCTGATTCATCTTGGCTGTGTCGCGGCGTAGGGAGACAATTTCCTCACGCAGGGAAATACGGTCTTTGGTTTCGTTGTCGTAAACGCTTTCGACGCGGCTTTTGAATTCGCCGAGTTGCTCCTTCAACGGTGCGACCAGATTTTCGATACTGACTTTGTTATGTTCGACAAATTGCTTGCCGCGTTCTTCAAAGATCTTATGCGCCAGATTCTCGAATTGGGTTTTTAACTGATTTTCCGCATCTTGCAGTAAACGGATTTTCTCTTCGTTATGTTTGTGCTGTTCCTGCTGGCGCGTGTTCAGTTCGGCATTCTCGGTTTTCAATGCCAGCAACTGGTGTTGCAAACTGTGCAGTTCGGTTTCCTTTTGAGTCAACAATAGCGTGCGCTCCTCCGCTACCGCCAATTTGACTGCTTGTTGTTGGAGCTGCTGTTGCTGTTGCTCTAACTGACTTTGCAACCCGCGATGCCGCTTACTGCTTAGCCAGGCGCAAACGCCATAGCCAAGCAACGCCGCCAGCGGTAGTGCTGCCAGCGTCATCCATATCTCTTCCATCACAACCTCTTGCTTACTAAAACGTGCGGGTTAACGCGGCTTGATGGACAAATCGCCAATGGTAAAGCCAATATCAAACCCCTTGCCTTTGCCCAGCATAACCAAGGAAATTTCGCCGCGGGTCAATACTTGCCTATCCACCGAGTTTTTAAACCCAAAGTGATTGCCCAGCGAAACATAATTGCCGAATATTTCGCTGATATATTTGACGTCGGTGAAATAGGCTTCTCCTTCTATGACGGAATAGCCAATCGTAAAGCCAATGCTTTTTGACGACAGCGCCACCTTGGCTTTTTGCCCATTGCGGCAGCTTATTTCCCCAGTACCGTCGTATTGCTTGTAAGCTAGCGAAAACCCCTCCAGCTTGTAGGTCATTCTACAAGTACCCAATTTCTTCTCGCCGAATTGTTCGTTAAAGTCAATCTCGGCTTGGTTAGGTTGGCTGGTATCGGCGGCTTCCGGTACGGCTGGCGCTGCGGGTTCCGATGGCTGTGGAGACGGTGCGTCGCTTAGCGGATGGGTAACAAAATCGGCATGGCTCAAATTTGGCAACGTTGCGAAGCCGAGCACCAAAAGCAAAGGTCCGGTTAATTTGCCATGCCGATACGCGAGTGTTTCTTTAATCGATCCAGCGTTTTTGCTCTGTCTATTCATCTATTTTGGTCCAAGTCAGTTAAATGCTATGCCGTCTAAGCGATCAGCTATGTTGTCAGGGAACGCTATCGCGAACCCAAACCTACAGTGCTAGCAACTAAAACCAGTCTTGCTCGTAGACGGAGGAACTATTGAAATTCTACCTCTCGGCAACCACTTTCGCGCATATTCATATTTTGCATTTATCTTTTGAAGATCACGGAGTACATGGTATGAAAAATCAAATATCCGGATGGCGAATATTGGGTAAGGATTGGAATGCACTGACGTTTTATCAACGCTTTGAAAGCGGGGTCGCCTTTGCCCTGACTTTTTTGGTGATGTTGGTCGTCAGCGTTGCGTTGTTTAGATTATTCGTCGGCGTAATTGGCGGATTGGTATTCGATGCATTGAATCCTTTGGACCACGAAATATTCCAACAGGTGTTTGGTGAGATCATGACCTTGTTAATTGCGCTGGAGTTTAACCACACCCTGCAATACGTCGTCACCCGCGAGCAAAGTGTCATTCAAACTAAGGTTGTACTCTTAATCGCCTTGCTGGCGTTGGCGCGTAAGTTTATCGTGCTGGACATCGGCAAAATCTCCGCCGACGTATTGTTAGCCTTGGCGGCAGTGACATTGGTGTTGGGCATCACCTATTGGCTGATGCGTGAACGTGATGACCGGTTGGTTGAGACAAATTCGTCTAAATCGGGAGCAGATACCCGGATGGTTTCGTAGGTCACGTTGGCGCAATACGACTGTATGGATACAGGAGGTAGGGCAACGCAGGAGCAGTTGCCGAGCGGCTACGTGACAAACCGATCTATGTTGTCAGGGAACGCTATCGCGAACCCTGACCTACCGGGCTACGCGGGAAATCATGAATTCAACACAGCCTTACAGGCTCGAATAAATGACTCATACATTGGTATAAATTTTGTCGATTTTTCGTTTAATACTTTCGCTGAGCTAACTACGTGTTCGGGCCGCTGGCCGCCACGAAGATTATCAGGGAAAACTGAAGCAAAATCTCCTGCGCCAACGGGTACTGTGTGTTTGGCAAACTCCCCCGCTAATTCCTTAGCCTTAGCGTAAAGGGACTTCCTTTTCTTCTCGAGTTTCTTGTTTAGAAACTCTTTATCCACGGAATCCCAAGTTTCAACGAAGTAAAAAAGTGGTTGAATATGGCTCTTTGGAAACGAATCGCCAAAATCCGCTTCTTTTAACAACCGAATTGTTGGCTCAATCGGAAGAGCACGCTGAAACTCCTCAAAAAGCTGGAGGTCATGACTTGTTGTGTTGTTTCCCAAACCAAGCTTTTCCTTGATTTTGTCTTTCGCAAAAATTGTTGCGAAGGCTACTAAAAACGCTATCGCTGGCTCAAATTCAGGCTGATTCGAGAAGTATCCATTTAGAAACCACGCTTCAGTAAGAAGCAGTGTTAAGACGAGAACAACATTTTCTAACGATAAGCGCATGGAATAACCTGGAGATTTTAACTATCGAATATCAAGAGGCATGGCAACTTAGCAAAGGCCCTCTGCCACTAGCAACTCAGAACCTTTTAAACACTTCACCGGCCGCATCCACCGTAACCTGCAAATCCTGATCCGAATGCGCGGCCGAAACAAATCCCGCCTCGAACGCCGAAGGCGCCAGATAAAAGCCTTTATCCAACATCCCATGAAAGAAACGTTTAAAGCGGTCGACATCGCAAGCCATCACTTGGGAAAAACGGCTGACAGATTTTTCGTTGCTAAAGAACAAACCAAACATCCCACCGACCTGGTTGGTAGTGAAGGCGATGCCGGCCTGATCAGAGGCGGCTTGAAGGCCTTTCAGCAGTGTTGCGGTCTTAGCGGTCAGGGCCTCGTAGAAGCCTGGCTGATTGATCAGTTCCAGGGTTTTTAAGCCGGCGGCCATCGCCACCGGGCAGCCGGACAATGTGCCGGCTTGATAGACAGGACCCAGCGGTGCCAGATATTCCATGATCTTGCGGCTGCCACCGAAAGCACCGACCGGCAGGCCGCCGCCGATGATTTTACCTAGCGTGGTCAAATCCGGTTTGATGCCATACAGGCCTTGCGCACCTTGCAAACTGACACGAAAGCCGGTCATTACTTCATCGAAAATTAGTACGCTGCCATATTGATCGCAGACTTCTCGCAGGGTTTGCAAAAAGCCCGGTTCCGGCGGGATGCAGTTCATGTTGCCGGCCACCGGTTCGACGATGATGCAAGCAATCCTGTCGCCCAGTTCGGCGAAGGTGCTGCGCACTGCATCGCTATCGTTGTAAGTCAGGGTGAGGGTGTCGGCGGCGACGGAGGCCGGTACGCCGGGTGAGCTGGGTACGCCAAAGGTCAAGGCACCGGAACCGGCTTTGACCAGCAAGGAATCGGAATGACCGTGGTAACAGCCTTCGAATTTTACGATCTTGTCGCGACCGGTGTAACCTCGCGCCAAACGCAACGCACTCATGGTGGCTTCGGTACCGGAACTAACCATGCGCACCATGTCTATCGACGGCAGCAGTTCGCAAACTGTTTGCGCCATTAGCGTTTCGATTTCGGTGGGGGCACCAAAACTTAGACCTTTTTCAGCGCTTAACTTAACCGCTTCGATCACAGCCGGATGCGCATGGCCCAAAATCATTGGTCCCCAGGAGCCGACATAATCGATGTAACGCTTGCCTTCGCTGTCATAAACATAAGCGCCGGCTGCGCGATCAAAATATACCGGGGTACCGCCGACGCCGCTGAAGGAACGCACCGGCGAATTGACGCCGCCGGGAATGTATTGTTTGGCTTGAGAAAATAATTCGGAAGATTGGGTCATGGGGATGAAGGATAGAGAAATCGTGTAGGTTGGGTTAGGCACTAGCCGTAACCCAACACGGGGGCTTTGAATGTTGAGTTGTGCGTTATCGAACCAACCCAACCTACATTGTTATTGCGGTTTGCCAAACAAATGCGGGCCTTTGGGTTGCGGTTTGTTTTGCAAACAGAAATAAGCCGCAGCGTCGAATTTGATCTGCAAGGTGTGGGTGTCTTCGTGGTCTTCCAGATATTTCTCGGCATCGATTTCCGATAGGTCTTTCATGATGTGTTCGGCGATGCAGTCGCAACTTTCTTCAAAACGTTTTTCATCGACGTCTTTGTTATTCGAATTTTTCAGTTCCCGTTCAACGCATTTAGCGGAAAACTCTTTTTCGAACTGGCGTTTCTCGGGTTCAGTGGCTTCGCCGGTATCTACTCTGTGTACCGCTTTTTTGGCAGTGCCGGAGCTAGCGCTGGCTTTTGGGGTTTCCGCTTCATCACTGGAGCAGCCGGCAATGGTCAACGCTGAAACAATCAACGTCGCAAAGAGATAAGAAGTTTTTCTAGTTTTCATAAGTGTTGTTAGTTTTATTAGTTAAGTAAATCTTGCAGCAATGGCGCCAAGGTTTGTTGTTGTTGACTTTGGGTTAAGCGGTTTGCGGTAACAATGCTTTTTAGTTGATGCAAAGCCAGATTGAAATCGTCGTTAACGATCAGATAGTCGTACTCCGGATAGTGGCTCATTTCAGTCACCGCATCGCGCATGCGTCGGGCAATCACTTCAGGATTATCCTGACCGCGATTTTGCAAACGCTGGCTCAATACCTCGATGGATGGCGGCAGGATGAAGATCGACAGGCTTTCCGGCAACATTCTTCTTACCTGCTGAGCGCCTTGCCAATCGATTTCCAAGATCACATCCAAGCCTTTGGCCAGATTATCTTCCACGGTCTGCTGTGCGGTGCCGTAGAAATTATCGAACACTTGCGCGTGCTCCAAAAAGGCTTGCCGTTCGATCATGGCTTTAAATTCGTCAACAGAGACGAAAAAGTAATCGACGCCATCTTGCTCGCCGCTGCGCATTGCCCGGGTAGTGTGCGACACCGACACGGCCAGATCGTCAGTCTCGGCAATCAGTTGTTTAACCAGACTGGTTTTGCCCGCCCCGGATGGCGCAGAAATAATATAAAGTTTGCCCGAAATCATGTGTGTTTATGAGGTTAATCCATGCGGCCGTCATTCTTTTCTGATAACGTCCACAGAGTCAAGCCCTAAGCGGTCACTGTGGTATCATGCAAGGCCTTTCTAAGCCCCTTCTTGAATGCCGATGAGTGTGATTTGGAACAACTGCCTGGCCAAGCTTGAACATGAAATTCCCAGTACCGATTTCAGCACCTGGATCAGGCCGCTGCAAGCAGTGGAAACCGACAGCCAGTTAAAATTACTTGCTCCCAACCGCTTTATTATCGACCATATCAAACAGCATTTTTTCGCGATCATCGAAGATGCGGTCAACGAGTTTTCCAATGCAACCTTGGCGGTGCAGTTTGAAATAGGTAGTAAAAAATCGCCGGCTATCAAAGCACCAACACTCAGCAAGAGTCCGACCCAAAAGAAGAATCAACCGAATTTTTTAAACAAAGCCTTCACCTTTGAGAGCTTTGTGGAAGGTAAATCCAATCAATTGGCCAGAGCCGCTTCGATGACGGTTTCGGATAACATCGGCAAGGTCTACAACCCGCTGTTTATCTACGGCAGTTCCGGTTTGGGTAAAACCCATTTGATGCATGCCATAGGCAACGCGGTGTTACTGAAAAAACCCGATGCCAATATCGTCTATCTGCATTCCGAGAAATTCGTGCAGGACATGGTCAAAGCGCTACAACAAAACAGCATCAACCAATTTAAAGAGTACTACCGCAGCATCGATATTTTATTGATGGACGACATCCAATTTCTGGCCGGTAAGGAACGTTCGCAGGAAGAGTTCTTCCACACCTTTAACAACCTGCTGGATAACAAACATCAGGTGGTTTTGACCTGCGATAAGTATCCGAAAGAAATCGATGGCTTGGAAGACCGTTTGAAATCGCGCTTCGGTTGGGGCTTGCCGGTGGCGATAGAACCGCCGGATCTGGAAACTCGTGCGGCGATTTTGATCAAAAAAGCGCAACAAGTTGGCGTGGATCTGGATCAAGACATAGCCTTCTTCATTGCGAAACGCATACCTTCCAATGTTAGAGATTTGGAAGGTGCGTTGCGTAGAGTAGTAGCCAACTCGCAATTTACCGGTCGCGATATCACCTTGGAATTTACCAAGGAAGCGCTGCACGATTTGATCAGCTTGCAAGACAAGTTGATCAGTATCGACAACATTCAAAAAACCGTAGCCGACTATTTCAAGATTAGAGTGGCCGATTTATCGTCAAAAAACCGCAAACAATCCATCACCCGTCCTAGACAAGTAGCTATGTGCCTGGCCAGAGAACTGACCTCGCACAGTTATCCGGAAATTGGCGATGCTTTTGGTGGACGCGACCACACTACCGTCATCAATGCCTGCAAGCGTGTGGCTGAGTTGAAAGACGACGATGTGAAGATGGCGGAAGATTACAAAAACCTGTTGAGAACCTTATCGCATTAATTGCGTGTAAGTTGTGGATAAAGTGTGCCGAAAATAGCCTATCCAGCTTATCCAAAAACCCCATACAAGCTAAAACGGTATCTGACAACAATGTTTGATACATGCTAAGATTTTGATTTAAATTAGATAAAACCGGTTTTCCACAGCTTTTTGTTTACTTAGTAGTAACAATATATAAAAGATATTTATATGAAATTTATTATTAGCAGAGATCAAATCTTGCCACCGCTGCAACAAATCGTCAGCGTTATCGAGAAACGGCAGACCATGCCGATTCTGTCCAATGTGTTGTTGCAGGCTAGCGACGAGCAGTTGGTGATGACCGGTACAGATACGGAAATTCAGATTGTTGCTAAGTTAAATATCGAATCAATAGCGCATTCCGGGGAAATAACGGTTCCTGCTAGAAAGTTTCTGGATATTTGCCGCTTATTACCAAACGGCGCGGAAATTCACTTTGAATTGCAAGACGATAAAGTTAAGGTCGTTTCCGGCCGCAGCCGGTTTTCTTTGAGTACTTTACCGGCGGAACATTATCCGGAGTTCAACGAGTCCGAGTTTGAACATAGCTTTTTGCTCAATGCCGGCAAATTCAAGAAAGCGCTGGATAAAACCGTGTTTTGCATGGCCAATCAGGACGTACGCTATTACTTGAACGGCTTGTTACTGAATGTCAGCAATTCCAAACTTAAACTGGTCGCGTCCGATGGCCATCGTTTGTCGATTTATGAAGACGATATTGGCCAAGCGACCGGCTATGAATCCCGCATCATCATGCCCAGAAAAGCGGTGCAGGAATTGAGTCGTTTGCTGGACGATGCAGACGCAGAATTGAACATCCAGTTTTCCAGCAACAACATCCGAATTTATTACAAGGATGTAGTGTTCTCGTCAAAGCTGATCGATGCCAAATTCCCGGATTTCAGTAAAGTGTTCAATCAAAGTTTTATGAGTCCGTTGTTGATCCAAAAACAAGTCTTGAGAGATGCGTTAACGCGGGTAGCGATTCTGTCCAATGAAAAGTACAAAGGTGTGACTTTCGATATTTCCGGCGATTTGTTGAAACTCAGTACCCATAATCCCGAGCATGACGAGGCCGAGGAAGAATTGATCATCGATTATCAAGGCGAGCCGTTGAGCATCTCGTTTAATTCGCAATATATGCTGGATGCAGTATCCAACTTGGATTCAGAAATGGCGGTGCTGACCATAGCCGGCAACGCCAGCAGTTGTTTCATCGAAGAACCTGAACAACCTTTGTTTAAATTTATTGTCATGCCAATGCGGATGTAGGTCGTTTAGCGATTATGACCTTGTTAAAGCTGGATGTGCTGTCGGTTAGAAACATCCATTCCGCAAGCATCTCGCCGTCGCCCGCCATTAATTTGATCACCGGCGCCAATGCCAGCGGCAAGAGTTCGCTGCTGGAAGCCATTTTTATTTTGGGTAGATCTCGCTCGTTTAGAACTACCCATACCAAGCAGGCCATTGCTTTCGAGCAGTCGCAATTGACCGTTTCCGCGCAAAATCGGGAACAGTCCGGTTCGGTCAGTACGCTGGGGATACAGATTGATAACAAACAGTGCCAGATCCGCATCGATCAGGAAGATCGACAAAAAGCTGATTTGGCGTACGCATTGCCAGTGCAATTGATTCATCCCAAGAGTTATCGCTTGCTAGACTCCGGACCGCAAATCCGTAGAGAGTTTTTGGATTGGGGTATTTTTAATCAACACAAAAACTTTTTGCCCTGTTGGCGCAAGTTTAATAAGGCTTTGCAACAACGTAATGCTTTGTTGAAAACCCGGCAACTGAAACAGCTTCCGGCTTGGGATAAGGAACTTGTGGAATATGGGCAGGTGATTAACGAGTTTCGTTTGGCCTATGTAGCAAGCTTGCAACCGGTGTTTTTAGAAATGGCTAGCCACTTCTTAAATAAGGAGGATGTTGATTTACGCTTCTTGCCCGGCTGGGATGATAGGCAATCCCTAGACTTAATTTTGAAAAACGATCTGGTGCGAGACATACGCTACGGCTTTACCCATAGCGGACCGCACCGAGCGGACTTTCAGACTTACCAAAACAAAAGACTGGCTAAAGACTATCTGTCACGCGGACAACAAAAGCTCTTAGTTTTGGCACTTATGTTGGCACAAGTGACCTTATTGAATCAGGAAAGCCCATATTCCTGCTGCATCTTAATAGACGACCTCGCGTCCGAATTGGATACAGAAAACCGGGCAAAATTGATAAAATACCTCGCTGGATTGAACTGCCAGGTTTTTATCAGCAGTACCGATATAGCTGATTTTGGTGACTTAAGTTCAGTAGAAAACTATAAATGGTTTCACGTGGAACAAGGCGATGTAAAACAACTTTAATGTTTCACGTGGAACAAATAATAAAAATTAACAACTCCCATCACACACGATACAACGGCTTCATGTGCGATATGAAAGCCAGGCATCGTTGCGGTAAAACACAACACAATGGATATACCCATGAGTGAAAATTACGACAGTTCGAATATCACAGTACTTAAAGGATTGGATGCAGTCAGAAAACGTCCCGGCATGTACATCGGCGATACCGATGACGGCTCCGGCTTGCATCACATGGTATTCGAAGTCGTCGATAACTCCATCGACGAAGCATTAGCCGGATACTGCAAAGGCGTCGATGTCGTGATTCACGAAAATGGCTCGATATCCGTTTACGATGATGGTCGCGGCATTCCGGTTGATATACACAAAGAAGAAGGCCGTTCCGCTGCTGAAGTGATTATGACTATCCTGCACGCCGGCGGTAAGTTCGACGACAACGCCTATAAAGTCTCTGGTGGCTTACACGGCGTAGGCGTCTCGGTAGTAAATGCCTTGTCTGAAGAGCTAACGCTGAAGATTCGTAAAAACGGCAAGCTGCACATGCAAAAATACATCCTCGGCGAGCCAGTAGCGCCCTTAGCCGTGATAGGCGACTGTGAAGGCAGCGGCACCTACATAAACTTCAAACCCAGCCCTACGATCTTCACCAATATCGAATTTCACTACGACATCCTCGCCAAGCGTTTGCGCGAACTGTCGTTTTTGAATTCTGGTGTAAGAATCTCCCTCCGCGACGAAAGAACCGGCAAAGAAGATGTATTCGAATTCGAAGGCGGCATCAGCGCTTTTGTCCAGCATCTGAACAAAAACAAAACCCCGCTGTTTGAAAAAGTCTTCCACTTTATCGCCGAAAAAGAAGGCGTAACGGTAGAGGTGGCGATGCAATGGAACGACTCCTACCAAGAGAACGTGTTCTGCTACACCAACAACATCCCGCAGCGCGACGGCGGTACGCATTTGGCCGGATTTAGAGGTGCATTAACCCGCACCATTAACCAATACATCGAAACCAACGGCCTGGCTAAAAAAGAGAAAGTGGCCACCACCGGCGACGATGCACGCGAAGGCTTGACCGCGGTGTTATCGGTGAAAGTCCCAGATCCTAAGTTCTCCTCGCAAACCAAAGACAAACTGGTTTCATCGGAAGTAAAACCGCTGGTCGAATCGACCATGAACGAAAAACTGCAGGAATTCCTGCTGGAGCAACCGCAAGTCGCCAAAGCCATCGTCAACAAGATCATCGATGCAGCTAGAGCCCGCGAGGCCGCTAGAAAAGCCCGCGAAATGACCCGCCGCAAAACCACGCTGGATATTGCCGGCTTACCCGGAAAACTCGCAGATTGCCAGGAAAAAGATCCAGCCCTATCCGAACTGTTCATAGTGGAAGGGGACTCGGCGGGCGGCTCCGCCAAACAGGGCCGTGATCGCCGCACCCAAGCCATCCTGCCGTTGAAAGGTAAAATCCTTAACGTGGAACGCGCCCGCTTCGACAGAATGATTTCATCGGAAGAAGTGGGTACCCTGATTACCGCGCTGGGCTGCGGTATCGGTAAAGACGAATACAACATCGACAAACTCCGCTACCACCGCATCATCATCATGACCGACGCGGACGTCGACGGTTCGCACATTCGTACCCTGTTACTGACCTTCTTCTATCGGCAATTGCCGGAGCTGGTCGAGCGAGGCCACATCTACATCGCCCAACCGCCTTTGTACAAAGTCAAAAAAGGTAAACAAGAACATTACGTCAAAGACGACAACGCTTTAAACCAATACCTAATCCAACTGGCTTTGGATAAAGCGCAATTACAAACTGATGCCGACACCCCGGTCATCCAAGGCCAAGGCCTGGAAAAGCTGGCGACAGAATTTGCCGACGTGATGAGCATCATCAATCGCCTATCCAGACGCTACGATGACCTGTACTTGGAGCAAATGACCTACATGCAGGTGTTAAGCGACGACATCAAAGCCGATCAGCAAAAGCTGCAAGCCTGGTTCGATTTGCTGCAAAAAAATCTGAACGAGGGCGGCCACAAAGCCATATTCAGCACCCAGCTAAAATATCGCGACAGCGACGACTTTGATATAGAAGTTAGCAAGCGCCTGCACGGCATTACCAAAAGCTTTGTCCTGCATGCGCCGTTCTTCGCCGGCAATGATTATCAAAAAATCGCCCGCTTCGTGGAAAAAACCCTCAGCATGTTCGGCGAAACCTCGGTCATGCGCATGGGCGAGCGCGAACAACAAGTGGATACCTTCAAACAAGCGTTCGAATGGATGATGAAAGAAGTCAAAAAAGGCCAGCATATCCAGCGCTACAAAGGTTTGGGCGAAATGAACCCGGAACAACTCTGGGAAACCACCCTGGACTCCAACAGCCGCCGCATGCTGCAAGTCACCATCAATGACGTAGTCGCCGCCGACGAAATCTTCACCACCCTAATGGGCGATGTCGTGGAACCACGTCGGGATTTCATTGTGAAGAACGCCTTGGATGTGGCGAATTTGGACGTATAGCTGTTGTCGAATGCCACAATTAATGAAAAGTGTGCCAAATAAGTGAAAAACTAATGACACAAAAAATGAAAAAATCCGAAACTTTCTCGCTTCTGAAATTTTAGGTTGGACTTAAACAACTTTTTTTGTTGGGATGCCCTTTCTAAATGATTATAGGTGGAATACCCGACAAACTTGGCAATCGGTATGAAGCCAAATGGCTGGTTCGCTGCCTGATGGACGTAATTGCCGGTAAGGCAAATTGGCTTAAATTTGAAGGCATTGATACCGAATATCAAGGTTTTGAATTTGCCCTTTCGCGTGGCGATAGTACCGAATGGCATCAGACAAAGATCAATGCGCCTTCCGGAAACTGGACGCTCAATGTTCTAAATCGTGAAGGTATATTGAAGGCGTTTTCAGAACGGCTATCGGTAGATCATAACGCGCATTGTTTTTTTGTTTCGCAAGACGGTGCTAAAGACTTCAGGACGCTGACAGACAAAGCCCACTTAGCCGAGTCGTTTAGTCAATTCATTGACGATGCACTTGCGAAAGAGGAAAGAGATGAGACATTTCCGAAACTCTATGGTTTTTGGTGTCAAACACCAGAAATTGCATTTGAATGGCTAAAACGCTGTCATGTCGAAGTCATGCCAGACAGACAGCTAGACGCTATCAATGAATCATATGGCGATCTGTATTTCCAACAAGGAGGTAAATCCGCCTTTCCCCTGCTGCGCGACATTCTCGAAAAGAATTTCAATAAACAATTATCGACCGAAACGTTTCGTGAAATCCTGAAACAACAAAGCGTTTTGATATTTAAGGAATGGGCTTTCGATCCCACTATCCGACAACGATTGCACGAAGAAACCGATGCTTATCTCGGCACCTACTCCCCTTTCGGCGCCGGTAATGAAATTATTACAAGGCCGCAGACACAATCACTAATTGACGAACTGCTAACTGACAATGGGCCTGAATTGATTTTACTTGCCGGTGTTGCTGGTTCGGGAAAATCTGGAGTAGTTCGCGCTGCCATCGAAGATCTTCGGCGACTTAATATTCCCCATTTGGCGTTTCGAGTCGATCACCATTTACAGTGTGTTAGTCGTGAAGCATTAGGAAAAAAATTGATTGGGCGAGAGGAAAGTCCAGTCACTACCTTGAAGGGGACTTTCCCACTCATCGAACCAGCTACGAATTCCCGTTTCAGTTGTTGCACCGCCTGCGCTAGTCGAATGGTCAGTGCTACGGCATCACCCTTGCGGCCGCGACCCGAGCGGCCAATATGCAGTACGAAAAGCCTGGCGTGATGCCAGGTATTACCAATGGGCAGATAGGGGTCACGGCCAATGGCGCAGGAAAGATAGGCCATGAAGTTTGCCGCAATCGCGTAGGGATTGGTCTCTGTTTCAGCACTGCCTGCCCTCGCCACATCACCCACCAACCCATATAAACAGGTTTCGGCGGGTTGAGGTGGATTTCGATGTATCTCCAAATCGTCATGATTAGGCGTAGCTGGAACAAAATCTTGTTCGTCATGTAATGTATTGCAAATCATGGTTTGCCCGCTCATGGCCGTGTCCGACAATGCACATTATTTATCCAGCGATACCGTCTGGATGATGTTTTCAAACTCGGCCAGTACGTCAGGCTGATGAAGCCGCAGGTAACGCGACACTTGCGGGTTATCGAGTAGTTTGGACAAATATCCCTTGGCCAGAACCAAATTTAGAATGACCTCACCATACGTTTGCTCGACCAATTTGTACTGCCCATGTAAATTAGTCATTTCTCGTTCCATTTTGCTGATTTGCTCGGGCGTTACGCCATTGATTCGCTTGGCTTTGCTGGGTTCGACCAATAAATTGTCAGGCGTCGCCATCAACAATGCCTGGGCGTAGGGCACGGTCAAATTGTTGGCTGACACCATAAGTTCCACGCATTCCAATTGTCGAATGGGTTTCATTTTCCGCAGCACCGGACTCACATAAGCCGAGAATTCCTGGTCCTTCAAGAGCTCAACTACCTCAGCGCATAAGCCATCCAGTAAATTGAGCTTTTTGTCCACGAAACTGATATCCATGTTCAACGCAATGGCGAGCCGCTCCCGGGAGACACCGCGTTCCACTGCTCGACGAATCATGTAATGTTCATGCACGGTAGAAAGCCGGTTGATACGATTGTTGAAGGTATAGGATTCGTCGTCAGTGGCTATGAGACAGGGGGCATCGTCATATTCAAACTGGCGCAGCACCATCAACCGAATATGGCCATCCAGCAGAATGTGGTGCCCCGTCGCTTTATTAGCCTTGCCGATGGTCAAAGGCTCTATCAGGCCGACTTCGGCAATTGATGATTGAATTTGCTTAAACTTCCGGGAGTTCAGCAAACCCTCTGGCGTTTTTCGAGAAGGTAAAATCCGATCGAGCGGAATCACCAATTGTGACATTTCAAAACCGAGGGGTAATTCTGTCACAGCTAATGGCCTCCCGCCGATACACGCTCTGCCAGGTATTTCGGCAGCGTTTCCAAGCTTTCGGCGCGCAGCAATGTTGTAAAATTTTCATCCGCGAGCAATTCTCGCAAGGCGCCGACGACGAACATCAGACGTTGTTGGGCAAATTCCGCCTTTTTGATCATCAGTTTTTGGCGGTCGACTTCCTTTTGATAACTTCTCACCAAGCTGATCGTCGTAACCTCTTTGGGCGTTTTGCGCGGGGCTGCATGTGCGATGGATCGCCCTAGACTTTGGCGTTGTAAAATAACCTTCCGCGCCTGAGTCAACTGCTTGCCTCTTAACTCACCCGATTCGTAAGCCTCCTGGAGAGCGACTTGTACATCTTTTTCGGCGTTGCCGACGTTTGCAATTTCTAGCGCGGTATTTAAAGGGATTCGTCCGCTTTCAACGGCGACAATCAACCGCTCTTCTCCTTGATCCAGTAACATCAAAATGCCTTGGACATAACAGGCGCTTAACCCCGTTTTTTTGGCAATGATTGCCTTGTCATAACCCTGATCCCTCAATTGCTGAATGCCGGCCAATAACTCAAGCGGCCGACATTGGCGGCGGGCAATATTTTCCGCCAGACTCATGATGAAAGCTTCTTCATCGTCGACTTGAACGACTTGTGCAGGGATTTTGGTTTCACCGAGTTCTTGATAGGCTTTGAGGCGCCCTTCGCCACAAATCAGCAGGAATTGATCCTGACCATCAGCAGTGCGGCGGGGTGTCACCGTAATAGGCTTCTTGAGGCCAATGGTTTTGATGTTGTTTACGATCTCGCCAAAGATTCGATGATTGCGATCGCGCGGGTTGAGTACCACAATCAGTTCAAGGGGAATCATGTGGACACTACCTTGCCGATGTTGTTTGGTCATGCCGCTCTCCGGATCCGGCTGCGTTCGGCCATGCCGTACAAGTAATCAAGTGTGTGGAACCTGTAACTTTCGAATTCAATGCCGTTGTGTTCACCGAGACTGATCTTGGGTATGCCGAAATCCAGCTTCGGCAATAAGTAGTAATCCAGAGGCGCCTGATTAGGTTGGTCCAAACGGACTACGATGGTGATATCTGGGGCTAAGCTGGTATCGAATCTGACTTTCCAGCGATAATGGCCGTTATCGAGAGACTGGCACCGAGCTAGGACAACAGAGACTGAAAACTCGTGATTAATCAGCAGCAGATCGGTGGCCGGATCGCGCTCGACACTGGCATCGAGGTTGGCAATTTTCTGTTCGGTTTGCAAAACAATCTGCGGGTGGAGGCGGCGAAGGAACTGATTCACTTCGAGATAGCGGTAATCCCGGTCAGGGTTAAAACCGACGGTTTGGTAGGCACGGATCAGACTGCCGAAGTGGTGAACGTAGGCGGCTTTGGACGGCATGTCATCGGCTTCGTCGATGATCAGCCCGGACAGGAAGCCTCGGCGTTCGTAGAGATTGCGCAGTTTTTCGATCAGTTCGTCTTTGCTGTATCGATGTGCCCGCGCCCGAATAATGCCTTGCGCCGTGTAGAACAGCTCCGGGGAAACGATGCCTTCAAAAGCGCCTTCCTTCTTGATCCACATGTCGGGTGAATTGACGATGCGGAGCTTTTTTAGCTTGAAGGATATGCGGTTGTAAATATTATTCCCGATGTACTTCTCGTTGCTTAGGACTTCGCGGACGGTACCGCGCGTCCAGTGACGATCCAGGTCGGTACGGATACCTCGCTCATTAAGCCGATTGGCTATTTCGGTTTCGCTGATGCCTTCATCAACAAACCATCGATACATCTGATTGACGAACTCAATTTCATTATCCGGACCCGGCATCAGAATGACTCGATCGGTCTGTAGACTTTTATGTTCGCCTCTGGCCAGTTCGCCTTTGTGTGCGCCCGATTGATCAATCAATACCCGGCGTAATCCATAACCGGCAGGTCCGCCTTGGCGGAAGCCCATCTCTATCAGTCGGCACTGCCCCGCAAATACTTTGGTGGATAGTTCGCGACTGTATTCGCCGGCCATCGCGCGTTTGACGCCTTTGACGATGGTGGATACCGGTGAGCCGTCGTTTTCGAACTGCTCAGCGCAATAGGCGACCTGGATGCCGGCGCGGCGACAAATATATTCGTAGTAAGCGGATTCGTCGGCATCCTGAAACCGCCCCCAGCGACTAACGTCATAAACCAAGATGACTTGAAATTCCTGAGTACCGGCTTCGACATCCTTGATCAATTGCTGTAAAGCCTGTCGACCATCAATCCGTAATCCGCTTTTACCCTCGTCAGCGTAAGTTCGCACGATTACCAGGTTACGTCGGGCGGCATATTCTCGAATTTTGTCACCCTGATTTTCCGTGGAATATTGTTGGTATTCCGTCGACATCCGCACGTATTGAGCGGCTTTAAGTGCAGGAGGATGCCCACTATCGGTTTCATTGGTATCGTCTGATTGCATAGCCCATCCCGTAAGCGCCAATTTGCAT
The DNA here is from genome assembly GCF_000515215.1 of Methylomonas sp. 11b. Taxonomy (NCBI): domain Bacteria; kingdom Pseudomonadati; phylum Pseudomonadota; class Gammaproteobacteria; order Methylococcales; family Methylococcaceae; genus Methylomonas; species Methylomonas sp. 11b. The sequence continues at coordinate 3,160,616 of NZ_KI911557.1, forward strand.
GTTGTCCTTGTTCAGCCTGATCCAAAGCCAGTCAATTCGGATCAGATGTGTCCAGTTTCAAGGACTTATTTACGTGTAACGGTAATATCAGCCATTGGTAATGTCTATCAGGTCATCTCTTTGCAATTTTCACGGAACCCGAGCAAACACAGGCATGCACCGTGATCTCTACGATCCACACGTCCATCTTTGCAATAGGGTCGTCTGACTTGCGGCTCAGCTGATAGATGCCTGGAGGTACTGAATTAACAGGGATTGACGCATCCCTCTTTGCAATTGAGCGGGTAGTCGCTTGCCGATTTCGTCCCCGTTGCAAAGCTCGATTTCGCTCGACATACTTTGGATGTGATTTGCGATATTGACGCCAATAGTCCGGATTGCGATCAATCCAGGCCTGCTGTGCGCGATTCTGGTTATCTAGATAATCTGGGTCATTCTGCAATTTGTTCCGCTGCCACTGCTTTTTACGTTGGCGCTGGCAACCGATAGCTGAGCAATAGGATTGATGTGGGGTTTGTGGTCGAGGCTGAAATAGCTGGCCACATGCAGGGCATTGTTTGTTCTCCATGAAACACTCCACGCAAAAACCTGTATAGAGCATGGAATTGCCGCTTTTGGGTGTAAATGGGTGTATTTATGGATAATGGGTGTTATTGGGCGTAAGATTGGTCACATGATAAATTCTGACACCATCCAGATTACCCCGGAGATTCTTGGCTTAATCGCCAAAATTGATGAGTTCAAAGGTGCCTGGCGTGCATTGGGCACACTGGCGCCTGATCGCCTTTCCGCATTGCGACGAGTCGCAACGATTGAAAGCATCGGGTCATCCACTCGCATTGAAGGCAGCAAATTATCGGACCGCGATGTTGAGCGCTTGTTGTCGAATTTGCAGATCAAGACCTTTACCACACGAGACGAACAGGAAGTGGCGGGTTATGCCGAAGTCATGGATTTGGTATTTGCTTCCTGGGCGGACATGGCGCTGACCGAGAACCATATCAAGCAATTGCACCGCGACCTGCTGGTCTACAGCGAAAAGGATGCCTGGCATCGTGGTAACTACAAATCGTCCTCCAATAGCGTGGTTGCTTTTGACGAAAACGGATTGCAACTTGGTGTGGTATTCGAAACCGCTACGCCCTTTGATACCCCAAGATTAATGACCGAATTGGTCACGTGGACTCAGGAAGAACGCAGTTTAGCGCAATTGCATCCGTTGCTATTGATTGGTTTGTGGGTAGTTATTTTCCTTGAAATCCATCCTTTTCAAGATGGTAATGGCCGATTGAGTAGGGTGTTGACCACATTGCTGCTTTTACAAGCAGGTTATAGCTACGTGCCTTATAGCTCGCTGGAAAGCGTCATCGAAATGAACAAGGAAGCCTACTATCTGGCGTTAAGACAGACCCAGGGAACGATTCGAACCGAAGCGCCGAACTGGCTACCTTGGCTTTTGTTTTTCTTGCGTTCGCTTGCCGAGCAAATGCGTCGCCTCAACAAAAAAGTTGAGCGTGAAAAATTGGTTCTGGCGCCGTTGCCCGAGCTATCGCTGCAGATTGTCGAATTCACTCGAGAACACGGTCGCATGACGATGGCAGATGCCATCAGACTAACTGGAAGTAGTCGAAATACCCTGAAACAACATTTCAGGGCGCTGGTTGAGCAGAGACACCTCAATCAGCTTGGTAGTGGTCGGGGTGTTTGGTATGAGCTTCGCTGACCCAAAATGGACCGCGGTTCAATTTCGGAATCGAGGAATTGAACTCCTGCCAAACTAGCCTGCATCGACCCGCAATAGCTGAGCAGACGCGGTTTGTTTCAAGTGGCGCACCACCCCAATTATCAAAGCCCAACTGATCTCAGTTGGACTTTTTTATTGCCTGTTACTGCGAGTTCATGCGGGTTTATGCACACGGAATGTGTTACTAGATTGGTTTATTTTTTGTAAGATATTGAATTTTAATGATTAAAATCAATTTATCAAAAATTATGAGATTTTGTTAGGTTTGAACCATTAATTATGAGATTTTTTAAAGAAATGAAAATCTCATAATTAATGCAACTGGTTGATTTTTATGAAGGTCAGTTTTTCAGAAATTATGAGATCCGACAGTGTTTGTCAGATCTCATAATTAATGAAATAAATCTCACAATTGTGAAATGAAATCTCAAATTTTATGAAACGAATCAGTAAAGACTAGTTTGGTAGATTAAGTGGAAATTTTAAGTTGAATTTTCCAGCTGACATTAAAGGCTGCATGAAGGACTGCATTTTGTCGCTGTTTTGGCCACGCAAGGAAATCGTCGGTTTCTTTGAGAACCTTGACCACTTGCGCCAACTGCAGGAGATTCGAGATTCCAAGATCAAATCCGATCGTGAACGACGTGTCTTTCAAGACGCCGTTCGACAGCAGCCGACCGCTTCGCTGGAACAATTACGCAGCGAATATCTCGATCTGCTTGCAAACAAAACGTCACGACAGCAGCGCGGCTACGCACTAGAACGTATCCTCGCCGAACTTTCCCGTCTAGAAACGACGGAAGCGTTCCGCGTCAACGGAGAACAAGTTGATGGTGCTGTGAAGTTTGACGGAGAGCATTACCTCATTGAGGCCAAGTGGCAGGAGAGGTCTGCCAGCAACGAGCCGGTTTATCAGTTCGCTGGAAAGGTGGCAGGTAAGCTTTACGGACGTGGACTGTTCATTTCCGTGAACGGCTTTAGTCCCGAAGTAATTCACAGCCTCGTCATCGGCAAAGAGATTCAGACGCTCTTTGTTGATGGCGAGGACCTAATTCTAGTGTTGGAGGGACACCTTACCATGCGTGACATGATCGACCGCAAAGTGAAAGCCGCTCAGACCAGAGGCCTCATCTATGCGCATCCGATCTCAGGTTCTGAGAAAAAGATCTAGAGGAAGAGACAAGACTGTTATGCGACTAAGCCGTATCATTATCAAAAACTTTAGAAACTTCAAGCACCTTGATATCAGACTTGGCGAGCATGCTGTTGTTCTTGGTGAGAATAAGGTCGGCAAGACCAATCTCCTGTTTGCACTTCGGTTGATCCTTGATCCAACACTTCCCGATTCATTGCGTAAGCTGCGCCTTGATGACTTTTGGGATGGGCTGACCCGCCCACTGAAAGCGGAAGACATCATTGAGGTGTCCGTCGAGTTTCGGGACTTTGAAGGCAACGAGAATCTGTTGGCGGTACTAGCAGATCACTTGGTGAAGCCAGACCCGATGGTAGCGCGAGTTACCTATCGCTATCAGCCAGTGCAGGGGCTTGAAAGAGCACCGCGTAGCGAAGCGGATTACGAATTCATTCTCTTCGGTGGAGATCGGCCAGAAAACTCGATCGGTTATGAATTAAGGCGATGGATGCCGATGGACCTGTTCCCGGCCTTGCGCGACGCCGAGTCTGACCTGGCGCGTTGGTCGAGGTCTCCGCTGAGACCATTGTTGGATCGAGCTGCTAAGACGGTGGATGTGAAAGAGCTCAATGCGATCGCCGGCGAGGTTCACACAATAACTTCAAAGATTGCTGCACTCCCTGAGCTTTCCAGTGTCGTCAGCCAAGTCAACGATCAACTGATTACCATGGTAGGCGATAAACATGCCGTGGAAACAGCCCTGGGGTTTTCGCCGACTGATCCGGAACGTTTACTGCGCGCACTGCAAATGATGATCGATGGTGGAAAGCGCGGTGTGGCCGAGGCCACGCTTGAGCGAGTGGCTCATGGATGCAGCACGTTGGTGCTCGGGAGGTTGGCAGACTGGAGAAGTGTCTCTTTCTCAGCTGCTAAAAGCATGGCGGCGCATGTACCGCTCAGTGATGAATGAGTCCGAATTGTTGACCGCACGCAAGCACTTAATTACGGCCCTGTTTTCGCTACGGGGCGGCGCGTTGCCTTTGCACCGTTGGCTCTTGGCGCTACGTCGTGATGTGCTGAATGAAATGCTCGAACAAGAGCCTGGTCTCGCCGACGAGAAAGACAACCTCGAAGAACTGATAAATGCCGCAGCGAAAGGTGGGATTTTGCAGGGTTTCACGGTCGAAATCTTTGGGAATCAGGGTAAGAGTCCGGATCAGCTCAACTTGATGACGCTGCACAGCTCGAAAGGGCTAGAGTTCCAAGCGGTCATAATGATAGGGTTGGAGAATGGTGTATTCCCAAGTGGGTTGGATAGAACCGACGAGCAGTTGAAAGAGGCATCACGCCTTTTCTATGTTGGCTTAACCCGTGCTAAAACACAGGTTCATCTTATCTACGATTCCGTAGAATCACCATTGATTACTTCCATTAGAGCGGCTACGTAACTGAAATTAAATGAGTTTTTATTGTTGAAACTGGGTTTTACTACCTAAGTAACAGCCTCTTAAGTGAAGAAAATTTTCCAGTAAGCCATTTCAAACCCAGCTCTACAACTGTAACGAAGGTTTGTCATCGCCGATACACCAATTATTATTGAACGCCTGCTGGTGGACATCGACGAAATCGTCCGGCTGGTGCGTTTTCCCGGTTGGCAAAATACCTTGGCCGGCGAGCGGGAGGTCAAAAAGGCGCTACGCAAATCCTTGTTCAAATACAAACTGCATGCCGATGAGGAGCTGTTTGAGAAGGCGTATAGCTACATTCGACAGTATTACTGAGTACTTCCGATCTAATCGAATTTGATCCTTAGGTCGTATTTATCCCTTTTGAGATTTCAACATCTCCGCCGGCGAGACCGATAACGCGTCCGCCAACTTGCAAATATTCAGCAGGGCAATATTTCGTTTTCCCCACTCTACTCCGCCTAAATAACTTCGTGCCATGCCGCATGCCGGTGTGAGCTGTTCTTGAGGCCAGCCACGCATTTTTCTGAGTTGGACCTTGTCCGGTAAAAAAGCTTACTTGTCAGGTAAAAATACTTGACAAATAATTTTTTTTGAAAATTGAATTTGCAAATCAGAAAAAAATTCATTACCCTCGTCGCATGTTACTTGGATTAGGAAGCATTGTGACCCCATTCGGTCTCTTTTTAGAGAAAATCAGGCGTAGTCGCCAATTGCAACAAAAACAATTGGCTGCAGACTTGGGTGTTCAGGCTTGTTACATCAGTTCACTGGAAAAAGGCCGAAAAGCACCGCCATCGAAACAAGTATTGAATAAGCTGATTATCGCTTTGGATTTGGACAAAGATGAGCAAGCTTCCTTATGGGACAGTGTAGAACAGTCCCAAAAGTCATTTCAATTACCGGATGGCATGATGCTTGTTGAATATCGGATGATCAACGAATTGCGGAAACAACTGGGAAGGTTAACCGAATTACAAGTTGCGATAATCTTGAATGTCCTCGCCCTAGGTACACCTACAAGTAAACAATCCAAAGTAAGGAGAATCGATATGTAAAGTGCAGCACGGAACAAACCAGTCGGCTTGCCCCGCACTGCAAGCGAAGTAGATACCTCGCCCTCGGAAAGCTTAGTATCTCCCCGCTCGTAGTTCTCGTCAAGCCTATCCTGGCACAACTTACCACTAACAGAAAAAGTCATTACCGAACACGGTAAGGAATCGTTATGTCTATAAATTCGTATGGTGGGCGCAATAGCGCCGGTCAGGGTGCCGCATTGCGCCTGAATATTACGCCACAACCCAAAGCGGAGCGGGCAAGAGAGCCCGTGACACGGTCTCGTGGACTGGTCCGTGGTCAACACTCATCGACCAAGATGAATTGCATGATTGGGTGGGAATCACAACTGGAACAAAAAGCTTGTTACCACTTTGAGTTTTCCCCAGTGGTCAAGGCATTTAGAGAGCAGCCGCAAACCTTCTACCTACCAGCCTCAATGGGAATGTTCCGATATACGCCGGACTTTGAGCTGATCTTGCATAACGGCGAAATTTGTTATGTTGAAGTAAAGCCGTTATCTAAGTTGTTCACGCCGAAAGTACTGGAGCGGCTACAGGTAGCCCACCAGATTCTAGCCGAAAAAGGCTACCACTTCATCGTCTTGACCGAAGACGAATTGAATTTTCCCCATCGAATCCGGAATTTTTCAAATCTAAGACCGTACCTGCGTTTCCAGATTCCCGCTCATATTTCCGAACAGGCCAAGGCTTGGGTGGAACAGGCAACTGATCCAACCTTGGAGGCTTTAAGTCGATTTTTGGGTTTCCGGTCTACGGCCTTTGCCCTTCTTGCGCAATTGCATAGCTGCGATTAGTAACCCTGCCTTTAAATACCGTAGGCTTTAACGCCCTTGAGGGAACAGAGCCTGTCGAAGGGCGCGCCAGCCTGGGCTTCGATGAGCTTAGCCCGAACGGAATACCGGTGATAAATAGGGCCGGGTTAATAAAAACGTGTGCAGTTTCTCGGCTTTGCGTCAGCTGGTGGTCCGGCCGCTTTGTGGTGTCGTAATCAAAGGCTGGCGTTTAACATCGGCAAAAGGTTGATCGAGGCATTCCCATGCTCGTCTGTCAGGCGCTCCCCAGGGATAACATGAAACTGCCAGGCATAAAAAAGCCGCGATTTACGCGGCCTCTGGTGTGGTGTCGAAACTGTCCGGGACAGTCTGAAACATCATTCAATATTCTGAATTTGCTCTCGCATCTGCTCGATCAGCACCTTCAAATCGATGGAAATCTGCGTCATTTCCCGGTCAGCGGACTTGGAGCCCAAGGTGTTAGCCTCCCGGTTCATTTCCTGCATTAAAAAATCCAGACGGCGGCCGGTGGGTTCCGGTTGTTTCAAGGTGCGCAGCACTTCGGCGACATGGGTTTCCAAGCGATCCAGTTCTTCGGCCACATCAAGTTTTTGCGCCAGCAACACCAACTCCTGCTCCAAGCGATCAAAATTAGGTTCGGCCACCATCTCCAGCACCCGGCTGGTAAGCTTGCTGCGTAGGTTATGCAACACATCCGGCATACGTTTGTGGGCCGCTTCGACCAACAAATTAATCTTTTGGCAGCGGTCTTCCAGAAGTTGCGCCAGTTGCGCGCCTTCGCGGGCGCGGGTTTCCAGCATTTTATCCAGCGTTAAGTCCAGCAACTGGACAATTTTTTCGCGTAGCGCTTCCTTGTCGGTTTCGGTTTCTTGTTGCACTCCCGGAAACGCCAGCACCTCTAATGCGGAAAACGGCTGCGGATTGCTCATCAACGCTTCGATACCCGCGGTAGCCGTCAGCAACTTTTCGATTATTTCCCGATTGATATTGAAGCTGTTATCGCTGGCTTGCTTTTTGTAACTCAAGGCGCATTCGATTTTGCCGCGCTTCAGTTTGTCGGCAATCAGGCGGCGGGCGTCGGCTTCCACAAAGCGTAGTCGCTCGGGCAACTTGACGCTAAGATCGCTGTAACGATGGTTGACCGAACGTAATTCGCAAAGGATGGTCAGATTGTCGGCGCTTATTTCGCCGTCCGCGAAAGCGGTCATGCTTCTTATCATTTTTCACCTATAATCGTTACGCTTAACCCGCCCAGCTTTGCACATGGCCGAATACTACGATCCAGAAACTTATCCCAAGGAATGGAATTACCTTCAATCGGGAACCATTATAGATCAGTACATGATCGAGCGGGAATTGGCGCATGGTGGCTTTAGCTCGGTGTATCTGGCCAGGCAGTTGGCCGATCAGATTCAGGTAGCGATTAAGGAATATTTACCCCGCAAGCTGGCGCACCGCACCTGGAATAATCTGGTCGTACCCAATAATGAGGAGGCCAAGACACTGTTCATGCGCGGCCGCTCGTTATTCTTTGAAGAAGCCAAAGTGCTGGCGATGCTGAAGCACCACAATATCGTCGATGTGATTAATTTCTTCCAGGCCAACGACACCGTGTATATGGTGATGACTTACGACTATGGCATCACGCTAGACAAAATCCTGCACAAACGCAGCCTGCCGATTAACGAAGACTTCCTGTTGACCGTATTCAAGCTATTGCTGACCGGCGTGGAAGCGGTGCATCAAAAAGGTCTGGTGCATCTGGACATCAAGCCCGCCAATATTCTGATCCGCAGCGAAAACGACCCCTTGCTGCTGGATTTTGGCGCTATCCGTAAAATCACGCTGGACCCGCAGCGCAACCGGGCTAAGGTGCTGACTAACGGTTATTCGCCTATCGAACAATACGATAACAATGGCAATCTTGGGCCTTGGTCGGACATTTATGCGGTGGGCGCCAGTATGCGCGCCTGTTTGGATTATAAAATCCCGCAGCCCTCGCCGGATCGCATCAAACAGGACGATTTAGCACCGGCCGTGAAGGCGCATAAACGGCATTTTCCCGAGTATTTACTGAAAGCCATCGATTGGGCCATGGCGGTTTTTCCAGAGAATAGACCGCAAAGCGTGGCAGAGTTACAGCAGGCTCTCAGTCCCGGCAATAGTTAAAAATCCGCCCGGTAAAGCCAGTATAATGCCGGCAATTTATATACCAGCGAGATGAATATGAGACCAAGCGGACGCAACCCCGATCAACTGCGCGAAATACGCTTCACCTGCAATTACACCAAACATGCCGAAGGCTCGGTGTTAGTGGAGTTCGGCGATACTCGGGTTCTATGCACCGCCAGCGTCGACAACAGCGTTCCTCGCTTCTTGAAAGGCAAAGGTGAGGGCTGGGTAACCGCGGAATACGGCATGTTGCCGCGCTCCACCCACAGCCGGATGGACCGCGAAGCCGGCCGCGGCAAACAAGGCGGCCGCACCCTGGAAATTCAACGTTTGATCGGCCGCTCCTTGCGCGCGGCCATTGACTTAAAAGCCCTGGGTGAAAGCACCATCACCATCGATTGCGACGTGATTCAAGCCGACGGCGGCACCCGCACCGCGTCCATCACTGGCGGCTTCGTCGCTTTGTCGATTGCTATTGAACATCTGTTAAAAACTCACAAAATCAAGAAAAACCCGCTGCATGGGCAAGTGGCTTCGGTATCGGTGGGGATTTATAACGGCGTACCGGTGCTGGATCTGGACTATGCTGAAGATCATCAAGCCGAAACCGACATGAACGTGGTGATGAACGAAGCCGGCCACTTCATCGAAGTGCAAGGTACCGCCGAAGGTCATGCGTTTAGAAAAGACGAGCTTAACGCGATGCTGGAATTGGCCGAGTTCGGCATCAATCAGCTGCTGGAAAAACAGCAAGCGGCATTGCGGGAAGCGAAAAAGCCAGCCCCGCTGCGAGTCGTGCTGTAAAAGAAATGAGTTCGATAGTTTTGGCCAGCGGTAATGCCGGCAAGATTCGGGAAATTCAGGCCATCCTGCAAAACGACCAAATCCTGCCGCAATCGCAGTTTAATGTGGTCGAGCCGGAAGAAACCGGCGCGACCTTTATCGAAAACGCCATCATCAAGGCCCGCAACGCTGCGGCGCATTGCAACTTGCCGGCCATTGCCGATGACTCGGGTTTGGCGGTGGATGCGTTGGGCGGCGCGCCTGGCGTGATTTCGGCGCGTTATGCCGGTGTCGGCGCTTCGGACCAAGCGAATCTGGACAAGTTACTGGAAGAAATGCGCGACGTGCCGGACACAGAACGCAGCGCGCGTTTCATCTGCGTGATGGTTTATCTACGTCATGCGTTGGACCCGACGCCCATCATCGCCCAAGGCGTTTGGGAAGGCCGGATTTTGCGGCAAGCTGTGGGTGAAAACGGCTTTGGTTACGATCCGGTGTTCTGGGTTGAGCAGTACCAATGCTCGTCGGCGCAACTGGCCCCGGAATTAAAAAACGCTCTCAGCCATCGCGGCCAAGCTTTGCGGGCGCTTAGTCAACAACTTGCCGGGCTGTGATTCGGCTACAGCAGATAGCCGAACAATTTACCAGCCTCGGCAGCGCACCGCAGATCAGCCCGCTCGGTAACGGCCTGATCAACGACACCTATCTCGTCACCCCAAGCAACGGCAATCGTTTTGTATTGCAAGGCCTGAACGGCAGGGTATTTCCGCAACCGGAACAGGTCATCGCCAATCTGCAACGGCTGAATCGGCACATTGGCTCGCAGCGTGCCGCCGATGTGCGTTTGAAAATACCTGTCACGCTGCCCACTGTGGCTGGATCAGCGAGTTATCGGGACGACAGCGGTCAAGTCTGGCGAGCGTTGGAATTGATCGAGCCCGCCGAGAGCCGCGAGTACATCAGCAATCCGGCGGAAGCCAGCCAAGTCGGCTTTGCCCTGGCACACTTTCACAAGCTATGCGCCACTCTGCCCGCCGCTGAGCTGCACGACACCCTGCCGGGCTTCCATATCACGCCAAGCTACTTTGAAACTTATCGGCAACGGCTGGCGCAGCCGTTGCAAGTCACCTGCGATACGGCATTTAACGAATGTCGGGATTTTATCGACCGGATGCAGCAACGAATCCCCGTCCTGGAGCAAGCCAAACAGCGCGGCGAACTGCGCGAACGGGTGATACACGGCGACCCGAAACTGAACAATTTTCTATTCGAAACCGGCAGCGACCGCATCGTCAGCCTGATCGATCTGGACACCGTCAAGCCCGGCCTGGTGCATTACGACATCGGCGACTGCCTGCGCTCCTGCTGCCACAACCCCAGCAACAACGAATTCGACCTGGCCCGCTGCCAGACCATACTGGAAAGCTACCTGCAAGAAGCCGGCGAGTTTTTCACCGCCAACGACTACGACTATCTCTACCCGGCCATCTGGCTGATTCCGTTTGAACTGGGCCTGCGCTTTTTCAGCGATTACCTGGACGGCAACCAATACTTCAAAGTCAGCACGCCCCGGCAAAACCTGGAACGGGCGCAGGCGCTATTTGTTTTGTGCGGCAGTATCGAGCGGCAGAAGGATTTGTTGGAGGGATTAATTGCTCGATGCAAAGGCGGGTAACTTGAATGTTTTTGGTTACATGAAATCACCGGGCTAATGGCTTAGATGTAAGGGACAGGCGCATAAAACACGTATGGCATCCAATGCGTTCAATCAGTACCTTACTAAGCTAAATCGGCCATCCCAGCCACCAATCCACCAGAAAAAGAATTGAGAACAAAACCAAAATCCATCGCTCATTCTTGTGAAGGTGGCGGAGCGCCAAATGGAACGGTAGTACTAGCGGATTCTGGTGGCTATTAAAACTTTCGTGTTGTTTCATGGTATTTCTCCTTATCGAGTGACTCAGTGTATCTGGACGTTTGGCGAAAAGTCTTATGCATGTATAAGTAACCTGCCTTGAGGAAGCCCAACGTCCACTGAGGGGGGCCGGTCAGAGAGGTTAACGACCTCGGCGCAACCGGTTAGAAAAATAGCATGCAAAGCCACCTTGAAATGTTGTTTTCATTTTCCGGCGAGTCATACTAGCTTCCAGACTTTGGGTCAAGTGCGACATGTACTTGCTCGGGTTTGATATCGAATAACCCGCCGCTTGCAGCATCGATCAAATTCCCCACTCCGAGCGAAAACGCATCAAGAAACCACCAAACAAACCGGACCTCTCTTCTTAAAGGTACAACCTCGGTTTTATAACCTTCTTTAGAAAATTCAAGGGAATGCGAAATGCTTTTTTCCAAAGAAACAATGACAGGTGTGTTGTATTTCACGCCAGTATCGGTGTCAATCACTTGCGCGTTGGGAGGATCGCTTGTCAATTTAATGTCTTGGGTCAGGCCGCCAAATAGTGTGCCGCAGCCATTCAAGGCTAACAGCAAGAATGCTGAGCGTAAAGAGATATAAAACCGCCGCAACTTGATAAGGCCCACATTACTTGGTCCCGGTGAAAAATTGCGAGAATGCCTCGGCGGCTTTTTCATGGACGTTATAAAAATCGCCGCCAAACACCCCCATCGAAATACTGCCATCGATATTACAGCTGCCGATTTCGCCACCGGTCTGATCAGACACTTTCCACGCCGTTTTCATTTTACCTGTGCCAGCGCCGAAGCCGACAAAGTACCGAAGCGCTTTACTGCCTTTATCGTATTGTTGAATTTGACCAACGATGGCCGCTACGTCTTTATTCTCGGTCGATACAATCTTGACGCCGGCTTTTTGCAATGAATCGGAAAAAGCAGATTTCAAATTGCCAATGTCCTCATTAGAAACCTTGCTTCCGGTGTTATCAATCAGAATAAGTGATGCTGAAGCCGGTTTAGCAGCCATTGCCTGCACTACACTCAAATTGGCCGAAGCGCACCCATACAACATTAAAACCAATACCGAGAGGCTGAAACCCGACAGGTATCTTTTCATTTTTCCGTGATTCATTGCTGGACCTTTATTTAGTCAATTTAACAGTTAAAAACACTACTAGGATAACCCAAAAAGCTAAGACTACATCTGCTTGGCGTTCGAGTGTTAGCCCCAATACCGTCTGTCCTCAGCACGCGTAACGCCGTCAGCGTAATTGGAGGAATCCGGCTCGAAACTTGTCGGTACGTAAGCTTTTATGCGTTTTAGGGTAAGTCGTGCGGACCCATCAAACGTCAGCTTGTTGGCCTTTTCTTGGTGTTTCAGATTAATTTTAGCTGGCAGCTCTGGTTTGTCGTTTTCTAGTTGCCAAACCACCGATATTCAATCAGCCCCACTACCGTCATTGCGGCACAAACTGCAACACGTCCCCAACCGCCACCGACCGCAACGGCAAGGCCACTCCATCCCGCCAAAAATTCTGCTGGTCGCGGTAATGTGCCGATAAAGGGTGGCCGGACTGGCCGCCCGGCATGTGGAATATGGCGGCTTCCGGGTGGGAGGGCGACAAGACCAGCCGCTCGCTGGCGCCATGGGCGTTGTCCATGACCTTGACGCAAACGCTGGCGCAGCCGTCGCTGTCGAAGGCGGGCATGTCCAGCACGCCGCTCAAAGCAGACGCTACTTTGCTGAACGGGTGGCGTAAATTAACCGGGTGGGTCATACCCCAGGTCAGTTGATCGGGTTCGACAGCGGGATATTTCTCACGCAGCACTTGCACGGTTTGCCGCAAGGTTGCCACGATCATGGCCTGCCAATCGTCTTGATAACGCCCATTCAGCACACCCTTGGGCCGTTGTGTCAGCAATTGCCGGAGCGGCGTTTCCATTTCCCGCCAGGCGTAACGAAATTGCGGGTCCAGCGTTTGGCTGGCAGCGACCACTTTCTCAAATACTGCGCCGGCCAGGCGGGTTCGGAATTCACTCAAGATTGGCGCGCCTAGGCTATCGGTTTGCATATAGCCGTCCCAGGCCGCGATGGCGTTGCGGGCTTTTTGCAAACCGTCGTCCGCGTCGCTCAGATGGTCTAAAGCGTCCAGTGCCAATTGCCGATAAAACGCCAGAACTTCACTGCGGGTATCCAGTTGGATTGCCAGCAAATCTTGTTCGGTCAGGCCGTTGCGACTTTTCAGCAATTCCTCGATGCGGTGCGCTCGATAGCTCAAGGACCAGTTATGGCCGATCACATAAGGATAATCCCGGCCCAGGGTACGATTGTTGGCGGTGACAATAAAACCGTCCGCCGGGTCTAGCAGCCGTGGCAATTCATCGGGAGGGATAGAGCCAGCCCAATCAAGATTGCCATCGGCCCAAGACTGACTGATCAGACCCTCGAACCCGCGGCGCTTGGGGAAGCGCCCCATGTAAGTCCAAGCGATATGGCCGTCACGATCAGCAATCACCACATTCTGCGGCGGCCCGCCGAACCGATTCATTATCGCCACGGCTTGTTGGGTATTACGGGCTTGGTCCATATCCATCAGGCCCAGGTCCACAAAGTGCGGCTCAAGCGCAGTCCATTTGATCGCCACCGGTTGGCTCAGCAAGTCCTGATCGGATACCGGCCCCCACTCGCTGTCGCGCAAGGTCAGCGTCACGTCGGGCTCGCCTTTAACCCGAATGGTTTCCTGGTGTTCGGTAAACGCTTGCCAGCCATGCGGCGTGCGATATTGGCCGGGATGGGCCGAATCGATGTCCAGGCGGATCAAATCCAGAAAGTCGCCGGTGACATTGGTAAAGCCCCAGGCCACATCATCGTTGCCGCCGACGATTACGGCGGGTACGCCGGGCAAGGTGATGCCGTAGATATGGCGATTGTCGTAGTTCAGATCGGCGCGGTACCAGATGTTGGGCACATTCAGCGCCAAGTGCATGTCGTTGGCAATCATCGCCCGGCCATCGCTGGTTTTGCTGCCGGCGACCACCCAGTTGTTGGATCCGGACACCACGTTTTCGGCATCCACTGCTTGATTAAGTGCCAGCGTTGAATCGCTGCCGGGCAGGCTGGCCAGCGCCTCAAGCGGAATCGCTGGCTGGAAGCGGCGCGGTTGGCTGCCGCCGACCAATTCCTTGGCGTAGGGATCGGTATCCGGCGTCAAAAACGTCACCAGATCCTGAGGCAGTGCGCGAGCCATGACGCTGACCATGCGCTCGTCCTGTTCCTGGCCGTTCAGGGTTTGAAACATCGCCAACACCACGAGAATGCTGTCTTCGGGGCGCCACGTCTCGGGGCGGTGGCGCAGCACCAGAAACTCCGGCGGCAGGACACGGGCATGGTCGATGAATTGATTCACCCCATCGACATAAGCCTGCAATGCCAGACGTTGGGCCGGCGGCAAATCGGTAACGATGCGTTGCGCGGCGCGGTCCATTTGATAGACGCGTTGTTTGCGGTCCGCATCCAGTGCCTTGGCGCCAAACAGCTCGGCTAGGCGTCCCGCGCTTTTGCGGCGCATCAATTCCATCTGAAACAAACGGTCGCGGGCATGCAAGTAGCCCAGGACACGATAGGCGTCTTTCCGCTGGGTTGCTTCGATTTCCGGCACGCCGAACGTATCGCATTTGACGCTGGCTTGACTGGAAAGGCCGGGCAAAACCACCTCGCCATTTTCGGCGGGTAGAGATGCCAGCAACAGCCCTATTATCAAAGCAATTCCGCTGAAAATAACACCGGTAATCGACAAGAAGGCGACGCGCATTCTGGACATGGTTGATATAGCCTCGGGGAGATCGGAAAAATTGGCGAGGCGAAAGTCGCCAACCGCCCTGGCTATTATAGGGCTAAGCGATTAAAAGCAGACTGACCAGATTTTTAGCAAGGCGGAGTTTATTAACTAGACTCCGCTATCAAAAACACCCGAAATACATGCGTCAAAAAATCGGTTTCGGCGCGGCTTTTTCCGAAACCGATTAGCAACTTTGCATTGGTAGCGGCTTAAAGTAGCCGGTTTTACATTAGTGAGCGGACGAAGAAATGTCACATGAGACGCTAAAGCCCTGGATTTCTAAATTAATACCACGATCCCGCGCGGCCAGTAGAAAATCCGCGATGGTTTCAATGATGTCTTGATCGATGAACAACGCTTTGGAGCCGTCAATCAGCAATTCACAATCATTGGGTATGGCGGATAGATGCTTGCGTAGCAAGGCCTTATTCAAGAAGGAGACATCCTTATGCAGGCGCAATAAATAATGGTCGCCGTGCTGGGTCAAGGTAATCGCCGCATGGAAGTTGGCTTTCAAGACGAAGTAGAATCCGGCAGCCATACCAATGGCAATACCCAGCAACAGGTCAGTGAATAAAATCGCCACAACGGTAATCGCAAACGGCGCGAACTGATTCCAGCCCTTCCGGTAAAACTCCACGAACAGTGCCGGCTTGGCTAGTTTGTAGCCGGTTTGCAGCAGAATTGCCGCCAAACAGGCCAGCGGAATCATGTTCAAATATTTCGCAAAAAACAGCACGCTGACCAATAGCAAAACGCCGTGTAAGAATGACGCTATTTTGGTCTGGCCGCCGGCATTGATATTGGCCGAACTACGCACGATCACGGCGGTAATCGGCAGGCCGCCCATCAAGCCGCTGACCATGTTGCCCAGGCCCTGGGCTTTAAGCTCCCGATTGGTAGGCGCAACGCGTTTGTGCGGGTCCAATTTATCGACCGCCTCTATGCTCAGCAAGGTTTCCAGGCTGGCGATAATCGCAATGGTCACCGCTACGCTGTAAATTTTCGGATTGCTGAAATAACTGAAATCCGGCAGGCGCAATTGGTTGATAAAGTTGGCGGTACTGCCCAACTCGGGAAGCGATACCAGGTGTTTTTCGCCAATCATCATATCGGGCGCAAAACGCAAAGCCAGCGCGTTGAAACTGACACCCCAAATAACGGCCAGCAACGGACCGGGAATCAGCTTTAAAAGCTTAAACTGCTTGATAAATCCGGAATCCCAAACGATCAAAATCATTAGCGCTACGGCACTGACGATAGTAACGCCGGGGGTTATCGCTTCCAAGGCCTCCGA
Source organism: Methylomonas sp. 11b (assembly GCF_000515215.1). Classification (NCBI taxonomy): domain Bacteria; kingdom Pseudomonadati; phylum Pseudomonadota; class Gammaproteobacteria; order Methylococcales; family Methylococcaceae; genus Methylomonas; species Methylomonas sp. 11b. Next base: position 3,176,836 of record NZ_KI911557.1, read on the forward strand.
CAATTCAAAAAAGCTCGATTCCGCGCTCTCCTGCATATAACTTTCATCGCCTTCGAAGCTGGTATCGTAACCGGTGGCATGCGGCGTTTGCTTGATGATCAAAATCAAGCCTATCGCCGCCAGCATGCCTTTAATTACCGAAGCCGGAAAAAATGCACCAATCACCCCGGCTTTCAAAAAGCCCAGCACTATTTGCAAGCCGCCGGCCAGCACCACGCTCAGCAAAAAACCGCCAAAGCCATCCAGGGTTTCGATGGCTTCGAAGACGATAACCGTCAATCCGGCTGCCGGTCCGGAAACGCTCAATTGCGAGCCGCTAGCCCAGGAAACCAGAATACCGCCCACCAAGCCGGCAATAATGCCGGAGAACAGCGGTGCACCGGACGCTAATGCAACCCCCAGGCATAACGGTAAAGCCACCAGAAAGACTACGATACCGGCCGGTAAGTCCTGGTGCAGATGTTTCATGTAAGAATTCAATTGAGATTTCATTGGTTTACCCAGTCGTTGCGAAAATCCGGATGCTAGTCGGCATAGCGGTAAATCGGATTGATTTGCGTGTTATGGTCGAGTTTGATCAATTCATTGATCAAGCCGTCGTTCAGGCCGTATACCCAGCCATGTAAAGTGGGTTTGTGCCCGTGTTTCCAGGCCGACTGAATAATCGAGGTGTGCGCTAGGCGATAAACTTGCTCGATGATATTCAGCTCGATCAGGCGATCCGTTTTTTTCTCAGGCGGAATAGACTCAAGCTCTTCCTGATGCAAACGGTATATATCTTTAATGTGCAGCAACCATTTATTGGTGATAACCAGATCGGATTTTTGCGGCTGCAAGGCCGCTTTTACGCCGCCGCAGCCGTAATGGCCGCAAACGATAACGTGCTTAACTTTTAAGACCGAAATGGCATATTGCAAAACGCTCAGACAATTGAAATCGGTGACGATGACCTGATTGGCAATATTGCGATGCACAAAAATTTCGCCGGGCTTGGCGTTGACGACTGTCTCAGCGGGCACTCGGCTATCCGAGCAGCCTATCCACAAAAAGTCGGGCTTTTGTTCTTTGGCCAACTGGACAAAAAATTCCGGGTCTTTTCTACTGACTTCTTCCGACCAGGCTTTGTTTTCAAGTAGTAATTTCGTGGGTGTAATCATAATGGGTGTCCTTATTTTCTATCACTATGCGTTCTGGAGCGTATCCGGAACGGGTTATTCAAAAGAATGTGCCTTTATCGGTAATACTATATCGAATCGAAACTATATGGCAATTGCTTTGCGATCTAAATCTGCGCTAAAGCAAAAGTTATATTGAACCATCGTTCTGCGCGCCTGAAATTGTGGTTCTCTGCGTGAGTTTCGATTCCGTTGTCGCCTGCGGAACCGCCACGCTTAACCGCTGCCACCAGGACTGCAAACTAGTTTCTTGCCAGGACAACAGCCATTGCGGATAAAGGCCTATCACCAATACCAGCAGCGCGGGCACGACCAGCAGAACCAGCTCACGGGGACGCAGATCCTGTGCTTTGGCTACGCTGTCGTGCATAACCGGGCCGAAAAATGCCCGTCTGACAAAACCCAACAGATACGCCGCGCCCAATACCGCACCGAACAAAGCCACCATCGCCAGTGCCGGATAGGCTTGCAAAGCGCCGAGAACCATCAGCAATTCGGCCGGGAAGCCATTCGTGCCGGGCACGCCGATGCTGGACAGCGCAAATACAAAAAACAAGACGGTCAGGCGCGGCATGGGCTTGGCTAAGCCGCCGAGATGAACCAAATCGGTACTACCCAAACGTTGCTGAATCATGCCGGCGATTAGCATCAAGCTGCCGGCGACAATGCCGAAATTCAGCAACTGCATGACCGCGCCCTGTAAACCTTGCAGATTAAAAGTGGCGATACCGACAATCACCAACCCGACATGGCTAATGCTGGAATAAGCCAACAAGCGGCGCAGATTGGTTTGCTGCAACGCGATCAAGGCACCGTAAATCAGCGTCACCGCACCGAGTATCGCCAACAGCCAGCGATGCTCCAGCGCAGCTTGCGGAGCCAGAGGTATCGCAAAGCGAATGATGCCGTAAACGCCCAGTTTCAAGCCGACCAGCAAGGCGCTCAGAAAAGTCGGTGCCTCCATTGCCGTGGTCGGCAACCAGGTGTGAAACGGTAACAGCGGCGCTTTTACCGCAAACCCCAAAATCAGCAACAAAAAAATCAAGCCTTGCGCCGATTCGGGTATCGGTGTGTTCAACAACACCGGCAGACTGAAAGCCAAATCCTGCGGGATTGCCCCACCGGTATAGTGCGCATGATTGATCGCCAGCAAAATAATCCCGAACAACAAGGGCACACCGCCGAATAACATGTACAAGGTATATTTCATCGCCGCATGCCGTCGCTCGGCGCCGATCCCCCATAAACCGATCAGGAAGAAAATCGGCGGCAAGGTTAGCTCCCAAAACAGGAAGAACAAGGCTAGGTCCAGAGCCGTGAACACGCCGATGGTCACGCTTTCCAAGGCCAGCATCAGTGCCAGTTGAAAGCGGTTTAGTCGTTGTACGCTATTCCAGCTGGCCAACAAAGTCATCAGCGTCAGCAAGGCAGTCATCGGCAAAAACAGTATCGAGATACCGTCTACACCGAGTTGATAGTGAATATTCAGGCCGGGTATCCAGGGATAGTCTTCCAGCAACTGAAAATCGCCGCGCGCGGTATCGAAAACCCGAGCCGCGGCAATGGTAAAAAGCAATTCGACAACGGCTACCAGTAATGCACCGCGCTTGGCTAACTGGCCATCCCGGATGAATACCAGCGACAGCGCTCCCAGCAGCGGCCAAGCCAGACACAAGGACAGCCAAGGGAAATTATCAATCATGGTGCGGGCCGTTCATGTGGTGGCTGTGATGTTCCGGATAATGTTCGCCGATTTCCTTGGCTTCCTGATCGATATATTTCAGCCAGGGGGTGGTGTAAAAACCGGTGCCGATCAGCAAGCCGCAAATGGTGACGGCAATAATCCGTTCTTTTAACACCGGGTGATGAATGCTGCCGTAGGGCTGTACGAAGCGTTTGGGATGCGCAATGAACAGCCGCTGAAACGCCCAGAGCAAAAAAGCCGCGCCCAGCACGTTACCCAGCAAAATCGCAATCGCAATATACCAACCGTGTTCCTCGATGGTGCCTTCGATCAGCAAATGCGCCGCGTCGAAACCTGGCGTGCCGGGCATGACCATGGTGCTAAGCGCGGAAATCAAAAACAGCAAGGCGATAGTCGAATTGGTCTCGAACAAACCGCCCAAACGCGGCAGAAAGGACGTACGAGTGCGTTCGTAAATCAAACCGATACTGAACAGCATGCCGGCAGTCGCCAGACCGTAAGCTATCGACAGCAGAATACTGCCTTCCAACGCAAAATCGTTGAAGGAAAACACACCTATCACCAACATGCCGGTATGACTGATCACCGCAAACGCCAATAGCCGGCGCATATTGATTTGCATCAGTGCCAGCAAGGCGCCGTAAAAAATGCCTATCAAGCCCAGATCGACGACAAAATGCACCCACTGCTCGGCGGCGCCGGGCACTAGCGGCAGAATGAAGCGGATCAAGGCGTAAATGCCCAGCTTCAAGCCGGTTAGAAAAATCGCCGCGCTGGCAGCCGTGCCGTGTTCGGCCAGCAAGGGTAGCCAGGCGTGAAACGGAAACAGCGGCATGCGGATGGCAAAGCCGAAAAACAGCAGGATAAAGATCAGGGTTTCGTTGGGAATCGCCAGGTTGTGATGTTTCAAGGTTAACCAATCAAAACTTAGATCCAGCCCGTTTTGCGCCAAACCAAAGCTCAACAGCACAAAACCGGCCAGACTCATCGCCAGACCGGACAGCCAGTATTGCAATACCGATTTCACTACCTGATTGCGCTGTTTGCCGGTACCGGCAAATACCGTCAATAACACCACCGGCACCATTTCCAGCAAGCACCAGAACCAGAATTGCAGGGTGTTTAGCGCCGCAAAGGCACCGATTAAAATGCCTTGATAAGCCAACAGGCAGGCAATGAATAGGCGATCATTACGATGCCGGGTGATCAAGGTATACACCAGCGCCAGTAAACCTAAAATTGCCGTCAGCGGAATAAACAGAATATTGGTGCCGTCCACACCAACCCGATAGTTCATCCCCAGCAATTGAAAATGTTCGGCAAGATGGATGCCGGGCGTTTCCGAGTCGAATATCAGTAAGAGATAAATACTCAGCAACACGTTCAGCAGCGCGCCGCCAAAGGCCAGCCGTACGCTATAAATCGGCTTGGCGAATACCACCGCCAACATGGTCAGCAACGGCACCAACGTCAACACCGTTAACAGCGGCACAGCCGCCACTGCATGCCAGAAAACAATAGGGGTATTCATCGGTATCCCAGCGCTACCATCAAGGTGATCAACACAAACAACGCCAGATAGCGCGGCTGTAACAATAATTGCTCGAAACGGTTGGCGGCCTGACCCAGACGCCGGCCGAGCCGAATCGAATCACGGCCGATGCCGCGCAGAATAAAGTGATATTCAAACCAGTTCAGCAAGGCTGCCGTCCACTGTGCCAGTTTGCCGGCCAAACCGCTGCCTTGCGCGAAACTATCTTCCTGGCTATTCAGGTTGGCACCCATTTTTTGTTCTTCCCATTGCGCCAAGGACGACACGGCTTTGATCGCAGGCGCCGGCGCACCTAGGGCAGGATCGACGATGTGCTCGTCGATATACCGCACATCCTTGGCTAACCGCAAAACCGGCTTAACTAGCAACCAATCCATGGCCGGTTCCAGCCAACCGCGCTGCAAGGACGCGATAAATGCCCAGCGACAATTTGCCAACGCCGGTGCCACCGGTCGGATAGCTTGACCGTGGGTGTTGTGCAAGATGGAGGGGGCGGTGAGCAGTAAATAGCACCGCACCACGGCATGCGCGCACAGATGCCAAGCCGCCAAAGTCCAAAAGCCCAAGCCGCATTCAACAAACATCAACCCCAGTTGCGCGGAGGTGGCAAAGATTTGCGAGCTTTTAATATCGGTCTGGCTCAAGCCTACCCAATAGCTATAAATCGCCGTCAACGCGCCGAGCACAGTCAACAAAGACATCGCCAGCGGCGCCTGCATAAACAGGGGCTCTAACTGGATAATCAAAAACACGCCGGCATGGATCATGGCCCCGCCGTAGAAAATGGCGCTGGACGGCGTCGGCCCTTCCATCGCCCGCGCCAGCCAGGGCGTGAAGGGAATCTGCGCGGATTTGGCAAATGCCGCCACGGCAAAACTCAATGCCAGCAAAGTGGCGTCGCCAGGCTCCAGATCGGCCGCGCTAAGGTTAATAGTCTGCCAGTCGGCATTTTCCAGCCAGGCCAAAGCCAGGCAGATGGCCAGAATAAAGCCGCCGTCGCCGATGCGATTGGTCACAAACACCCGAGTGGCGTTATGCACGGCGATGGGGCGGTCGTAGGCATAAGCAATCAGCCAGTAAGAACAAACCCCGGCTATCTCCCAGGCGATAAAGGTAAACACCGCGTTGCCGGATAACACCAATAACAGCATCGCCGCCGCGAATAAATTCAGAATGAAAAAGAAACGATGGAAGCCGGTCTCGCGGTGCATATAATTCACCGAGAAACGTATCGCGACCAGCAACAGCAAGGAAAACACACTCGCCAGAGCCAGATTGAAACCGCCGGTAGTCAGTTTGTAATCTATGATCAGCGAACCGCTGCGCAGCCAGGTACCGTATGAGACTGAGTCGGGAAGCTGGCCGGATAAATCAGCTATCAATAAGCTTAAGGCCGTCAGCACCGATAGGCTGATAGCCGTTAAAGCCAGCCGCGCCGTGGTTTTCTCGCCGGCCTCGCCGTCGATAATCCGGCAAAAATGCAGGCCGCCGATCAGCAGCGCGGCCAATAACGGGAATAAGGGAATCAGGGTTGCGTAGGCTGCCATACTCACGCCACTCCCATGAACTCGGGCTGTTTGATCAGCATTGGCGCCACCGGCTGGGTTTCCTCGCGATAACAATCCGGTGAGTTGTCCCGTAGCGGCAGGTCGCTGTCGTCGGGCTGCCAGCGCACAAAGCCAACGCCGCGCTGAAACACAAATATCTCGCCGCTATCCGGATCTTTAGCGCTTAAATGCACCCAGCCGCCGCCGATCAATTCCCGCAAGCTTTCCTGCCGGCCATAAATTTGCTCCAGCACCGAGGTTTTGGCTTCGACGATGATTTGTAAGCGCATGGCCTCGTGAATCTCGATCATTTGTCGCGGCAAACCGGTGCGCAGGTCGCTGCCGGCGCCTTCCATCACCGCGCAAAAGCCGGTCAGATTGTGCGGCACTTTGGAGCCGCAACCCAGCCGTTCGTTATTCACGGTGGAAAAATAATATTCCAGATTGATGCCGGCCCCGACCGGACCGACTGCCAACAAGATGCCTTCCAGCACCGACCCTTCAGGGTCTTGGCTGGGATCGTAGGAAATCAAAAATAAGCGGCGGTCGAAAAACGCGCCTTGCGTCAACGAGCGTCTGCCGACCAGCGCGGCAGCGTTGGTGGCATGCCCTAGCTCCGGGCGAGCCTGGGAAAAGTCGGTAGCGCGTTCCAGAAAATGTCGTAAAGCCTGCTGCGGTTCTGGCCGGCGCGGTGCGGAAGCCAGACGCCGGCAACGCTCGTGAGCAGACATACGCTGAGCGTGTTGCATCTGCTGCTTGAATTTGTTGAAAGCCGCTCGTCGCTCGGTCGGCACGGCAGCGCTGTCGTACCACGTGATGTCTTCGTCGCAAGTGTTGTGCTCTGCGCCGATAAACCAAGTATCGTCCGGTATCTTAATACCTCTGGCAGCTAGCAACTGCCGCACCTCAGGGCGATTGGCCATCGCCGCGAACAGCCGGGCGTTCGGTCCGCCGTGCCGCCCACTACAGGCACCGCAATCGTATGCGGATAAATGCGGATTGTTTTGACTCATCGAGCCGTGACCCATTAGCACCACCAATTCGGCAAAACCGTAGGTCAGGCCGGTATTGCGCAAAAATCCGGCGATCCGGTCGGCTTGTTCCTGGTCGGTAAAGCCCAATCTTGGCCGTTCCGGTGTAGCCGGGGTGGCACCTTCGGCAGCGGTAAAATTCAATTGCGAGACCACGTCAGGCGCCATCGATTTTGCCGTCGCAGCCAACAGCTGATGCTGAGTTTGCGGAATGAAGCTTTTCGCCAGCAAACCGAGCAAGGTAAACGGCGCCATGGCATTGATCATCGGATACGCCAACAGCGCATCGCGGCGCAAACCATGATGGAGCAGATTGGCAAGCCGTTGTTTCAGATTACGGCCTTGCCGGTGGCGAGCCATGGCTTTTTCCTGGCCGGGTTGACTGCATTCTTGAACATTATGCGCAGGCACCACGACCACAGGACACAAGGCCGTCAATTTGCTGTCGTCCAGGCCTTGATAATTCATCGGCACCCCGAAAAATCCGGCAGCCCCCAGTGTTTCGATAGCCGGATTGAGTTCTTCCAGATGACGGCGGATGCCTTCCTCGCGGTCGTCCATGCAAAACACGATTTGCGCCTCGGGGCGGCTGTCTCGTTGCGCCCAACGCCCCCGATTGTGATTGGCGTGCAGGGCTTGCAGCAGCGCTTGTTGATAGTGGCGTTCGTAGGCGTTCAGCCAAATAGTGCTGCGATCAGCCTCGCTGAAAGTGTCGATGACGGCCAAGCATCCCAGCAGCGGCGCCGGCTCTGAACGCTGCACGTCACTGGCGGTTAATCCAAGCAATTGGCAAAGGCGAAACAGGCGCCAACCCTGGTTATAAATACTGAGGGCTGAGGGAGCCAACGGGCTAAGTTGCCAGGTCCAAATCCGTTCGGCCAAGGTCTGCCAGGCCTGCTTGTCCCGCGCCGGTTCGTTAAGCAAAGACTGCGCTGCCAGTGCCAGATACTCGGGCAATTGGCCTTGAAACAAGGCTTGCCTGACCGAAAACTCCGCCAGATTTTTCGCAAAATAGCCGCTTAACCGGTCTAGTTGCGCCTCGCAATGCCATTGTTTGCATAGCTGTTCCGCGTAGAGTCGGTCCAAGGTCAAGCGTATCGCCAAGTAATCCGCCAATAAGGGCTTGGTGTCGTCGTCTGCTTGATAATCCGGGTGGGTCTGACGCCAGTTGATCAAGCCAGACCATCCCGGTAATTCCAAGGCCAGTCTTCGCAAATAGCCAGCCCAGCGTTGCTCGGGTACAGTCAGTGCCGTCAACTGCTGTGCGATGGCGTCGATGGCACCGGCCGGGAGTGCCGCCGTAATCGCTTGCCAATCGTTCAGTTCTAGAAAAACCGGTTGAGCATCGTAGATCAAACTCTCGCGCCAGGCTTCATACAGACCCAGCTCTTCCCGCTTGGGTAAACGCCAGGCCGCCAAGCCTTCGTCCAGCAAAGACGCGCATAAGCGAATTAACGTTGGCCGCACCGAGTCGAGAATATCCTTGCCGGTTAATGTCAATAGTAAGCCGCGTAAGGTTAAACTATCGCCGACCTGCGCAAACAGATTTGTCAGGCTCTCCATGCCGTATTGGCGCATCTGCTGCTCCGCGCCGGCATCTGCTGTGTCCGGCAGCCATTGCCGGATCTGCTCGGCGGACAAATCCAGCAAATCTTCCGGATGTAAATCCGGCGTTTGCAGTTCCAGCTTGGTGAGCAAGGCATCCCACAATTCACGAGCCGTTTCGCCAGCGGCGGCCGGCGTATCCAACACACCGAGTTCTCGCACCTGCCAATCGAATTGCCCGGGTGTCAGCGGCGGCAAATCGTGCAGCAAGGCCAGCCGGTAAAGCGTTTGCTGAATAATGGATTTGCCATTGACCTTGCAAATCTCAGTCTCCAGCGCATCTCCAAATTGCTGCACCAATGCGCAATCAATATCTTGATCGGCTATCCTGCCCTGTAAATAAAATTCGCGAAACTGTGTAGCCGGCAGATAGCAGTCGATTCCGGTCAACGAGGTGAATTCCGCAAGCGCCTCTTCAAACGGCAAATGCTGAAAGCCATGCAAGGTATTGTGATGCACGAAGTCGTGAATCGGTGCTTGCCCCGGTAATACGTGATCCAGGTGATGGATTGCATCGAGGATTGTGTCGCGCGGCGAGGCGATATTCGGTAAGGAATCTTGCATGATCAAATCAATTCCATATTCATTGACACACCGGACGATAAACGTTGTCTCTTAAGTTGGTAAGGGTGTTTACCCCGTATGCCGCGCCGAGCACCGGAGCTTTTGGCAGGATCAGCCCGAAGGGGCGATGCAGGGATGCATCGCGTTGCCGAAGGGGCAGGAAGCCCCTTTCGGCAACCCCTGTCAAAAGCGAGGAGCACAGGAAATAAGCGGCATCCGGGCCGCCTTTTCTTTGGATACTTTCTTTTGGCGGAGCAAAAGAAAGTATCTCGCCTGTCGGTGCGAGAACCGACTTTAAAAAGCCGTCGCGATAGCGACACCCAATCATTGAATAGGCTGCAAACTCAAGAAAAAACAACATCACGGCAACCTCTCCCCCATCACCGCCAACATCTTCCCTACTGTCGCCGTAGACAAATCAATCAAAGGCGCCGGCAACAAACCAAACAACACAATCCCGCCTACCAACACCCCGGAGGCCATCAATTCCAGCGATTTTAAATCGGCGATGTCGCGCATCTGCGGTTTCACCGGCCCGGTAAATAGCAAGCCGATGGTGCGCATCGCATAGGCGGCGCTGATCAAGATGCTCAAACTAAAAAACACCATCAAACCGCCCCATTGCTGAAAGCCGCCGATCAGCGTGTGCAGTTCGGCGATAAAACCCACAGAACCGGGCAATCCCATCGCCGCCAGTAAGGTTAAGGTTGTCAGAGTGGCGAAGCGCGGCATGACTTGTACCAGCGAACTGTAATCCTGGATGTTGCGGGTATGAGTGCGTTCGTAGAGCAGGCCCACCAACAGAAACAATGCGCCGGCAATCAGGCCGTGGGCGGTCATTTGCAATATCGCGCCGGTGAAGCCGGTTTGATTCAGCGCGGCGATGCCCAGCAACACCACGCCCATATGACTCAAAGACGAGTAGGCCACCATGGCTTTCAAGTCGCGCTGTCGCCAGGCCAGCAAGCCGCCGTAAATCATGCCGAACAGCGCTAGAAATACCAGCAAGGGCTGGATGAGTTTGGCGGCAACCGGCAACATCACCACGCAGCGCAATAAGCCATAGGCGCCCATTTTCAGCAGGATACCGGACAACAAGATACTGATCGGGCTGGGCGCTTCGACGTGAGCCAGCGGCAACCAGCCATGCAACGGAAAGATCGGCATTTTTACGCCAAAACCGATCAGGAAACCCAGCAGCACCAGGACTTGCTCGACCACCGGCATGTTTTGCGCGGCTTGCCCCATCGATGCCATTAGTGAGCCCTGGTTTTCCAGGTCGTATTGACTGATCGCCAGTAAACTCAGCAGCATGAACACCGAGCCGCCCATCGTGTACAGCACAAAATTCAGGCTGGCGGCGTGACGGCGTTTACCGCCCCAGCGGTCGATCAGGAAAAACAGCGGGATTAAGGTCACTTCCCAGAAGATGTAAAACAACGCCCAGTCTTGTGCCATAAACACGCCGAGCATGCCGAATTCCAACAACAGAATGGAAATGTGATAGCCCTTGATGCTATCGGACAGGGAGAAGGAAGCCAACAGGGAAATACAAGTTAACAGAGTAGCCAGCACCAGCATCGGCATCGACAGGCCGTCCACGCCCAGTGCGTATGCGCTGCCGAGTTTGGGGTTCAGAGGGTAAAACTCGCTGAACTGCAACGCGGTGTCGCTGACGTCGAACTGGGCCAATAGCAAACAAGCCATCAGCAAAGCCGCCAGGCTGAATAGATTCGCTACAATTCTGATCAATCGGCTGTTCTGGCCGGAGACCAGTACCAGCAATATTGCCCCCAGCGCCGGGGTCCATAACAGCGCGCTTAGCATCACCATTGTTATCGTCAAAGTCCAATACAGCAAACATTCTAACGACATTTGGTTGAAAAAAGCCAATCCGGCAAAAAATTGGTTTAAATAAACCATCGCTAAATACAGGGCCTCACTCCATTGACCGTAGCGTCGATTTCGCAAAGCCAAAAGCTTCGTGTACCCTACGCGCATCAAAAATAACGGGATTTCGGGGTTCAATTCGTCATGTTACTGAGCAAGGGCTGCCCATGAATGCCACCCAGTTTATTCATCCAGGTTTGCCGCAAGGACAAAGCTTTTAAGCGCTATGCAAATACACATGATCGCCGTTGGCAACAAAATGCCGGACTGGGTACAGCAAGGTTATAATGAATATGCCAAGCGGCTACCGCGAGAATGCGAGTTGCTGTTGAAGGAAATCGCCCCGGACAAACGCCGCAGCGGCGACATTGCCCGGATAACCAAGGATGAAGGAGAACGCATGATAGCGGCATTGCCGGGCCGGGCACACGTGGTGACGCTGGATATTCCCGGCAAACCCTGGACCACGCCGAATCTGGCGCAAGCCCTGCAACGCTGGCTGGGCAACGGTCAGCCGGTTGCGCTGATGATAGGCGGACCGGAAGGTTTGTCTCAGCAAGTGCGCGACCTGGCGCAGGAATCCTGGAGTTTATCGCCGCTGACTTTTCCGCATCCTTTGGTTCGAGTGATTGTCGCTGAACAAATCTACCGGGCCTGGAGTCTGCTGAATAACCACCCTTATCATCGTTGAGCGCATGCACCCACAACTGATCCTGGCCTCCGCTTCGCCGCGCCGTAGCGAATTGCTCAAGCAAATCGGCATCCGTCACAGTATCATGGCGGTCGATATTGACGAAACGCCTTGGCCGGGCGAAGAACCTGCTGCGTACGTCGAGCGGGTAGCCGCGGAAAAATCCGCGCTCTGTCTGGCATCGACCGCTACCGATTTACCGGTACTGGCTGCGGATACCAGCGTGATTTGCGACGGCCGTATCCTGGGTAAACCCGAGGATTTGCAGCACGCCATTGAAATGCTCAGTCATTTGTCGGGACGCAAGCATCAAGTGTATAGCGCGGTATCCTTACGCGGTGAGCAACACTGGCAGGCGCTTAGCGTCAGCGAAGTGCGTTTCCGACCCTTGAGCCACCAGGAAATCGTCGCCTATTGGCAGACTGGGGAACCTCACGACAAGGCTGGAGCCTATGCAATTCAAGGCTTGGCCAGCGTGTTTATCGAATCGATCACCGGCAGTTTTTCCGGCGTGATGGGCTTACCGCTATTCGAAACCGCGCAATTATTAAGCCTAGCAGGCATAGACATCATCTAATGAGCGAAGAAATATTAATCAACGTCACGCCGCCGGAAACCCGAGTAGCGGTGATCGAAAACGGCGTACTGCAAGAGCTGATTATCGAGCGGGTCCGGCAAAAGGGCTTGGTCGGCAACATTTACAAAGGTGAGGTGTGTCGGGTTTTGCCGGGCATGCAGGCGGCCTTTGTCGATATTGGTTTGGAAAAAGCCGCGTTTTTACATTTATCCGATTTCAGTAGTAAGGAACTGGCCGAAAAAGCCTCGGAAAATATCGAGCATTACCTGAAGGAAGGCCAAAAACTGGTGGTACAAGTCACCAAAGATCCGCTCGGCAACAAAGGGGCGCGGCTGACCACCGACATTTCCATCCCCTCCCGCTATCAGGTCTACATGCCCTATGCCGGCAACTCCGGCGTCTCGCAACGCATCGAATGCGAATCCGAGCGCACCCGCTTGCGGGCTTGCATCGAAGCCTATCAGCTGAAGCACCAGGTGCCTGGCGGCTTTATCGCCCGCACGGCCGCCGAATGCGTGGAAGACGTGATTTTGTATTCCGACATGACTTTTTTGCACAAACTCTGGGAATCCATCCTGGAAAAAAGCAGCAAAGCCAAAGTCAAAACCTTGATCCATGAAGACCTGCCGCTCAGCATCCGCACCTTGCGGGATTTATACAAAGACGGTATCGAAAAAATCCGCGTCGATTCCAAGGAAACCTTTCTAAGGCTGGTCGAATTTGCCGAAACTTTCGTCCCGGAAATCGTCTCGGTGATCGAACATTATTCCGGCGAACGGCCGGTGTTCGATATATACAATGTCGAAGACGAAATCAGCAAGGCCCTGGACCGCAAGGTCAAACTCAAATCCGGCGGCCATTTGGTGTTCGATCAAACCGAATCGATGACCACGGTGGACGTCAATACCGGCGGCTATGTCGGTGGCCGCAATCTGGAAGAGACCATCTTCAAGACCAATCTGGAAGCGGCCCAGACCATTTCCCGCCAGCTGCGGCTGCGCAATTTGGGCGGTATCATCATTATCGATTTCATCGATATGCAAAGCGAGGATCACAAAAAACAGGTGTTGACCGCCTTGCAGCGCAATCTGGACAAGGATCACGCCAAAACCAAAATCACCGAAGTGTCGGCACTGGGCCTAGTGGAAATGACCCGCAAGCGCACCCGCGAGAGTCTGGAACATATCCTCTGCGAACCTTGCTCGACTTGCGGCGGCCGCGGCGTCCTGAAAACCCCGGAATCGATTTGTCTGGAAATATTTCGGGAAATTATTCGCGTGGTCAGGCAATACAATGTCCAACAAATCTTGGTATTGGCGTCCGAGCAAGTCGTGGAGATGTTGCTCGACGAAGAAGCCGATATGCTGGCGGAGCTGGAAATGTTCTTGAAAGTCGGCATCAAAATACGCGCCGAAGCCGAATACAATCAGGAGCACTACGACGTGGTGTTGTTATAGGCGGCTATTTTGGTTATTCACCACGTCACCCGGGCCACCCGACACCTGCTGTTCTGGTCACTGATCGCGATAGCCCTCGTCTTGAGCGCGGTACGGGTTTTTTTGATCGATATTGCCGATTACCGTAGCGCACTCGAACAAAAAGTCCGCGAGACCACCGGCATTCCGCTGCATATCGGCAAACTGGGCGCGAATATGCGCGGCTTCAGCCCGGAATTCTTGCTGCGGGAAATCGCTATCGAAGGCAGCGAAGCCGGCGCGAAGCCCGCTATCCGCTTGCAAGAAGTGCGGATCGGCATCGATTTACTGGAATGGTTATTCACCCAGGACCCCATGGCCGCCAGTTGGGTGACGCTGGTGGGCGCCAAACTGGATATTCTGCGTAACGAGGACGGTAGCCTCAGTATCAAAGGCCTGCAAAGTAGCGACGAGCAACCACTATGGCTGTTACAGGGGGGCAAATACGAGATTCTGCAAAGCCAGGTGACCTGGCAGGATCTGAAGCGGCATCGACCGCCGGTGACTGTCGAACACTTCGATTTGCTGATCAAAAACCACTATCTCGATCAAAGCCACGAGATCCATCTGCTCAGCAGCCTGCCCGAGCAATACGGCGATAGCTTGCGCATTTCCGCGCGGCTTAACGGCAATATTTTCCAGGCCAACGCGATTAACGGTCAAATTTATGTGGAAGGCAGCAATCTGCAAGGGCCGGCTTGGCTGATCGAGGATTTACCGCTGGGCTTGCATTTGGAATCCGGCTCGGGCGATATGCGGATCTGGAGCCAATGGCGTGACTCCATGCCTTACCAAGTCAGCGGTTATCTGCAAGGTCAACAGATTAAACTCAGCAGGCAGCAAGGCAAACCGCTGCAACTCGACACCTTTGAAGGCAATCTGGCTTGGACCGAGCAAAATGGCCGGCAACGCTGGAGTGCCTACGACGTTAATGTCTTCGCAAATCATCAGCGCTGGCGGGATGGTGAGGTCTATCTACAGCAGGACGCGCAGGGCAATCTCAGCGGTGTGATCAAACAGTTGAATTTGCAAGCCTTGATGCATCTGATACCGCCGTTTCTACCGGCAGAGCAAACCGATTGGGCTAAATGGCTGAAACTCAATCCGCAAGGCAATTTGCAAGACTTGGCGTTTTACTTTGACGGCAACCAGCAACGCTATGCGCTTAATGGCCGTTTCAGCCAGCTTGGCAACGATGCGCAAGGCGACCTGCCGCAAATACAGGCACTGAGCGGCTCTATCATCGCCGGCGACCAAGGCGGGCAATTGATATTCGATAGCGTGAACGCCAAATTCAATGCGCCGCAAATGTTCAGAAGTAGCCTGGACGTCCCGCGCTTGCAAGGCCGAATCGACTGGCGGCAAACCGATACCGACTGGCAAATTTCCAGCGAAAATCTGCAACTCGACAGCGTCGCCTTCCACACCCAAACCAATCTGCAACTCAGTATCCCGAAAAATAACGATAGTGCGGTTATCGATATGCGCACCCGTTTCGGCAATTTCAAAGACATCAGTAACGTACCGCAATACCTGCCGGCCAAAATTATGGGTAAGGATGCGGTCGCCTGGCTGGACGACGCCTTTATCGGCGGGCATATCGACAAGGGCGAAATGCTGTTGAACGGCAAGCTGGCGGACTTTCCGTTCAGCAATGGTCCCGGCCGGTTTGAGGTGGTGTTTGCGATAGACGACGGTGAAATCCAGTTCAACGCCTTATGGCCGCATTTGCGAGCGGTGCATGCCGACGTGCAATTCCTCGGTGCGGACCTGAAGGTGGCGATCAATGGCGGCCGTAGCGAAAACGTTGATATCAATCAAGCCGTGGTCTCGATTCCGGATCTGGCCAATAGCGATTATGTTTACGTGTTGGGCCAGGTGCAGAGCAAGTTACCGCACAGTTTGCAGTATCTGCAAAAAACCCCGTTACGCGCCAAAATCGATCCGCTGGCCAAAGTGTTGGCCCCGGATGGCAACACCCAGGTCGATCTTGATTTGAAAATCGCTTACTACGAAACGCTACCGACCACCGTTAAAGTCGATGCGCATCTGGATAAGGCCCGCTTGCTGGTCAGGCCGGTCGATCTTGCGGTTAACGACATCAGCGGCGTACTGCGCTTTACGGAAGATAGGGTCAGCAGCAACCGCCTGGAAGGCAGTACCCTGGGTTATCCAATACACGCCGTACTGCAAAGCGATGCCAGCGCCACGCAAATCCTGATAGACGGCACGACCGACATCAACCGCCTGGAAAAACAATTCAGTTTCCTGAAAAACCAGGTTGCCGACGGTAGCTTTAACTATCAAACCGTATTGATACTACCTTACGATGCGGCTCGGCCGTCTACCCTGAACATCAGCAGCAACTTGCAGGGCGTAACGATCAATACGCAAGACGCACTGGCCAAATCCGCAGATCAAGAGCAAGCCTTGAATCTGCAATTTACGCTCGAAAACAGCAGCGCTTACTTGCCCTTAAAAGTTGCTTACGGCAAGGAATTGAACGCAGCACTGTTGATAGACGGCAAACAAAATCAGCTGCATTCCGGGCATATCGTCTTCGGCCAAGAACCGGCGGACTTTTTTGAACCGGCCGGTTTGAAATTGCAAATCCGGCAACCGCAATTCAAATTATCCGATGCGCTTGCCGCATTCTCCGATACCGAAACTCAGCAACGCTTGCCGGCCTTAAAAGAAGTGATGCTGGATACCGAGCAACTGATCTGGCAGGGCCAGAATATCGGCGCGCTGAAATGCCGGCTCCAGCATCTGAATCAGGCGTGGCAAGCCACGTTGGATAGCCCGATGGCGCGCGGTAAATTGATCTTACCCGATCAACGCGGCGGCGCCAATGTTATCAAGCTACAGATGGATTATCTGAATTTGTCGGCGATGGACGGTCTGAATTTCGATGCGGCGGAAGAAGTGGTCACCGACTTGCCCTTAATCGACATCGACAGTAAACAACTGCTATGGCGCGGCGTGGATTTGGGCAGCTTAAAACTGCATACCGAGCGGCTGATCAACGGCATTCATTTCAAACATGTGCAACTGGCCAGCGTGGCCGGTACGATAGACTTCAGCGCGGACTGGATCAAACTGGTCGGCGGCAGCTCGACGCAATTGACCGGCAAGCTGAACATGAACGGTTTTGGCTTGTTCTTGTCGCAGCTGGGTTTTACCGATGATTTAAGAGGCACCCATGCCGAAATCAATTTCAACGGCGGCTGGCACGGCGCCCCGCAGCAGTTTGCCACGGCCAACCTGACCGGACAAATGCAACTGAAATTCAGCGACGGCCGCATTTCCAGCATCGAACCCGGCTTTGGTCGCTTGTTGGGCTTGATCGCCATGGAGCAATGGGCCAAACGCTTGAGTCTGGATTTTACCGACGTCTACCGGCAGGGTCTGGCCTTTGACCAGATTACCGGCGATTTTAAAATCAGCAACGGTCTGGCCTATACCGACAATTTATTGATCGACGCAGTATCGGCAAAACTCAGCATAGCCGGCACCGCCGACCTGGTAAAAAAGACCATGGACCATCGCGTCGCCGTCGTGCCCAAGAGTTCCGGGGCTGTGCCGATTGCTGGTACAATCGTCGGCGGTATCGCCACCATCATTACCCAGGTAGTGACGGACGATTACAAAGAAGGTTATTTTTTCGGCTCGCAATACAAACTTGCCGGGCCGTGGGGTAATGTCGAGGTTACGCCGCTGCACGATCAGGACGGCCTAGTGCAAAAAGCCTGGCGCGGCCTAACCGGCGGCTGGCTGGAATCGCTGAGCAAATGAGCGGCCCTGCCAACCAAGCTTCCCCAACAGTTAAAACTATCGAAAACAATTAAAATCAGGGACACCTCATGACCATATGTGCCGCCATCCAGATGGCCTCCGGACCGCAAGTCAGCGCCAATTTGCTCGAAGCCGAGAAACAGATCGCCGAAGCCGTAAAAGCCGGCGCGAAACTGGTGGCCTTGCCGGAAAATTTCGCCATCATGGGCATGAACGAATACGACAAAGTGAAAGTCAGCGAACAGGATGGCTCAGGCCCTATCCAGGATTTTCTGGCCACCACCGCGAAAAAATACGGGGTTTGGGTGATAGGCGGCACGATGCCGATGCAGGCCACCGCCCCCAACAAAGTCCGCGCCGCCTGTTTGATTTACAACGAACAAGGCGACCGGGTTGCCCGCTACGATAAGGTGCATTTGTTCGACGTCAGCGTGCCGGACACCGCCGAAGAATACCGCGAATCGGATTCGGTGGAAGCCGGCGATGCCTCCTGCGTGATTGATACGCCGTTTGGCCGACTTGGTGTAGCGGTTTGCTACGATTTGCGTTTCCCGGAGTTTTTCCGGCCAATGACCCGGCAAG
This sequence comes from Methylomonas sp. 11b, assembly GCF_000515215.1. Taxonomy (NCBI): domain Bacteria; kingdom Pseudomonadati; phylum Pseudomonadota; class Gammaproteobacteria; order Methylococcales; family Methylococcaceae; genus Methylomonas; species Methylomonas sp. 11b. Next base: position 3,195,025 of record NZ_KI911557.1, read on the forward strand.
GCCTGGATATATTGGTCATTCCTTCCGCATTTACCGCCAAAACCGGCGCTGCGCACTGGGAAGTGTTGTTGCGGGCCCGCGCCATCGAAAACCTTTGCTACGTCATCGCGCCGAATCAAGGCGGCTTTCATATGAACGGTCGGCAAACCTACGGCCACAGCATGGTGATCGATCCTTGGGGCGTGGTACTGGATTGTTATAAAACCGGTCCTGGCTTTGTCAGCGCCGAGATCGATAAAAGCCGCCTGGAAAAAACCCGCCTGTCTTTCCCGGTGCTGGAACATAGACGCTTTTTTTGCGAGTGAGCCTTATGTTGTTAAGAAAGCTGACTTACGGCCTGCCTTGCCTGTTGCTGACAGCTTGCGCGGATGCGCCGGACAAATACCGCGACACCCATCACCTGGAACTGCCGCCGGTTTTACCGATAGAACACACCAATCCGCAGCCGGCAGTGGCTGCCGACGATTTAAAGCCCAAGTCGGCTCTGGCCGATTTGATGGCGTTTACCGACGAAGGGGGCAAGCCCGTGCTTACCTTAAAAACCCGCCCCGACCGGGCTTGGGAAATGGTCGCCACGGCATTGAAAATCAGCAATATCGAAGTGCTGGATAAAAGCCAGGAAGATCAACGCTTCCAGGTGCGTTATGACCCGGACACCAGCGGCAAGGATGTCGGCTTGTTGCGCTCCTTATTGAATAATGATTACGACGAAGCCGAGTACACCATCAAGTTGAAAGAAGAGCGCCGAGGCTTAACCGTCAATGCCAACCTAACAAAACCGGACGACTTGGAGTTTGGCGAAGATGGCTCGGCAGAGCTGATACGCCTGCTACACAAGGCCATAGACGAAAAAATCATCAACCGCCAACCTGACAAGAAGACCGACGAATAAGCGGGAAGGGTTGAGTTAAGCATCGTTCCGTCGCCAATGCCCGGACTTGCCGCCGCTTTTTTCCAGCAAGCGCACCCCTTGAATCGTCATGCCGCGGTCCACGGCTTTGCACATGTCGTAAATAGTCAACAAGGCAATCTGAGTCGCGGTGAGCGCTTCCATTTCCACGCCGGTTTGGCCGGTGGTCTTCACGGTGGTTTGACAATAGACCCGACTCAAGTCGGTTTGGGCTTGCAGGCTAAGCTCGACATGGCTGATCGGTAAAGGGTGGCAGAGCGGAATCAAATCGGCGGTTTTTTTACAGGCCATAATGCCGGCAATGCGGGCGATGCCCAACACATCACCCTTCTTGTGGGTGCCGGACACAATCAGCGCCAAAGTTTCCGGCTGCATCTCTATGTAACCCTCGCAAACCGCTTGACGTTGGGTGATGGCCTTATCCCCGACATCCACCATATGGGCTTCTCCGGCGGCATTAAAATGAGTGAGCGGCGAATTGGACATGGCATACTAGGCAAGTGGAATCAGCCAAGCATTGTATTACCGGGTGAATGAAGATGTCGATTAAAGTGCTTTACTTTGCAAGCTTGAAGGACCGCTTAGGCCTTAGCGGCGACGAACTCAAAATCGAGGCGCCGCTGACGGTACTTGAGGTTTGGCAACGGCTTAATCCGAACGTGGACATGCCCGATACGATGTTGGCGGCGATCAATATGGAGTATGTCGGGCTGGATGCTGAAGTTGACGACGGCGACGAAGTGGCGTTTTTTCCACCGGTGACCGGAGGTTGAAATGATGACCATCAAACTCAGCGGCGAGATTTTCGATCCCTGGCAAGAACTGGCCGATTTTCAAGCCCAAGCTGTCGACATGGCCGGCAAATACGGCGCTACCGGCGTCTTTGTCGGCACCATGCGCGACTTTAATCAAGGTGACGAGGTACGCGGCATGTACTTGGAACATTATCCGGGCATGACCGAAAAACAATTGCAGCATATTGTCGAACAAGCCCAAAGCCAGTGGCAGTTGTTGGATGTGTTGCTGATCCATCGCATCGGGCAGGTATCACCCAACGATACCCTGGTGCTGGTGGCGGTGTGGTCCGCGCATCGCGGCGATGCTTTTGACGCCAGCCGCTTCATTATGGAAAATTTGAAAAGCCAGGCGCCGTTTTGGAAACGGGAAACCTTGGAATCCGGGCAAATCCGCTGGGTAGAAAAAAACAGTAACGGCTATCTAAAGCAACCGTGATGCTGTCAAGACTGGCGCAAATTACCCGTAGACTTTGTATCGGCAGCATAATTTACCGTCGGCATTTCGCCCAATGACTGGGCTTGCAGCTGCTGTTGCAGTTCGGCAATTTGCTGGTTGGATTGAGTAAGCTGCTGTTTCAATTCATTTATGGTTTCATGCAGATATTCGAAGTGAACTTGAAAATAGCGCGCCGACGGGAAGCAGGCATCCAAGGCTTCCGGCGACATTTTGTCCAATTTGGTTCGAGATCGTCTTGTTTTCATATTACACCTAATCATCATTATCGGCTAAAGCATACCCATTCGGCATGATTGCTATGATGCTGTTAATAGTAAGACGTTCCAGAACGCAAATCCCCCACTTAAAATACCAAATATTTTAGCAATCACTCCTGTCGTCAAGCATACTTACCCGGCAACCAGCCACGCTCGACGCATTCCCGAAAATTCCATTGCGGCATATTCTCGGTTTTATAGCTCCAGAAAAACCACCCCAGATACTTTTCGAACACGGTCAGCTGGGCGGCCGCGTAACCGCGACAAGCGATATCGAATTGAATGTCGTCCATCCGCTTATGGCCATGATCGAAAGGCCCCTCGGCCCAAAGCGCCGCCAGTTTTGCATCCAATCCCAAACTCCATTCGCCGACATAGGTCGGCAGACCCAGGCCGCCGATGATCTCGTCGGCTTCGGTTTTCCAGTCGCAAACTACTTTTTGCAGATGCCGATAAATATCCCTGTCGATATCGTCTTGCACAAAACATTGATAACGATGTATACCGAAGATCACATTGCCATAATTGGGCGGCTGTAAAAAACCGGCGTATTCGCGAAACGACCGGAAACCATCATGAAATATCACCGCCACCTGTTCGGCCGGACAATGGCGGCGAATGCGCCAATAAGCGGCATCGGTGTAACGTTTCAACAATTCCGTATCCACATCCCAGCGCGGCTCGTTTAACACCTCAATCCCGTGCAAAGCTGGGCGCTTGCCGTAACGCTGGGCCAATCGTTCCAGAGTATCCAGGGAATAGTCGATATAGGCGTCTTGGGTATGCCACTCGCAGACATCCTGGATACCGCCATTATCGAAGCCGTTCTGACAGCCGGGCGCTGCATGTAGATCGACAACGACCTTTAACCCAAATTCTTCGGCCCAATCGAAAGCACGATCAAGCACCTCTGCGCCGCCGCCGACAAAGGGATGCCGTGCCGCGCCGAAACTATGATGATAGGGGTAATCGGCCGCGAACAGCCAGTAGCCAACCGGGATGCGCACCGCATTGACCCCGACTTGCGCCAACCAGGCAAAGTCGGCGCGGGTGATGAAGGTTTGCCAATGCTGCTGCAAACGGGTTTCGGCCTCGCGGCCCAATTCGACGCACCAACTGGTCTCGTCCCTGGCATTCAACCCGGCAAACAAACTGGGCGTCATCCATTTTTCTAAAACCAACCAACCGCCCAGATTCACACCGCGCAGCTTGTTAGCAGACATCATGGCAACTCCCAAGACAAAGACGTCCTAGAGCACGTTACCCGTTAACAGAGGGTAATCCGCCGTTTGTACAAGGCCTGTATGTTGGGCTGCTTGGTGATGGTCAGTACCGCCGAATCCGAGAGTCTTTTATGAATCATATTAACCATATCCACTTCACCTTCGGGGTCGAGTGAATCGAAGGCTTCCTGCATCAATATCCATTTAGGTTTGTGCAACAACAGCCGCACTAGGCCCAAACGTTGTTTCTGTTCACGCTCAAGATTCTTTTCCCAATCAGCAACCTGATCGAGCTGCTCTTCCAGCTCTTTCACACCGGCCAGTTCAAGGGTATTTTCCAAAACCTGCTGATCGAAAGCGGAAGGGTCGGATGGGTAGCAAATTGACGCGCGCAAAGTGCCGGTCGGTAGATACGGACGCGGCGGCATAAAGAACATTCTTTCATCATTCGGCAATTCGATCACGCCTTCGCCCCACGGCCAAAGGCCTGCTATGGCTTTGAACAGCTTATTACCGGAAAAGGCGTTACCGGCAATCAACACCCGCTCTCCGGCCTTGATTTCTTCGTTAAGGGTAGACACGCAGATAATTCTGTCTAAACGCGAAATGCATAAATCGCGAAATGCCAATACTGATTTGTCACTTTTTACTAACCGAATTCGATACGGATCGGGTTTGGCGATTTCCCGTTCCAATTGTTCCAAAGCCTTGCTCAATCCCAATACCCGCTCGACTGAGGCGCGCCATTCCGCAACCTTACCCATATTGTCAACCGGCCAGGACAAAGCCGCGACCATTTGCTGGAAAGCCTGCGCGGATTGCATCAATGCCCCCAGGCTGATAGTACCCAGAATGAAGCGCGGTGCCGACACCAGAATAGGGAACGCCATCGACAGTATCGAATAACCTGAGCTGAACATGGTGATACGTTGCCAAGCATGGGTTTGCTGATTCCAGGCGTCGACAATATTCCCGAATAAGCGGTGAAAATGCGGATTCTCATGGCGCTCACCGTGGATCAAGGCAATGGCTTGCGCATTCTCACGGGCTTTAACCAGCGCGAAGCGGAAATTGGCTTCCACGGTCTGTCTGTTGTCGGTAGCCATGGTGAGCGGTTTACCGATCCACCAACCCAGCGTGGATGCGCTAGCGGCGTAAATCAGCGCCAACCAGACCAGATGGCCTTGAATGGGGATTTCGACCAAACCTAAATTTACCGTAACGGTCCCCGACAAGGTCCACAGTATCTCGGTAAAACTGGTCAACAACAGTAAGCAATAAAAAAAAGTGTGTAACAAATCAATTGCGTATTCAGTGGAAATGCGCACATCTTCAGCGATCCGGCCATCAGGATTATCATGCTGCCCCGGCAAATGAGTAACCAGATAGTGTCGGCCGTCTCGCATCCATTGGCCGATCAATTTGTCGGTTAGCCAACCCCGCCAACTCAATTGCAAACGACGTTTGACGACCAGATGGGTAGCTGTAATCGCCATATTCGCGATAAAAATCAAGACGATCAGGCCAACCTGGGTAAACAGTCTGGACATAGAGCGCTGCTCCAAGGCATCGAATAAATCCGCGCTCCATTCGGTAATAATCACCGACACTGCAATTTGCGCCACTGTCAACGCGACCAAAAACGCCGATAAGGTCCGGATGGTCGTCTTATTTTCCGAGCACCAGAACGGGCCTGCTAATCGGACGAATTGCATAAAAAATTTGCTGGTTGTTCGCAAGGCCGTACTCCTCGTTTAAGGTCGTCGCGCAATATAACAAAATTAAACACATCGATAACCATCAAATGTATTGGTATGCAGCTGCCTGCGCCTCAGGCTAAGGATAGGTTTTTGTGTTTTATGGAGAAAACAGAGGGACAAATCAGGATTGGAGATTGTTTGGCCAGCTTGGTTTAGCCGGTTTGCGACGAGCGATGATTACCGCTCGTCGGCGGGCGTTGCGTAATTATCGTTTCATCGACTCAAAGAACGCGGCATTGGTTTTAAAGTCTTTGAGTTTACCCAATAGAAATTCGGATGCCGCCAGTTCGTCCATCGGTTGCAGGATTTTCCGCAAAATCCAGGTTTTTTGCAGTTCGTCAGGATCAACCAGATATTCTTCACGGCGGGTGCCGGAGCGGTTGATGTTAATGGCCGGATAGATCCGTTTCTCAGCGATTTTCCGCTCCAGATGCAGTTCCATGTTACCGGTACCTTTGAATTCTTCGAAGATCACCTCGTCCATCCGCGAGCCGGTTTCGACCAGTGCGGTGGCGATGATGGTCAAACTGCCGCCTTCTTCTATATTCCGCGCCGCACCGAAAAAGCGTTTGGGTTTTTCCAGCGCGTTGGCATCCACACCGCCGGACAACAATTTGCCGGATGAAGGCACCACCATGTTGTAAGCGCGGGCCAGACGGGTAATCGAGTCTAACAGTATAACCACGTCGTGCTTGTGCTCAACCATGCGCCGGGCTTTTTCGATGACCATATCGGCCACTTGCACGTGGCGGGTGGCCGGTTCGTCGAAGGTACTGGAGACCACTTCGCCGCGCACGCAACGCTCCATCTCGGTCACCTCTTCCGGGCGTTCGTCGATCAGCAGTACGATCAGGTAGCATTCGGGATTATTCTCGGCAATGGCATGGGCAATGCTTTGCATGATCATGGTTTTACCGGCTTTCGGCGGAGAAACGATCAGGCCGCGCTGGCCTTTACCGATAGGGGCAATCAAGTCGATGATACGGGCGGTTAAATCTTCGCTGGTACCGTTGCCTTGCTCCAGGCGGAAGCGTTTGTTGGCAAACAGCGGTGTCAGGTTGGAAAAGGAAATCTTGTTTTTGGATTGCTCGGGCGATTCGAAGTTGATGCTTTCCACCTTCAACATCGCGAAATAACGTTCACCTTCCTTGGGTGGGCGAATTTTACCGCTGACCGTATCGCCGGTGCGCAAACCGAAACGTCGGATCTGGCTGGGCGATACATAAATATCGTCGGGGCCCGCCAAATAAGAACAACCGGGGGTTCTTAAAAAACCGAATCCGTCCGCCAGTATTTCCAAAACCCCATCGCCAAAAATATCTTCCCCGCTCTTAGCCTGTTTCTTCAAAATCGCAAAAATCAATTCCTGCTTTCGGGCTCTGTCGATATTTTCCAGCCCCAAGGACTCGGCAATTGCAATGATTTCAGTGACTTGTTTAAGTTTTAACTCGGTAAGATTCATGTTGATTAAGGGAAATGAAAGAAATGCAAAACAGCAGAGTGCTGTTTACAGCGGCAGGTAGTTGTTGGATTAATTAAGGACGTTCAGAATGCGAAGAAGCAAGCGGAGAAAATTCTAGCGCAATAACCGGACTTATCAAAAACATTTTTAATAAATCCGGTGATTCGGCTCGATTTAGAGGTTGCTATCGATAAACGCAGCCAATTGGGATTTGGTTAAGGCGCCAACTTTAGTCGCTTCCACTTCGCCGCCCTTGAAAAGCATCAAAGTCGGAATACCTCGTACACCGTAGTGCTGAGGCGTTTTGGGGTTTTCGTCGATATTCAGCTTGGCAACAGTGAGTTTGCCTTGATACTCGGATGCAATTTCATCCAAAACCGGGGCGATCATTTTGCACGGACCACACCATTCTGCCCAATAATCGACCAATACCGGCGTACCGGCTTTCAACACAGTTTCATTAAAATCAGCGTCTGATACATGAAGGACTAGGTCGCTCACGCCATTCTCCATTAGTTTACAAAGTCAAGACTATAGTTTCGCGGCGCTTTAATTGTCAATCGATTTCAACCGCGCGGCTTTTTAGTTTATTCTATCGGGCTATGAAGAAAACACATTTAACGGAAACGCGTTTTAGCAATTTGGAGCTGTCCGACTCCATCATCAAAGGTCTGAAAGAAGCAGGATTCATCAACTGCACGCCGATTCAGGATAAATCTTTGCCCTTGTCGTTGCGGGGCAAAGACATTGCCGGCCAAGCCCAAACCGGCACTGGCAAAACAGCCACGTTTCTGCTGGCCACCTTTCAGCATTTGATCAACGACGAAAGCGAAAAAATCAAGAACCCGCGCGCGCTGATTCTCGCACCAACCCGCGAACTGGCTATCCAGATTCACAAAGATGCGGTTGCTCTGAGCAAGTATCTGAACCTGAAGTTTGCGCTGATCTACGGCGGTACCGACTACCAAAAGCAGTTGGATAAAATCAAAGGCAATGTCGACATCATTATCGGCACGCCGGGCCGCATCATCGATTTTTACCGGCAAGGCGCGTTCACGCTGGATAATATCCAGGTCACCGTGATGGACGAAGCCGACCGTATGTTCGATTTGGGCTTTATCAAGGACATCCGCTTCTTGCTGCGCCGCATGCCGCCGGCGGAAAAGCGTTTGAATATGCTGTTTTCCGCTACGTTGTCTTATAAAGTCACCGAACTGGCTTATGAGCACATGAACAACCCGGTGCTGATACGCATCGAATCCGAGGAAGTGACTTCCAAAGCCATCAATCAAGTGGCTTACTGTCCGGCCAACGAGCAAAAAATCCCGCTGTTGCTGGGCTTGCTGAAACATCACCAACCGCAGCGCAGCATCGTCTTCGTCAACACCAAACGCTGCGCCGAGCAGCTGGACGATTATCTGGCTGCCAACGGCCACAAAGTGGCCATGCTCAGCGGGGACGTGCCGCAGGAAAAGCGCCAGCGCTTGCTCAATGATTTTCAGGAAAATCGGGTCACACTCTTGATTGCGACCGACGTAGCGGCTCGTGGCCTGCACATTCCGGACGTATCGCATGTGTTCAATTACGACTTGCCGCAAGATGTAGAAGATTACGTACACCGTATCGGCCGTACCGCCCGATTCGGCGCCAGCGGCGAGGCTATCAGCTTTATTTGCGAGGAATACGCTTACTCAATGCCGGACATCGAGGATTACATTGGCGAGAAAGTGCCGGTGCAAACCATCACGCCGGAATTGATGGTGGAAGACGTAATCAAACCCCAGCGCCGCGAACCGCGCGAACGGGTCATGCAGCGCGACAAACGCCCGCCGCGCGCAGAGCACAAACCCAGAGAGCACCGACCGCCGCGCCCCACAACTGCTACAAACCAGGCATCAACGCCCGAAAATCCTCCACCGCCACAAACTCAGCAACCTGCTTAACCGGCCGTTGACTATCCGGCTTGCTGATCGACACCAGATGAGCAATGCCGAACGTCCGGGCGGAGTTCAACACGGCAACACTATCGTCGACCAGCAGCGTTCTGTCCTTTGCAAACAGATGTTTGTCTTGCAGGATTTGCCAAAAACCTTGCTGCTCTTTGGCAAAACCAAAATCGTGCGACGAAACGATTTCGTCGAAAAACCCGTGCAGACAGGTTTTTTCCATCTTCAAGTTCAAGCTGTCGCGATGGGCATTCGTCACCAGCAATAAACGCTTGCCGCTGGCGCGCACCGCATCCAAAAACTCGGTGACATGCGGATGCACGGCAATCAAGCCGGCCAACTCCTGCTTCAGTCCGGCGATATTCAAGGCCAATTCCTGGGTCCAATAATCCAGACAATACCATTCCAGTTTGCCTTCCATCGCCTTGAAACGCGGTGCCAACTGCTGTTTGGCGTCCTCAATCCTTAGGCTGTGCAGTTCAGCAAAGCGCAAGGGCACAAACTCCTGCCAAAAATGATTATCAAAATTCAAATCCAGCAAAGTGCCGTCCATATCCAACAGCACGGTATCGATTTGTTTCCAGTCGAGCATGTCAGTTTATCCTTATCATTCAATAGCGCTTGTCGTTCCCAAACACAGCCTTAATGAGTTTTTTATTCTAACCGGAAAATCTCCAAGTTCAGCTAGGCTTGATGTCTATAAGAAAAAGGATTAAAAGCTTTCATATGTGTTTTGTTCCGGCATCGGCCGTCAGAAGGAGTTAAATTCATGAGTACCATGAGAGTGCGGACCCGTTTAGGCCTGGGATTCAGCGGTGTCCTACTGTTATTGGCCATTATTGCCGGCATCAGCATCAACGGCATGAACGACCTGCTGTCCAACATCGACAATATGGTCAACGATAAATTTCCGAAAACGGTCTGGGCCAATAATGTCATCAGCAACATTAACGTTATTGCCCGCTCGATGCGTAATACCCTGATTATCAAAGATAGCGCCGCCATTGATAAGGAATTGGCCCGTATTCAAGACGCGCGCCGCACCATCAAGGAAAACCTGGATAAACTCGACCAGAGTATTAGCAGCGTGGAAGGTAAAGCCGTACTCAAAAAAGTGCTGGATGCCCGTACACCTTACGTGACCGCCCAGGATCAGTTCATCAAATTGGCCGGAGAGGGTAAGCAAGCGGAAGCAACGGATTTCCTGCTGACTCAAGTCAGGAAGTTACAAACCGAGTATATAGATTCAGTAGCCGCGCTAATCGAGTTTCAAACCAAACTAATGAAACAATCCGGAGTAGAAGCCAAGGAAACGGTTAATCAAAGCGTTAACTTGATTACCACATTGGCGCTAATTTCCGTGGTAATTGGCGGCGTTGCCGGCTATCTGATCACTAAAAGCTTAATGACGCAGCTTGGCGGAGAACCCAGCTATGCTGCCGAAGCGGTCAACACCATGGCCGCCGGTGACCTTTCCGTGGCGATAGAACTACGGGAAGGCGACAGCAGCAGTTTGCTGTACGATTTAAAAAGCATGCGCGACCAGCTCAGTAACGTTGTCCAGCAAGTTCTGGGTAACGCCGACGTATTAAGCTCGGCGTCCAAGGAAGTCAGCGCTACCGCGCAATCGATCAGCCAGGCCACCACCGAGCAGGCGGCCAGTGTCGAAGAAACCACCAGCTCCATCGAACAACTCAGCGCGTCGGTGCAACAAAATACTGAAAACGCCCACGTCACCGAACAGATGGCCGGCAAATCCGCCAGCGAGGCCAAACAAGGCGGGGAAGCGGTGATCGAAACTGTCAACGCCATGAAACACATCGCCAAAAAAATCGGGCTAATCGAAGATATTGCCTACAAAACCAATTTATTATCCTTAAACGCGGCAATCGAAGCCGCTTCCGCCGGCGAACACGGTAAAGGCTTTGCCGTGGTAGCGGCGGAAGTCCGTAAACTGGCGGAAAGCAGCCGCACCACGGCGGCGGAAATCAACGAACTGGCCTCCAACAGCGTCTCGATTGCCGAAAAAGCCGGCGTACTCATCGGCCATGTTCTACCGGACATCGTTAAAACGGCGGACCTGGTGCAAGAGATCAATGCAGCGTCTGCCGAACAAGCCAGCGGCATCAAACAAATCAGCGAGGCCATGCGTCAACTGGACAGAGTTACTCAACAAAACGCGGCCGCCTCGGAAGAAATGGCGGCAACCGCCGAGGAATTGAACGGCCAAGCCGAACAACTGCAAAACGTGGTTGGTTTTTTCAAGTTAGCCAACAGTTAGAAGTGCTTTTGCGCTGATCTTGGCGTCAAAAGCAAACCCACTTTAGCAACCAAGTTGTAGAACCTGAGCCGATGCCCAACAGACCGAAAATTCTGAAACAAACCGTCATCGCCCAAACCCGGCAATTCTGCATCGAAGCCCTGGACCTGGAGTTTAGTAACGGCGAGCGCCGCCAATACGAGCGCCTGGCCCGCAGCGCCTCGCATGGCGGGGTGCTGATTGTGCCGATGCTGGACCCCGACACGGTGCTGCTGGTTCGGGAATATGCCGCCGGCATTCATCGCTACGAACTAGGGTTACCCAAAGGCAAGCTCGATGCCGGCGAAGACATGTTGGACGCTGCCAATCGCGAGTTGAAAGAAGAAATCGGTTACGGCGCCGCCAAATTACGCCATTTGCACCGCGTATCGCTGGCGCCGGCCTATTTGGAGCACACGATAGATATTATTCTCGCCGAAGAACTGTATCCGGAAAAACTGGTCGGCGACGAGCCGGAAGAGCTGCAAGTGGTGCCTTGGCCGTTGAATAGTATCGATACCTTGTTAGCGAGCGGCGAATGCAGTGAAGCCCGTTCGATTGCCGCGTTGTATATGGCTTTGGCGCATCTGAACGGGCGCGGCTGAGCTGTCGTACAGCTGCGGATAGACAAGATCTTGCACCTCTACAGCTTCGAACCTTAGATCTTGAACAAGGGCTCCAAACCGTCATTGCTTTTCCCCTCGCCGCTGGTCGCTGCGGGTTTAGTCGAAAATGCCTGCCAAAGATTCCGGCCTTGCCAATCCTGATTCCGTCCGGAATATAACAAGCGATTCAGTGCCAAAATCTCTTCACGGAGTGCCCCGGTACAATGCGCCGCAATCGCCCCTAAACTCTCCGCGCCGAACTCGGCCTTACCCCATTGCAGCAAGGCCTGTTTGGCGGCCTGCGGGTTATTTTCCCAACAAGCGCGTTTCAGGGTCTTTTCCAGCGCGGTTTCCGGCACAAGCTCAACGCGTTTGGCCGTTGAACCTTTGGTGGATGGGCGACGATACAACACGACGATGGTCAGTAACCAGCCTAGTGCCAAAGTCGCCGATACAGCTTGCCAAATACGGGTATCGCTGCTGCTGGTAACAGTAATCGGCGACGTGGTCACTGGGCTGGTTGCCGGCTCTTGCGGCGCAGTCGATGTAGCGGGCGGAGCCGGCACATGGGCATCCGTTGCACCGGCCAAGGCCGTGAGCTTGACGCTGGGCAGGTGTGCCGTTTCCATTTTCTGGGTTTTGGTGTTGAACCAAACGATGTCCAGCGCCGGCAAACTGTATTCGCCGGGCTTGGAAGGGATGAAGGCAATTTTTTCCTCGCGCAGTGCGGTCAAGCCGTCGCTTTCCTTATCTTCCTTCAGCACTGGTTGATCCGGATAGGTTTTGATACCGTCGATAGCGGTCTTATCGAGCAGCTCCGGTAACTGGCCCACCGTGGCACCTTTCGCGCTGAGCGTCAGCGTGCGGGTCAGGGGTTCGCCGACTTTGGTTTGCAGGCTGGAGTCGGACCAGGTTTCGCTAAGTTTTAATGACTCGGCGCTCAACCAGTTCGGGCCTTTAAAGCTGGCCGGCACCGCTTGTACGTTTAAAGTGATGGCTTTGGAAGCCACCCGCCGAGTTTCGGTGTCTGGTCGATTGAAGAAGCCGTTAAAACGTGGTTGGCGTTGATTGCTCAGGTATTCGGCATTCAGGATCAGCGGCGCAATGGTAAATACGCCGCTTTGTTGCGGAAAAATGGCATATTTCCGTTCGGTCACCCAATAATCCACGCCCTTGATCTGGGTGGCGTAGGTACTGTCCTCGCCCAGTTTTTCGACCAGCGCATCCTTGATCTCCGGCTCGCTAAGACTGGCCTGGGTAATCTGTACTTTGCGGAACAACTTCAGCGTGTACAACACCTGCGACTGCACGTAAGGTTGCTCGGGCGTGGCTGTCACGTCCAGAAATATGTCGTCGTTGCCTTGCGGGGCAGCGGTGTTTTCGTTGACGACCAGTTTCAAAGGCTTGCTGCTGTCGGCGCCGAAGGCAATCGGCGGAATGAACAACTCGCCGGCTTGTTTGGCCATCGCCCGCAAAACCCACTGTTCGCTACGACTGCTCTTGCCATTCACCCACGACGAATTACTGCTGCGTTGCTGACTGAGAATTTCGAAATTTTCCTGCAAGGGCGCGAAATCGGGGTTGCCGTCCGGATCTTCGCTGGCCGTGAAGGTAATCTGAAACGATTCGTTAAGGCCGACCGGATTGCGATCAACCGCCACTTGAATCTCTGCCGCCTGTATCGCAGTGCTGAGCAGCATTAACAGGCCATACAGCAGCCACGAGTAACTATGTCTATGCATACAATTGATCAATTACTTCATCGAAAAAGGTTTATGTATATCGCGGCGATCATCGAACCATCCGTATAACACCGGCAATACCACCAGCGTCAGCAGCGTCGAACTAATCAAGCCGCCTATCACCACGATAGCCAAGGGCTTTTGCACTTCGGAACCGGGGCCGATGGCAAACAAAAACGGCACCAGACCCAGCAAGGCCACCGTGGCCGTCATCATCACCGGCCGAAAACGCTGTTCGCAACCGCGCCGTATCGCATAATCCAGACTCAGGCCGCTTTCCCGCTGCGAACGGATATACGATACCAATACCACGCCGTTCAGCACCGCTATGCCCCACAAGGCGATGAATCCCACCGAAGCCGGCACCGACAGGTACTCGCCGCTGAGAAACAGCGTGATGATGCCGCCAATCGACGCAAACGGCAGCACCAGAATAATCAATGCGGCAAAGCGTAGCGATTTAAACAACATAAACAGCAAAAAGAATATCGCCGCGATAGTGACCGGAATAATCATCTGCAAATGCCCCAAAGCCCGTTCCATATTCTGGAACTGGCCGCCCCATTGCAAATAATAGCCTTCCGGCAATTGCACCTTGTCGGCCACGGCTTTTTGCAGCTCGGCCACAAAACCGCCCAAATCCCGGTCGCGAACGTTAATACCTACCACGATGCGGCGTTTACCCATTTCCCGGCTGATCAAGGCCGGGCCGTCGTTTAAGGTGATGTTGCTGACATCGCCCAGCGGCACGCGCGCGCCGTTCGCGGAGGTCAGCATCAACGCGTCGATGGCGCCGATATTATTCCGAAATTGCTCCGGCAGGCGCACCGCCGCCGAAAAGCGCCGTTCGCCTTGATAAATCTCGGTTGCCACTTTGCCGGCTATCGCGGTTTCTATGACATCGTGAATGTCCGCTGCATTCAAACCGTGGCGGGCGATGGCTTGCCTATCGACGGTGATATTTAAATATTGCTGACCGGTCAGGCGCTCAACCCGAATATCGCGGGCACCGTTCACGCTGTTGGCTACGCCTGCAATAGCGTCCGCTAGGCGTTTCAGTTCAGCCAGATCGTCGCCGAACACTTTCACCGCTACATCGGAGCGCACGCCGGTGACCATTTCGTCCACCCGGTCGGAAATCGGCTGGGCCATCACCACCTGCATGCCGGGCAGATTTTCGGTGAGTTTCGCGCTCATCGCATCGGCTATATCGTCCTGAGTCCAGCCTTTCGGCCACTCTTCGCGGGGCTTCAACGTAACGATGGGCGTCGATTCGTTTTGCGCTTGCGGATCGGCCGGACTTTCGCCGCGACCCACGCCGCTGACCACGGTTTTCACGCCGGGAATTTCCATCACCATCTTCATCGCCTGCATTTCCACATTGATGCTTTCCTCAAGCGAAATATTCGGCATCCGGTTAATCCCCGGCACGATGGAGCCTTCCTTCATTTCCGGAATGAACGACGTGCCCAGCAAAGGCAACAAGGCTAGTGTCGCAGCGAACACGCCGACCGCGCCGCCCACCACCTTCAGCCGATTGGCCATAGACCAATCCAGCATGCGTAGATAAATCCGCTTAATTAAGGCGATCAGCCGGGTGTCGTGTTCGCCGTCGTGCCCCTCCAGTAAAAAAGCGCACAGTACCGGCGACAAGGTCAGCGACACGATCAGCGAAATCAGCAACGCTATCGCGATGGTATACGCCAGCGGCGCGAACATCTTGCCTTCCATGCCTTGCAGCGTCATCAGCGGTAAAAATACCAATATGATGATACCCACGCCGAACAGCACCGGCGTCGCCACTTCCTGGGCGGCGGTCATTACTACTTTCACCCGGCTGGTGGCGCGGCCCTTGCGTTCGCCGAGCAGTCGAAACGCGTTTTCCACCACCACCACCGAGCCGTCCACCATTAAACCAATCGCAATCGCCAAGCCGCCCAGCGACATCAAATTGGCGGAAAGACCGAGCTGATTCATCGCGATAAAGGTGACCAAGGGCGTCACGATCAAGGTGCTGACCACGATCAAGCTGGAACGCACATCGCCCAGAAACAGAAACAAAACGATCACCACCAATACGATACCTTCCAGCAAAACCTTGGTCACGGTATGCAAGGCCGCATCGACCAGATCGCTACGGTCGTAATAGGAGATAATTTTCAGGCCATGCGGTAGCATGCCTTTCGCGTTGATTTCCGCCACTCGCGCCTTGATACGGCTCACCACTTCCTTGGCATTACCGCCGCGCAGCATCATGACCACGCCACCGACGGCTTCGGTATAACCGTCCTTCAGGACCGCGCCAACCCGCACTTCATGGCCGATTTTGATTTCGGCAACATCGTGCATATGCACCGGCACGGCGTTTTCTTCCTTCAAGACGATATTGCCGATGTCTTTGACCTCGTTAATCAAGCCGACGCCGCGAATCAGGTATTGCTCGGCATAATGCGGCAACACGCCGCCGCCGCTGTTGGCGTTATTTCTGGCCAGCGCCTCGAATACTTCATTCAAGGAAATTCGATAGTGGTGCAGGCGATTGGGATTGACCAACACCTGGTATTGCTTGACATAGCCGCCCTGGGAATTGATTTCCGCGACGCCGGGAATCCCACGCAACAGCGGCCGCACCACCCAGTCCTGCGCTTCGCGGCGTTGCTGCAATTCCTCCTGGGTCAAGGCACGTTGGCCATCGTCGTCACGTTCCAAGGTATATTGATAGACCTCGCCCAAACCGGTGGACACCGGCCCCAGCACCGGATTGATACCTTCCGGCATTTGCTGTTTTACCTCGATCAGCCGTTCCATCACCAATTGCCGGGCGAAATACACTTCGGTGCTATCGGTGAAAATCAAGGTAATCAACGACAGGCCGTTTTTGTTCATGGAGCGCATTTCTTCCAGGCCGGGCAGGCCGGCCATCGCTATTTCCAAGGGTACGGTGACCAGACGTTCAACTTCGTCCGGCGAGCGGCCGGTGGCTTCGGTGGCGATTTGGACCTGGATATTGGTGACATCCGGGAACGCATCCACCGACAACTGCTGCACGGCACGCACACCGAACAGCGTGACCGCCACCGCCAGCACCGCCACCAGAACGCGCTGATGCAGAGCGGCTGCAATAAGGCTATTAATCATGCTTTACTCCAAGGTGCTGCGCAGGCGTTCGTTATTTAAATGAAACGCACCGCCCACGACAATTTTTTCACCCGCTTTCAAGCCTTCCAGCAAGGGTCGTTTCTGGGCTTCTTCGCGACCCAGCCGCACCGGGCGTAATTCAAAACGTGCCGAGCCGGTGTCGACAAACACAAAATCCTTATCATTTTCCCTAACCACTGCCTGACTGGGGACGATTAAAGTTTGCGAACCGGGCTTGCTGATTTTCAAGGTGGCCAGCATCTGCGGCTTGAACAATCGCTGCGGATTGGCCAAGGCCATCCGCACCGTCACCGTACGCGTGTCGGAATCGACCATATCGGCGACATAAATCAGCTTGCCGCTAACCTCCTGCCCCGGCAACGCCGGCACCTCGGCGAAAGCTTGATCGCCTTGCCGCGCCCAATGCGCTTGTTGCTCGGGAATTTCCGCGACCAGCCACAGCTGCGACAAGTCCGCAACGGTGTACAAGGCGTCTGCCGGCTGTACCACTTGGCCGATGGCGACGTTACGTTCGATCACCACCCCATCGATGCTGGCTGTGACCGGAGAGTAAGAATGAATGCTGCGTTGTTTGTCCAGGCGTTTTAAATCGGCTTCGCTCATGCCCATCACCCGCAACTGATCGCTGGCAGCGCGTAAATCCACATCCGCTTCGGTCAACACGCTCTGCCGCTCCTGAAACTCGGCCTCCGCGATCACACCGCTTTCCAGCAAGCGCTCGGCGCGTTTGACGGTAATCCGGCGTAAATTGACTTGAGACGCGGCTTTCAAATAGTCGGACTGCGCTTTGCCCAACTCGGTACTGTTCAGTAGCGCCAGACGTTCGCCCTTTTTCACTGCTTGACCGAGCATGGCATCGATTTCGGTAATCCGCCCGGTAACCGAGGCACCGATGCGCGCGACCCTATGTTGATCCAATTCCACCCTGGCCGAAAGATTCAGAGATTCACCGACTTCGCCGGGTTTAACCTCGGCGATGCTCAGCAGCTTTAACAAGGCGGGCGAGGCTTCCAGGACCGGTTTCAAATCGGCGCCAAAGGCGGGTAAGGCAAAACTCAGCAAAAACAGTGCTGCCGTAAGCGACGAGGAGTGAAGTGGAGTCTGGAGCGTGGGTGTCATGGTCTTTCCTTTAAACAAAATAATTTTTTCAAGCAATTAACTAATAACGGACTATGCCGGATGCAAGCCACGTTAGCGGATAGCTTGGTTGGCGCCTATTGCGCTTTTGGCCGACAAACGCAATTTAACGAAGCGCTAAATTGCGGCCTCGGGCGGCATTTGGCTAACCAACACCTTGTCAATGCGAGTGCCGTCGATATCGACGATCTCGAAACGCCATTGCCGGAATTCGAAGTTGTCCGTTACTTGGGGAATTTTTTCCAGGTAAAACAGAATGAAGCCGCCCACAGTGTGATAGGCATTGTCGGCCTCGCCGGGTAAATTGCCGTCCATACCGATCACCGTTTTCAAACGCTGAATCGATAAGCCGCCATCCACCAACCACGAACCATCGCTACGTTGCACCACATCGATGTCCAGATTGGTGCGACTGGGCAGGTGGCCGACGATGGCTTTCAGCACATCACTGAGCGTCACCAAGCCCTCAATGTCGCCATATTCGTCTACGACCAGCGCCAGATCGGCTCGCTTTTCCTGGAAAAATTCCAGTAATTGCCTTAGCGTCATGGCTTCCGGCACATATAACGGCGCATGCAGGATAGGTGCAATATCCAAGGCTGCACCGGCCATTGCCGGTTTCAGCAGATCGCTTCTTTGCAAGATTCCGACCACATTTTCCAGACCGTCTCGGCAGATTACCGCCCGGGCGTAGGGGCAGTCGGCGATTTCGGCGCGCACTGTCGCTTCCGGATCGCTTAAATCGATAGCGTATATCTGCTGCCGGGGCGTCATGGCCGCGCCGAGCATTTGTTCATCCAGTTGCAAGACGTTGCCGACCAAATGGCTTTCGCTGGCGTGAAACACGCCGGATTCCGCACCGATTTCCATCAGCAGTTTGATTTCTTCGTTGGTGACGCTGGTCTGCGGCGGCCGATGCGCGCCGAATAGCCGTAGTATCAACGTACTAGACGACGACAGCAGCCAAACGACCGGACTGGCAACCTGCGACAGCGTATGCATAGGCCGGGCGATAAACACCGCAATCCGCTCCGGATGCAGCAAAGCCAGCCGCTTGGGCACCAGTTCGCCGATGACTACGGAACAATAAGTAATCAGAAAGACTGTGGCGATTAGCGCAATACTCTGGGCGTAGGGCGTCAGCAGGGGGATGTTCAGCAGTTGCCGATACAAAGGCTCGGTCAAAGCCTCCTCACCCAACGCGCCACTGAGAATACCGACAGACGTGATGCCGACCTGCACCGTGGATAAAAACCGCGACGGATCTTTATGTAGCCTCAGTGCGGTACGTGCACCGGCGCGTTTTTCGCCGGCCAGTTTTTGTAGGCGGGCCAGCCCGGACGAGACCAGCGACATTTCCGACATCGCAAACACGCCGTTGATCAGGATCAAAATCAGTATTAAGCCTATATCCATCGTTTCATAGCACCACGAGTTGTTAGAGTGTCGGGCTTACGGTGCCTGGTTTTAATCAAGACCAAAGCCACCTTGAATTTTCAGTCTGTATTCCTACCGGGATTTACCATGCCGGACCGGACTGGTTAGCTCGATTGCGCTGACCGTATTGATATTTGAATTTACGCTTCAACAAGCCGGTCGGCTCGTCCGGTATGCGCTTCAATAATTGCTCGTTGGCACGTTCTGTTTCATTTTTTTCCGTGGCTTGCGCAGCTTTTTCCTGGTCTGTCGGCTCTTGCTTGGGCGGCTGCGGCTCAGCTTGTTGTTTGGCCTCCGCTTCGGACTGTTGTTCTTCTTTTGCCTTATTTTGTTCCGCGTCCTGCTTGGCGTCGGCTTTTTGCTGGTCTTGCGGCTTTTGCTCCTGCTGCGAGTCTTTATCGGCTTGATCAGACTTGCCGTCCTGCTGTTGCTGTTTTTGCTGTTGATCGGACGATTTCTGTTTGTCCTGTTTTTGCTCGTCTTGCTGATTTTTGTCCTGTGGCTTTTGTTCCTGTTCTTTCAACTTCTTCTCGACCAGTTCCTTATTGTATTTCGCGTCCTGATGCTTAGGATCAAGTTGCAGCGCCTGTTGATAGGCTTGCACGGCTTTCTGCAACTGGCCGGCCTGAGCCAAGGCATTGCCGCGATTGTAATGACCTTCCGCACTTTGGGTGTTTTTCAAGGTCTCGGCAGCTTCTTGATATTGACCGGCCTTATATTGCGCGGCAGCGCGCCAGTCTGGATTATCGAATTGCTCGGCTGCTTGCTGATATTGCTGTTGCTCGAAAGCCTGTTTGGCGCGTTGATCGGGCGTTTGCCACAGGCTCTGCCAGTCCAGGGCGTAGCTATTTTTCGGCAACGGCAATAAACACAGCAAGGCCAATAACAAACCTTTTCTAAATTGCAAAGCCGCCCAAGGCAATACCAGCAACAGCAACCAGGGACCTTTTTCATCCCATTGTTGCAACAACAGATTGCTATCCAAATTTTCGCCACCAGTGTCGGCGCTATTGAACAAACGCCCCAAATTCTCGACATCCGCATCGTTTGCGGTCACCGGCTGATAAATACCGCGACCATGCTGGGCTAACGTGCTCAGCGCGGCCTCGTCCAACTTCGCGACCACGATAGCGCCATTACTGTCCTTTAAAAACCCGGCCCCCTGTAACTGGATAGGCGCCCCTTCCGGCGTGCCCATCGCCAGTACCGAGAGCCGATAATCGCCCAGCCAGTGTTCGGCCTGCTCGGCCACATCGGCATCGGCGCCGTCGGTGACCAGCAGGATATGTCCCTTGACCAGGCCGGCCTGGCGCAGCAAAGCCACCGCCGCATTCAATGCCAGACTGGTGTTGCTGCCCGGACTGGGCATGATGTCGGTGGTCAGCGCGGTTAGCTGGCTATCGATGGTAGCGGTATCGTTGGTCAACGGTGTGACGGTAAAGGCATCGCCGCCGTAGACCAGCAGCGCGGTTTGACCGTCCTTGCGTTGCTTCAGTAAATCGGCGATTTTGTAGCGGGCCTTGCCGATACGGCTGGGTTTGATGTCGGCGGCATCCATGGATTTGGACAAATCCAGCGCAATCACCAGCGCAGCATCGTTTCTAAAGGCCGGGCCGGGCAGGCGCTGCCAGGTCGGACCGGCCAATGCAACGATGGTCAGCAACGCGGCAAAACCGGCGCCGAACAGATGCCCGCGCGATTGTTGCAGCGGTTTGTCTTGCAAAATAAAGGGCAACAACTCGGCATCGCAGACTTCGCTCCAGTTACCGCGCCCATGCCGATGCCGCACCAACAAGATCAAAAACAGCGCGGCCGGTAATACAGCCAGCAACCACCAGGGCCGCAGGAAATGAAAATCGGCAAAATTCATGACCACCTCAATCGGGCCAAGGTTAACCTGCCCGTCAATAACAAGGCCAGGCCCAGCGGCCAATAAAACAATTCGCTGCGCGGCCGGAAGTATTGTTTGTCTTTTTCAACCGGTTCCAGTTGATCCAGCATGCGGTAGATTTTTTCCAGCTCTTCGGTGTTTCGAGCCCGGAAATAATGGCCACCGGTGGCTTCGGCAATCGCGGTCAGAGTCTTTTCGTCCAGATCGGCGGAGGGGTTGACGCGGCGGGTGCCGAACAGGCTGCGCACCAACACTTCGTCGGCGCCTATGCCTATCGTGTAGATTTTCAGTTTGTGTTCTGCAGCCAGTTCAGCCGCTTTCAAAGGCGTCAACTCCCCGGCGGTATTGGCGCCGTCGGTCAACAAAATCAACACCCGGCTGGCATCTTGCTGCTGTTGCAGACGTTTGATTGCCAAACCGATAGCGTCGCCTATCGAGGTTTTCGGGTCGTCCTCGGTAATGCCTATAAACGCCTCGTGCAACAAGGTTTGCACGGTCTTGCGATCAAAAGTCAACGGCACATGTAAATAAGCTTGCGTACCGAACAGGATCAAACCCAAGCGGTCACCGACCCGGCGTTGAATAAAATCGCCGGCCACTTGCTTGATGGCGGTTAAGCGATCCACGCGCTGCTTGCCGAGGATGAAATCTTCCTCCTGCATACTGCCGGATACGTCCACTGCCAGCATCAAGTCGCGGCCGCTGACTGCTTGCTCGATGGGTTCGCCCAGCCATTGCGGACGAGCGGCCGCCACCAGCAAACACAGCCAAGCCAGAGCCGCCAACCACAGCGGCCAGCGCTTCTCGCTACTAACCACCCGACTGGCGCCGGGGCCGAAATCGTCCAGAAACGGTACTTTCAATGCCGCTTGTTGGGCGACGGCACGTGCCGGCAACAGCCAACGCAATAACAGCGGTAGCGGTAACAACCATAACAACCAAGGCCAGTGCAATTCGATCATCTTTTTTTCGCCTGCTGCTTCAACCAGCGTTCGCACAACTCGAATAACGCCTCCAGTTCTGCGTCGGACGGTGGTGTTTGCCGGTAATGGCCGTCGGCCAGACAACGGCCGGGACCTTGACTAAACGGTGCATCCGGTAGGGATTGGTCCAGGTAGCTTAGCCAAGCCTCGCCACGCAAGCTGGCAGCATCGCTGCGCGGCGCAGTACTGATGGCTACGCGCCGCAACAAGGCGGACAAGGCCGCCAGAGTCTGTCTGGTATCGGCGCCGCTATCCCGGCGAATGGCGGACAACAACTTGGCGGCAGTTTTGGCCGCAGTCTGGCGGCGGATGCGTTTATAAAAATAGCGGCACAAAAAAATCAGTAACGGCAGCAATACCACTAACAACCACCAGCCCGGCGCCGGTGGCCAAAATGTCACCGAATCGGGCAAATGAATATCTTTTAAAGGCAATGGTTCCATGTTGAATGTCTACATCTCGTCCAAATTGGGGAGTGGGGTATACAAAACCAGCAGGTCGTCGATTTGCAGCTGAATAGCCCGCAGATCGTTAAATCCTGCTCGCGCGGCATCGCGCTGGCCAGCTTCGTAGCGCTTTAGCAGACTCTCGGCCAGCACATGTAGTTGCCGTTGTAATTGTTCGATACTTTCCAGCCAATCATGGGCATACTGTTTGTCGTGTTGTACTTGCTTCAACCAACGGCCCAGATGGGTACGGCGCTGGTCCATGATGGGCCAGCTTTTCACGACACCTTGCGGCTCCGCGAATAGACAGGCTTGTACCCGTTGCAACCACTGCCGGGTGTCGAACCGGCGAATCGCAATGTCGATCTGTTCTGCCGACAGCTCGGCCTCCGCATAAATTTGCCAGTCGCCGAAAGGCCGGTAAGCAATCACCCAGTCCGCAATCGCCGCAGCAGGCATCGGACGGGCAATCGCGTAACCTTGCAGCAGATGGCAACCCAGCAGCAACAGCACGATGCCTTGTTCCTGGCTTTCCACGCCTTCCGCGACGACTTCCCGGTTAAAAGCCTGGCTGAGTGCGATCACGCTTTCGATGATGGCGTAGTCGTCGGGATCGTCGAGCATATCGCGGACAAAGGTCTGATCGATCTTGACGGTATCTACCGATAAATGCCGCAAATGCGTCAACGAGGAGTAGCCGGTACCGAAGTCGTCCAGGGCCACGCTGATCCCCAGTTGTTCCCGGCAGCTTTTGATAATCCGGTTCACCGCCGACAAATCATCCAATGCGGTGCTTTCCAGAATTTCCAATTGCAGATAACGGGCATCCAGTTCCGGATGAAGGCGCAACGTTTCTTCTATATAAGCGCCGATGCCGGACCACAGCAGATGATAGGAGGAGATATTGACGCTGACCTCCAACAATAGCCCCCGCGCGTGCCAACCGGCCAACTGCTCGCAGGCTTGCGCAATGACCCAATTGCCGATGCGGATTTCCAGATCGGTGGAGGCAATCACCGGCAGAAACTCCAACGGCGGCACCATGCCGCGCTGCGGATGCTGCCAACGGATCAAGGCTTCCACGCCTTTAACCTGGCCGGTTTTTATGTCGACCTTGGGTTGGTAATACATGCACAATTCGTTATTTAAAAACGCCGCTTCGATGTCGCGCAACTGTTGGTGGCGATGCATGACTTGTTGGTCGTGGCTGGCATCGAACAACTGGCAACGGTTTTTACCGGCCAATTTGGCCTGGTACATGGCATAGTCGGCATGCCGCAATAAGGCGTCGGCGTCGGCATCATCCAGCGGATACACGGTAAAACCGCTACTGGCGCCGACCGAAATAGGCTGATCGTCGATGACATACGGCAGGGCGATCGCCCGATGAATCCGCATGATGGTTTGTTCGCATTGCTCGATCGAGTCTACATTGCCCAACAACAGCGCAAATTCGTCACCACCGTGCCGGGATACGCTGTCTTCCTCGCGAATCGCGTTTTTGATTCGTTCGGCCACTTCAACCAACACCCGATCACCGATGTCGTGGCCGAATTGGTCGTTGACCGGCTTGAAGCCGTCCAGGTCCAGAAAGCAAATCGCCAGCAAGGTGTTTTCCCGCTTGCTGTGGGCGATGGCCTGATTCAAGCGATCAGCGAATAAAATCCGATTCGGCAGGCGGGTGAGCGGATCGTAATGAGCAAACAATTCCAGCAGCTGTTGCTGCTGCTTGGCCTGCGTGACATCGGAAAATAGCCCGATATAGTGAGTGACCTTGCCGTCGGCATCGCACAAGGCGGAAACCGTCAGCCATTGCGCATACAACTCGCCGTTTTTTTTGCGGTTCCACAATTCGCCTTGCCAATGTTGCGCTTCACGCAAGGCTTGCCACATATCCCGGTAAAAATCCGCACCGTATTTGCCGGACTGCAAGATACTGGGGTTTCGGCCTATCACTTCGGCCCGGCTATAGCCGGTAATTTCGGAAAAAGTCGGATTCACATCGACGATGATTCCGGTGGGATCGGTAATTAAAATGCCTTCGTGCGCCTCGCTGAATACCCGCGCGGCCAGTTTCAGATGTTCTTCGGCCTGCTTGCGTTCGGTAATGTCGCGGGTCAAACCCAACAGGGCCGCGATATTACCTTCAGCATCGCGCATTGGCACCGCGTGGGTGTCTAACCAGCGTTGCCGGCCTTTCAGGCCGACGATTTCAAATTCCAGTGTGCCTGATGCGCCGGCAAACACCCGTCGAGTCAATTTTTCAAAAGCAGTCCGGTATCGGGGCAACACCAAGTCTCCCAGGCGTCCTTGTTGGGCTTGTTCCAGCGTGTCGGCCTCTATCATGTCCAGACCGGCGCGGTTCATTTGCAATAAGCTGCCGTCCCGTCCCAGCAGTTTCACGCACTCCGGTTCAGAATCGACGATAGTGCGCAGCTTTAATTCCGATTCCTTGGCGA
Source organism: Methylomonas sp. 11b (assembly GCF_000515215.1). Taxonomy (NCBI): domain Bacteria; kingdom Pseudomonadati; phylum Pseudomonadota; class Gammaproteobacteria; order Methylococcales; family Methylococcaceae; genus Methylomonas; species Methylomonas sp. 11b. Next base: position 3,219,995 of record NZ_KI911557.1, read on the forward strand.
TATTGGCAGCGGTTTCCAACTCCGCAACCGCATCGGCCAATGCCTGGGTGCGTTCTTCCACCAACGCTTGCACGGAGGCGGTTCTGCCGCTGATGATCAGCAATAAAATACTCAGCAAGCTGGTAAAACAGAGCCCGCCGATCAGCGTAATCAAAGGTAGCGTTGAACCTTGTTCGTTGACAAAATCGCTATCCGGAGTGACGGTAATTTGCCAATTACGATCCACAAACGCAAAGCTACGCTGCCATTTTTTCAAGTCGTAGTTTAACGACACCTGCTTGCGTACCGGTTTTACATACAAAGCAGTTTCTCCGGCGGGCGCGCTGAGATCATCAATGCTGATGCCCAGCGTATCGGTGTTAAGCCCCCTGGTAACTATTTCCACCATTTTGGTCGGCAGAACGATTGCAGTGACATAGCCGGCAATATCCAAGGCGTCGCCGTCAGCGTTACGCCGGCGAACCGGAATGGACACCAAAATGCCGGGATCCGTATCGTCACGCTGTATCAGCGTCAGTTTTTGCGAGGCGGTAGGTTTACCGCTGGCGCGGGCCAGATTTTTTGCTTGGCGGCTAAGTGGATTTGTCATGGAATCGAAGCCGAAGGCTTTTTCGTTGCCGGCCATCGGCTCCACAAACATGATTGGAAAATACTCCGGTCTGGCGCTGGCTTTCACCAATTGACCGGTACTGTCTCGTTCGATAACCCGAAAATCAGGAAATCCTTCGGCGCGGACTGCTTGTTCGAAGGCAGGCAAATCGGCTTGGGCGATCAGAGGTAGCCATTCCAGGGCCTGAATTTCCGGATGGCGTTGCAGGATACCCTGGGAAAATACGCTGAATTCGGCTCTATTCACTTGCCCGGATGCCAAAAATACATCTCTTAGCGCCAGCGTACTGTCGATTACATCAATGGCATATTCCACCAGCAGCCGGTCTATCTCGCCGGCCCGACTATCGAAAGCTTGTTGAATGCGCGTGCGTTCCGCTTGAAAGGCTTGCAAAAATACCAGTACCAATGCCAGCAGTGTGCCCAATAAAGGCAGCGCTACACTCAAGCGCCGCGCTTGCCAAAGCGCACGGGGGCGTCCGAAATAACAAAACAATAGCGGCGTCACAATCATCACGCCCAAACTGTCGCCAACCCACCAGTTTCGCCAGGACGACCAGAGTTGCGCATGGCTCATCAAGTCCAATGAATAAAGTACGGATCCGCCGACGCTGGGTGCTATCAGACAGGCTACCGGTCCGGCCAGGACAAAAAACTTGAGGATGGCGGCAGGACTATCCAATTTTGGCAAACCCGGCTCTACGTAGGCTTTGGATAAGGCCAGGGCCACCAGCGCTTGCAAGGCGCTGCCGCCACCAATTGCAAAGGAAGACATCGCGGTTTGAGCGGTGAGTTGACCGGAAAACTCAATAGTCACCAGGAAATTGCTTAGCGCTGCGCCCAGCCAGATTCCGGGCCAAAGCTTGCGGCCGCCGATAAACAGCGCGGCCAGTGCGATCCCGGCCGGCGGCCATAGCGGACTGGCATAGCCGGGCGGAATGATCATTTTGACGCCCAGCCAGCCGCCGACAAACATCAACAAACTCAGTATGCCGATATGTACCAGCCGTATTAAAGGCCCAATAGGCGCGGTATTTCGGCGGTCTGGCTTTTGCGACGATACATCGGCTGAGTTGAACAACTTGGAAATTTGCATGGCCTGATTGAGAACTTTTTAGGCCGCCGGATGCGCGCGGGTGCCGTTCAATGCGTCCAAAGGCGCTTGCTGGGTCGTGCAGGGTATCAAGGTCAGACGCAGTTTATTGGCCAGCTTTTGCAGATACTCCTGCCGATCCTGAAAACGTTGCCGATAGGCTTGTAGACGCTGTTTGTCACCGCTATCGAACAGCACTTCGCGCCAGCCGTCGGTAAAGCGGTAGCGGCCTTGGGTCGGCAAACTGCTCTCCAGCGGATCGGCGATGTGCACTAACACTACTTCGTAATGTCGGGCCAGATTAGCCAAATGATTTTCGGCCGCGCCATTCATCCCGCGAAAATCGCTGAGGATATAGACCCGACTGCCAGGTCGGGCATGATGCAGCAATCTGGCTAAAGGTTGCGCCAGATTGACCACGGCTGCGCCGTTATAGTCCGGATTGACCAGAGTATTCAAAAATCTTAACAGCGCCGGTTTGCCGGTTTGCGGTTTCAATTCCTGGCAACCGTCATCGCTGAAAATCTGTCCGCCAATCCGGTCGCCTTGCTTCAATGCCGCCCAAGCCAGCAAACCGGCCAAGCGGGCTGCCTGCACGGACTTGAACACGCCGCGCGTGGCAAATGCCATGGTTGCGCGGTAATCCACCGCGATGAACATTGGGCGCTCGCGTTCTTCCTTGAAAATTTTGCTGTGGGGCTTATCGGTGCGGGCCGTCACGCGCCAGTCGATACGCCGCACATCATCGCCCGGTTGATAGAGCCGCGTTTCGTCGAAAGCCATGCCGCGCCCTTTCAGATGCGACAGATAATTACCGCTTTGCGCGGCGCGGATATTGGCGTGTCCTAGGCTGAGCATGCCGGCCGGTTTGGCCAGATCCACCAAGGCTTTGAGAGTGACCGTAACCCGGGGGTTGTCGGTCGCTGGCGATTTAGTCATTTAGGGTACGGCAATTCTGGCTATCAGTTCTTTGATCACATAATCGCTGCTAATGCCTTCCGCTTCCGCTTCGTAAGACAAAATTAGGCGATGGCGCAACACGTCGTAAGCCATATCTTGAATGTCGCCCGGATCGACAAAATCGCGCTGTTGCAACCAGGCTTTGGCGCGAGCGCAGCGGTCCAGGGCGATGCTGGCGCGCGGGCTGGCGCCGTACTGAATCCAGCCAGCCAAATCCTGGCCATAAACCCCGGGATTACGGGTCGCCAGCACGATTTGCAGCAGATACTGCTCCAAACTGTCGGCCAGATATAACTCCAGCACTTCGCCGCGCGCCGCGAATAAAGCTTGCTGGCTGACTTTTGGTTGTGCGCCGCCCTGGTTTTGCAAGGCGCCCTTGGCTTCGGCGCGAGCCAGATGCAAGATGGCTTGCTCGTGTTCGGCATTGGGATAATCGATTTTCACATGCAGCAAAAATCTATCCAGTTGCGCTTCCGGCAGGGGGTAAGTGCCTTCCTGCTCAATAGGATTTTGCGTGGCCATAACCATGAACAAGGGCGGCAATGGATACGTGGCTTTGCCGACCGTAATCTGCCGTTCCGCCATCGCTTCCAGCAAGGCGGCCTGCACCTTGGCCGGCGCACGGTTGATCTCATCAGCCAGAATCAGATTATGAAATAGCGGGCCTTTCTGAAATTCGAAACTGCCTTGCTGCGGCCGGTATATTTCGGTGCCGGTCAAATCGGCCGGCAACAGGTCAGGGGTAAACTGCACCCGATGGAAATCGGCTTCTATCCCTTGGCTAAGTACATTGATCGCGCGGGTTTTCGCCAAACCCGGCGCACCTTCCACCAACAAATGACCATCGGCCAGCAGGGCAATGAGCATTCTTTCGACCAGTACTTCCTGGCCGATGATCTGAGTATTGATGTGGGTTTTGAGATTTTGTAAGGCGGCTTGGCTGGGGCTAAGACTTGTCGCAGTCATGTGTATGAAAAATCCTTATGTTTAACAAAAATGTGACCGAGTTGAGTCCTGAAAGTTGCGCTGCGCTTAATTTTTGCGCTGCAAATCTTTCCACTCGCGATGCGCAACCATGATATCGACCACTTTTTGCGGATCGTCGGTGACGGTGATCAGCGCCAAATCTTCCTCGGAAATGGTGCCGTATTCCATCATCTTGGCTTTCATCCAATCCATCAGGCCGCTCCAAAAATCGGTGCCGAACAATACCAACGGAATCGGATAGATCTTGTGGGTTTGCATCAAGGTCAACGCTTCGAAGAACTCGTCCAGCGTGCCAAAGCCGCCCGGCATGCAGACGTAACCAATCGAATATCGCACGAACATCACTTTACGCACGAAAAAATAGCGAAAATTAAGCGAAATATTTTGGTACGGGTTGGGCGTTTGCTCCATCGGTAATTCGATGTTCAAGCCTATGGACGGTTGATCGTGCAGGATGGCGCCTTTGTTGGCGGCCTCCATCACGCCAGGGCCACCGCCGCTGATGACGGCAAAGCCTTCCTTGCTGAGCATTTCCGCCAATTCCACGGTTTTTTGATAATAAAAATGCTCGGGTGGCAACCGGGCGGAACCGAAAATCGAAATCGCGTCGCACAAACCGGACAGTTCGTCGAAGCCTTCGGTAAATTCGCTGATGATGCGAAAAATGCGCCAGGATTGATCACCTTTCAGGTCGTCGATGATACTGGAGGACATCGAGCCGTCGGCGCGGCGGTTTTTGATACAACTCATGATTTATTCCTTACTGAGCACGCTGTGCTACTTACAATGGGACGAAATAATCTAGTCACGGCAACTCTGCCAAGCGATACACCGGCTTACCGGCCAGCAAGGTCTGGGTCACGCGTCCGCTCAAGGTCTGTTGCCAATACGGCGTATTGCAACCGGCGCTAAGCCAGTTGTTGTGGTTAACCTGCCAGCTGGCTTGCGGATCGAAAATACACACATCGGCCGCATAGCCCGGCGTTAATGCACCGGTTGCCAGACCCAAAATTTGTGCCGGCTTGCAGGTCAGGTTGGCGATGGCTTGCGACAAACCGATGCGATGTTGCTGGGTTAACGCCAGCGTCAACGGCAACAAGGTTTCCAGTGCGGCAGCGCCCGCTTCGGTTTCCGGGAATGCGCCGAGTTTGGCATCCAGATCGTGCGGTTGGTGATCGGAGCAAATCGCATCGATAGTGCCGTTGACCAGACCTTCGCGCAAATATTGACGGTCGATGGCGCTACGTAGCGGCGGTATCACGTGATAATTGCTGTCGAACGGAGTAATGTGGTCTTCGGTTAAATGCAACTGATGAATCGCCACATCGGCCGTGACGTTCAGACCGTATTTCTTGGCCTGCTGTAACTTGATCACCGAATGCTTGCAGCTAATCTGACTGATATGCACGCGGCAACCGGTCAATTCCGCCAACTCCAGGCATTGGGCCAAGGCAATGGATTCGGCGGCTTCCGGAATGCCGGGCAAACCGTAACGGCTGGCTACCGCGCCTTCGTGGGCACAGCCCTTGCCGGATAAGGCGGGTTCATTAGCGCGATACATCAACAATAAGTCGTGAGTGGCGGCATATTCCATCGCCCGCCGCAATATCAACAGATTGCCGAGCGGTTCGCTGGCATTGCTGACGGCGATACAGCCGGCCTGCTTCAACGCAAACATCGCGCTCAGTTCACTGCCGGCCAAGCGCTGTGTCAATGCGCCTATGCTGTGGATTTGCGGGTAGTCGGCCTTTTCTGCCTTGTCCTTGATAAACTCGACTACCGCCGGACTATCGATGCAAGGCTTGGTATCGGGCGGCAGGCATAGCGAGGTAACGCCGGCGCTCAGAGCCGCACGGGTTTCGCTGAGGATACTGCCTTTTTGGGTATGACCGGGTTCGCGCAAGCGCACGCTCAGGTCGACGAAGCCGGGGCAAACGATCTGACCGCTGGCGTCGATTATTTGCTCGGGCGTGAAATCGGCGGCTTGCTCCAATACCGAGATGATCTTGCCGTCGGCGATGCAGACCGAGCCGATGGCGTCGATGTTATTGGCCGGATCGACGACATGGCCGTTTTTAATCAGTATTTTACTCATGCCACACCTCCGTGTGCGTCACCCTTACGGGCCGCCGTTGGCGGTGCAAAATTACTATCCTGTAATTTTGTCATGCCGCACCTCCCTGACTGTGCATCGCCATCGACATGATCGCCATGCGGACTGCCACGCCATTACTGACTTGCTGCAAGATTACTGATTGCGGGCCGTCGGCGACGCTGGAGGCAATTTCCACGCCCCGGTTGATGGGGCCGGGATGCATGACAATGGCATCGGCTTTGGCGCGTTTAAGCTTGGCTTCTGTCAAACCAAAGCAGCGGAAGAACTCACTTTCGCTGGGCAAAAACGCCGAGTTCATGCGCTCTTTTTGCAAACGCAGCATGATCACCACATCCACATCATCCAACCCTTCGTCCATATCATGCATGGGTATTACGCCCATGGTTTTGACTTGTGCCGGCAGCAAGGTCTTTGGCGCAATCACCCGCACTTCCGCAACACCTAAGGTGTTTAAAGCCAGAATCTGCGAGCGCGCTACCCGCGAATGCAGAATGTCGCCGACGATAGCCACTTTCAGACCCTCGAATTGTTTCTTATGTTGCCGGATCGTGAACATATCCAGCATCGCCTGGGTGGGATGCGCATGCTGGCCGTCGCCGGCATTGATCACGCTGATGTGCGGCGCGGTGTGTTGGGCGATGAAATGCGCAGCGCCACTGATGGCATGGCGGACCACAAACATATCGACATGCATCGCTTCCAGGTTATGAATGGTATCCAGCAGGCTTTCGCCCTTGGAGGTGGCGGAGGTGGCGATATTCATGCTCAGCACGTCTGCCGACAGCCGGGTGGCGGCTAGTTCGAAGGTGGTACGGGTGCGGGTGCTGTTTTCGAAAAACAGGTTGACGATGGTCTTGCCGCGCAGCAAGGGTACTTTTTTGACTTGATGTTCTGACATGCCGGCAAACGATTCGGCGGTATCCAGGATTTCGGTCAGCAGCTCCTTATCCAGTCCTTCGATAGTGAGAAAATGCTTGAGCTTACCCTGTTCGGTAAGCTGAATATGTCGGGTCATGCCGCCACCACTTGCGGGGATTGAATCTCGATACCCAATGGGTCGGGGCCGGTCAGTTTGATACGTTGATCGCCGGCCAGATCGATGCGGATACCGTAACAGTCAGGTTGCAACGGAATCTGCCGGCCGTTACGCTCGATCAATACCGCCAGCACCACTTGATTGGGGCGGCCGTAATCGAAAATCTCGTTTAGCGCGGCGCGGATGGTGCGGCCGGTGTAAAACACATCGTCGATCAGAATGATGTCGCGGCCTTCCAGATGCGGCGGCAATTGGCTGGTCTTGACCTTGGGATGCATGCCGATTTGCGAAAAATCATCGCGATAAAACGTGATGTCCAGCATGCCCAAGGGTTCACTCATACCCAAGCGTTGATGCATATGGCGTGCAATCCAGGCTCCACCGCTATGGATACCGATCAACAAAGGGTTATTTAGCTTACGCTCGCTAATTTGCCGGCGAATCGCGGCTTCCAGAGTGTCGAGCAGGATATCGATGTTCAGAGTGGTGATGGGCATGGCGGTTACAGGGGGAATCTTGTTATTGTTATAAAATTCGGGAAATAGCCAAAAGCGACAGGATAAAAGGCTGTTTGGCCGTAAAACCGTTTTCGTCTTTTTACTGATCAAACCAGCTTTGCAGAATTATCTGAGCGGCCAGTTGATCTTGCACGGACCACAGTTTAGCAGCGCTAACCTTTAGGTCGTCGAACAGCATTTGTTTGGCTGCGAACGTGGTTAGCGTTTCATCGATTTGATGCACCGGCAGATTGTAACGACCATTCAGCTGGCGGCAGAACTTTTGCATGCGCGGAGTAATAATATTATCCGAGCCGTCTTGTTGCCGGGAAATGCCGACCACCAGGCCTATGGGCCGCCATTCGGCGATCAACAGACCGATTTTATGCCAGTCCGGAACCTGATTAAGCGACTGTATGGTTTGCAGCGGACTGGCAATACCGGCGCCGGCATGACCCACTGCAACGCCGATTTTTTTATTGCCGAAATCAAACCCTAAATACGCGTCACTGCTGAATTTTGCCGCCAGCGGATCGACCTTAACCATGACCTGCCGGCGTGGTCAGACGGTTAATATCGATACCCAATTGTCCCGCCGCCGCATTCCAGCGCTGGCTGATCGGCGTTTCGTAGAGTATCTCTTCACCGCACGGCGTGTTCAGCCAGGCGTTTTCGACCATTTCTTTCTCTAGTTGGCCGCTACCCCAGCCGGCGTAACCTAACGCGATCAAATAATGGTTGGGACCTTTGCCTTCGGCGATAGCCTCGAGAATGTCGCGGGAACTGGTGAGGGTAATATTCTCGGCCGTGCTGATGCTGGAATCCCAGCGCTGGTCGCAGGCATCGTGAATCACGAAGCCGCGTTCCTGTTGTACCGGGCCGCCGGCGAATACCGGGGTTTCCAACACATTTTCCAGCTCGGTCTTAATCCCCATTTGCTCGAAAATATCGCGTAGTTTCATGCCGGTCGGCCGGTTGATGACGATGCCGAGCGCACCTTCTTCGTTGTGCTGGCACAGATAAGTCACCGTGTGGAAAAAATGCGGGTCGGCCAAGCCGGGCATCGCAATCAAAAACTGGTTATTTAAATAAGTAACGTCTGTCATTGGAGTGCTGTATGGGCTAGCGGGCAGTCATGCCGGTTTCGTCTGAGAATTTCCAGACCCTGGTAATCACCAAAACGTTCACTTCTCTCAACAAATCATCGGGTAAAGCGGCAAAGGGCGCACTCATTTTCACAATCCGTTTCGCGGCGTCATCCAGTGCTGAATTGCCCGAAGACCGGACGATTCGCATGCTGTAAATGCTGCCGTCGGCATTGATCCCCACGTCCATGGTCAAGGATTGCGAAACGCCTTTTTTGCGCGCGGCCTCAGGATAATTCAGATTGCCGGTGCGCTCAACCTTGTCCTCCCAATCCTTGACATATTGCGCCGCCAGATACTTATGCGTGCTAATCGAGTTGACGAATTTAATCTTAGTATCTTGCGCGCTTTGCTGGGTATTTCTGATGCGCTCGCCGAGTTGAGCGATTTGTTGCTGAAGCGCTTCAGGCGATAATTTGGGGGCGGATTCCTGAACTTCAACAGCTTCCGGTAATTCTACCGGTTGCTCGGGCTCCGTCACCACCTTAACCGGGGCTTTTGCTTGAGTAAGCAGTTTTTCGGCGACCGGCTTGACTTGCGGAACCGCCGGATGCGGCATGATTTTCTTTACCGGCGGGCTGATCGTTTGTTCCTGCGTGGCTATTTTTTGCTGCGGCGGCTCCGGTTTATGAGTTTCCTCGCCAGCACCTATTTGATGTTCTGCCGCCAGATGTTTCGCATCCTTGGGCGCCTTTTTCACCGGCGCATGAGCCACGGTGATTTCAATGGAACGGTTAATCTTGGGCGGTTGCGGTGCGGTGAAATTAACCCCCAATAACACGATCACATGCAGCACCGCCGCCACAAACAAAGCCGTCAGTAGCGAATCGCCTTGCGAGAGCGGCGTGGGAGTCAATTCCGGCGCGTGCATATCAGGCCTGGCATTGGGCGGCGATGTGATCCATTAGTTGCGCGCTAATATTGATACCGAACTGTTTATCCAGCTCCTGTACGCAGGTCGGGCTGGTGACATTCACTTCAGTCAGATAATCGCCGATGACATCCAAGCCGACAAATATCAGGCCTTTTTCGCGTAAGGTCGGCCCCACTTGTTCGGCAATCCAGCGATCACGATCACTCAAAGGCCGGCCTTCGCCACGACCGCCGGCAGCCAGATTGCCACGGCTTTCGCCGCTGGCGGGAATCCGCGCCAGACAATACGGCACCGGTTCGCCATTGACCACCAGGATCCGCTTGTCGCCATCTTTTACAGCGGGTAAATATTTTTGCGCCATGATGTAACTGTTGCCGTGCTGGGTCATGGTTTCCAGAATCACGCTGAGATTGGGGTCGTGTTCTTTGACGTAAAAGATCGAAGCGCCACCCATGCCGTCCAAGGGCTTCAGGATGATTTCCTGGTGCTCTTTTAAGAAGTCGCGGATTTTTTGAGGGTCTCGGGCTACCAAGGTGTCGGTGCAGCATTGCGGAAACCAGGCGGTGAACATTTTTTCGTTGGCGTCGCGCAGCGATTGCGGTTTGTTGACGACATAAACGCCGTGCCGCTCGGCCTGTTCCAGCATATACGTGGCGTAAATATATTCCTGGTTGAAGGGCGGATCCTTACGCATGATAATCGCGTCCAATTCGGACAAGGCGATTTGCTTTTCGCCGAGAAACCGATGCCATTGTTTTTCGTCGCGCTCGACTTCCAGCAGGCGGGTGCGAGCGTACGCATCGCCGTTGCGCATATACAGGTCGGAAAGTTCCATGTAATGCAGTTCCCATCCGCGCGCCTGGGCTTCCAGCAGCATCGCGAAACTGGTGTCCTTTTTAATATTGATTTGGCCGATGGGGTCCATGACCACGCCGAGTTTAATAGTCATTAAAGTCCTGTAAATTCCGAAGCAAGGGGAAATAAAACCGATTTTATCAAATTTATTTTGCAGGCTGTTGTTTACCAACAAAAGTTTTTTTGTTATAAAGCGCGGCTATTTTGAATTAAAAGCTCGCATTGAGGTAGTCATGTCCAGAGTATGCCAAGTAACAGGTAAACGCCCAGTAACAGGGCACAACGTTTCACACGCCATGAACAGAACCAAAAGACGTTTTACGCCTAATCTGCACCACCACAGATTCTGGGTTGAAAGCGAAAACCGTTGGGTTCGTTTGAGAGTATCTTCCAAAGGTATGCGTATCATCGACAAAAACGGCATCGATGCTGTTCTGGCCGATATGCGTAAACGCGGCGAACAATTTTAAGGAGACTGAACATGCGTGACAAAATCAAATTGGTATCTAGCGAAGGCACCGGCCATTTCTACACCACCACCAAAAACAAAAAAACCATGCCTGAAAAAATGGAGATCAAAAAATTTGATCCCGTGGTTCGCAAGCATGTGATGTACAAAGAAGCTAAAATCAAATAAACAGCGTTTTATTGATCCGCTTTCAGGCGTTGGCGGGCTAGTAGCAAGGTTTTTTCCGACTAGCCACCGCCACCGGCCTTCTTCATCGCTTCCAGCTCGGCTTTTAGCGATTCCGTAAATTTGGCAAGTGCCAAATATTTCATCTCCAAAGCCTTTTTCTCTGCTTCCAAAATATTGTATTTGGTTTTAAGCTGTTGCAGAAAGCGCCGTAAACGCTCCATGTCGTCTTGTATTGAGGATTGCTCGGTGAACGAGTGATTCGTCTCGCCTTCGCCACCGGCTCCTCTAAAATTACTAGTCTCAATACCGTCGTCGATCGGAAATGACGAAGGCGCTTTCAGCTCATCCGGGTTAATGCTGTCGATACCGCCGCTTAAAATCAGCGCATTGAATTTATGCCGCATCAGGATGAAAGCCGCCGTTTCGCTAATCTTGCCGTTCTGACAAACCACGACGATGGGATGCTGACGATTCAAGGTTTTTAACTGCATGCGCAAGGAAAAAAACGGCAGATTGATGCTGTACGGCAAATGCTTGGGCTTATATTCGTCGGGCTCGCGCACATCGATCAAATCGGCGCCCTTGGCGACTAAATCCTGGGCATCTTTATAGCTGATATATTTAAGCGTTGGCTGCTTGATTAAGGTTAGAAACTGTTCCTTACCCAAACGCAACAAACACACATCGGTCAAAGCACTGACTGAAACATTACGAGGCTCACCTGAAATCAGCGCGTCCTCGCCAAAAGTATCCTGATCGCTGAGTTGCGCCAACTTGATCTCTTTGGCATTCGGTGCCGGCTTCCTGCTCACCAAGCATTGCCCTCTTTTGATGATGTAGTAAAAATCGCCCGGCTCACCTTGGTTGACAATCACGGTGCCGGCATCCACGCGCACTTCCTGCATACCCATCAAAATTTTTTGCAAATTAGCCGGAGGCAACGCCCGAAATACCGGCGACTTCAACAAGGTCGTCATCCAGTCGTCATTGTCCTCCACCTCTTCAACTACCATAAAACTCTCTGCTTCTTCATACGGGACATCTTGAACCGATTTCATCATATCAGCATTCAATCGCAAAAAACGAATTCGGGTACTCGCAACCGCATGCACTTTTCTGGGGATTTGATGCGCCAGCGCGAAGCGCGCCGAAGGACTATCCGACTTGATCGTTTCTATCTTTAACAGATCGGTCTGCAAGGTCACGCTACCGTCGATCAAGTAAACCAGATCGTTACGTTCATCCCCGCATTTGAACAAAAATTGACCCTCTTCCGCATCCTCTATCTTGATTTGTGCGCACAGCGCCTCAAACTTACTGAAGGGCAAGGTGGATAGCGGAATTAATTGCCGAATGACACGGCCCTCAGCGGAATGGATGTCGACAGCCACGTACTCGTCGCGAATAAAAAGTGAAGGGAAACCAACAAGAAAACTTAATCTATGATAGTCGATTATTAAGTAAACTCTCAGTGAAACATTTAGCCACCCAGCGTGTCCATGCTGGCAACTTAACTGCCTGGAATGCAAAAACCATGACGAACATGAACAAACTATTCCTGATTATCTTGTTTGGCCTGAGCAGCTGGCGAGCCGGCGCAGAATTACCCGGACAAGTCGACGGCGCGCCATTACCCTCCCTGGCACCGATGCTGGAGCAAAGCATGCCCGCCGTCGTTAACATTTCCACCTCGACCAATGTGCGGGTACAGGAAAATCCATTGATGATCGATCCGGCGCTTCGGCGTTTTTTCAATATCCCCAAAAACCAGCGGCAACAGCAAAAAAACAGCCTGGGCTCGGGCGTGATCATCGATAAGGATCAAGGTTATGTGTTGACCAATAATCATGTGATCGATAAAGCCGATAAAATCACCGTCACCCTCAGCGACGGCCGGCAGCTTAACGCCAAACTATTGGGTACCGATCCGGAAGCCGACGTCGCGGTGATTCAAATCCCCGCCGATAACCTGAGCGCCTTGAAAATCGCCGACTCCAGCCAGCTTAAAGTCGGCGACTTCGTGGTCGCCATAGGTAACCCGTTCGGCCTCGGCCAAACCGTTACCTCCGGTATCGTCAGCGCCCTGGGTCGTTCCGGGCTGGGGATTGAAGGCTACGAAGACTTTATTCAGACCGATGCCTCGATCAACCCCGGCAACTCCGGCGGCGCCTTGGTGAATTTACGCGGCGAATTTGTCGGCATGAACACGGCAATCCTGGCGCCCACCGGCGGCAACGTCGGCATCGGTTTCGCGATTCCCTCGAATATGGCGACTCGGCTGATGGAGTCGCTGGTGCAGCACGGCGAAGTGCGCCGCGGTTTGTTGGGTGTAACCACGCAAGATTTGACGCCGGAACTGGTAAAAGCCTTTGCCCTGAAAAGCCAACACGGTGCGGTCGTAAGCCGGGTAGAGGCGGGATCGCCTGCGGAAAAAGCAGGGTTAGAGCCGGGCGATATTATCCTGGCAATCAACGGTCAGGACGTCAAAGGTGGCAGCGCCCAAATTCGTAATGCGGTGGGTTTGCTGCAGATCGGCGACACCGCCAACCTGGAGATCATGCGCGGCGAAGAACGCAAGTCGCTACAAGCCACTATCGGCAAGCCGAAACGGCCGGAGCTGGACGGCAATAAACTGCATCCGACTCTAAGCGGAGCCGTGCTCGGCGTAACCCCCAAGGATCAGGTGGAAGGCGTAATGATCGAAAAAGTCGAACAGAATTCCAAAGCCTGGAAAACCGGTTTGCGGCCCGGCGACATCATCGTCACCGCCAACCGTTACCGGGTCAGAAATTTGGATGAAATCAAGCAGGTGGTCAATCCCAATGCGCCATTGCTGGTCAATCTGCAACGCGGCGGCGAGGGGTTTTTCGTAGTCCTGCAATAGGCTCAATTCAACATCGTCTTCAGTGCGGCAAGACTAGCCTTGCCGCGCTGCTTAATCTCTTCCGGCGGCAACTGCTTTTTGTTGGCCCATTCCAGATCCTCTTCCGGCAGTTCGTTTAAAAACCGGCTGGGTTCGCACTCGGCCATGTCGCCGTAACGCTTGCGATGCGTACAATAACTAAAGGTTAAAGTCTGTTGGGCGCGAGTGATGCCCACATAGGCCAAACGCCGCTCTTCTTCGATATTCTCGGTTTCGATGCTGTTCTGATGCGGCAGCAGGTTTTCTTCCATGCCAATCAAAAACACATGCGGAAACTCCAAGCCCTTGGCAGCATGCAAGGTCATCAAGCTCACCTGATCGCCGGCTTCGTCTTCCTGATTGCGATCCAAAATATCCAGCAACATCACCTTGGCAATCACATCCGCCAGCGACTGCTGAGCGCCTTGGTCTTTAGTGGCGAGACGTTGCAGCCATTCGATCAACTCGTAAACATTTTTCAGTTTGCGTTCCGCCGCTGCCGGGGTTTTGCTGTTTTCTTGCAACCAGGCCGAGTAGTTGATCTCGTCGATCATCTTGTTGATCACTACAAAGGTATCCTCGCGCTCAACCTTAATCGCCGTCTCTTTCAACCAATCGCAAAATTTGCTCAAACGTTGTACCGATTTTTCCGGCAGCCGCTGTTGTAGGCCCAACTCGTTGCAGGCCGCAAACAAACTGATATGCCGCTCGTTGGCGTAGGCGCCGAGCTTTTCCAGCGTGGTCGGCCCAATCTCCCTGCGCGGCGTGTTGATCACCCGCAAGAAGGCCGCATCGTCGTCGCGATTAACCAGCAAGCGCAAATACGCCAGTACGTCCTTGATTTCCGCATAGGAAAAAAACGAGGCGCTGCCGCTGATGAAATAGGGCACATTGTTCTCGCGCAATTCCTTCTCGAACAAACGCGACTGGTGATTGCCGCGATACAGAATCGCGTAATCGCCATAGCTGCCGCCGGTCTTGAAGCGATGATGCACAATTTCGGCAGTAACTTGCTTAGCCTCGGCCACGTCGTTCTTGTGACTAAGCACTCGCAACGGGTCGCCATAACCCAGTTCGCTCCAGAGTTTTTTCTCGAAGGCGTGCGGGTTGTTGGCGATCAATTGGTTGGCCACCTTCAAAATCCGCCCGGCGGAACGGTAGTTTTGTTCCAGCTTGATTACCTGCAAGCGGCTGTAATCTTTTTGCAGTTGTCCAAGGTTCTCCGGTTGCGCACCGCGCCAGGCGTAGATCGATTGGTCATCGTCGCCGACCACCGTAAAGCGGCCGAGATTACCAGCCAATAGCTTGACCAGTTGATACTGAGTGATATTGGTGTCCTGGTATTCGTCCACCAGTAAATAGCGAATTTTGTTTTGCCACTTCTCCAGCACATCCGGATGTTGTTGGAACAGCAGCACTGGCAACAAAATCAGATCGTCGAAATCGGTGGCGTTATAAGCCTTTAAACTACGGGTAAATGCTTCGTAAAGCAGCGCCGTCGGCAGGCTGTTGGCGTCGGATTGACTCAAGGCTTGTAGCGGGGTGATGAAGGCATTTTTCCACTGGCCGATTTGCCAGTTGTACTGCTCGACGTTATCAATATCGCAACCGCCGACACCGTGACTGATTAGATTACGCAGCAAAGTCAACCGGTCCTGCTCGTCGAACAAGGTAATCGCGGCCTTATAACCCAGAGCCTTGTGCTCGGCGCGCAAAATATCCAAACCCAGGGAATGGAAAGTCGAGACTCTTAGCCCACGCCCCTGCTTGTCATCCAACAAACGGCCAACCCGGCTCTTCATTTCCCGCGCCGCCTTGTTGGTAAAAGTCACCGCCGCAATATGCCGCGCGGCAGTGCCTTGCTGCACCAGATACGCAATCTTCTCGGTAATCACCCGCGTCTTGCCGCTGCCAGCGCCGGCCAGCACCAGTAGCGGTCTATCGATAATTTTAACGGCGGCGAGTTGTTGGGGGTTGAGTTTGGGGGACACGACAACAGCTAAGTGAATAACAAGAAGGTTATTATCTCAGGCTAAGGACGATAATGTTGATTCTCTGATTTCGTGGGCTATACCCAAGCACTGGATTACCAAACTGGAACTTGGGAGACAGTAGACATGCGTCAAAAACTGCTCAATTTCTCTAGCACCCAGGTCGCGCGGATGTTGCTTGCCAAAATACAAAATAAATCGTTTAATCCAGTCCGCGTAAGGCCTTTTCTGTGCGAATGCTTTAGAGCCTCAAACGAATTTTGGCACGCACTTGGTCTAATTCGAGGAACGCGCCCCTTTTACTGCTATTGATCTAGGAGCGGGCTTCGGTATGCACTCCATTCCGTTGGCTCGTTGCGGCTATTCGGTGGTCGCTATAGACAGCTCCCCAAAGCTTCTTGAAGTACTACAAGACCACATCGAGTCGCTGCCCATTCAAACGGTGGAGGACGATTTGCTGGCCTTTCAAAAGTACTTGAACGCGAAGGCGCACCTCATCCTATGCATGGGCGACACGTTGACTCATCTGTCAGATACGCAGTCCGTCGAGCAATTGTTTTCTCTTGTCGCAGAGTCGTTACACCCAGACGGCATGTTCATTACCACCTTTCGAGACTACACCTCAGCCCTAGTTGGGGATGGACGCTTTATCCCCGTAAAAAGTGACAATGATCGCATCCTGACTTGCTTTCTTGAGTACTCTCCCGACTACGTTACCGTTCACGATGTGCTTCACGAGCGCAGTGGTTCTATCTGGCAACTAAGCGTCAGCTCCTATCGAAAACTCAGGCTTTCGCCGGAGTGGGTATCCTCGAAACTTCAAGCCAAAGGGTTTACGGTCCGCATCGAGCCTGGGCTTGCAGGTATGGTTCGTGTTGTCGCCAAGCGTCTAACACTGCGCTCAACCGGACCCGCGCGAAAAGCCGCGCAGGCCGGTTAGCGCCACGTTAGGTCTTATCAGGACTAGACATAGGAGATTAGTCATGAACCCCAAAAACATTATTGCAATAGCTACCATTCTTTTTTTCTCGGCAACGATGAAAATAGAAGCAGCGACGATTACGCCAACTGATATGACGGGACTACGAAGCTTTGACGGTGGTGCGAACGTTTTACTTCTGGGTTTTGACGCTGTAAAACTTGGTACAGAAGATCGTACGTTAGTTCATTTTGATATTAGTGGATTAACTGGAATATTACCGAGTTCGTCACTCAGTATCCCTATAGAAAGTCTCGATCCAGAACCAGGTATATTTAAGATATATTCCTTTGCTGGCGATGGGGTCGTCAGTACTGACGAATGGAATATGGGGACACTTTTTCACGTCTTTACTGATGTTTATGGAGGATTTCTATCCATTGACACCTCAATACTTTTGCAAACAGCTGTGGACAACGGAGAGTCTTACTTGAGCTTTAGTTTTCGTGGCGGAAATTCTGTTCGTTACTGGTTATCGGATATTGTAGGATTGCCTGAGCCTTCAATAACTATAGTTCCGCTTCCTGGCGCATTTTGGTTATTTTATACATGCCTAGGCCTAGTCTATGGCTTTCAAAGGAAAACATCATGATGCAGAAAAAATACCCAACGTGGCGCTCAACCGGAGCGCGGTTATATGCGGTTTTGTTTTTCAGTTTTCCGTGCCGTGCCTGGTTACCTCTAAGTTGGGCGTCATGGATTTCGCTTTCTTGCAGCGTTTTCGCTTCTTAATCTTCGGGTTTGCCATCGTATGCTTTGCCATGCTGGCAGGAGCCGTTTATCAATTCCAAAGGACTACAGCAGACCTGGCCGCATTCCCACCTCCCGGGCGCATGATTTCAGTAAACGGCGTAAACCTTCACCTATTCTGCATGGGCTCCGGTTTTCCAACGCTGACTCTCGAAGCGGGTCTTGGCGAAAACTCTTTGAGTTGGCATCCAGTTCAATCCAAGCTTGCTCAGAGCATGCGAGTTTGTTCCTATGACCGTCCAGGGCTTGGCTGGAGCGATCTAATAAATGCTCCTATCCATGTCGAAGATGTCGCCAAGAATCTACATACGCTGCTGAACAATGCGGGTATTTCTCCGCCTTATGTATTAGTCGGACATTCCCGAGGAGGCATATATGTCCGTGCCTTCTATCGTCAGTTTCCTGCGGAGACGCGGGGTATCGTCCTTGTCGATTCGACTCATGAGCAAAGCCCTATGCACCAGTATCCGTATGCCGTATGGGACTATTGGAAACAAGCTATGCAGATTGCAATTGCCGAGCCGTTGTCGCGCGTCGGCCTAGTAAGGCTGATAGGGCTTGCTGACGCCGACCGCATACCTTCCCCGCTACCGGCGGAAGTGCTGGCAGCGAAAACAGCTGTACAAAACCGCAGTGATACCGCGCGTGCGGTTGTCAATGAAATTGCCGTCATGCGCCTAGGGCTAAGTCCAACCACACCTCCTCCAACCGATTTGGGAAATCTGCCCTTATTGGTACTGACTGCCGGAAACTTGGTAGACCAGAGCTTGGTCGAGCGCGAAGCAGAGAAATCGGGTAAAAATATCGAAACTGAAAAAGCGCTCGCCAGAATTCAACAGACTGAGCAGGACGACCTAGCCCGCTTGTCCAGCAATTCACGGCATATCATTATCAAACATAGCGGACACTTCATCATGCAAGATCGGGCAGAGGAGTTTGTCAGTGCCGTGAGCGAATTTGTAAAACCCATTGCTGTGAAATTGGAAGGTGAACGCCCAACCATGCACTCCACCGAACTGCGCAATAAAGGCGCGCTGTCCAATCAATTCAAACGTTAAACTGTTGCAGAAAGGGGCTTGCTGAATGACTTTATTCCGTGGTGGCTGTCTATGTGGTGCCGTGCGCTATGAAACGACCGCTGATCCTTTGAACCAGAGGGTATGCCACTGTAGGGCTTGTCAAAAAGTTATCGGCGCTGCTTTCAATGCTCGCGTACTCATGCGCATCGAACATGTTGCGCTCTCTGGCCCAATCAGCACCTTTCACTCTTCAGAAACTCTTGAGCGCGGCTTTTGTTCGTATTGCGGTTCAAGCATTTTCTCGCGGCGTGTTTCTGCCGGAGTCATCGGCTTAACAGCCGGTAGCCTCGACGAGCCGTCACTGTTCAAACCTGACATGCACTTTTGGGTAGCTTCAAAGCAACCGTGGCTAAAAATCACGGATAACCTGCCTCAATATCCAGAAGGCCCGCCATCTTTAGGTTATAAGCCATGAGTAGTTACAGTAGTTGGCCTAACATTGCATTCGAGGCGACCTGCGCAAAAATCCGCGCAGGCACCAAAACTTCACATTATGCGCACTCAAGGAGGTGCTTATGGATGAAATGAAATTCTGGACGATCATCGACTCGGCGCACGAGCAATCTAACGGCGATATGGACGAGAAGTGCGAGTTGATTCGCACAGCGCTCTCCAATCTACCCAAAGATGATGCGAGAGCGTTTTCGGCTCATTTCCGTGCAATGATGGATCGTGCCTATTCCTGGCCATTATGGGGCGCGTCATATGTGATTAACGGTGGTTGCGGCGACGACACCTTTTCTGATTTTCGAGCTTCGCTTATTTCTCGCGGTCGCACTGCGTTTGCGCGCGCACTCGCCGATCCGGATTCATTGGCAACAGAAGACTTTGACGAAGATGCCTGGTTCTACGAGGGATATCAGTATGCCGTAACAGATGGTGTCAAGGCCGCCGTGGGTTCAGCCATCAGTCGGGAAAGTCCCCATCCCGATGAGCCATCTGGTCAAGCATGGGATGAAGACAACGTCTATGAGCTCTATCCGCAGCTCGCCGAAAAGTTCGCATAACATGGCATTTAACCGGCGTGGTCGGTTACCTCTAACTTGGGCCTCTTTAACCTACAGGAACTGATCTATGGGCGCGAAAACTTGGATGCTCGTACTGGCAAACGCCAATGCGCGTGAGGCACTCGCTGCCAAGCCTACTTTGGACTGGGAGGCAACCCAGAAACTTGCCAGTACTCTATTCCCCGGCGAAAAACTGGAACAAATCGGCGATGGTGATCTGTCCTATACCTGTCCGCCGGATGATGAGGTGCATATAGGCTGCTTTCCGGGGGTATCGGTCGTCGCGGCCAAAGAGTTTGGTATCGACTACCCATCGAAATTACCTCAGCGGTTCATCGATGCAGGTGAGAACGGAATAGCCACGCTTCACGCTATGCACAGCGTCGTTGATTGGTTTGCGTATGCGACATGGGCAAATGGAAAGCTAGTGCGCTCCCTGAGCCTCGCTCCAGACAGCGGCATCATGGAAGACATTGGGCAGCGCCTGCCTTTTGAAGAACCGTTCTGGTCAGGGAATCATCCAGCTGTTGATGACGACGAAGCGGCTGCTTATCCACTCCCGTTTCACCCCCTAGATCTTGGGGAGGCAACTTTGAAGGATCAGTTCGGCTATCAGCTTGAGGGCTATATCGATGCCTCGCTGCTTGAACCTGAGTCAGTTCCGCTCGTTCGCTATAAACGTTACCGCTCTCCGTGGTGGAAGTTCTGGTGAAAAGCCCAACCCATTATTTCGCCGGACTTGCGCAAAAAGCCGCGCAGTCCTGTGAATTCAAACGTTGGATAGTCGTGTTGTGGCATTGGTCTGATTTAGAACCCCATGCGGTTCCAGTGATTGCTGACTTTAGCAGACGTCCCATCAATACTGAGATTCTATGGTTTTCGTCAAGCTGCATTGTTGAGGCAAGCAATTTTCTGAGCGTCAAATCGGGCATCGGCTTGTTGCCAAAGCGAGAATGCGATGCGTAATAATTTTCTGGCGATAATCACTAGCGCCTGAGTTGCCGAGAACTCTCTGGCTCTTAACTCTTGGTAATAGGGTTTCCACACAGCCGTTTTGGCGGCTGCCTGGGCGCAGTTGTATAACAGCCGTCTCAGTTCACCCGGTCCCCGTTTGGATACGCGTCGGCGGCCCCGCTTTTGGCCTGAGTCACAGGCTCGGGGATCCAGCCCGACAAAGGCTACTACGGCATCGCTGCGGCTTAACGGGACCCGATCAAACAAGACAGCCAGCTGTGTTGAGGTTTGCCGGCCAATACCCGGTATGCTCTCAAGACGTCGGGCCTCGGCTTTCAGTGCAGGCTGCAAAGTTAATAAGTCATCCAGTTGCTGATCGATATGCTTGAGCAATCCGTCCAAGGCGGCCACGGTATCAATGAGTGGCGCTTCAAGTTCCTTCACGCTTCGCAAGGCTTTTTGCAGGGCTTGACGATGCTTGACGACCGTCGCACGGCGCCGTTGCAGTAAAGCCACTTGGTGCTGCATCGCCGAAGCAGGTTGATAGGGACGTAAATGACCCCGTTCAGCGGTGATAAATCGCCGGATCATTTGGGCGTCCACTCGATCCGTCTTGCCCCGTCTGCCCAAACCCAGGGCATAATGGCGCATATCCCGTGGGTTCAGCACATAGACGACCATGCCCATCAATACCGCTTGCTCTGCCATGAGTTGATGATAATCGCTGGTGGCTTCCAGGCCAATATAACTCCCGGTCGGTAACGTCTTCAGCCAGGCATCGATGGCCTCTGCCGTATTGGCAAGCGTCAACAAACCCTGCTCTGAATCTATCACCAGTTCATCTTTTGCTACATCGATACCGATCAACATTTCGCTTGTCATACGTCCTCCACCTGTTGAAAAATAAGAGAGTCGGGGTGGTGCGTCTGCCGAGTAAGCTTGTGCACAAATCGGCGGTCTAACCGCTAGATTCTTCATCGACTCTGGAAGACGCGATGGGATGATTTCTCAGTGAGGTCTGTCTTAGCAGATGCTTGTCGATGTCCCTCCATCCCGACAACCAAAGTCTCCCCGATTCTCTTAACCTTTACCATACAAGCCTGTCGAAGTGATCGCCAAGCTCAGTGTTAACGGAATATCAATAATAAGTAGGTCAGGATTAGTTGCTACTTATCGGCACGTTGACAAAATAATATCGCGTCTCGCCAATCCAAACCTTTTCCTGTGGCATTTTGAAAGCAATCTACTGTGTTTTTGGCGTTATTGGTGCCGGCACAGAGGTTGATTATGTTTTGCCAATCCCAAGTTATCCCTTTACCCCAGTTCACCCGGCCGTCGAGCACACTTAGAAAGCAAGCGCCCGGCTCGGCTGGCTTGGTCGTTCCCGCACATAGTTGCTTGACGTTTTTTGGCTCCCAATTCATATTTTTATCGTCATTCCAAGGGATTTTGCCTTGCACCGAGTTAAAGCATTCCGATTCGTGATCGGATGCTTGAACGGTCAATGGATTAAAAAACAAAGCAATTGAGCCAATGGCAATCGAGATGCGGATAAAACGGTAAATAGTATTTGATATTTTCATGAGTAATTCCCTGCATTTTTTAATATTGATGTTAAATATAATTTATTAGCTAAAAACTATATTTTTGGCTCGCTAATAAAATACTCGATAGCTAGAGTATTTGGTTACCAGCTTACGCAGACTCACTATTCCATGAAAAATATGTTTGTCGAATATTTACAAATCCACCTTCAGCCTATTAAAAAATTTAATAAAAATAATAAGCAAAATAATACCCAAGTCAATTAAATACTCGATTAATAATAACCAGGGCTTACAAACCGTTTTGCGTCAGTGCATTGGCCTGCCAATACCGGGATAAATCATTGTTTGAAAACCTGTCTATGGAAAACTCTTCAATATCAATGGCATTTGAAATCACACTGCCTTCAGTAATTAAGTCAGCAATTATCTCTCCGAAAATTGGCGCATATTTCAATGCCTGACCGGCGCCCAAACAGTGGTACAAATTAGTAAACTGGGTATCTGCACCGAGGATAAATTTCAAATCAGGCGTAATATCGAAAAACGAATGATAGCCGCCGGCATAAACCGGTTTTCCGATTTTCGGGAAACGATTAATTACCTTGCCTAGATAATTATCCAGCTGTTGCTGGGTAACATTGAAACTCAGCGCGTCGTAAATGACGTTGGCGCCCTCCGGATTCATCGCGGTTCGGCTAAATGAGCGGGCAATATCCTTGGCGTTACGGCTGCGAGGTTGATGCATATGTAAAATGCTGCCGCGCCAGCGACGAAAATAGGCTTGATTCACGTAATCGGCAATGATGGGCATGCCCTCGGGAATGTCATGGACGCTTACTAGAAAGTTGGCTGCATACACGGGTTCCAATGCCACCGGGATGTTCAAGCCGATACCGGCAAATAAATCCGCGCTCCACGCACCGGCGGCATTGATCACATGTTCGGCAAAAATTTTGCCCTGACTGGTATGCAGGGCAGTGATACCTTGCCCGGCATGTTCAAAATCGATCACATCGCAATGCTCCAGCACGTCAACGCGAGTCTTTTTGGCCGCTGTTTGCATGGCGTTTAAGATCTGCGGCGAATCCAGCTGCAATACGTCCGGTTCGTAGTAGTAAATTTCGTCCGGCACGGTTTTAAGGGCTTGGCGGCTCAGTTCCAACACGTCGCGATGGGCAAGCATCGCAAAGTCTATGCCTTCCTGTTGCAGCATGTGCTCCAGCGCAGTCCAACTTTCAGCGCGGCTGTCGGCGGCATTTTCCGCAATCCAGATAGCGCCCGATTGCTCGTAGGGGATGTTGACACCCCAGAGGGGTTTGAGATTTTTCCAATATTGGGTTGCCATTTTGGCCATCCTGGCCGCCATCGGCGAGGCGTTGGCGGACCGGACGATGGCGCTATGCCGGGAGCTAAGTCCGGCACCCAGGACTTTTTTTTCGATAATCGCGACTTTACCGCTTTTATTGCCCAGCCGGCGTTGCACCGAAAAAGCGCATGCCGCGCCGAGACAGCCTCCGCCAATCACCACGGTATGATAGTGCCTATTCATCAAATCTCCGTGCAGCCTGGCGCTGCAAATCAGTTTTCCAGCGGCTATCAAGTCTTGATAGCCGAGATTCCCCCATCGACATGCATGACTTGCCCGGTAATCCAGGCGGCATTTTCGGATAATAAAAACAAAGCCATCTGCGCAATATCCTTCGCTTCGCCCAAGCGCTTAAGCGGATGCCGCGCGGCAGCAGCCTGTTTTTTGCTATCTTCGCGCAGCAAACTTTCCGCCAACGGTGTGTCGGTCAATGACGGCGCAATTGCGTTTACTCGGATTTTCGGCGCCCATTCCGCCGCCAAGGCACGGGTCAGGCCTTCTATCGCTCCCTTGGAAGCAGAAACCGTGGCATGGTAAGGAAAACCGGTTTGCACTGCCACGGTGCTGAACAGCACGACCGAAGCCCCCTCTGCCGCTTGCAGATTACGTTGGTAGTGCTGCAAACAGCGCACGGCGCCGATTAAGTTCAATTCCAAATCCGCGCTGAACTCCTCGGGCTTGATCCTGGCGAACGGTTTTAAGTTGATGCTGCCGGGGCAATAGACCAAACCATGCAAGGGTTCATCGATGACGGGCAATGAGTCGCTTAACACGTCACAACTAAAATGTCTGAATACGTTTGCCACCACAGCAGAGCGGCTCAAGGAATACACCTGACATTGTGGCTGAGCCAAACCGGCCAGCGCGCCGCCAATTCCGCTACTGGCTCCTACAATCAAAACATTACGCATGTTGTGCCTCTGTCAGCCCGTGAATCCAAACAAAATCGGTATTTTGCGGTGGGGGTGCTAATGATTTCTTCTTGTATGCGCCGTAACAGACTGAGTTTTGCACCACTAGCCCCCCGTGTCCTCAAGGCTACCTTGCGGATGCGGTTAGTCAATGCGCTGCGCACTGCGAAGCTGGGCGGGATAAACTATTGTTTTTAGTTACGAGATTTGCGAATGAATCTAAGCCGTTTGGGTATTAGCTGCGGCATCGCGGCTCCGGTAATCTGGCTGTCGCTGATTGGTCTGGCCGGCACCATGCGCCCGGAGTTCAGCCACAGCTACCAGTACATCAGCGAGTTGGGCGAACGCGGCAGCGTCACGGAAGTTCCGATGCGCTACATTGGCTTCGGGTTCGCCGGCTTTTTGTATGTGAGTTTTGCCGCTGCGGTCCCTGCAACTCTGCGCGAAGGTTGGCGTGCGGCGCTGCTGGCCACGCTGATCGGTCTGGACGGAATAGGGCGTATTGGAGCCGGCGTATTCGCCTGCGACCCAGGCTGTGATGGCTTGTCGTCCAGTCAAGAATTACATCGGCTATTTGCCATGACCGGGTTTTCCGCGGCTATTCTGGCGGCACTGGCTTGCGGCATGCTGTTCCGGCGCCATGCTTGGCTGAGCATTCTTAGTGTTTACTCGATAGGCAGCGGTCTTTTGGCGGCAACTTTGCTGCTGCTGATGACTTGGGAAGCCAATCCCATCCAAACTCTCGGTCTGTTCGAACACTTGGCAACCGGCTTGCTCTCCATCTGGACGCTGGTGTTTGCCGTGTGTTTATTCCGCTCATCTGCTTTGTCGGATGAATAGCGCCGCAACTCCAAACGGCAATTGGTAAGGCTTAGCCGCTTATTTGCGACAAACAACATCGGGGCGATCGATAGGCTAGGAACGCTTGCGCCAGACGATAATGCCGGTGGCCAGCGAGATTTCCCTTAGAAAACACAGCAAACCGCCAATTAACGCCAACATCGCCGCGATAAACAATAAGGAAACCGCATCGGACAAATCGATGGCAAACTCCACGCCTACGAACATAGCGACGATGGACATACAAACCAGTAAGGCGCAAGTGGTACACAAGGTAATGGACCAATGAGTCCAATGCGCTCGCCGCGCAAGCGTCCGCATCTCGACATGGTGCGCTTCGGCTTCGACGCCTTTTAGCTCGCCTAGTAAGCGAAACCGGTCCACAGTTCGGCCCAGGCGGCTGGTCAGCACCCCGAGAATGCCGGCCACACCCGTCAACAGAAACACTGGAGCGACTGCCTGTTGAATCACATGAGCAACGGTTGGTATGTTGGCTATGACATCCATAATGATGATCCGCAAAGTTAAGAATTTAAAAAATACCCTATCCTCTAGGACATGCGAAACGGCAAATTTGTCGATTATCGAATAATTTAAACAGGCGTGTTGCATTTAAACGGTGTCCGGTTACAGTGGCCGATCCGATAAATTCGACCGCCAATCTCACGGAGTACCGCGTGTTTACCGTCAAATCATGCAAATTTGCCCTGAAAGGGCTTATCCTCAGCCAGCTGCTTTTCACGCCGACCCTGGCCGCTCCCGTCTCACCTATGTACCGGCCTTCCTCGGCGCTGACCGGTCATGATCTGGCGGTCATCGTCAACGACGCCGACCCGTTAAGTGTGGAAATTGCCGCTTATTACCAAAAACAGCGGCAAATTCCAGCCGAGCAGATGATACATGTGCGGTTTGCGCCGAAACAGGCGGTGTTGTCCAAACAACAATTCGAACAGGTTAAACAGGAAGTCGATCAAAAAACGCCGGCGCATGTACAGGCCTTTGCCTTGACCTGGCTACAACCGTTTCGCGTCGATTGCATGTCTATCACCACGGCCTTCGCGGCCGGTTTTAGCGAATCATTTTGCGCGAAAGGCTGCGTTCAAACCCATAGCAGCCCTTATTTCACCTCCGAAACCGATAAACCGTTTAAAACGCACGGCTGGCGGCCCACCATGGCCGTGGCGGGTAAAACCTTCGCGGAGGCGAAAAGACTGATCGATACCGGTGTTGCCTCGGATTATTCGCATCCGCGAGGCTCGGCATATCTGTTAAAAACCTCGGACCAGGCGCGTAGCTCCAGAGCGGTAATGTTTCCGAAAGTGGCCGAATCGTTAAGCAGTTTCTGGCCGGTGAATTATCTGGAGCAAGACTACATTGAAGGCCGCCAGGACGTGATGTTTTATTTCACCGGTCTGACCAAAGTGCCGCATCTGGCGGATAACCGCTATTTACCAGGCGCCGTTGCCGATCATCTTACCTCCGCGGGCGGTGTGATGTCGGGGAGTGACCAGATGAATATCACCGAATGGCTGAGCGCTGGCGCTACTGCCAGCTATGGCGCGGTCGTGGAACCCTGTAATTTCCCGGCCAAATTTCCCAACCCCGGCGTATTAATGTATTTCTATCTGCGTGGCAGCAGTTTGATCGAAGCGTATTGGAAAAGCGTCGCCCAACCCGGCCAGGGCATTTTTGTCGGCGAACCGCTAGCGAAACCGTTTGCCTATCAAGCACACCAAACGCCGGCGAACTAATCGCGCGCGACATCCGCTTCATCATCGGCGACGACAAGCCGATTGCGGCCGGCTTCCTTGGCGACATAAAGTGCCTGGTCGGCACGGTTTAACAGATCGAGCCGATTGCCGCCATGGACCGGATAAATCGCCACACCTATCGATACGGTGACTTGCGGCAACTGATGATTACCGAATTTTAGCGACAAGCTTTCGATGGCCGCACGCAATGCTTCGAGGCGTTGCAAAATTTTATCCGGCTGGATTTCGGTGGTGACCACCACAAATTCTTCACCGCCAAAACGGCACACCATGTCGCTACCTTCCCGAAAGCCGTTCATCAATTGCGCGGTTTTCTTCAATACTTCATCGCCGGCATCGTGGCCGTAGTTATCGTTGAAGGTTTTAAAATGATCGATGTCGATCATCGCCACGGCCAGCATTTTGCCGCTGCGGCTCATCCGCAACAGTTCTCTATCCAGCACTTCTTCCAGAAAGCGCCGATTGAACAGACCTGTGAGCGGATCGCGGATCGATAATTCGTGCAATTCCTCGCGCAGGGTCAAATTGGCCAAAGCCAGCCGGGCGCTGTCGGCTGTGGCTTCGGCTATCGACAGCTCGCGTTGAATATCTTCCGGGGTTTCGCTGGCAAAACGAGATTCGATGTAAATCAAGCCCAAGGCCCGCGAATGGGCCAATAGCGGAATGCAGAGATAAGGATAGCTCCCTTGCTTTACATGACCGCAGACCGGGTTGATGCTTTGGCCGACCCGCGCCATGTGAATACAACCACGCCGCATGCCCCAACATTCATCCGGGGTAAACACCGTTTCCAGCTCGCTTTCGCTGCTGCCCCAGGCATCGACGAGCACCAGCGAGTTACCGGCGGCATCCAGCATATAAAGACCGCCAACGGAACCGGCAAACAAGCGCACCAAGGCTGCTTTAATGATCGGATAGGCCTCGTCCATTTTTTGGCAGCTCTGCAAAAGATCGGTCATTTCGCGGATCAATTGCATATGCAAAATCGCGGATTCCAATTCGGTTTGGGCTTTTTTTAACGCGGTAACGTCCCTGGCTGCGGCAAAAATCCCGGCGACATCACCGTTCTCATCCCGATAAACCGAGGCGTTGTACATCACTTCGGTGATCTGGCCGGAGGTATGGCAGATAGCCAGCGGGTAATCGGTGACTTTGCCTTGCGAAAACGCCAAGCGATAACCGTCGCGGGCTTTTTGCGGATCGGTAAAGTAGTTGGAAAAATCGCTGCCGATCAACTGTTGGCGCGGCACGCCGGTGACTTTTTCGGTAGCGCTGTTCACGTCCATGATCTTGCCGTCGGCGTTGATAGTCACCAGCGGATCGAGACTGGCCTCGATCAGACTACGCGCGTAGGAAGTTTTCACGCTCTTCATTGGCGCCACTTAATTACGGCGAAAATTCGGAAGTGGACGACAACACCTATCTAAACGCCTCGCCCCATTGCCCCAGATAAAATCGCTGCTCCAAAGCCACGCGGCTGCGTTCCGCCTGCTCGCCGGCTTGAAAGTCTTCGGCTAAGGATCTCGTCTCCCCTTGATAGCCCAACGCCAACATCGCCATCGGCGTGCAGTCGTCAGGCAAATTCAGCACTTGTCGGGCTTTATCGGCATCGAAACCGCCCATTTGATGGGTAATCAAGCCTAATGCATTGGCTTGCAGGCACAAACTCAAGGAGGCAGCGCCGGTATCGTAAGCGGCAAAGCGGTTGGCTTTGCCGTTGTGATTGAAATTCTGCATCGCCACCGTCAAGATCAACACTGGGGCATTTTTGGCCCACAGCTGATTTTTTTCGACAATCACCGATAAGGCATTTTGCCAGGCGGCGAGATTGCTGGATTTGTCGCAAACCACAAAGCGCCAGGGTTGGTCGTTAAAACAGGACGGCGCCCAACGTGCGGCCTCCAAAACGGCGGTCAAATCCTGATGGCTTACCGCTTTATCCGGATCGAAAGCCCGCGGGCTCCAGCGGCTGGCGATTAAGTCGTGGATGTCTACCTGAGTAGTGGCGCGTTTATGTTGCATGGCTGAGCCCCTCGTGTGTGCTTAAGTAATTTTTAGCGCGTGCCGAAGCGGCCTATTACCAACCGTGTGCCACGCATAAACCCGCCGGTAAATTTCGTAAATCAGCAAACCGGATACGGCAACGGATGGTAACTCGCCAACGCCGCTCCGTCCATTTTTAGCACGGTTCGCCGCCAAGCGCCGAGTAGGCTTTATGCCGCTTGGCACTTGGTGCTAAAATCGCGCGTTTACTATCATCCTTAGAATCATTCGGCTAATCGGCGCAACCGTTATTTTCAGCGGCCTAAGTCCGCAACCCAGCCGCTGGAATGCAACGCAGACAACATCATGACCATGGATTACAAACTAACCCTGAACCTCCCCAAGACCGAGTTTGCGATGAAAGCCAATCTGGCGCAACGCGAACCGGAGATGCTGAAAAAATGGAACGAAAACCAGCTGTATCAAAAAATTCGCGAGGTTTGCGCCGGCCGGCCTAAATTTGTTTTGCACGACGGCCCTCCTTACGCCAACGGCGCAATTCACATCGGCCACGCGGTAAATAAGGTGTTGAAGGACATCATCGTCAAATCCAAAACCCTCAGCGGTTTCGATGCGCCTTACGTGCCGGGCTGGGATTGCCACGGTTTGCCTATCGAATTGATGGTGGAAAAATCGGTCGGCAAGGCCGGCGTCAAAGTCACGCCCGCCGAGTTTCGAAAGGAATGCCGGGCTTACGCGAAAAAACAGGTCAATATTCAAAAAGAAGAATTCATCCGCTTGGGCGTATTGGGCGATTGGGATAATCCTTACTTAACCATGGATTTTGCGTTTGAGGCCGACATCGTCCGCGCCTTGGGCAAAATCGCCGCCAAAGGCCATCTGAGCAAAGGCGCCAAACCGGTACATTGGTGTACCGATTGCGGCTCGGCGCTCGCCGAGGCGGAAGTGGAATACGAAGACAAACATTCGCCGGCTATCGATGTGCGCTTCTCGGTGGTGGATGAACATGCATTCATGGAAAAGTGCCACCACGCCGGCGACCGCGAAGGCAAAGGCCCGCTGTCGGTGGTGATCTGGACCACCACGCCCTGGACGCTGCCAGCCAACCAAGCCGTTGCTTTGAATCCGGATTTGGAATATGCCGTGGTGCAATGCGAGATCGACGGCCAAACCGAGCGCTTAGTCATCGCCGAAGCCTTGCTCAAAGATGCTGTACTCCGTTACGGCATCGGCGAACATCACATCGTCGGTTACTGCAAAGGCGCGGCCCTGGAAAACCAATTGCTGCAACATCCTTTTTACGACCGGCAAGTACCTATCATCCTTGGCGACCACGTCACCACCGATGCGGGTACCGGTGCGGTGCATACCGCCCCCGGTCACGGCCAGGAAGACTATGTGGTTGGTATGAAATACGGTCTGCCGGTGGACAATCCGGTCGGCAGCAACGGCGTATTTTTACCCAGCACCGAACTGTTCGCCGGTCTGCATGTGTTCACCGCCAACGAAAAAGTGCTGGAAGTCTTGCGCGAGCGCGGCAAATTACTGCATCACCACGCCTTGCTGCACAGCTATCCGCATTGCTGGCGCCACAAAACCCCGATCATTTTCCGCGCCACCCCGCAATGGTTCATCTCCATGGAGAAAAACGGCCTGCGCGACACGGCTTTGAATGAAGTCAAACGCGTAGACTGGATCCCCGATTGGGGCCAAGCCCGTATCGAAGCGATGCTGAATAACCGTCCTGACTGGTGTATCTCCCGCCAACGCACCTGGGGCGTACCAATCGCCTTTTTCGTGCATAAAGAAACGGGCGAACTGCACCCGCGTACCGGCGAGTTAATCGAGCAGGTCGCCAAACGTATCGAACAACAAGGCATAGACGCCTGGTTTGAACTGGATGCGGCCGAGCTGATCGGTACCGATGCCGAGCATTATCAAAAAATGACCGACACGCTGGATGTCTGGTTTGATTCCGGCGTGACCCACGCGGCGGTTTTGGAGCGGCGCGAACAACTGCGCTTCCCTGCCGACCTGTATCTGGAAGGCTCGGATCAGCATCGCGGCTGGTTCCAGTCCTCGTTGCTGGCGTCGGTAGCGATGAACGACGTCGCGCCGTACAAACAAGTCTTGACCCACGGCTTTACCGTCGATGCCGAGGGCAAGAAAATGTCCAAATCCAAAGGCAACGTGGTCTTGCCGCAAACCGTGATGAAATCGCTGGGCGCGGACGTATTGCGCTTGTGGGTGGCCGGCACCGATTATCGCGGGGAAATGTCAGTATCCGAGGAAATTTTGAAACGCACCTCCGACGGCTATCGGCGTTTGCGCAACACCGCCCGCTTCTTGCTCTCCAACTTGGACGGCTTCGATCCGGCGAAACATCTGGTGGCCAAGGACGATTTGCTGGCACTGGACCGCTGGGCGGTCGATAAAGCCTGGCAGTTGCAGGAAGACATCAAAGCCGCTTACACCGCCTATCAGTTCCAAAGCATTTACCAAAAAGTACTGACCTTCTGCAGCATAGACTTGGGCGGCTTTTACCTGGACATCATCAAGGACCGCCAATACACCGCCAAGGAAGATTGTCTGGCCCGGCGTTCCGCGCAAACCGCGATGTACCATGTCATCGAAGCTCTGACCCGCTGGCTGGCGCCTATCACCAGCTACACCGCCGACGAATTATGGCAATTCATTCCCGGCCAACGCGGCGAATCGGTGTTTCTGGAAACCTGGTACGAAGGCTTGTTCCCGCTGGACACCAACGCAGCTATCAGCCGCGACACCTGGGACAAAGTAATGGCAGTGCGTACCGTGGTTTCCAAGGAACTGGAGCAATTGCGCGGCAAAGGCGCCATCGGCGCGTCTCTAAATGCGGAAGTGGAGCTGTATTGCGACGAAGCTTATGGCGCGGAGCTGAACAAACTAGCCAGCGAGCTGCATTTTGTCTTTATCACCTCCAACGCCGGCGTTGCCGACATGCAATTCTGCCCGGACGATGCGGTAGCGACCGAACTGGACGGCGTGAAACTGAAAGTAACGGTATCCGAGCATCCTAAATGCGTACGTTGCTGGCACCAACGCTACGACATCGGCGAAAACCCTGAGCATCCAGAATTGTGCGGACGCTGCGTGGAAAACGTCGCCGGCAATGGCGAGATCCGTCGTTATGCTTAAGTGGTTGTGGATTTCTGCGGTGACGCTGGTGCTGGATCAGGCCAGCAAACTGGCGGTAGACGGCTCGATGCAGTTGTTCGAGTCGATTCCGCTGATTCCCTACTTCAACCTGACCTACGTGCATAACACCGGCGCGGCGTTCAGCTTCCTGGCTCAAGCCGGCGGCTGGCAGCGCTGGCTGTTTGCTGGCTTGGCGGTAGTGATGAGCAGCATCATCGCCGTCTGGCTGTATCGCCTGCAAAAGCACGAGACCTTGATGGCTGTTGCTTTATCGTTGGTATTGGGTGGTGCCATCGGCAATCTGATCGACCGGGTAGCTTACGGTTATGTGATCGACTTTCTGGATGTTTATTACCAGGACTGGCACTGGCCGGCGTTCAATATTGCTGATTCGGCGATTTGTATTGGGGTGGGGTTGATGTTGTTGGAGAGTTTTGGCTTTGGGCGCAAAGCCGTGGACGTTTTGGAATAGGCTTTTCGAATTACTTTTTGATCAAACGTTAGCCAAAAACTGTGAATTCTGCTTATTTCCCCTCTTTGGAAAAGAGGGGCTAGGGGAGATTGTCAAGTCTGAGGTGTCGCTAGCGCGACAGCTGGTTTTAATGTCGGGTCTCGGCCCGACAGCCGAGATACTTTCTTTTGCTTGGCCAAAAGAAAGTATCCAAAGAAAATGCCACCCGGATGCCGCTTATTCCCTGCGCTCCTCGCTTTTGAACGGGGTTGCCGAAAGGGGCTTCCTGCCCCTTCGGCAACGCGATGCATCCCTGCATCGCCCCTGCGGGCTGTTCCGTTCAAAAGCTCCGGTGCTTCGGCGCGGCATGCGGGAGAAACCAAACACCTTAAATTAGTTTTTTTATTGGCAATCCATAAGAATTACTCTAGATTGTAGACTGTTAGCGAAGTTAGAAAATACATCATTCCAGGTTGATTTATTTATACAAAACCAACAGTAAACTAATGAAAAAAAACAATAACGAACAAACTGCTGTTCAATCAGAAGAATCAGCATCAGCTGCTATCAAATTATCTCCTCTTACACCACTTGAACACCCTGAATTGGTTTTTGGATTGGTTGGCCCCGTTGGTGTTAATCTTGATCCAGTTATTTCTTGTTTAAAAAAAGAACTAAAGCAACTGAATTACAAACCAAAAGTCATTCGGTTAAGCAGGCAAATCGGAGCATTTTTTAATACAGATCATAGCCATGAACCAGAGGACGTCAGAATTACTAAGTTGATGGATGAAGGGACTAAACTTAGATCAGAAAGTGAAAGAGGGGATGCTGTTGCTCTTTTAGGCGTGATGGAAATTAAACGGATTAGAGATGAAGAATTAAATGGGTCATCTGAATCCAACGCATACATTTTGAACTCATTAAAGCATCCTCACGAAATTGAGACTTTGCGAAACATCTATGGTAAAGGCTTTTTTCTTATCTCTGTGTATTCCCCAAGAGATCTGCGTGTTACTGCCTTAGCAGACCGAATACTTAGATCGCAATTTAGTTCTGGTACCAATGCCAGATCGAAAGCAGAAGAAATTGTCGAACGGGATGAGGTGGAAGAAAGTACAGCTCTTGGTCAAGATGTAAAAGATGCATTTCCGCTCGCCGATCTTTTTGTAGATAGCAGAAACAGAGCATCCCTCGAAAAACAGATTAATCGATTTCTTGAGTTGTTATTTGGCAATGTTTTTCACACGCCAACTCGCGACGAACATGGAATGTATTATGCTCGTTCGGCAGCTTTGCGATCCGCCGATTTGAATAGACAGGTTGGCGCTTCAATACTCAAACCTGAGGGTGACCTCATTGCAGTTGGTTGCAACGAGGTACCTAAATCAGGAGGAGATTTGTATTGGCCTGGAGACAAAGGTGATGCGAGAGATTTCATAAAAGGGATTGATGCAATGGCTAGCGAACGTGTTCAAGTCCTCGGTGAACTACTTGATAGACTTCAGAAAAATGGACTACTTTCAGGAGCCTCAGGGAAAAATAGCATATCCAAGTTAGTTCAGGAATTAGTATCTGGAGATAAGAAAGCTATTCTTAAGGGTACTAGAGTCATGAATTTGCTAGAGTTTGGTCGAAGCGTCCATGCAGAGATGGCTGCATTGATGTCGGCGGCAAGGTTAGGTATCTCTGTTCATAGTGCAACTTTGTTCTGTACTACATTTCCCTGTCATATGTGTGCTAGGCATATCGTAGCAAGTGGCATCAAAAGAGTTGTCTATGTTGAGCCATATCCAAAAAGTAAAGCTAAACTTTTACATCAAGACTCTATTAGTGTCGATCCTTCCGTTCCCTCAGTGGATCATGTAAACTTTGAACCGTTTGAAGGAATTGCTCCTCGGCTGTATCAGGATTTTTTTGATGCTCGTGACTGTAGGAAGGATTCAGAAGGTCGTGCAATAGATTGGAGAGCCGGATCTCTAAAGCCACGATTTTTAAGGTTTAAGATTACGTACATCGATATTGAAACTGCTATTGTTGCACATGAAATCCCTATTCTTGCAGAGAAACTCGGCATAAGTTTTACAAAATAAATGAGAAAAATAAATATAAGTCCTAAGAGGCACATATGAAAAAACCAAGTAGCTTCGAGCAACAAATAAACCAAGCACGGAACATCGTTGCCAGCTGGTCACCTTCCCATTTATCTAATATGCGTTTAGAAGGGTCTGACATTTTTATGAATCGTCAAACAAACGAAAAGTTGAACCTAAAAAAACATCAAATTACTGGGCAAAATAAATAAAGAAATCATTCTGCATTGTTTGATTACGGCCATACGATGCGCTTATAGGATGCTGCCGAGGCACGAGGCGCATTGATCGCGACCGTTGCGCCTCGCCGCTGGCTCGGCACAACCTATGGATGCGCAACTTTTCGCGTTGATCGTACCAGATTGAATTTCAAATCCGCGGAGGGTTTTCTCCCGTATGCCGCGCCGAGCACCGGAGCTTTTGAACGGATTAGCCCGTTAGGGGCGATGCAGGGATGCATCGCGTTGCCGAAGGGGCAGGAAGCCCCTTTCGGCAACCCCGTTCAAAAGCGAGGAGCGCAGGACAAATCGGCAGGATAGCCGATTTGCATGCATCGCACCCGAAGGGCGAGGCACAGGGATGTGCCGAGTGATTTAAGCGGCATCCGGGTGGCCTTTCTTTTGGTGACTTTTCTTTGGCCAAACAAAGAAAAGTCACTCGGCCGTCGGGCCGAGACCCGACATTAAAAATCAGCCGTCGCGATAGCGACACTCAAAACACCAACCGCATTGGCATCATCCCGGAAACCTGAAACCCCGCCCGCCCATAAAACCGCTGCGCCGAAAGATTATCGGCATCCGTCAGCAACGTAATCAGCAGACACCCATGAGCTTTGCCAAATTCCAAAGCATGCGCCAATAACACCGAACCCACGCCATTGCCCTACGAGCTAGCCCCCTTTTGCACTAACTTAAAGACTTTCCGTCTCTTAGTCGGTTCGTTTATGGTTGCGTTAATCTGTTAGCGGTGATGCTACGCCCTTTCGTTAACAGCGCTGCTTCAACTTGACGTGGACTGCTACCCGAACACACTCTGATACCGCCTTCTGGGCTAAAGCAAGGGTGGGTGCCAGCCGGCGCATCCCCGATAATGACGGGTGCGAATTGTTGCACTTGTCCCTCAATGGCTGTCGAAACTCCATAAAGTATCGGTGAAACGACAGGTAATAGAACTGCCGCTAAATCAAAGCTATCGGCATCAATGTTTTCGATAGAAAGTTTTGTAACGGGATCTCCATTGGCATCTTCCGTCGGCGACAACACCAGGTCAAAATGAACGGTACTATCAACATCACCCAAGATACTGGCATCATGAACGATAATTGGAACACTCATCGCAAGCTTGCTTTCGCTCACAAAACGAGACGTCGTCGTACTGCCATTTCTTAATTCACCTTTGCCGTGGAGACTATGGCCAAACGTCGCTTCAATTCTGGAACGCAGCCAATCGCCATCAATACCAAAGAAAAAGGGCAGGTCCAGATTATTCCATGCGCTAGAAGAACGGATTTCGCTCCTAAAAGCAGTCAGTTGATTATTGCTATTAAGCCACTGGCATGGTGCTTGACTGGTGCCAAAGTTTTTTTGGAATGCCGATTGCCCATCGATTAACAGTTCAAATTCGGCGATACAAACACTATCGTTGCCCGGTTTTCGGAGTGAAATTAGAGTGATATCCGATGCCTGGGAAATGTTGTTCAGCATCAAATCATAGGTTTTATTCGTGCCTCGCTCCAGGTCGTCATCGGTCGAGTCCAGCCAAGTATGATTGCCGCGCGGATACCAATTGGTTACGGTTGTCACCAATCCAGTCGGGGTCTGCAAAAGTACCTCGACACCGTTATCGGTTCCGGCATTTTTGACATCCGGAACGCGAATGCGCAGCTGTAGCCGGTGCACGACTAACTCATCTCTACCATCGCGGGTAATGTAGCAACGTTGGGGTGACGTTAAGCTCGTCCCCGAACCAGTCGCATCCGAAACAATAATGGCATAGCAATTTTCTGCGTTTGCAGATGCATTTTCATCAAGGAATGAAGCATATTTATTGTCAGGAAGCGCCGCAAAGGTTTGGATCGTTTGCCAAGCAGAACCATTAATGCTTCTTATCACTTGCGTTTGTGGCGCTTGCTGGTTGAACCAACGTAAACCGACGGTAGTTGGGTTGGGAGAGCCGAGTGTGAAATCCTGGACTGGATACACGCCAGGATCAATTGTCGGCCCAACCGATATAAATTGACCCGTAGCGGCTGAATTGAGAACTGTCGTTTTCTGGAGAGCAGTTGCATTGTTAAATGCAATCAAACCAACAATTAAAACCATCACTTTCGAATTGAAAGCGCCCGAATTGAAGAAACTTTTTGAGATGGTAGCCATGGATCACTCCTAATTTTGGTTGGTGTGGCCCAGATTAAAACCAAAAGCTAACCTTGGACTATCAATTAGGTAACTCAAAACGTGTGATTAAATCACTTTCACTAGAAGACTGACTATCGCAGAAAAACCGCTCAATCCATTTTGGTCTTACCCTGATTTAAGCACGGTTCGATTAGCGCAGCGTAATCGAACGCATGTTGAATTAAATCTTTAGGAGTATGCGCTGCCGCTAATAAGGCAGGCAAACAATGATTGTAAGCTCCCTTCATTCTTCCGAATACGCTTTGCTATTCGGAGCTACCCCAAGATGGCTACAATTTTTGTAAGCTCAAACCCTGCAAATCGCACACGGGTTTTCTCCGGCTTGCCGCGCCGAGCACCGGAGCTTTTGAACGAACAAATCGGCAGGATAGCCCATTTGCATGCATCGCACCCGAAGGGCGAGGCACAGGGATGTGCCGAGTGAGCTAAGCGGCATCCGGGTGGCCTTTTCTTTGAATACTTTCTTTTGGCCACGCACAAATTCGCCTGGAGCGAATTTGAACAGCCGGTAGGCTGGCCCGGAGGGCGAAAACCATGGACGGTTTTCGTAGCGAAAGTATCTCGGCCGTCGGGCCGACAAATCGGCAGGATAGCCGATTTGCATGCGGATCACCCGCAGGGCGAAACGCATGGATGTGTTTCGTGAAACCGACATAAAAACAAGCCGTCGCGCTAGCGACACCTATAACACCAACCGCATTGGCATCATCCCCGAAATCTCAAATCCCGCCCGCGGAACCGTCGCGCAGAAAAATTATCCTTGTCAGTTGACCGCCCCATCAGCTGGCAATCTTGAGCTTGGGCAAATTGGGAACGCAAACCCTGCCGCGCTAAGGTCAAAAATCCCCGGTCAAACAAACCGCTAACCATTCTCTCCACTCGCACAATGCCGCGAATTTGAATGACGGTAGCTATTTTGCGCTACAGATTGCAAAAGTTCCGGGCAAT
The DNA here is from genome assembly GCF_000515215.1 of Methylomonas sp. 11b. Taxonomy (NCBI): domain Bacteria; kingdom Pseudomonadati; phylum Pseudomonadota; class Gammaproteobacteria; order Methylococcales; family Methylococcaceae; genus Methylomonas; species Methylomonas sp. 11b. The sequence goes on from NZ_KI911557.1 coordinate 3,257,992, forward strand.
TTGTTTCCATAAAAGAAACAAATCATGCATTAAACGCCTGATTGTAAATATTTTCCGCAGGTATATAGTGAAGTCGTACTTACAAAGCGACTAAACCTAGTCAAGGTGGACCCCATGAATATTTCAAAAAACATTTATAGAGACGTGATGATTGGCTTGTTTTTTGTCACCGGCGTGCTCAGCTTCGTCTCCGGCCAATTTATCCTATCCACACTTTTATTTGGTTCCGCATCGTTGGCCAGTAACTTGAATCAAGCAACACCTGCGCATATTTAAGAGTGTCGTCTGACCTCTAGCGGCAAACTTGTGGTCGCAAACTCAAAGGCCTGCGTTGCTAATCAAGTCGGAACCTTATTGGAATTTTTATAACCAAAGCCAAATTAGCGACAAATTAAAACCCTTACAGTCATTCACTGCCAAGCATAAAGCCATAGGAGAAATACCATGAATTTACGTTACGCAAATATGAAAAGTGCGCTTGAATTTTTATATGCCCCTCCCGTCACCCTGGCGATTATCGAATCATGGAACGATGATGAGTTTGATAACGTATTGGACTGGATTGAACAAATGACTCGTCGCAATTGGCATCGCATACTTCAGCGACCAGAAGTGTTCGTGCAACAAAGGCCGGATGTGTTGAACGTATTGGATGTTGAAATGTAATGGATAAATTCAAATACGGCGTTTTTCCGGGAGTCGCTATTTATTAAGCCGGCCCTTAAATACCGTTCGCCTTGAGTCTATCGACGGTCACTCCAGCCCGAACGGAATACCAGTCATAAATTGGGCCGGGTTAATAACCCATGATTTTTTCGAGCGTCTCCGCAGGAAAAATCGGCAAAACGACGCGACCGCCTATACCTGTGATACCTCGTTCAGCTCCAACAAGGGCTTGAACTTAGATTCTCCGATGACTTGGCGCTGCGGCTATCGGGGACTAAAAGTCTTCATCAATTTACTGAATGGTCCGTGATGAATTGATGTCATTTAACAGGGGTTTAACGATCCAGTATGGTGTTGCCTAACCCAACAACATACTGGAGATGACAATGAACCGTGGGATCCTATTTTGCACCGCCATGGTGTTTACGGCCTTTGAGGCTTTGGCGGACGGCAATTCTAATTTTGAGGTATTCGCCAACCTCGATACCGGCCCGGGCAATGTCACGGCGACAGCCAGCGGCCGGATCATCATGAGCCAACATCAGTTTTATCAACCGCAATACACCGTGATGGAGTACAAGGATCAAGCCTTGCTACCTTTTCCGAATAAGGAGCTGTCCGCGGCCGATTCAACCGCGCCGATCAAACTCGACTCGGTGCTGGGTATCCGCTCCGACAGTAACGGTATCGTCTGGATGCTGGACAACGGCATGCGCAGCGGAGTGACACCCAAACTGGTGGGCTGGAATACTAAAACCAACAAGTTACAGCGCTTGATTTATTTACCCGCACCGATTGCGCCGAAAGATGCGTTCGTTAACGACTTTGCGTTGGATGCCAACCACAATCATGCGTTTATCAGCGATCCGGCGGGTGGTGCGAATGCCGCCTTGATCGTGGTCAACCTGTCTACCGGCGCGGCGCGGCGGGTGTTGGAAGGACATCACAGTGTGGTGCCGGAAAACGTCGATTTGGTCATCGATAATGTGCCGATTCAGGTGAAAACCCCGTCGGGCGAGTTGGTGAAACCGCATATTGGCGTAAATCCCATTACCGAAGATTTAGCCAACGAATGGGTCTATTTCGGACCGATGCACGGCCTTAGCCTTTACCGGATTAAAGCCGCCGACTTGATCAACGAGTCCTTAACGCCTCAAGAACTTGCTCAGCATGTTGAACGCTATAGCGACAAACCGATCTCGGACGGCATCAGTATCGATGAGAACAACAATATCTATCTGGGGGATTTAGCCAATAATGCGATTGGCGTGATAGCGCCCGACCGTAGTTACCGGCAATTGGCGCAATGCCCAAGATTGTCTTGGGTCGATTCCTTCAGTTTTGGCGCCAATGGGCAACTCTATGCCGTGGTGAATCGCTTGCATCGCTCAGCCACGCTGAACGGCGGCGATGATCAATCCAAACCGCCGTACTACTTATTGAAGGTCAAGTCCTTAGCCGCAGGCTTGCCAGGACGTTAAAAATTGATTTGGGATGCGCTTATTTTCCGGCCTATGCTGCTGATTTGCTCGCGCAACCAGCCATGGGCCGGGTCTTTTTCCCATAACGGATGCCAAATCATCGCCAAATCGTAGTCCGGCAAACTCACCGGCACGGGCAATACTTGCAGTGGCACCAATTTCTGAAAGGCGATGGCCAAACGATAGGGTAAGGACAAAATCATATTGGTCTGAGCCACGATCAAGGGTGCCGACAAAAAATGCGGCACGATGAAATTAATGCGCCGCTCCAAGCCCAACTCGGTCAATTTTTCATCTATCACGCCCAGTTTATCGCCGGTTCTGGAAATCAGCATGTGCGTCGCCGCCAAATACTCCTCCAGCGACGGCGCCGCTTTTATGCTCGGGTGATCCTGCCTCACCACACAAGCCATGCGATCCATGAATAAATGTTCGCAATGCAAATGCGCAGGCGGATTCAGTACCGAAGCAAAACCCAACACCACATCCAGACTGCCGTTTTCTAACTGCGGCAAAGGAAAAGCAGATTCCGTGCGTTTGACATGAATATCCACGCCTGGCGCCGACTCTTCAATCAATTGCGACAGCTCCGGCAAGATTAAAAACTCCATGTAATCGGTCGCGGCGATGGTGAAACGGCGCTGACTGGATGCTGGATCGAAGGCCTGGGGTGCCTCCAGCAAGCGTTCCATTTCCTGTAGAAGACTGCGTACCGGCTCCACCAATGCCAGCGCCAATGCCGTCGGCTGCATGCCGGCGGGCGATTTAACTAGGACCGGATCGTTCAATTGCTGGCGCAAGCGATGCAAGGTGTGGCTCATCGCCGACTGGGTGACGAACATGCATTCCGCCGCGCGGGTGACATTGCGCTCCCGCATCAATATGTCGAAGGCCAGTAACAGGTTTAAGTCGAAGGTACGTAGATTGGCCATGTGGATATTCCCCCCAAAGAAACTAGCTGCATACTAAACAAAATCGTTGCTGGCCGGTATGAACAGTCTTGATGGTAGCGGATGAAATTTCACCATTTCACAGTTCAACCCATTCCCCCTAACTTATATCGCGAGCGTGTCGATCAGCCCACACAGATTTACTCCCCCAAGGGTAGCTTTCGGTTGGCGACACGCCCAGTTTCGATGGCTATCGCCGTCATTCACTATAAAACTTTACGGGGGAAGCACACATGTCCGCACAAATTCCAATTTCCACGTTCAAACCCTACCGCGGCGAGAAAGCCCGGTTGGCAAGAGCCTACGACTATTTGATACTGGTCCTGGCGTTATTTCTGTTCATTGGCTCATTTCATCTACATTTTGCCCTGACCGTCGGCGACTGGGACTTCTGGATCGACTGGAAGGACAGGCAATGGTGGCCTTTGGTCACGCCGCTGATAGGCATTACCTTTCCAGCCGCCGTTCAGGCGGTGTTGTGGGATAAATTCCGTTTACCGTTGGGCGCCACTCTGTGCGTAGCGGCCCTATTGATCGGTACCTGGGTAACCCGGGTGTTTGCCTACCATTACTGGAACTATTTCCCCATCAACATGGTGTTGCCGGCGACGATGATTCCGGGCGCTTTGGTATTGGATACCTTGTTGATGCTCACCAATAGCCTGACCATCACCTCGATTTTTGGCGGCGGCGCGTTTGCCTTGTTGTTTTACCCCACCAACTGGCCGATTTTCGGCATGTTCCACCAAGCGGTCGATTACCACAACAGCCAGCTGACGGTGGCCGATGTGTTCGGTTTTCAATACATCCGCACCGGTATGCCGGAATACCTGCGCATCATCGAACGCGGCACCTTGCGCACCTATGGCCAGTACGCCACGCCATTGTCGGCATTTTGTTCAGCGTTGTTGTGCTCGTTGATGTATCCGCTGTGGTGGAAAATCGGCAAATTGTTCGCTGATACCCGTTATCTGAAAAGCATTTAAGGAGCACAGTCATGAAATCACTTTTTAAACCTTGGCTGTTGGCAGTGCTTTGCATCAACGTATTGTCGATATTTGCAGTACCCACCGCGCAGGCCCATGGCGAAAAAGCCCTGGAGCCGTTCATTAGGATGCGCACCATCCAGTGGTACGACGTGCAATGGTCCACGCAAAAATTCAACGTCAACGATGAAGTGAGTGTCAGCGGCAAGTTTCATGTTGCCGAAGACTGGCCGATCAGTGTGCCGAAACCGGAAGCCAGCTTCTTGAATATCTCCACCCCAGGACCGGTGCTGATCCGTACCGAGCGCTACCTGAACGGTAAACCTTGGACCAACTCGGTGGCCCTAGAGCCGGGCGGCGACTATGAGTTCAAAGTGGTCTTGAAAGGCCGTTTGCCGGGGCGTTATCACATTCACCCGTTTTTTAATTTAAAAGACGCGGGTCAGGTGATGGGCCCAGGTGTGTGGCTCGAAATTGGCGGCGATCCCGCCGACTTTAGCAATACGATTCAAACCATCAACGGTGAAATGATCGACATGGAGAGCTTCGGCTTTGCCAACGGCGTGTTCTGGCATCTGTTCTGGGGCGCGTTGGCGGCTGCTTGGTTGCTGTGGTGGGTGCGTCGGCCCTTGTTCATCAGCCGCTACCGCATGCTGGATGCCGGTTTGGAACAGGAGTTGATCACCGATCAGGATAAAACCATCGCCAAGGCGGTGTTAGTCGGCGTGCCGGTATTGGTATTGGCGCTGAATGCCGTCACCGCCAACCAGTATCCGGACGCCATCCCATTGCAAGCGGGCTTGGATCGGATTTTGCCCCTGCCGGCTCAAGTGAATGCCGGCATGGTCAATGTCGACACGCTAAAAGCGGAATACAACGTGGCGCAACGCGCGATGCTGTTGCAGTTTAGTATCGACAATCGCAGCCAAGGCGCGGTCAGGATCGGCCAATTTTCCAGTTCCAACGTGCATTTCATGAACGCTGATTTAGCGAGCGTCAACAGCAAACCCGGCAAGGATGACGTCAGTAATAACGGTCTGAGCTTGAGTGACAATACACCTATCGCCCCCGGCGAACAACGCACCGTCACCGTAGAAGTGCGCGATGCGGCTTGGGAGTCGGAAAAGCTGGACGGTTTAATCAAAGACGCGGATAGCCGAGTAGGTGGTTTGCTGTTTCTTTACGACGACGTGATGGGAAAACGCTATATCTCCAGCATTTCCTCTGCCGTCATTCCCAAATTCAATTAATTCAGGAGCACACATCATGGCTACCACGACAGAACACGTTAGCTTAAGCACCGAAAACCCCAAATCATTGCCTTGGTATTTGCTTGACTTACCCAAATATTTAAAGGGCTTTGGCTTTTTAACCGTTATGTACATCAGTTTACGACTGTATCAGGGTGCTTTTGCCATAGCGCACGGTCTGGATTCCTCGGAACCGGCATTCGAACAATACTGGATGCGGCTGTTTTATATCGAACTAGTGGTGATCGCTGCCGTCGCCAGCGGCTTTTGGGGTTACTTATGGACCACGCGCGACCGCAATCTGGATCAACTGGCACCCAAGGAAGAGATACGCCGCTATTTCACCTTGACCATGTGGATCAGCATTTACACCTTTGCCGTGTATTGGGCGGGCAGCTATTTTGCCGAACAGGACAATTCCTGGCACCAAGTGGCGATTCGCGATACGCCGTTTACCGCTAATCATATCATCGAGTTTTATTTCAACTTCCCGCTGTACGTGATCCTGGGCGGCTGCGCCTGGCTGTATGCCAGAACCCGCTTGCCTTTGTACGCCAAAGGCATTTCCTTGCCATTGACCTTGGCGGTGTTCGGGCCGTTCATGATTTTGGTCAGCGTCGGCTTCAACGAGTGGGGACATACCTTCTGGTTTAGAGAGGAATTCTTCGCCGCGCCGATTCATTGGGGCTTTGTGATCGGGGTGTGGTTTGCATTGGGCGTCGGCGGCATTTTGTTACAGGGCGTGACTCGTTTGATCGAGTTACTCGATCGGATTCCAGACGCCGAATAACACTTTTTTCTCTGCATCCACACAACCATGTTTCAGCCAAAGTCCGATGTCATCATGCCCAAGAGTCTTACCGATTCAGTTCACTATGCTTGGGTAGTACTTGCAGTCACGTTTCTGTGCTTGTTTATGGCATCGGCACTGCGCTCCGTTCCAGGGATCATTATGCTGTCCCTGGAACAGGAGTTTGCTTGGAACCGGGAAACCATTAGCGGCGCGATTTCAGTCAACCTGCTGTTATTTGGCCTGGCAGGGCCATTTCTAGGTCGATTGATGGATGTCTACGGCGCTAAACGGATCAGTGTTATCACCTTGATTTTGTCGGTGGCAGGCGCCGGTGGCAGCGTTTTTATGCAGGAATCCTGGCAACTGTATTTGTTGTGGGGATTGTTGATTGGCGCAGGTTCGGGCGGCACTTCCATGATTATGGGATCGGCGTTGATCAATCGCTGGTTCCATAAACACCGGGGGCTAGCATTAGGCATATTGGGGGCCGCCTTTTCCTCCGGCCAGTTGGTGTTTACCCCGCTGCTAATGCAGATCAATGTTCATGAAGGCTGGCGTGCGGCGACGCTGTTTATCGCCGTAGCCTTAGGTTTGGTGGCTTTACCTTTGGTGCTGAAATTTTTAAGAGACGATCCCGAATCAAAAGGACTGTCGGCCTATGGCGACCATGGTGTTCATCGAACAATGCTTAAGCCTGATCAAAATCCCATGCGCTCGGCCATGCGCAGTCCGCAATTCTGGTTGTTGGCCTTGAGTTTTGGCATTTGCGGATTAACCACCTCCGGCTTATTTCAGACTCATTTGATTCCGCACGGCATCGAACACGGCTTTACCGACATGACCATGGCCATGTCCTTGGGGGTAATGGGCGCGGCCGATGTGTTCGGCACTATTTTATCCGGCTGGTTATGCGACCGGTACGGCAAGCGCTGGCCGCTGGCGTTTTATTACGTCGTCAGAGGCGCAACGCTGATACTGCTGCCCAGCATAGATACGACCGGACAATTAACGATGTTCTCGATTATCTACGGTATGAATTGGTTGTCCACGATTCCGGCAACCTCGGCGTTAACTGCCGATTTGTTCGGCAAGCAAAACGTCGGCGTGGTGTTTGGCTGGATTTGCTTCGCGCATCAAATCGGAGCGGCCATTGCTGCTTACAGTGCCGGGTACGTCCATAGTCTGATGGGTGACTACCACCTGGCTTTTGTGGCCTCGGGCCTATTCGCTTTTGTCGCAACCGGCATCGTTCTTTTTATAAAAGAACCCTATCCTGCTGTTTTTTAAGGGCGCAATGAAAGCGCTATTTTTAAACAAAGAAATGGATTTATTCAAAATCCGCTGTCGGAAATTGCATATAATTCTGCTATCGGCTGCAATGGCTGACCGTCAGCAAGCACGTCGGGTAGATGCGGCCAGAGCTTCGAGCTGGGCGAAATTGCAATGACTTGCTAAACAATCGGCCAGACGCTCGATACCGGCTTCGCGCACAGCGTCGAAATCCAGGGCTTGCGCTTGCCGATAGCCTGCCCAATTCAACAGCGCATCGCAGGCGGCGGGCAAATCGAATAAACCGTGCAGATAACTGCCCGCCACCTGACCGTCTGCCGAAACGGCGCCGTCGTCGCCTTCCGTCAGCGAAAATAAGGGTTGTGCCAGCGCAGGACCACTACTGATGCCCAGATGGATCTCGTAGCCCGCCACCTGCGTAGCTTGCCCATAGAATGCGCCCGCAGTTTGCCGCAAGCATTTTTCCGGTTGTAAAACAGTCTGCATATCCAACAAACCCAGACCAACAGAGCTACCGGCCGGACCTTCCAGCCCCAGCGGGTCGTCTATGCTATTGCCCAGCATCTGAAAGCCGCCGCAAATCCCCAGCAGTTTGCCGCCGTAACGCAAATGGCGAGCAATGAATGTGTCCCAACCTTGCTCTCTAAGCCTGGCCAAATCGCTACGTACCGATTTGCTGCCGGGCAGCACGATCAAGTCGGCGCCGGTTACTTGATCGGGGCTTTTCGCAAAACTGACCTGAACGCCAGGGTGCAATTGCAGTGGATCAAAATCGGTATGATTGCTGAAGCTGGGTAGATGCGGCACGACGACATGAAAAGCGCCGGTTTGGCCCTGTTGGGCATGCCGAGTGGATAAGGCATCCTCGGCTTCCAGATAAAGATCATGCAAATACGGCAGCACGGCCAAGACTGGCTTGCCGGTTCGCTGTTCCAGCCAGTCCAAGCCAGGTTTTAATAGCGCGATGTCGCCGCGAAAGCGGTTGATGACAAAACCGATCACGCGTTGTTGCTCGCTGGCCGAGAGCAGTTCCAGCGTGCCGACCAAGTGCGCAAACACGCCGCCGCGATCAATGTCGGCGATCAGAATCACCGGACAATCCACCGCTTCGGCAAAGCCCATATTGGCAATATCGCCGGCGCGTAAATTGATCTCGGCTGGACTGCCGGCACCCTCGACGATCAGCATCTGGTACTGCGCACTCAAGCGTTGCCACGATTCCAGAACTGCTTGTTTGGCGATTTTTTTATATTCGTGATATTGGCTGGCCGACTGGTTTTGCAGGACTTTGCCGTGAATGATCACTTGCGCGGTGGTATCGGTATTGGGCTTGAGTAGCACCGGATTCATATCGCTATGCGGCGGCAAACCGCAGGCCGCGGCTTGTGCGGCTTGGGCGCGGCCGATTTCACCGCCGTCGACGGTTACCGCACTATTGAGTGCCATGTTTTGCGGTTTGAATGGCGCGACGGCAATGCCTTGGCGCCGGTAGTAACGGCACAATGCTGTCACCAAAGTACTCTTGCCGGCATCGGAGGTGGTGCCTTGCACCATCAACGCTGGAAACGGCGGTTTAGGATGCATCGGGCCAGCCGTTTTCATAGACAAAGGCCGATAAGGGTTGCGGCGTTGCCCAGTTTTCCAGTTCCAACATTGGCTTGGGGTAAAACTCGGCGACATGGCCCAGGCAAAGTACCGCAATTGGCCTGCTGCCGGCTGGCATTTTCAATAATTGCGCCAATGCGTCCGGATCGAACAGCGATACCCAGCCCAACCCCAGGCCTTCCGCGCGGGCCGCCAGCCACAGGTTTTGAATCGCGCAGGCCGCCGAGGCCAAATCCATCTCTGGCAATGTCCGGCGACCGAAAATATGTTCCTCGCGTCGATCCGGCAACGCGACGATCAGCAATTCGCCGCAATCGAGTATGCCTTCCACTTTAAGCTTCATAAATTCGTCGTGGCGTTCGGCCAATGCTTCGGCAGTGAGCCGGCGCTCTTGTTCGACCAGCGCGTGAATATCAATACGCAAACGGCGATCAGTGACGCGGATAAAACGCCAAGGCTGCATCAAACCGACGCTGCCGGCTTGATGCGCCGCTTGTAACAGACGAGCCAAGACCTCGGCATCGACCGGATCGGCGAGAAAGTGTCGCATATCGCGGCGTTCGGCGATGGCGCGATAGACGCCGGCAAGTTGTTGGTCGGGAAAACGGTGCGCAGCTGAGGAGTCGTTCGGATTCAATATAGACTCAGGATTTGCAGTCGACAGCGGGGATTGCGGTGTCATTGCAGCGTGGCAGCAATTAACACGGCGGTTTCCGTCAATTCGACCGCCGCACCGTAAACGTCGCCTGTTACGCCGCCCAAGCGCGACAAGGCAGATTGCCGTAGCCAAAATAATATGCCGCCGGCAGACAGCACAGCCGGAAAGCCTAAGAAGACCAGCGTAATCAATACACTCGTTGCCAACACCCATCGGACCAGGGACCTTGGCAGTTGTTGCAATAGTGCTTCCGCTAGACCTTGCGGGCGAACATAATCGGTTGTCAGCATCAAGCCTAGAATTGCGGCGCGCCCTAAAACGGGTGCCAGCAACAGGGGGGCGAAGCGAGTTTGCTCGAACATGGCAGTCAGTGCGGCAAACTTTAGGATTAAAACCAACACCAGCACACTAACCGCAATCGGCCCGGAAGCCGGGTCTTTCATGATTTGCAGGCTGCGCTGTTTATCGCCGTGGCCGCCGACCCAGGCATCGGCACAATCGGCCAAACCGTCCAAATGTAAGCCGCCGGTCAGCAACACCCATACGGCCAAGATGATAGCAGCCAGCAGCATCGGTGAGCTACCGGCAAACAACATCGGCGGCAGGCTTAGTAGCATACCCAGCAGCAAACCCACCGCCGGATAGTACAAAACCGAACGCCCCAATAAGGGGGCGCCAGCCTCGTAGCGAACCCTAACGGGTATGCGGGTCAGAAATTGCAAGGCAACAAGAAAGGCATCCACGACTATTTCAGGTGGCGTCCCTTGGCATCTTTGTAGATATGACCGGTAGCGATCAATACGCCTTCGATAAAGCCCCACATGACGCCAAAACCGCCGGTAATCAGCGTGACCACGGCTTGGGTGAAGCCGAGGAAATAAAAGCCCAGATAAATGCGATGTAGGCCGATCGCACCGAACACGATACCCAGCAGTGCTGCGACCAGCTTGCTTTTGACCGGTTTGGCTTCCATCAGATAAGCGCCGACCAGGCTGACGTCGGTGACTTTGTCTTCTTCGTGATCGAAATCCACATCGTCGCCGACTTTGGGCGGCGCATCCGATGTCCATTGATCCAGGTGAAATTCGTAGAATTGACCTTCGTGTTTGATTACGCCGGTCTGGCATCTTTCATCGTAACTTTCTATGTGTCCTAGCATGTTGTTTACCAAATCAGTTGTATGTTTTTATTATTATGTGCAGATGCCATCGGAGACAGCTGCCGGTCGCAAAGCAAGCTCGACCATCCGCCAAGCTTATTTTTCGCGGCCAATGATACGGGAAAGCTAAACACCTCGCTATTGCATCCGAAACGGATTGCCGATGGATAGCCTATTTAAGCGGTAGATACTTTGGCCTGACTGAATGTGGCCATTTCATTGTGTAAATGACAGGCCATTTTCAGCAAGGGTACCGCCAATACCGCACCGCTACCTTCGCCCAGGCGCATCTCCAGATTCAACAATGGCCGGGCATTTAACGCTTGCAGGACTCGGGCGTGGCCTTTTTCCGCGGAACAATGGCCGTAAAAAAACCAGTCCACGCAGCCGGGATTAATATCCCTCGCCAGCAAAGCCGCGACACTACTGATAAAGCCGTCAATCAACACCGGCAAGCCAAGTTGGGCGGCGCTGATATAGGCAGCGGTTAATGCGGTGATTTCAAAACCACCCAAGGTTTTTAAAATATCCAAAGGCGACTGCAAAGCGGCTTGGTGCCTCTGTAAGGCAAAGTCGATAATGCCGACTTTGTGATCGATTTGTCCGGCATTCAAGCCGGTGCCGGCACCGGTAATGTCGGCAGCTGGTATCCGCAAACTGGCTGCCGCCAGTGCGCTGGCGCTGGTGGTATTGGCGATGCCCATTTCGCCGCCGATAAACAAATCGGCCCCTTTCGCTACAGCCCGTTCGACGGCAGCCTGGCCTGCGGCCAAGGCGATAGCTAAATGCTCGTCACTCATCGCCGCCGTCCTCTTGAAATTGGCAGTGCCTGCGCCGGCTCTATGACTGATGACATCGGCTAAAGCCACTGGCTGAATCAGCCCTACATCGACAACTTCGAAATACGCATCGACATGGCGGGCCAGCACATTTACCGCCGCACCACCGGCTGCGAAGTTTTTTACCATTTCCATCGTCACCACTTGCGGAAAGGCTGAGACGCCTTCCTCGGCAATGCCGTGATCAGCGGCAAATACGCTGACATGGATTTTTTCCAGCTTAGGCATTTCCCGGCGTTGCATTGCCGCCAGCCTTACTGCGCAATCCTCCAGCAAGCCCAAGGAGCCGGGCGGCTTGGTCAATTGCGCTTGCCTGTCCAACGCTTGTTGGTAATAGTGTGCATCGGGCGCGGCAATTGGCGCGGATAAACTGTTCATAAGGAAATTAGACGTTTTTGAGGATTTGCGGCAAACCGGCGCTGACCAGCACCACCTTGTCGCTAATTTGCGCGAGTCTTTGATGTAAAAAGCCGGCTTCATCGACGAATCGGCGGGTCATCGCGTCGGCGGCTACAACACCCAGGCCCACTTCGTTGCTGACCATGATCACGCGTTGCCGGCCTGCCGCCAGCACTGCGCATAAGGCATCGGCTTGTTGCTGATAGCGCTGTTCTTGCAGATTACCTTGCTTGTCGAATAACACATTGCACAACCAAAGCGTCAGGCAATCGACCAGCAAGCAATGCTGTTTGCCGGCGTATTCGCTAATCACATCCGCCAATGCGATAGGCTCTTCAACGGTTAGCCAATGCTTTGGACGGCGCTGTTGATGATGCTGGATGCGGCTGTGCATCTCGTCATCTCCCGCTTCGGCGGTGGCGATGTACACCACCGGCATACCGGACGCCAAAGCTTGTTGCTCGGCATAGCGGCTTTTACCGGAACGGGCGCCGCCCAAAACCAGCTCAATCATCCGCTAATCGCACCGCTAGTACGTCGCATTTGGCATGATGCAGCACGCCGTTGGCTGTTGAGCCGAGCAACAACGCAAAACCATGACGGCCGTGCGAACCCACGACGATTAAATCGGCCTGAATTTCTTCTGCTACCCGGACGATTTCCAGTTTAGGGCTACCCATTTCCAGATGTTGGCGTTCGGCGGGAACCTGTAGTTTCTCGCCCAGCTCGTGCAGGCGTTTCTTGGTGGCCTCCATCAATTCCTGGGTCAAATCCACATCGAATGGAATGATGGGGCCATAAGCGGGATCGGTAATCGGCAAATTATCGACCACATGTACCAAGCTCAGCTGGGCAGCGTTTTGCGCGGCGATTTGCCTGGCTTTTTCGGCCACTTGACCGCCATGTTCAAAAAAATCGGCAGCCAATAAAATATGTTTATAAATCGTCATACATCCTCCTAATCGCTAGCGGCAATCTCGGTAAACAACAAGGTCATCACTTGTGTGGAAATGAGTATATATAAAAAAGCCAGCGCCAAGCCGAACAATAACGGTCTATCCAGGGCATGCCGGAAAATATTGCCATTGACCAACCAATGCCAGCCCATCAGCACGATCATCGCAATGTATGCCACCTGGCTGATCTGGGTATTCAGGCTGGCGACCGCCGGAATGGCGCACAAACTAATCACCACATCAGAGCCCAATAATGCCGTCAGGGTTTGCGGAAAACGGGCGGTTTTCCCGGAAAAATACAGAAGCGGATAGCAGAAACCGACCATTAATACGGTCTCCGCGCTGATTTGCAGCAAAGCATGCGCCCAATCGCTGTCCAACAACAAAATCAGTAGATTAACCAGCAAATAGGGTATGAACATCAGCCGCACTAGCCAAGGCGACGCCGGCACATCCTGTGGCCCTTTGCGCATAATGCAAATCTCAAAAAACAACACCATCAGTTGGTACATGATCACTCCGCTTGTTGTAGGTTTTCCTCCGCTGCCAGCCAATCCATTTCTGCCTGTTCCAGCGCGCTATCGATTTGGCCTTTCCGACTCAGTAACTGCTTTAATTGTTCCTTGTATTCCTCGGCATAAATAGCCGGATCGGCCAATTGTTCTTCAAGATCGCGCTGTTGCTGATGAAACTTTTCTACCGCCGTTTCGGCTTTTTTCACCGCGTCTAACAACGGTTTTAAGCGCTGCCGCCGCTCCGCATCGAGTTTACGCTGATCCTTGCGCGACACCCCGCCGGCATTGTCGTTCGCGACCGGTTCGTCGCCCGCTTTTTTCTGCTCGGCAAGCCATTGCTTGTAATCGTCCAAATCACCGTCGAATGGCTGCATCTTGCCGCCGGCCACCAACAACAGTTGGTCGGTCACCGAGCGCAGTAAATGCCTGTCATGCGACACCACGACCAGAGCACCTTGATATTCCTGCAAGGCCACACTCAGAGCGTGGCGCATTTCCAAATCCAAATGGTTGGTCGGCTCGTCCAACAGCAACAAATTGGGATTTTGATAAACCAACATGGCCAGCACCAAGCGGGCTTTTTCGCCACCGGAAAACGGTCCGACCGGATCGTTGACCTTGTCGCCGCGAAAATCAAAGCCGCCCAGAAAATTGCGCAAATCCTTTTCAGTAGCTTGCTTATCCAACTTTTGCAGATGCCAAAGCGGGCTTTCTTCCAAATTGAGCAATTCCAGTTGATGCTGGGCGAAATAGCCGATATTCAAATCCTGAGCGGTCTGTAGCTTACCAGTCAATGCCGGCATTTGCCCGGAAAGTACTTTGATCAAGCTGGACTTGCCGGCGCCATTGGGCCCGAGCAGGCCGATACGGTCGCCCGGCGCGATCGACAGGCTGGCGTTTTTAATCACCACTTTATCGCCGTAGCCGATGTCGGCTTCTTCGATTTTTAGCAGCGGATTGGGCATTTTTTTCGGCGGCGGAAAACTGAAACCAAACGGCGAATCGACATGGGCCTGCGCGATCAGCTCCATCCGCTCCAAGGCTTTGATACGGCTTTGCGCCTGTCTGGCTTTGGTGGCTTGCGCTTTGAAACGATCAACAAAGCTTTGGATATGGGCAATCTCACGCTGCTGTTTTTCGTAGGCGGTTTGTTGTTGGGCCAGTTTTTCGGCGCGCATGCGTTCGAAGGCGGAATAATTGCCCGTGTATATTTCGGCGCGGTTCTGCTCGATGTGGACGATATGGTCGGTGATGGTATCCAGAAAATCGCGGTCATGGGAAATCAATAACAAAGTGCCGGGATATTTGCTGAGCCAATCCTGCAAATAAATCACCGCATCCAAATCCAGATGGTTGGTGGGTTCGTCCAGCAGTAATAGATCCGAGCGGCACATCAGCGCTTGCGCCAAATTCAACCGCATGCGCCAACCGCCGGAAAAAGAGCTGACCGGCCGGCTTTCCTGCTCAGTGCTGAAACCCAGGCCGTTTAACAAACGTGACGCCCGAGCCTGGGCCGTGTAACCGCCGACATGATCCAAGGCCGCATGTAGCTCCGCCAATTTGATGCCGTCATGCGCTTGCTCGGCCTTATGTAACTTTGCCTGCAACGCACGCAGCTCTCTGTCGCCGTCCAGCACATAGTCGATGGCTGAACATTCCAAAGCAGGCGTTTCCTGAGCAACATGAGCGATTTCCAGATTCGGCGGCATGGAAAAATCACCTTCGTCGGCATTTAATTCGCCGCGAAGTAACGCGAACAGGCTGGATTTGCCAGCGCCATTGGCCCCGGTCAGACCGATTTTTTGGCCTTTATGTATCGTGAAAGAGGCCTCGCTAAACAGCAAACGGTTGCCGCGACGGATGGCGATGTTTTTGAAATTGAGCATGATGGTAAAAAGTTGGCTGAGTGCGACGCCGCACAATAGGGGAATTTTAGCGCGGGAGGGGCTTGCGCGTCTTTTGCAGTTTACGTGGCTACGCAGAGCCGGCGATTTGAAGGCTTGTTGTTGAACCAGGCAACAGAATCTTTTGGGAGAGGAGGGATAAGCAGCCAGGGAATGCAAGCAGACGTGGAAATGTTTGTAAGGCTATCCCGATTCGAATCAATTATCGTCAACCGGGATAACTCCGAAATAAGCCGGGGACGGCCAAGAATCAGCCGCCCCCGAGCATTAATTTACCAGGACAAACTGCGTGAAATGGCACCACTGCCATCGTACAAGTAGCCATTCTTGACGACCTTGGTGACGGTAAACGCGCAGGTACCCTTGCTATTTTTGGGCAGCGGCGCACTGCTCAGGGCAGCCGAGCCTTTTGTGCCGCTAATGGAATAGCTCGCTCCGGTCACATTGGTTTTTGTCGTACCCGAGGCCACCGAACCGCTCCAAGTGCCATAGATGCTGGCACCGATAACTGATGCTGTTCCGGATTTAACGGTAATGTTAGCAACGCATTGCGATTTACCTCCGCTTAACAATTTTCGAGTCATCACGGTACCGGCAACTTTCATATTCATTGCCACGACACTTTGTGCCGCCTGAATACTTTGCGAAGTACTGGTTTTCAAACCGCTGCTATCCGTAACGGTCAGTGTTGCGGTATAGGCACCAGGGGTGTTGTAGATGTGACTGACCGATGCGCCGCTAGTTGCCGCGGAACCGTCGCCGAAATTCCATGCGTATGACGAGATTGAGCCGTTTCTAGCACTGGAGCCGGAACCATTCAGCGTCACATTGAGTGGTGCGTCGCCGACAGTTGGCAGAGCCGTGATGACTGCTGCGGGTGGCACCGCAGCCAAAATGGGGTAATTGCCGGTAATTTGATATTGACCGAGGCTGCCGTAGTCAGAGTAGCCAGTAGTTAAGTCGCCTTTACCGACCCCTTCGATTTTCAGGAAATATTTTCCGGCGTTGAGCGAAACGCTTAAGGATGCCGCCAAGCTGTCCACCGGATTGGCTTGGGCCACGGTATTGCCTTGCGCGTCAATTAACTTTAATAACACATCCAAATTGGGCGCTACTGCATCGGGGGTGACATTGAACTGCGCGCTTCCCCCGCCGGTTGAAAACACGAAAATATCGGCGTCCGTCGTGCGTTCGATGATGCCATTTTGCAAAACAGTGCCGGCGTCGCCTGCCAATGGTGCCGCACTGGCTGTTGTATCGGGGAAGTCATCGGGTCGTACTGGAGCACCCGCAGCATTTATCACCGCAAGATCATCTTGTAGATTGTTAGCGCCCGGATACTCGCCTTTACTCCATTGTGCGACAGGTTTGTAATAACCCACCCCCATGACTGGCGCCCAGCCGGTTGCACCGCTACCGTGGCCGGCATAATAGCCGGTGGAGGCATTGCCATCATGATTGAGGTTCAAGTTATGCCCGACTTCGTGCGATACGGCTTCGGCAACGTATTTGGGATAACCGTTGCCCAGTTTGTCGAAGAATACCCAGGCGGGCCGATAGCGTTCCGGGTAGGCGGCTGAATAATATGAAAACACATTAACGTAAGCCACACCGCCGCAAGTTTGGTTGCAAAGTTGCGGCATGGAACGGGTAACGACTACTCGAGTGCCGTACTGCACATCGCTGGTGCTGGTGCGTCTCAGAGCATCCAAAACGGGTTCCTGCGTGGTAACGTCAACATCGAACGGCGCGTAGTCTTCCGCTACCCGCTGCCAGATCTCGCGAATGTTATTTAATTCCGCGCTGCTGAAAGCGCTTGGGTTGCTGTCGATATCGTAGGCTTGGGCATTAAGCGCAGTCGTACTCCACGCCGTATTCGTTGCTACATGGCCGTTGAAATCCAAATAGATAACGCGATTCGAACCTGGCTTGCTGTGCAGGGCGAACGGGTCGGCCGTTGCCGCGCTTGCCACGCTGCTACCCGTGCTGGTTACCGTGGCGGTTTCTTGTTCGCCTTGCCCCTGAGTAACATTGGTATGTTCGTCGATATAGAGCAGGCGGCCGCTTTCATCGATCCAGGCCGACGCATCGGTGCGCAATATATCTTCCAGGCGCTCGCTGGACATGTCGTAGGCTTTAGCCACATCCCCCAGCTTATCGCCCAATGCGTCGATAGCTGCCTGGCCGTTCTTTTTCTCGGCTAGCGTAATTTGCGGAAATGCCATTTCAGTTTCCGCCTCGGCCAAGTCGGTAATTTTGGCTGACGAACTTTGCGCTTTTGCCCTAACCACGTCGAATGGGTTTTCCATGCCCGACCCATTTAAACCGGAGACGAATGCTTGAACTCGGCCATCGGCAAGCAGGGTCAGCCCGTAGTTATAACCGATCAAAGCGCCTTCGGCTTCTTGTTGCGAAGAAAAGTACAAAGGCTCTGCAGATATGCCGGCGGCTGAGGCGGGTAATTCGGTACTCAAATCATTTTCGATTGTTGCTTTCTGTTCAATCGGTGGTGTGGCGCAACCCACTAAAGTAGTGATGACAGCGGATGCGATGAATGTCTGTTTGTTCATGGTGGACTCCCGTGCATGAAAAGATCACTGTACCCATTCTCAAAATTGGCAGGCACAGGCTAGTAATACTGACGACAAAGTAAAGAACAACGTGCCCAAAAATTCTGAGAACAGAGTGGCTAATTTAAAAAAGAACGGAAAAACTGAGCGGCGCCGACCTTTCCCCAAGGTAATTTATAACAATACCCAATCGCCGCTCCCCAGAAAGCGCGAGCCCTTTGCAATCACATTACTAGATCCGCGCATACACAACGATGACAATTTTTTCAGACCTCCCCAAAGCTATGATGGTAGTAGTTGAAAAGCCCCGTCGCTGCCACCGTACCTTCAGCATAGCACCGGCGTGATTGGATTTCCTTACAACGCGAATCAGCCGCTATTAACCCGGACCTGAATTTATCACTGCTATTCCGTTCGGGCTGAGCTCGTCGGAGCCCAGGCGGGTGCGCACATCGACAGGCTTGTATGGTAAAGGTTAAGAGAATCGGGGAGACTTTGGTTGTCGGGATGGAGGGACATCGACAAGCATCTGCTAAGACAGA
Organism: Methylomonas sp. 11b; assembly: GCF_000515215.1. NCBI lineage: Bacteria > Pseudomonadati > Pseudomonadota > Gammaproteobacteria > Methylococcales > Methylococcaceae > Methylomonas > Methylomonas sp. 11b. The sequence goes on from NZ_KI911557.1 coordinate 3,276,555, forward strand.
CCTCACTGAGAAATCATCCCATCGCGTCTTCCAGAGTCGATGAAGAATCTAGCGGTTAGGCCGCCGATTTGTGCACAAGCTTACTCGGCAGACGCACCACCCCGACTCTCTTATTTTTCAACAGGTGGAGGACGTATGACAAGCGAAATGTTGATCGGTATCGATGTAGCAAAAGATGAACTGGTGATAGATTCAGAGCAGGGTTTGTTGACGCTTGCCAATACGGCAGAGGCCATCAATGCCTGGCTGAAGACGTTACCGACCGGGAGTTATATTGGCCTGGAAGCCACCAGCGATTATCATCAACTCATGGCAGAGCAAGCGGTATTGATGGGCATGGTCGTCTATGTGCTGAACCCACGGGATATGCGCCATTATGCCCTGGGTTTGGGCAGACGGGGCAAGACGGATCGAGTGGACGCCCAAATGATCCGGCGATTTATCACCGCTGAACGGGGTCATTTACGTCCCTATCAACCTGCTTCGGCGATGCAGCACCAAGTGGCTTTACTGCAACGGCGCCGTGCGACGGTCGTCAAGCATCGTCAAGCCCTGCAAAAAGCCTTGCGAAGCGTGAAGGAACTTGAAGCGCCACTCATTGATACCGTGGCCGCCTTGGACGGATTGCTCAAGCATATCGATCAGCAACTGGATGACTTATTAACTTTGCAGCCTGCACTGAAAGCCGAGGCCCGACGTCTTGAGAGCATACCGGGTATTGGCCGGCAAACCTCAACACAGCTGGCTGTCTTGTTTGATCGGGTCCCGTTAAGCCGCAGCGATGCCGTAGTAGCCTTTGTCGGGCTGGATCCCCGAGCCTGTGACTCAGGCCAAAAGCGGGGCCGCCGACGCGTATCCAAACGGGGACCGGGTGAACTGAGACGGCTGTTATACAACTGCGCCCAGGCAGCCGCCAAAACGGCTGTGTGGAAACCCTATTACCAAGAGTTAAGAGCCAGAGAGTTCTCGGCAACTCAGGCGCTAGTGATTATCGCCAGAAAATTATTACGCATCGCATTCTCGCTTTGGCAACAAGCCGATGCCCGATTTGACGCTCAGAAAATTGCTTGCCTCAACAATGCAGCTTGACGAAAACCATAGAATCTCAATACCCTCAAGGGCATAAAGGCGAACGGTATTTAAGGGCCGGGTTAATAATTCAGGCAGCGGTGGCAACATCGGTACCTGCGAAAATCCCACTTCCACCAAGGCATCTAGCCAAACTTACAGCTTTGGTTTTCACATCGATGCTGCTTGTCGCCTGGCCCCCAAAATCGCATAACATACCGGCGTCAAAATCAAGCTGGCGGCCATGCCGATCAGCAGGCCGGCCGACAGCGACAAGGTCATCGGAATCAGGAATTGCGCTTGCTGGCTGGTCTCGAGTAGCGTCGGCAAAAAACCGGCAAAGTTAGTCAGAAAGGCCAGCAAAATCGGGCGAAACCGCGCAACACAGGCGGCGCTGATCAGGTGTTCCACCGAGGTATCCTCGTCGCCGTGTTGACGAATATAATCCAGCAGCACCAGGCTGTCGTTCACCACCACGCCGCTGGCGGCGATCATGCCCACCAAGGACTCCATCGACAAGGGCAATCCGGCCGCCCAATGCGCCAGCACTGCGCCGCTCCAGGCCACCGGCGCTGCCAACAGAAAGATCAGCGGTTTGCTGTAAGATTTAAACGGCACCGCGATCAAAGCATAGATCACCAACAGTGCGATCAAGGTGTTTTTGCCGAAGGCCGCCAGCATCGCTTCCTGTTCCTGGCGCTGTTGGCCGATTTGCACATTCAAGCCGGGAAACGCCTGCTCCAGAAGCGGCAAGGCGCCGTTTTCCAGCGCGGCGTAAATACCGTTGACATCGGCCTTGGTCGGATCGACGCGGGCTTGTACCTTCAACACCCGATGCCGGTCTTCGCGGTTCAACCGGGAATAGCCTTGCACCAATTTGATCTCGGCCAGATCGTTTAGCGGCACGCTGCTGCCGTTCGGTAGGCGTACCGGTTGCGCCTTCAGTGTATCCAGCGATTGCCGCTGTTCCAAGGGATAGCGCACCATCACTTTTACTTCCCGGCGACCGCGCAGGAAGCGGTGCACTTCCTCGCCGTAATAACCCTGGCGGACTTGCTCGGCCATTTGTTCCAGGCGCAAGCCCAGGCGTTCGGCTTCCGGCTTCAGCGCCAGCCGCACTTCCGGTTTGCCCGGTTCGGACGAGTCGATCACATCGTAAACGCCGGGAAAGGCTTCCAGTATCTTTTTAAGTTGCTCGGCGGCGGGTTGCAGCAGGCTTGGGTCGCCGGCGCCTAGATTCAACTCGATGTCGTAAGGTACGTCGCCTTCCTTATAAATAAAATCGACCTTGCCGCGGCCGATGTCGCCGATCCGTTGCCGCCAGTCGCGGATGAACTGCTCCACTTTCAAGCGCTTGCGGCCTTCCGCCGAGAACTCCAGCCAGATGCCGGCGCCATGGTCCCAGATCGCGGTTTCCACGCCGACGATGACGCTATCGTCGTTGGCATGGGCGGCGGCAACGCTATCGGCGGCGGGTTGACCGGTTTGCGCGACACCGTCCAGCTCGTCGCGCAAGGCAAACAAGGCTTTTTCCACCTGGGTCGCCAATGCCTGAGTCTCGCTGTACGGCGCACTCTGTGGAAGCTTCATCGATACCCAAAAGCTGTCCTTGGTGACATCGGGATTGACCGATTGCCGCACCCGGTCGCTGAGCACCAACGCCGCACAGATAGTCAGCAGCGCGATGAAGATCGCGACGGTCAAATAGCGCCAGGCCAGCGCGGTTTCCAGTAAAGGCTTATAAACGCGCACGACGAAACGATCCAAGCCCCGATTCATGCGCTCGCGCAAGCGTTGTAAGCGGCTCGGGTTTGCTTTTGAGTCGGTGTCGCCGACCAGATGCGACGGTAGAATCAGCAAGGCTTCGACCAGCGAGAATACCAGCGTCAAGATCATCACCAGGCAAATCGGCCGCATCATCTGTCCGGCCCAGCCGGGCAAAAATAGACCGGGCAAAAACGCCACCAAGACGATCAACACCGACAGACTGACCGGCAGTGCCACTTCCCGCACGCCCTGTATCGTGGCCTGTAATGGCGACTCCTTGCCTTCAATCTGCCTGCTATGCACGCTTTCGCCGATGATGATGGCATCGTCCACCAAAATCCCCATCGCCAACAGAAAGCCGAACAAGGACAGCATGTTCAGGGAAATATCCAGGGCCGGCATCAGCCAGAACGCACCTAGCACCGAGGTAAAAATGCCGACGCCGGCCCACAACGCTACTCGTAACCGTAAGAACAAGGTCAGCACCAGACAGACCAGCACGAAACCGCTCAAACCGTCTTCCAGCAAGGTGCCGATGCGCTCGTCGTAAGCTTGCGAATCGTCCCACCAGGTAATCAGGCGCAGGCCTTCCGGCAATTGTGTGCGCATCTCTTCGACATACGCCTTGACGCGCCGCGCGACCGCGACGCTGTCTTGCTCGGTGTGAATCTCCCAACCCTGCGCGGTCTGGCCGTTGTGATGCCAGGTCCACAAGCGTTCTTCCAGACCATCTTTAATGGTGGCGATTTGATCCAAGCGCACTCGATTGCCGTCCGGCAAGGTCTTGACGATTAAGGCGCCGACCGCGTCGGCATCGCGGGCCCGGCCGCTGACCCGCAGCAATAGCTCGCCGTCCGGATTTTTGATCAGGCCGCCCGGCAGATCTACCGAGGCCCTGCGCACCGCTTGAGCCATTTCGTCCAACGTCAGTTGGTATTTGCGCAATTGTTGCGGCGAGACTTCGATGTCGATTTCGTAGGCCAGCTCGCCGTAATTGCGGGCTTTACTGACGCCGGGTATCGCCGCGAGTTGTTCCTGGATCCGGTCGCCGTAACGCTGCAAGGTGGCAGCATCGGTGGCGCCGTGTAAAGCCAGCCAGATCACGCCGTCGTCGTCCTCGCGGTCGGCCGGCAACACCTGGATTTTTTCCAATTGTTTCGGCAGGCGCGGAATGGCTTGCACCCGGCTTTGCAGCGTCGCCATCATCTGGTTGCGGTCGTGGTCCGGCAGCACCTCCACATCGATCTCGCAGCTACCGCCTCTGATTTCGCCGTGCAGATGTTTGACGCCAGGCACATCGTGGATGGCTTCCTCGATGGGTACGCACACCGATTCCTCGACTTCCGCCGGTCCGGCGCCCGGAAAAACCGCTTCGATCTGAATTTTATGCGGGCTGAAACGCGGAAATACTTCCTTATCGACGCCGAGGATGCCCAGCACACCGCCGGTCAGGATCAATAGCATCAACAGATTGGCGGCGACCGGGTTGCCGGCAAACCAGGCCAATAGGCCTAAACGCTGGTTGGCTGACGTCATTGGGCGGCTTCAGGCTGCGCTTCGACTGCGTTGACTTTCATTCCCGCCACCGGCACCGGCATTTCCGACACCACTACCCGTTCGCCGGCATTTAAACCGGCCTTGACGACGACGCGCTGGGCTTCGTGGCGCAGCACTTGCAGCTGGCGAATTTCCAAACGTTGCTCAGCGTCGACCAGCTTGGCTTGTTGCAAACCGTTCAATGCGGTGCGCGGCAGCGCAAACAGACCGTCGCGGCGCACCCCTTCAATCTCGGCTTGTACGAACAAGCCGCTCAGCAAGGGCGGGCTATCCGAGGTTTCCCGGAACGGCTCGGCGACTTGCGCAACCAGATAGAGCTGACCGCTGTTGTCGTCCAGCGCCGCTTCGCTGCGGACGATGCGGCCTTGCCAGGTTTGCGGTTTGCCGGCCAGATCCGCGCGCAAGGTCACCGCCGGCCAGCGACCGACCTTGCCGTTTTGTCCCAAAGGCAGTTCCAAGAAGGCCAGTTGCTCGGTGCCGATCGGCAGGCGTATTTCGGCGACATCGCTGGCGTAAATTCGCGCCACGGCTGCGCCGGACTGAATATATTGCCCCAATCCGGCTTGCTTGCTCAGTACCCGGCCGGCAAACGGCGCCCGCAATTCGCAGCGGCTGCGATTGAGTTTGGCCTTGGCCAGATCGGCCTCGGCGGCTTTGAGCTTGGCTTGCGCCTCGGCCAATTGCGGCTTGCGCAGCGCCAACGCAGTCGGCTCGCCTTCGCCCAACGCTTGCCATTCGCTATGCGCTTGCTCGACTTGGGCCTGTTCGTTGATCAAGACCCGCTGGGCCTCGGCCAGCTGGGCTTCGGCGGTGACGATGGCGTAATCGTAATCGCGCGGGTCTATGGTCAGCAGCAATTCGTTGGCGGCGAAGAAACCGCCGGCAACCAGGGCCGGATGGACTTGCACCAGCTTGCCGCCGACTTCGGTCACCAAATCGATAGTCTCGCGCGGCGCCACCACGCCTTGCGACATCACGTTCAGCCGCAGGCTTTGCGGTTCGGCGCGGACCACGTTGACCTTGGGAGCAGTCGGTTCGGCGCTCTGCTGAACGGTTTGCGGCTTGGCGGCGATAATCGCCCAAGCCGCGCCGGCCGCCGCCAGCAAGACCAGGATCGGTAACAGAATTTTTAAATTGAGTACTTGCGGATTCAAACGCCACCGCCTAATGCCAGATAGAGATTGATACGATTGTTCAATAATTGCCGTTGCACGGCCAAATGCGCGCTTTGGGCGTTGAGGGTGCTGCGGTAGCTGTCGAGCAAGGTGAGGATTTCGATCAATCCCTGCCGGTAGGAATACACCGCCAGCTTACGGCTGGCTTCGGTTTGCTCGACGGCTTCGCGTAAGGCTTGTTCCTGGGTGCGCAGCCAGGCCTCGGCGGCCAGTGCTTGCTCTACCTCGCGAAAGGCGTTCAAGGCCACGCTTTGGTATTGGTTAAAGGCTTCCTGGACTTTAGCCTCGTTATAACGAATCTCGCCTTGCAGCCGGCCGCCGGTAAACAGCGGCTGCGCCAGGCCGGCGGCCAAATTCCAGGCCGCCGCGCGCGGGTCGATGATCTCGGTCAAGGCCGCGCTGCTGGCGCCGCCGGCACCGGTCAGCGTCACGCGCGGCAGCAAGGCTTTTTCGGCGCTTTCCAATCGGGAATCAGCGGCCCGCAAGCGTTTGAACGCGGCGATGACGTCCGGGCGGCGTTCCAACAGCTCGGCCGGCAAACCGGCGCTCAAGGTTTCCGGCGGCTGCGGTAATCGAAATGTAGCGTCGAATTCTTGCCTGATTGGATCGTTCCCCGGATACCGGCCCAGCAAGGTTTGCAGGCGCTTGCCCAACAATTGCACATCATTACGGGCTTGCGCCAGCTGCGCTTCGGCATTCGCCAGATCGGTCAGCACCAAGCGCAAATCCAGGCCGCGGGTCAACCCCCTGTTGAAACGGCCGCGCACCAGATCGACAATGGTGCCGCGGTCTTTGACCGACTGTGCCGCCACCGTCGCTTGCAATTGGGCTTCACTGAATTCGAAATAGGCTTGGGCAATCCGTGCCGCCAGCGATAATTGCGCGGCGCGATAATCGTCGCCAGTCGCCTCGGCTTCGGTTTCAGCCGCTTGTTGTCCGGCCTTGATCCGGCCCCAGACATCTAGCTCCCAGCTCAGGTTGAACAGCGCCGTAAACGCGCCGTATTCGCTGCTTTCGCCGCCCATATTGGTCTTTGCGCGTTGATAGCCGGGTGTTAACGACAGTTGTGGCCAACGGCCGGAGCCGGCGATAATGGCTTGCTCGCGGGCCGCATCGACACGAGCAGTGGCACTTTTTAAATCGAAGTTATCTCTCAGCCCTTGCTGCACCAAGATCGTTAAATTCTGATCGTTAAACGCTGCCAACCAGCCAGTCGCGGCCGGTTCGGCAAAGTGGCCGTTGCTGCTCCAGTTTTGCGGTGCCTGAAACGCCAAAGCATGTGCATCCCGAGGCGCAGGCGATTCGCAGCCTACGGCCCATAGCGCCGATAGGGCTGAAACAATCCATAACATCGGGCGGCGGGGTTTGGCGAGCATTAGTTCGGGATGGGCGGGAATGGCTAAATAAATCTGATGAATATAGGGAGGCTATTGAGTAAGACGTTCAAGGCGGCTAAATCCCCACCGCAACCGAAAAATAATAGAGGCAATACCCCGCGCGGCAATCGACGGGTAAGCCGCTTAAGCTCGACCAAAGAAGTCGGTCATGTCCGCCGGGATTTGTTTTTACTGCGTTACAATCCATACTTTGCGCATGGCGCTCGTTTCCAGTCAATTCTTTAACTACCCAGCCACACGATGAATATTTCGTTTGAAATCGTCCCTCGCAGCCTAGAGGCCTTCGACCAGCAATACGGCTTTGTACAAACTCTGGACAAAGGTATCAACATCATCAATGTTCCTGATATCCAGCGCTTCGATACCCGCAGCTGGGAATTAGCGACCCGCGTCGATCGAAGCAAATACCGCTTTATTCCGCATTTTCGCGCGATAGATTTCAAAATCGAAAGCGGCGAACTCTACCGCATCATCGAAGACTATGCGCTCGACAGTGTTCTGTTGGTGTCCGGCGATCCGCCGGAGGGGCTGAAGCGGTCGTTTTACAATACCGATGTGGTCGATTTGATTCGGGCTGTGCGTCAGCGTTTCCCAAGCCTGCATATTTATGCCGGCTTCGACCCGCACCGTAGCGGCGTTCAGGACGAATGCGATTACATCCAGCGCAAGGTCGATGCCGGAGCCGGCGGGTTTTTCTCTCAGCCGTTCTATGACAGTCGCATGATCGACATCTACGCCGAACATATGCAAGACCTGGAAACCTACATTGGCATCAGCCCTATCACCAGCAAGGCCTCGATGAATTATTGGGAAGTCAAAAATAAGGTGAAGTTTCCGAAGAGTTTCCAGCCGGATTACGACTGGAACGTCCAATTTGCCAACAGCGTAATCACCTCGGCGGCGGATAATGGCCTGAATGTCTATTTCATGCCGATTCGGATTGATTTGGCGCGGTATTTTGGTGAGATTAAATTGGGCGGGTAATCTCAAACAGGTTACAGACTTGCTTTTGTACTCAGAAACATCCGTTTTCCGCGCGAAAGCGGGGATCCCCACGCTTTTGATGTTCCTGGGTCCCCGTTCTGATAGGCTTTCATCTGGTTAAGCGCCGGTGTAGGGGCGAATTCATTCGCCCTTTTGCCGGTATTGCAGCGCTAGGTCGAATAAATTCGACCCTACAGCAGGTTCGCTGAATAGCTACCGTTTTTCTAAAAAAACAACTCGCGCATTTTTTGTCCCGGCGACTCAGCGCGCATAAACGCTTCGCCGACCAGGAAGGTATAAATGCCGTTGCCTTGCATCAATTTCACATCCGCAGGAGTGTGAATACCGCTTTCGGTGACGATCAATTTGTCGGCTGGGATGGTGTTTTTCAAATCCAGCGTGGTTTGCAACGATACATCAAACGTACGTAGGTTGCGGTTATTGATGCCGATCATATTGGTGTTCAGCTTTAGCGCTCGTTCCAGTTCCTCCGCGTCATGCACTTCGGTCAACACGTCCATGCCCAAGCCCGTGGCGGTGTCGGCCAGTTCTTTTAGCATCGCATCGTCCAACGCGGCAACGATCAGCAAAATACAATCGGCACCTAAGGCGCGCGATTCGTGGATTTGATACGGATCGATCATGAAGTCCTTGCGAATCGCCGGCAGCGGGCAATTTTGCCGCACCATTTGCAGATTGGCTTCCGAGCCCTGGAAAAACTCTTTGTCGGTCAGCACCGACAAACAGGTCGCGCCGCTAAACGCATAATCGACAGCAATTTCCACCGGCTTGAAATTCTCGCGAATGACGCCCTGGCTGGGCGAGGCTTTCTTGATTTCGGCGATGATCGCCGGTTTTTTTTGGTCGGCCTTGCTGCGCAACGCCGAATAAAAGCCGCGTGGGCCTTGCACGGTGCCGGCTAGTTCTTGCAGTAGCGACAGCGGCGTGTTGCTTTTGCGGCGGGCTACTTCTTCGGCTTTTTTGGTTAGGATGGTTTTTAGAATATCTGGTGTATCGGTCATGGTTCTTGTTTAGTTTGTGTCGCTAACGCGACGGTTATTTTAAAGTCGGGTCTCGGCCCGACAGCCGAGATACTTTCTTTTGTTTGGCCAAAAGAAAGTATCCAAAGAAAAAGCCACCCCGATGCCGCTTTGAAACTGCGCGCCGAAGGGTTTGAACGGGGTTTTCGGAAGGGCTATCCCTAGCCCTCCGAAAACGAGCGGCATCCCTGCCGCTCCCCTTCGGGCTGATCCGTCCAAACCCTCCGGTGCTCGGCGCGGCATAGGGGATGAAACCATCCGAGTATGACAACTTAATAGAATGAGAATCGGTAAGTACCCATAGCAAAGCGCTATTGGGCAGATATTAATCATCTAGCCTAAATTTTATATGCTTTTGTTGCCAACAATTTGATATTACGCAACAACTTTCTTGGAAGCCTAACGAGCGAAACAGCTTTATGCTTTTGATATTTTCTGGATCGATTATGGCGGTAATGTTTTTTCTGCCTATGATTTTGAATAGCTCTTGCAAAGCGGGTTTTGCTAACCTATTTCCCCAGTATTTTTTTGAAATAACTATATATATTTCTTTTTCGCCATTGTCATCAAGGTACCCGCAGCGCCCAACAAAAGCGCCTGTTGAAACATCTACAATGGCATATATCCCCTGGCTGTCATACTCTCCAAGGTTTATGTGTATGCGCATTTCCTCTTTAGATTTTCTAGGCAGCCCACCAAGATATTTTCTAACATCTGGATCAAACTCCAACTCAATGTATTCTTCACAATAGGATTTGATGTCCTGGGTAATGAATACTTTGTTCATTATTCTTTTAGGGCCGCGGGTTGTTGGGAACGAAGTGGAGCGCATCGGTCGTTATGATGCACCTCACAACGTCGGCGATCCTTCAATAGAACATTAATCAATTCTTTCAAATTCATACAAAACTTTGGGTAAGCCGATGGGTGTTAATCCCCTATGCCGCGCCGAGCACCGGAGGGTTTGGACGGATTAGCCCGCAGGGGAGCGGCAGGGATGCCGCTCGTTTTCGGAGGGCTAGGGATAGCCCTTCCGAAAACCCCGTTCAAACCCTTCGGCGCGCAGGATACAAGCGGCATGGGGTGGCCTTTTCTTTGGGTACTTTCTTTTGGCCAAGTAAAAGAAAGTACCTCGGCTGTCGGGCCGAGACCCGACTTTAAAATAACCGTCGCGTTAGCGACACAACCCCCAAAGAATATCCTGGGCTACTGATCTACCTCACTTCGTTCGAAGAAACCTTCTCAAGCCTCTCAGCAAGCCAGACTTTGATGATGGATTGTCTGGTCACCCCAAGCTTTCCAGCTTCCCGGTCAAGCGATTCAATCATCCAAGTCGGAAAGTCGACATTGACTCGTTTCTGCTCTTGCAATATTCGCTTGGCCTTGGATGTATCCAACGCGGCGGTAATATCCACATCGTCATCAAACTGCTGTTCAAAGTCTTTAGCTATCATACTGTGTATCTACCTCAATGCCGGAGCTAAGAGTAGTTCACCAATGCCTCAAACTTACCCAACGCACTCCCATCCGCCAACACCTGATGCGCCCGCCGAATCCCGGCATCCAGGGAATCGGCCAAGTCGGCGGCGTAAATCGCCGCGCCGGCGTTCAAGGCCACGATGTCGCGGGCCGGGCCGGTCTGGTTATTCAATACCGCGCGGATGATCGCCAGGCTATCCGCAGCGCAGGTAATCGACAAGGTTTCCAGGCTGGCGCGTGGCAAGCCGAACTGTTCCGGGGTGACGGTGTAACAGTGCACGATACCGTCTATCAACTCCGCAACGTCGGTCGGGGCGGCGATGCTGATTTCATCCAGACCATCGCGCGCGTGGACTACCAGCACATGCTTGCTGCCCAGTTTTTTCAGGACTTCCGCGACCGGCACCAGCCATTGTTTATCGAACACACCGATCAATTGATGCGGCGCATTCGCCGGGTTGGAGAGCGGGCCGATCAGATTGAACAAGGTGCGCACGCCCATTTCCTTGCGCGGGCCCACCGTATGCCGCACCGCGCTATGATGTTTGGCGGCAAACAAAAAGCCGACGCCGATTTCATTTACGCATTGCGCCACTTGTTCGGCGGGCATATCCAGGTTGATGCCGGCGGCTTCCAGCACATCGGCGCTGCCGCAACTGCTGGATACCGACCGATTGCCGTGTTTGGCCACTTTGCCGCCCGCCGCCGCGACCACGAAGGCGGCGGTGGTGGAAATATTAAAGGTATTTGCGCCGTCGCCGCCGGTGCCGCAGGTGTCTATCACGTGTTCGCCATGCACCGGCACCGGCCGGACCAGTTCGCGTAACACACTAACCGCCGCGGCAATTTCTTCGATGGTTTCGCCCTTGCAGCGCAACGCAATCAAGAAGCCGGCGATTTGCGCATCGGTCAGCTCGCCTTGCATCATGGTACGCATTACAGCGCACATTTCCTCGGTGCTGAGGTCTTGTTTATCCAGAAGTTTTTGCAGCGTGGCTTGGATTTGCATGGAGTGGGTAGCCGGTATATTCGTCGAGTCTGGGATGATAACAAACGCCGGCAATTATAGAAAACCTGGAAGACGCTAAATCCCGAGACCGCTTCGGTCGATACGGTCTCGCGAACGTTGCATTTGGCGGGTGAGTATCTCATGCCAAAAAAGCAGACGGTGGGACTGAAATCAGGTGTCTGGGAATCGCTATTGGTAGGTAAAAAAGGCCGTTTTAATCCAAGGTGGTTTTTAAATTTCACGTTTTTTTGACTTTGCGCATTGATTATTCCGTATTGTCTCCATGGCAATTGACGGTGGCTAATTTAGCTGCTAAATGACGCTAAAGACTAGCTTTTCAAGTAAGCGGCGTGATGCTGCTAGCTAGTCTTATCAAGCATGACAATGGCCTTTGGCCGTTTGGTGATGCGCTAAAAACCTGTTCCCGTTAATCAATGGAGAAACGACCATGAAACACCTTTTTAAGCCGATTCGGCGACCTTGCATTAAGACTTACCTGTTTAGTTTACTGGTGCTACCTCTTTGCGTCGTGCAATCCGCTGGGGCGGCCACGATTTCCGCGAGCGCGGCCATCGACTGGAGTACCTTTAAAATTACAGCTATCGATATCGGGAATGGCCTGCCGACCTTGACCTGGAGTAACCAGGGCGACAACAGCCAAGTCAATTATGGTTACTACTATAATGCTTACGACAGCGTGGCAAATTGGAGCGCCGGGACTATGGCCACTGAAGGAGTATCCACATCAAGCTATAGCAAGTCTGCTTCCAGCTCCACATCGATTAGCGAAATAAAATCCAATGCTTTAATCGACGGGTCCTTTCCATATAGCTTATCCGCTAGTAGCAACAGCCAACGGTCCGGCAATTTCACCGTGCAAGGTAGCGGGCTTTTACTTTTTGAGGCGAATTACAGTTTGACGGAAGACGTGGGTACGTCGAGCAACGCTTCGGCAAGTTCCAACATTAGCTTCAATTTGAGTTATTACAATGGCGGGAATTCCGGGTCGGTTAACCAAAATATCAACCGTTATATTTCAAACGGCTCCGCGCCCGTTGCGGAAACCGATGTCTTGTCTGTCGCTTTGGTCTTTAAAGACGGCTGGACCGGAAATTTTTCCGCGAATACCAGCGCATCTGTTTCCGGTTATGACTACGGCAGCGGGGGCGGCGGAAGCGTACCTTTACCGGGCGCTTTCTGGCTATTCGGCAGCGCATTGGTCACAGCCGCCTCACTGCGGTCGGCTAATACTATCCGCATGATGAAATCATTTGCAAAAGTCGCGAGCTAAGCAAGATGTTTGGGGGTAGCTTCCGTCTACCCCTTTTTTTCGAATTGTACTGGCCTAATGATCACCTCGGCGGGCATTTTGTCCTACCGTCATTTGACTTTCGTATTTGCCGGTTGGCATCCTTGATCCGGTTATTTAGCAGGCGTTTATTTTTCAAAAAGCCGAGCGATTCAAGCGGACGGACTCGGTCAACAGCCACCGCGAAAACTCCTGCATCTCATTGTTGCTGTAGCCAAGCTAAGGCTCCTAAGCCTGCCGTGCGACCGGTGGCCAAGCAGGCGGTGAGCAGATAACCACCCGTCGGCGCTTCCCAATCCACCATCTCGCCCGCTACAAATACACCGGGAAACTTTCGAAGCATCAGGCGTTGGTCCAGTTCATTGAAACAGACGCCGCCGGCACTACTGATCGCTTCTGCAATAGGCCGGGTAGCCGTTAGCGTGATAGGCAACGCTTTCAAGGTTTTGGCAAGTTTGCTCGGATCGTCCATTTCGGCGGCAGACAAGACTTCGCGCAGTAAAGCAGCTTTGGCGCCGCTAATACCCAAACGTTTGCGCAGATGATTGCCCAAGCTGTCCTTGCCGCGCGGCTTGCCCAGACGATCTATGATGTTTGCCAAACTGCGATCCGGCAGTAAATCCAACTGTATCAACGCCGAACCGCTGGCGGCTATTTCATCACGCAGCGGCGCGGACAGCGCATAAATCAAGCCGCCTTCCAAACCGTACTCGGCTATCGTCAGTTCGCCTTGCTGGTTGAATGTCTCGCCGTTCTGATTTGTGAATAAGATGCTAACCGGCTTGAGCGGCTGGCCGGCAAAACGTTCGCGAAAATAGTCACTCCAGGCAATTTCAAAACCGCAGTTGACCGGCTTTAGCGGTTCAACGGCGATGCCGCGCTGCGCTAGCATTGATTGCCAAACACCCGTCGAACCCAGTTGCGGCCAACTGCCGCCGCCCAAAGCTAAAATAACCGCATCGGCCTGGACAATCCGCTCGCCGTCCGGCGTATCGAAGCGTAGTTCATTTTTCGTCCATCCCAGCCAGCGATGGCGCATGCGGAACTGTACGCCGTTGGAACGCAGGCGGTGCAGCCACGCTCGTAACAACGGCGCGGCTTTCATTTCGTTGGGAAACACCCGGCCGGATGTGCCGACAAAGGTTTCGATACCCAAGCCTTGTACCCAGGCTCGCAAAGCGTCCGGCGCAAACTCGTTAAGCAACGGTTCCAGTTCGGCGCGCCTCGCACCGTAGCGGGACAAAAACCTCTCGAACGATTCAGAATGGGTAATATTCATGCCGCCCTTGCCAGCCATCAAAAACTTGCGCCCGGCCGAGGGCATCGCATCGTAAACGGTGACGTTGAGCCCGGCTTGGCTCAATACTTCGGCGGCCATCAGACCTGCAGGACCAGCGCCGATGATGGCGACAGAGTGGTTAAAGGAAGTCAATGCGTGGCGAGGCTAAAGTTTCATGTTCTAACCAGCCTTTCCTTGCCAATATATGCCCAGGAGCGCTCCGACACCGACTAAGCTCACGCAATATCCCGATGTAAAAGGTTCGATAGAATATGAAAGAAAAAACGCCAAGCCGATGGAGATTAGAACGCACAATACAAATCGCCAATGTATTGCTCCCCAAATCAAGGAAAAGAGCTCATCCATGTTTTACGAAGTAGTGCCTTGATAGTTTGAATGAACGGTCGATACGGATTGCAAATCGAGATGTCATGCAGTTAATTTAGGACTGACTACTGGCTTGCAATGGAAATCTCTCCGGATGTTTGATCATCTCCACAGTCAAGTCGATATCCATTTCTGGCCAGTAAAAATGATTGGGTGAAGGCTCTTCAACACGGAGAATGGCATTGATAGGCTGATTTTTAAACCACGGAAAGTCATCATAAGACATGAATAACTCTTCGGTCCGAGTCAGCAACCATACGCCGTGACTGGATATGTGTGTCACTTCAGCCGGGGAAATGTTGTTGCCAAGCGCTAATGAGTTCATCGTAATGTTTCTCCACTAAAGATTCGATTTCTTTTAGCTGCTTTCTGGAATATCGATAGTTTTTTGCCAGCTCAATTTCCGGTTTAAGCCAAAATTTGGCCTCGCCGTCTTCGGAAACGATGTGCACGTGCATTCTAGGTTCTTCCCTTGAGAAGAAAAAGAAGCGGTAGCCCGCTTCTTTAAAGACCGTCGGAGTCATCGCGCCAAAAAATTCCGCAACATATCATGCCCATGTTCGGTCAGAATCGACTCTGGGTGGAATTGCACGCCTTCTATATCCAGGGTTTTATGCCTTACGCCCATGATTTCGTCGATATTTCCGGCTTCGTCCTGGGTCCAGGCTGTCACTTCCAGACAATCCGGCAAGCTGGTTTGTTCTATCACTAGCGAGTGGTAGCGGGTGGCGGTGAACGGGTTGCTCAGGCCTTTGAATACGCCGGCATCCTTGTGATAAACCGGCGAGGTCTTGCCGTGCATGATCTGCTTAGCGTGGATGATGTTGCCGCCGAACGCGTAACCAATGCTTTGGTGTCCCAGGCAGACGCCCAGAATCGGATATTTGCCGGCGTAGCGGTGGATGGTTTCCACGGAAATACCGGCTTCTTTGGGTGTGCAGGGGCCGGGGGAAATCACGATCTTGTCCGGGCGCAGCCCTTCGATGTCATCCACCGTCACTTCGTCGTTGCGCACCACCACCACCTCGGCACCCAATTCGCCGAAATATTGCACCAGGTTGTAGGTGAACGAATCGTAATTGTCGACCATCACCAATCTGACGCCGCTCATGCTTTGCCTCCGAGGCCGGCTTCGGCCATGCTGACGGCGCGGAACACCGCGCGGCCTTTGTTCATTGTTTCATCCCATTCGCTGCGCGGCACGGAATCGTAAACGATGCCGGCGCCGGCTTGAATGTGTAAGGTTTGATCTTTAATCACCGCCGTGCGGATGGCGATGGCGGTATCCAGATTGCCGGACCAGGAGATGTAACCGACTGCGCCGGAATAAATGCCGCGCTTGACCGGCTCCAGTTCGTCGATAATTTCCATCGCCCGAATTTTCGGCGCACCGCTGACGGTGCCGGCTGGGAAGGTGGCAGCCAGTACGTCGAAGGCGTTTTTGCCCTCCTGCAATTCGCCGGTGACGTTGGAAACGATGTGCATGACGTGCGAATAACGCTCGACGATCATCTTGTCGGTGAGTTTGACGCTACCGATTTTCGCTACCCGGCCGGTGTCGTTGCGGCCCAGGTCGATCAGCATCAAATGCTCGGCAATTTCTTTCGGATCGGCCAAAAGGTCTTTTTCCAGTTCCAAGTCCTGTTCGTGAGTCTCGCCCCGACGGCGGGTACCGGCAATCGGTCTGACAGTGATTTCATTGTCTTCCAGGCGCACCAGAATTTCCGGTGAGGAACCGACGATATGAAAATCGGCCAGGTTCAGATAAAACATATACGGCGACGGATTCAGGCAGCGCAAAGCCCGGTACAAATCCAGCGGCGAGGCGCTGAACGGAATCGACATGCGCTGCGACAATACCACCTGCATGCAATCGCCGTCGGTGATGTATTGCTTGGCTTTTCGCACCGCGTCTTCATAGCCTTGCTGGGTAAAGCCGGAGACAAAATCGTGTTCGTGCACGTGTTTAACGGCCGGATGCGCTTGCGGATTGGCTTGCAGTTCGCGCAGTTTTACCACCAGTTCGTCGAGTCTGGCTTTGGCGTTCTCGTAGGCATTGGCCTGCGACGGATCGGCATGGGTCAGCAACAGCATTTTGCCGGATAGGTTGTCGAACACCAGCAAGTCTTGCGACACCATCAACAGTATATCCGGCGCGCCGATAGGGTCGGGTTTGCCGCTGGGTTGTAGGCGCGGTTCGATGTAGCCGATGGTTTCGTAACCGAAATAACCGACCAGGCCACCATTGAAACGCGGCAAACCCGGCACGTCCGGCACGTTGTAGTTTTGCCGAAATTCTTCTATCCATTCCAACGGCTGCGGGTGTTCAAAAGTTTGCGTGTCCTGGCCGTCTTTTTCGACCGTGATGCTATGGCCGCTGATTTTAATGCGGGTTTTGCAAGGTAAGCCGATGATCGAATACCGTCCCCACTGTTCGCCGCCGTGCACGGACTCGAACAAATAGGAATAAGGGCCGTCGGCCAGCTTTAAATATGCGCTGAGCGGCGTATCCAGATCGGCCAGCACTTCGCGGCAGATCGGGATGCGGTTATAGCCTTGTTGGGCGTATGCGGTAAATTCGGCGGGTGTCATTATTATTCTCTTGAAGCAACCGGTTGTGCGACTCGCGATTGTAACGCACAACGCGCCCAGCAGCGACCCGCGCGGCTTAAAACTATGCGCGGCGAATTAGCGCAAGGTTTAGCCGACCTTGGAATGCTCCCGCCAATCGATTTTATCCAGACCGAAGCGCTCGATTTTCCGGTACAGCGTAGTACGAGTTATCCCCAGGTTTTTCGCCGCCAAGGAAATATTGCCCGCACACTCCCGCAGGCTGGCTTTGATACCGTGCAGTTCCCAGTCTTCCAGCGTCATCGCGCGGCCCGGAGCCGCCGGTATCGGGTAGGTTAGCGTGTTGTCCGAGGTTTTATTGTCGATACCCGGCAGCACCTTACCGAGTTCTTCGACAAAATCCAACGGCAAATCCTGCCGGGTAATCAGCGTGTCGCCGGCGGTGTATAGCGTCGCCCTGATGACGTTGATCAGCTGCCGAATATTGCCCGGCCACGGGTGTTGCTCGATCAAGGCAATGACGCTGGGGCAAATACTGATTGCCTGCGGGTTGGGCAGATTGGCCAGTTCGCGCTGCAAGATGTGATGAATGATGCCCAACTTGTCGTCGCGCTCGCGCAAGGGCGGCAGATGAATTTGTGCGCCATTCAAACGATAATACAAATCGCGGCGGAAACGGCCGGCTTCGACTGCTTCCAACAAGGGTACGTTGGTAGCCGCGACGATTTGCACATCCACCTTGATCGGTTTGCTGCCGCCGACTGGCGTGAATTCCGAGGTTTCCAGCACTCTGAGCAAAGTCGATTGCAAATCCAGACTCATGTCGCCGATTTCGTCCAGAAACAGAATACCTTTGTCGGCTAACAGAAACTTCCCCGGTTTGCCGGCACTCCGCGCGCCGGTAAAACTGCCGGCTTCGTAACCGAACAGTTCGCTTTCGATTAAGTCATGCGGAATCGACGCGCAGTTGATCGCAATCAAAGGCTGATTCTTTCGCGGTCCGGCGTGTTTCAGCAGATTGACGAAATGATCCTTGCCCACGCCGGATTCGCCGGTAATCAGCATGGGAATCTTATGGCGTTGCAGTTTCACAGCTTTATCCACCAAGGCCGTCAATTGTTCGGACATCGCTGATTCGTATTGGCTGGGCGGCCTTTTGGCCGGTTTGAACGGGATTTTTTCCAACACCCGCGCTTGCGCAACCGGACTTTGGGTTAAGGGCAGATTGGTATTCAGCAATACGCACAACAAATGTAGGAACGCGAACAACGAGTTCATGCTTTCCTGTCTATCGCTGATCAAGCCGATCACGGCTTGTACGTTGTCGTCCTCATCCAGCAAGGGGTAACCGACCGTAGTGAAGGGGTGTAACAGACTGACAAAATGCTCCATGCCCTGAAAGGCGATCGGTTTTTTCAGTTGCGCGGCGGTGCCGATGCCGTTATTACCCAACACCGCTTCGCTCCAGCGGCTGTGCTTTTCGTACAAACTCAGCATGAAAGGGCTGGCAAACGGATTTTCGCCCAACACTTGTAACAGGCGCCCGTCGGCATCGGTCAATACCAACATGACGCCGGCTTCCTTCAAAAACACGTCGAATTGATGCCCCAAATGCCGGAGCATTTCTGAAATATCGTGAGCGGCGCGGTGGATAAGCGGCTCCGAATCGGTGATCAAACGCCAATGATCCCAGCGTGCGTAATTGCCCAAAGGCAATTGGTATTCTTCCAGACAGCGGCGCCAGGATTCCGAAACCTCCGGGCGTACCCAGTCCGCATGATCGGGTACGCAACGGCTTTGTGCCATCCAGCGCCAGGCCTGTATCGGTCGGTCAACTTCAAACGCTAGTGAGGTTTTGAACGCGCAGGCTTCTTTGATGATTTTAACGTTGTGGGGCAAGTGCAAGGCAATATCCATTTTTCCTCTTGTATTTTGGTGCGCCAAATTAGTATCGGCACAAAACAAAAATATAAAAAACAGAGGTTTAGCTGCTTTTTACGGCGATGTCGTCCAAAATAACAAAATCAAAAAAAGAGGCAATGCGACATAACGTCACATTGCCTTACTCCATTGCAGAATAATGGATAGCTCTAACTTTCGGATAGAGGAGGTTGAGGTAGGAATAACAATTACATACGGGGATCTTCGCGAGTGGCGGCGGCCCATTCCGGCGAATAGCCGGCCATGATGGATAAATCCGGCACATTCATGATTACCGTCTCGCTGCTGATCAAGGTAGCCACCACGCTCACTGCATTGCGCAAGGTCATGCGTACCACTTTCACGGGATCGATAATCCCAATCTCCAGAAAATGTCCGTAGTTCAAAAGCTGCATATCCACGGCAAATGCCGGGTCATCCTGGCTGGCTAAGCGCGTCAGGATGTCTTCGCTATTAAGGCAGCAATTACTCAACAATTGGCGCAGGGGCGCGCCCAGCGCCTGCTTGACGATGGCGATGCCTTGCTGCTGCTCGGCGTTTTCGGCAATCACTTCGTCCAACACCGCCATGCAACGCCACAAACCCACACCGCCGCCAGGTAAAACACCTTCTTGCAGCGCTGCCTTGGCGGACAAATAAGCATTTTCGATCCGCACCAGACGCTCTTTGATTTCCACGTCGGTGATACCGCCGACACTGAATGTGCCGGTCTTGCCCGATAACATCGAGATGCGTTCTTCCAGTTCTTCGGCTTCGTGCGAATTTCCCGTGGCTGAACCTTCGCCGGGTTTGCGGGCACGAACCCGCGCCAACTCGCGCCGGAGCGCCGCTATGCGTGTATTGACCAGTTCGCGCGAACCAGTCGCGCCGATGATCGTCGTATTGCCTTCTGATATGACCGCGCGCTGCGCCTGACCCAGTTGCGCCAGCGTCGCGTCTTCCAGGCGCATGGCATGCGCTTCCAAAATGGCGGTGCCGCCCGTCAACAAGGCCAAATCGCTTAGACGATTGATACGCTTGTCGCCAAAGCCGGGCGGCTTGACCGCCACCACTTTGAAGATACCGCGCACATGATTCAGCAATAACCCGGTTAAAGCCTTTTCAGCCACGGCCTCGGCGATCACCAATAACGGCCGGCCTTCCGCGGCCACTTCTTCCAGAGTGGGTACCAGATCCATAAAGTCGCTGATTTCCCGGTCGTACAACAGAATGTAGGGCCTCTCCAAAACCGCTTCGGCGCGGGTTTTATCGGTGATGAAATAGGGCGATAAAAATCCCTGCTCGTAATAGATACCTTCCACTATCTCCAGCTGGTCTTCCCGGCCATTGCCCAGCTGAAAGGTCAATGTGCCCGCTTCGCCAAGCTCGGCCAAAGCCTGTTTCAACAACTTGCCGACACCGGCTTCGCCTTTAGTAGCGACCAGGGTGATTTTTTCGACCCAGTCATCCGTGCTGTCGGTGACAGCGGTTTTTTGCAAATGCTGCTCCACCAAGATCAGCGCCAACTCCATGCCTTTTTGCAACTGCATGGGATGAAAGCCGGCCGCGACGCTTTTCAACGCTTCGACCGCCAGGCTTTGTGCCAAAACAATTGCTGTGGTAGTACCGTCGCCTACTTCTCTGGACACCGCGCCGGCGACATCCCGCAACATGCGAGCGCCCAAATCGGCAATCCGATCTTCCATGACGATGGCATTGGCAACCGTAACGCCATCTCGGGTAAAGATGGGCATGATGCCGTCGGTTCGATGTTGAATCATCACCGCGGGGCCGGCGCTACCCAGCGTAACGCTCGCTGCTCGCGCCACCGCATTGATGCCTTGCAGCAGACGCTGGCGAGCTTCCGGGTTGTAAATAACGTGTTTACTCATTTCTGGGATGTCTCAATCGGTTAGAGGTGCGAATTTAATTTCATCAAGGTTTGCCCCACCTGGGCACGGGTTTGACGGGCACGTTGTGCATTGGCCCAGGTACGAATCAGGATTTTGTCCCAGTAATCCAAGCTGCGTTTAAAGTCCACCTCTTCTTCACCAGTGAATTCCTGATTCCAGAACTCCCTTAATTCCTGAACTCTGGCATCGCCTAATTTTTCAAAAATCTCCTGCTCTTCTATCAGCAGTTTTCTGATCGTTTCGTCCAGTTGCACAGCCATACCAACCAGAAACTCTACATCGTCGGCTTTCATAGTCGCCTCAGCGTGGTTGCGCGTTTTTTCGGCAGGGAAAAAAGGCTGATTTGGATCAGCAAACAGGATTACCGAGCGTCGAAACGGCTGCGCAGCACCCTGTTTGCCAGTGGCGTTATGGCGAGCCGCTAGGCAGGAACTTTTCCAGATAGATGCGTTCCTTGGGGATGCCCATTTCGGCGCACACCGCAAAAGTGGCGTCGACCATGCCCGGCGGCCCGCACAGGTATAAATCGGGCTTGGCACCGGTATCCTTCAGATCGCGGCGCAGGATGTCCACCACGCTGCCTTTTTCGCAATGCCAGTCGTCCGAGCATTTCCAGACGCAGTTTCTCAGCTCCAGTGTCGGCATTTGCGCCGCCAGCTGATTCAACTCATCCAGATGAAAAATTTCGGCTTCGGTGTTCACGCCAAAATAGATGATGCACTTCTGTGGCTCTTCCCATTCCTGCATGCGGCGCACCATCGATAAGATCGGCGCCAGCCCGGTACCGCCGGCCACAAAATAGCGTGGGGTAAAGCCGTTTTCTTTCAAACCGAAAATGCCCGATGGGCCTTTGACATTTAATTTCTGACCCAGCTTGGCGTCGTTTTTTAAATATTCTGAAAATTTGCCGCCATCCACGATGCGAATCAAAAACTCCAGATCGCCGGTTTTATTGGCCGTATTGGCGGGGGAATAGGAACGAGTGATGGTCGTGCCGGGAATTTCCAAATCGAAAAACTGCCCGGAGTCGAACTTAATGGTTTGATCGTCCCCCGTGCGCCGCAGCAGAAGTTTCATCACGTTAATGGAGATTTGCGACAACTCAATCACTTCCGCTACAAACGTCAAACCTTCCGGTGAGAACGAAATCCTGTCGTAGGTATAAGGCACTTCGACGTCTAAATCGCTTACGGGGTAGCAGCGGCATAACAATACTTCGCCGGCCTCTTCTTCTTCATACGGCAAGGCCTGCGAACTGCATTTGCCCAAAACATAATCGCCTTCCGCGCAAAATCCTTTGCAGGTGGCGCAACCGCCTTCGCGACACGACGACATCAAATAAATATCCTGCCGTACCGCCGCAGTGATGACATCCTCGTCTTCGTAACAATCAAAGCAAACGGATTCCCCGTCTTGGGTAATGATTTTAATTTGATGGGCGCTCATGTCATTCTCCAAGGCATTGGCTTTTGGCCGACACGCTGAAAAACGCCAATACGTGGTCAACCGCGCGTCTCGATGCGTCCAGGGTTAGCGAGCACCCTTCCTGCACCAGTTTTTGGTCGCGGTAGATGGTCCAGCGCCACATAAACTCAAGATCTTCGCAGAATGCAGCGTAGGGCTCGATGTCGTATAGCTTGGTGAGCTTGTCGGCTTCACTCGGAAAAGCGGGCGTAACCGCCGACTTAAAATTTGAGAAAAAATCCATGATACTGATTCTATGAAATGGTTCGTTGAGATCGAAGCGCACACAAACGCAGCCTTGCTCACTGCTACGTAAGCTAGCAGTAGGTTTGGTCCGCTATCGGTTTATTGGCTGTAAAGGATTCGCCACGCTTACTGCGTGGCGGTCCTGCCGGGCGGCTTACTGTAAGGTAACCACTTTCACGCCTCGTTTCTTACGCAATTCCTCTAACGGCAAGGCGTAGTAGTCGGTGTTGCGCAGTTCCATCAACTTCGTACCCAGTTGCCGATCAGTGTCTAAAAACACATTGACCGGCATGACCGGCGGTTTGCAGGCCAGTCTGAAGTTGATATGAATGCGCTCTGCTTCGTACATGTCCTCACAGGCGTCCATTTTGCTGATCACTTCATTGGCGACTTGCTGGGCATTCGCGCCGCAGGTGCAATTGTTGAGCAGTTGAGTGTCATTGAATTCCTTGTGTTTCAATAATGCCAGCTTCTCTTCAATTTTCAGCTCGATCCACAGCCCATCCAATTCCAACGACCAGTCGGTTTTGAACGGACTCATGTGCTTGACGCGGAAATCGGTAATGAAAGCGTGCGCTTTTGCCAGGGTATCCAATGTGGCGATTTTTGCCATCCAGGCATTACGGGTCGGATTGTCATGAATATTTGCCATGGTTATCTCCTATGCTGCTGCCAAGTCTTTCAGTTTGACATCAAGACCCATCAATTCGGAGGTGATGGTAAACGTTTCGCCCAGCGTATAGGCGCGGCCGATGGTGGAGGAAACGTCCACCAACAGGTCGTAAACGCTGTAATGCTTGCCGAGTAATTCGGAGACTTCGATACAGTCGATCTCGATTTTGCCGGTCGCTTTCAGCCACCAAAATCCGGCGCGATCCTCCACCACCAGTGTCGGGTTGTCGGCCTTGTGCGAACCTTGCAGAATTTCTTCCACCACGGTGTTGAGTTCGTCGGATTTCTTCAAGACCAGCACCACTTCGTGGCTTTCATGCACGACCTGGTTATCTTCGGCAAAGTACTCATCGGCAAAGGCTTTGCCGGTTTTTTGCATAATGCCTGCGTTGTAAGCATTTGAACTTTTAGACATGATATTTCCTTATTTAAGTCCGCTTAACACGGTTTTGACGAGGGCGGCGGTATCCACTTTGTAGTTGATCGGATCGGCAAAATCGCGCTTCCAATCGGCAAATACCCTAACCAGCGCCGCTTCAATGGCTGCTTTGTCGCTGACACCTTTGATTTCCGGAATGGTGGCGTAAATAGCCATGAAATCTTTCAGTGCGTTGACGGTTCTGGGTAGCCACTTATTGGCCCAAGCCCGCATCAAACGGTTGTTGTAATCGCCGAATTCCACATCGGCCCCCAGACAGGTATGGAACATGTCGGTGGTAATGCCTTTGGTTTGCGAGAAATACAACTGCATTTGATTGATAAAGAACGGGGTCAAGTTGTCGCCGTAATAAGATGACAAGCGCATAAAGAACTCTCTGCGTACAAATTGCCCGAAGATCGGATCGCAAATCATATGACCCGAGAACAAGATTTCATTCCAGTCATAAGTCGCTTGCCAAATATCCTGAACCAGTTCCCTCGCACCCTTGAAAATTGCGCCTTTCGTCCATTCCTGTTTGGGTATATCAGTAGACTCAGGAAAGCCCGGCACCAATTTAGACAAAAAGGTTCTCTCCGCCTGAATCATCTGTGCGTTGTCGACCTTGTCCAAGCCAATCATGGCGCTACTCATCCGCAGCGTGTCGCCCAGACAATCACGCACCACCGAGGAATGCGAATTGAACAAGCCATACTCGTAAAAACCGAATGCTCCCAGATAATCGCCCAACACTTCATCACGCCAGACCGGATCGATCGAACGCACATGACCGTCGGCTGAATAAGCTTTCAGGAAGCGGTCGGTATAACGCCACTCTTCGGCTTTATCCTTGACATACAGCGCATGCCAACGGAAAGCCGGGTCGCGGTGCGCCAGCCAATCCGAGCTGCGCATTTCGGTGGATTCGTTGCTCCAGGATGGACGGCCACCGTGGAATTTTTGGGTCCAATCGCCCCAGTCCAAACCGCCGGGAATCCAGTCCGGTGTCGGCTGGCTGTAGCAGCACAATACTTCGTATTCATTGATTCGCTTGCCGCGCGGCTTCATGAAATAATTCATTTTCCGTTGTGTTTCCAACGGTTTATCCGGCACGGCGGCCATGATTACTGCGGCAATTTCCGGGTCGGTCAGGCCACGTCTGCCACCATTCACTTCTATAGTCATAAGCTAGTTCCTTAAAGAGTTGAAACGATTAGAGGGCTTTCAATGGATCGGAAAACACGCAGTTAATCCGTTTGATGTCGTCCAGCGTCCATAGCTTGCCGTCTTTATTGGTGTGCGGCTGGCTGATCAGGGTTTTACCGTCGCTGCGCACGCCAAAACCTTCGGCAATCACTTCCGACAGTTCGCGGCCTTCGTATTGTTCGAAGATGTTTTGGCACTCATAACGCTCGGGTTCCGACAGCCACATTCTTTCGCCCCATTGGTCGCTGAATGAATGTTTTTTGCCGTTGAATTCCAGAACCCGTAAAGTGCTTTCGCCTTTGCAGTAACTAGGGCAGAACGGTACTTGAGAAACCCGGTCGATATAGATCGGATGGTTGTTTTCGATGAACCATTGGATGGGCAGGAAGCCGCTGCTTGGGTCTTCGCAACCGCGTGCACGCCATTCGTCGTAGACTTTGCCGTACATGTCGTACCAACCTGGGTAGTTGGCTTCATACCATTCCGCTTCTTCCTGGGTTGGCAGACTCAAGCGGAAGAAACCGGTAGGCCACAGGGCGTAGGCAATCAGGAACAAGTCGTGATGCGCCCAGTAAGCGTCTTTTTTGGCATCGCGTAAGCTGCGTGGCGATTCCACACCGTATTTGCCCAGCCGGCCGATCCAGATGCCACCCCAATCTTCATACACCCAACGGTTCCAGGTTTTCACCCAAGGCTCGACTTTGAAATGGCTGCCGTACTCGAACATCATGCCCAATACCGGTGTGAAGTATTTTTGTTGGGTCCAGAAAGCGTTGTTCAAATCGGTATTCAGATATTTCGAAGCCGCTTCGTCGTTGGCGATGGATACCACGGTTTGATAACCGTTGGCCATATGGCGCAACTCGTCGGTCTCAATGGACAAGAACACAGTCGGAGTCATCTCGTCGCCGTTTGCGGAGGCCCATTCGGTCACGGCCACGATCAATGGGTTGGTAAAGCAGGCTTCGCCGACCAACTGCAGGTTGATGGAGCATTCCACCGCATCGCCGGAAATAAAGCCGTCGGAGAATACCCGTTTCATACCTTTCCACAGCGGGCCAATCGCACGCGTGCGGCGGGCATCGTTATGACCGGCGGCGTCTTGTCCTTGCTTGGCAAAGTAATAGTTGATGTAAGCGCATTGGTTGGTGTGACGAATTTCGTCCAGCACTTGGCCCAAGTAACCGTTTTTTTGCTCGGGCGCGGTCGCGGAATCCCACAACATGCCGGTCGCTGCAATTGCGTTGTATTCCCCCACTTCCAGGAAGTTGGAGATGACCTTCATCGATTCATTCCATTTCGGATGCACGCGATTGGCGGCATCCACCCGTGTCAACACGTCTTGCAAACTGCCGAATTGACGTTCGTCCTTGACCGATTCCATGCGCGCATATTCTTTAGCGATCAGCTTGAATTGCTCCTTGGTATCGTTGGCCATTTTGTATTTGGTCGAATATTTGGTGCGATTTTTATCAAAATCCCAGGTAAAGCTCTGCATCCAGCGGTGAACTTCCTGTGCACCCACGCTGACAGGCGCCGGATTGGCGGCCAACGCATCGGTAGCGGCTTTTGTGGCGGTACTTATAGCCATATTGAATCCTCGTTGTGGTGTTATAAGAATGGCGAGGCTGTCGTCATTCAGCTAAGCGGTGACTTTCCGTTGCCTTAAAGCGCTGATTGGCCTGGACTGACGCCAGCCTCGGAGGTCAAGGAGCAACACGTGTGCCAGTATTTAGAATTTTGATTTAGTCTTTACTAACAATGTCTTAGAGAAAGGTATCCGTGGCTTTGAGGCAGCGCTTTTTAAGAATGAACGTCCAATAACTGGACACTGCTTAGAAATAAGACGTCTAGTTAGCGGGTTTTGCTGGGTGATGCCGGCACTGCGATACAATGCGGATTTTGGTTGGATGAAGAGTTGATTCGGTATGAAACTACTGAGCTATAAATACAATGGTCAGGTACAAGTTGGCGCGCTGGTTGCCGAGCAAATCGTGCCCGCTGGCGCGGATTTGCCCAACAATATGCTCGATTTTCTGGCGGCCGGAGAGCCGGCAAAACAAGCGCTGCAAAAGCTGATCGATGCCGGCGGCAAGCGCATACCCTTCAGCGATGTGCAACTGCTGGCGCCGATTCCGCGTCCCGGCAAGTTGCTGGGCGTGGGTTTGAATTACGCCGATCACATCGGTGAAACAGGTATGGAAAAGCCGGAATATCCGACCTTTTTCACCAAGCAAAGTACTTGTGTCATCGCCGACGGGAACGCGATACATGTGCCGCCCGTATCGGACAAAGTGGATTACGAAGGCGAGCTGGCTTTCGTGATTGGGAAGCGCTGCAAACACGTACCCGTAGAACAGGCACATGAAGTGATAGCCGGCTACACCATTTGCAACGATGTGACGGTGCGCGACTGGCAGCAACGCACCCCGACCTGGACGCTGGGCAAGTCTTTTGATACCCATGGCCCGCTGGGGCCATGGCTGGTCACGGCCGATGAAATCGCCGATCCGCACAAGCTAAGTTTAAAAACCTGGGTGGACGAGGAGTTGCGGCAAAACGGCAACACCAGCGAGATGATTTTTAATTGTTACGAGTTAATCGCGTATCTGACGCAAGTAATGACGCTGGAGCCTGGCGACGTGATCAGCACCGGTACGCCGGCCGGTGTGGGGGTAAAAATGAAGCCGCGCGGTTATCTGAAACCAGGGCAGACGGTTCGCATCGAGATCGAAGGCATTGGCGCGCTGAGCAATCCGGTGATAGCCGAGCCGGAACATTTTCTGGTTGGCGCCTCAGGTTAAGCATCGATTAAGTCTGACTCGGATATGCTAAGCCCAACTTTAGATTAGAGGGCCAACCAGCCAAGAGGCAGTCATGAAAACCATACAAGTCGCCATTCTCACCATCGCCGTATTAACCCTGTCGGGCTGCGCGACGGGCTATTATCAGCGTGGCTATGTAGGTTACGGCGGCGGCTATTCATCGCCCAGCTATTCGCAAAATTATGGTCGCGGCTATGCCAGCCCGAGCACCAGCATCACGTATGGCCGTTACTACGTGCAGCCCAATTATCGCTCGGAGCATCATCACGACGATCACCATGACTGGCATCAACCTGCGCCGCATTTCGATCATCGTGTTGGCGGTTGGCAAGGACGGGATTTCGGGCGTCGGGACTTTGGTCGTGAACGGCATGCCGAACAAATGCCACATCACGAACAATCTATGCAGGATCGGCAAGAACGGGGTTTCGGTCATAGGGATAACGACGGTGACCGTCAACAGCACGGCGGTTGGGGCGGCCGTTTCGGCAGGCGTGGCGACTAACCGCGCCGAGGCGGCCAGTAAATGTCTACAATTCGATACGAATCCCCAGCTCGATTATCCGTTCGACGGGGATTTTGAAATATTCGATCGCGCTGGTGGAGTTATGCGTCAAAAAGCTGAACAAGGAGCGGCGCCATTTTGGCATCGGGCTTTTCCGACGGAACGAAAGCCGCTCGCTACCGATAAAAAACGATACGGTTTTTTGATCGATATCCAAGCCTTCATGGCGGCAAAGTTGCAGGGCGCGGCGCACATCCTGCTCCTCCTGAAAGCCGAAATACAATTTCACCCGGTAAAAGCCGCCGCTATCGCCGAACATGCGGATTTTCACCCTATGCGCTTCATCCACATAAGGTTCTTCGCGAGTCACGATGGTCAACACGATGAGTTTTTCATGCATCACATGGTTGTGCTCCAGGTTATGCAGTAAAACCTGCGGCACGCCATGGACGCTGCGGGCCATATAGATTGCGGTGCCGGGTACGGTAACCAGGGGTCGGTCTTTCAAGCGTTCGTCTAACTCCTCGAACAATACCCGCTTTTCGTCCAGGTATCTGGCTAACAATTCCTTGCCTTTGATCCAGGTGGTCATGATCAGAAACAGCACGGTGCCTACAACGAGCGGCAGCCAGCCGCCGTGCGGAATTTTCAGGCTGTTGGAAGACAGGAACATCAAATCGATAATCAAAAACGTCGACAGGAAGGTAATGCTGGTAGCTTTGTTCCATTGCCACAGCGCCTGGATCACGATAAACGCCAGGATGGTATCGACGATCATCGTGCCGGTCACAGCAATACCGTAAGCCGATGCCAATGCGGACGAAGATCTGAAGCTCAAAACTAAAATAAACACCGAGACCATCAGCAACCAATTGACGGCAGGCAAATAGACTTGGCCCATTTCGTCGCCGGACGTATGGCGGACATTCATTCTTGGGCAGTAACCAAGCTGGATAGCTTGTCGAGTTACCGAAAAAGCCCCGGAAATCACGGCTTGCGAGGCAATTACCGTGGCCAAGGTCGAGAGAATAAGCATCGGATATAGCGCCCAATTTGGCGCCATCAAGTAAAACGGGTTTTCGATGGCGTGCGGGTTGCCGATCAGCAATGCGCCTTGACCGAAGTAATTCAGCAGCAAGGCCGGAAATACGAAACCAAACCAAGCCCGCCGAATCGGTTTCAAGCCGAAATGGCCCATATCTGCATACAGCGCCTCTGCGCCGGTTATCGCCAGTACCACAGCCCCCATGATCAAAAAACCCTTCCAGCCCAGTTCGAACAACAAACTGACCGCATAATAGGGATTGACGGCCATCAACACATCGGGATGTTGGACAATATTCACGGCGCCCAGAACGCCGAGCGTGGCAAACCAGAAACACATGATGGGCGCGAACATTCTGCCGACCTTACCCGTGCCTTTGGTCTGGATAAAGAACAGCACGCTGAGCACAACGATGGTAATCGGCAAAACGTAGTGTTCCAGGCGCGGCGCCACGATTTGCAAGCCTTCCACGGCGCTGAGTACCGAAATAGCCGGCGTAATCATGCTGTCGCCGTAAAACAGCGAAGCACCAAGCAGGCCAATGGTGACGATAAATGCCTTACGTTTTGGATTGTCCTTGGAACCGTGCAGCGCCAAGGCCATCAAGGCCATGATGCCGCCTTCGCCCTTGTTGTCGGCGCGCATGATAAAAATCGCGTATTTGGTGGTGACCACCAAGGTGATGGCCCAAAAGATCAAGGACAACACCCCGAGCACATGGGTGGCGTCGGTCGGCAAGCCACCGTGAAAAACCTCTTTTACCGCATACAATGGGCTGGTGCCGATGTCCCCAAACACTACGCCTATCGCACTTAAAGCCAGTGTGTTGACTTGTCCCTGGGTATGATCGGATTGTTTTACGGACATATGGAATGAATCGGAGATACAAGACGGGAACGGAAATTATGCCACAGATTGTAATTTAGCCCGAAATCGTCGTTAGCCGGTGGGGATTTTAGCGGCTGAAACGTCTTAGTAGGGAATGGTTAGATAGCATCATCTCCTGTAAGGATGGCTGTCGCGCTAGGACGTATTAATTTACAATGCGCGGCTAAATTCGAATCGCGCTTAATTTTGTATTCAACAGTTTATATGTATTTATTTAAAAACCACGAGGATGCTTTGCAAAATAAAGAGTTAGCGTCATTCGGCGGTTATCTGCCGGCAGTGGCAAGCGGTTCCGGATCATTTTGGCGAAGGCTATTGGGAGAAGAGCGGCCCGCCAGCATGCTGAGGTTGTTAACCCTGTTGGTATTATTGCTGCATATTTGGGGTTTGCAGCAATTATTGAAACCCGAGGAAAAAGTCACGCCGGCACAGCCTTTGATGATGGAAGTATCGATGATAGCGATGTCCGCGCCAAAGCCCGCCGCCGCTCCGCCGCCTCCAGCACCGCCGCCACCCAAAAAAGAGCCGCCGCCGAAAAAGCCGCAGCCGAAGCCGGTTCCCAAAAAAGCGCCGCCCATAGTGCAAAAGGCGCCGGAATATGCGCCGGTGGAGCCTGTTTCCGAGCCGCAACCGACACCGGTAACCAGCACCGCGAATAGCACGCCGGTGACGACTACGACAACCAGCACTACCGCTACCAACGCCGAGCAGTTTACCGAAGCTAATTTTCGAGCTAATTACGCCCACAACCCCAAGCCTGAATATCCGATGATTGCTAAAAGCCGCGGATGGCAGGGCAAGGTGATGTTACGGGTGCAAGTTTCGGCGGAGGGTTTAAGCGATTCGGTGGCGGTTGAGCACAGTAGCGGTCACGAGATGCTTGACGAATCGGCGGTGGAAGCCGTGAAAAAATGGAAATTCATTCCGGCCAAACGCGGCGAAACGCCGGTGGCCAGTTCGGTGATTGTGCCAATAATTTTTACTTTGCGTGAATAAAAATCGGAGAGATTAATGCCCTACCATATAGCCCCGGAAGCGGTTATCGACGCTACCCTTTACACATTGCTAGTGTTTTCGTTGATAACGTGGACGTTGATTTTTTTCAAAATCTGGCAGTTTGCCAAGAATAATTATTACAACAAACGATACGACAGCGCTTTTTGGGACACTACCGATTTAAATGCCGCCGAGCAACTGCCCGCCGAAACCGCGCGCGGCCCGAAAGCTCGCGTCGCAGCCTGCGGCTTTGCCTGGTTGGCGGAAATGACGCATCCGGAAACCTGCACCAGCCTGAAATTTCGTGGATCCCCTCAAGATTTACTGGAACAAACCCTACGTAAGCAGACGCAGGACGAGCAGCGCCGGATGGAAAGCGGCTTGACCATGCTGGCCAGCATCGGCAGTACCGCGCCATTTGTCGGCTTGTTCGGCACCGTACTTGGCATTATGCATGCCATGCACGACATCAGCGCCAGCGGTTCGGCCAGTTTGGACGTAGTTGCCGGGCCTATCGGCGATGCATTAATTGCCACAGCCATCGGTATCGCCGTAGCCGTACCGGCAGTGTTGGCCTATAATTTCTTCCAGCGTCGCGCCAAGCACCATCGGGCTTCGCTGGAAAATTTCGTCGAGGGTTTTCTCCACATCGCCTTCGGCGACTCAAACATCAATACCAGTAAAAGCAAGGATTAATTACATGGGATTTAAAACAAACTCAGACGACGACGGGCCGGTTAGCGAGATTAATGTTACGCCGCTGGTAGATGTGATGTTGGTGTTGGTGATTATCTTGTTGGTCACCGCACCGTTGTTGACCCAATCGGTCAATGTGGCTTTGCCGAAAACGGCTTCCACTACGCCGGATTTGGAAAAACAGCCGATGCAATTGGGTATCGACGCGCAAGGCGCCGTGACCCTGAATAAAAACGCCGTGGCGGATTTAGCGGCGTTGGATACGACGTTAAGAAATGAATTGGCCGGTAACCCCGAGCTAATCGTTCACATTTATGCCGATCAAGGCGTGAATTACGGCAAGGTTGCGGAAGTGATGGCCACCGTACAGCATGCCGGCATTTCCAAATTAGCATTTGTTTCGCTGGAAAAATAGACAAACTCGACAGGGTGCTGATAGCCCAACCAGCTATCCACCCTCGACCGCTTTAATTATTCAATTTCTTAAATCCGGGTTGCCGATTACCCGGATTTATTTTTCCCGACGTTCTTTTCAATATAGTCGATCATCAAGCCGGCGATATCCTTGTCGCTGGTCTTTTCTATGCCTTCCAAACCAGGCGAGGAATTGACTTCCATCACCAGCGGGCCGCGTTTGGAACGCAGCAAGTCGACGCCGCAGACATTTAGGCCCATGATTTTGGCGGCACGTACTGCCGCCGAACGTTCCTGCGGAGTCAATCTGACTAGCGTGGCCGTGCCGCCGCGATGCAGATTGGAACGAAACTCGCCCTCGCGGCCTTGCCGCTTCATCGCCGCCACCACCTTATCCCCAATCACGAAGCAGCGGATGTCGCTACCGGCAGCCTCTTGAATGAACTCCTGCACCATGATATTGGCATTAAGGCCCATGAACGCCTGAATCACGCTATGCGCGGCGTTATGGGTTTCAGCGAGTACCACGCCTATGCCTTGCGAGCCTTCCACCAATTTGATCACCAGCGGTGCGCCGCCGACTTCGGCGATTAGATCTTCGATATTGTCCGGATTGTGGGCAAACGCGGTAATCGGCAGATCGATGCCCTTGCGGGCCAGCAACTGGCTGGACGCCAGTTTGTCGCGGGAGCGGCTGATGGATGCGGAATTGTTGAGGACGAAAGTATTCATCACCTCGAACTGCCGCAAAACCGCGGTGCCGTAAAAGGTTATAGAGGCGCCGATGCGGGGAATAACCGCATCGTAGCCCACTAGATTTTCGCCCATGTAATGAATGGACGGCTTCATGGAAGTGATGTTCATGTAACAGTGAGTCGGGTCCAATACCCTGGCCTCATGGCCGCGAGCGGCGGCGGCTTCCAGCAGCCGGACGCTGGAATACAGCGTCGCGTCGCGCGACAGG
The DNA here is from genome assembly GCF_000515215.1 of Methylomonas sp. 11b. Lineage (NCBI taxonomy): Bacteria > Pseudomonadati > Pseudomonadota > Gammaproteobacteria > Methylococcales > Methylococcaceae > Methylomonas > Methylomonas sp. 11b. The sequence continues at coordinate 3,309,749 of NZ_KI911557.1, forward strand.
ATGGCTATTTTCATAGGCAAATAGTGCCGGGTTTACAGATGAATGCCGTCAAAATCGCTGACTTGCACATGCTCGGCGCCGCCATCTGGCGTCTGCTCGCGCACCAGCCAGCAAGTAGCCAAGCCGGCCTGACGGGCAGCGTCCAATTCGTCCTTTATATCGGACAAAAACAGGATCTGTTCGGCCGGCAAGCCAAGCTCGGCGGCAATCCGCTCATAGGAAACGGCCTCCTTCTTGCCGCCAATGTGCGTATCGAAGTAACCGGAAAATATTGGCGTGAGATCGCCGAAGTCGCTGTAACCAAATAGCAGTTTTTGGGCATGCACCGAGCCGGAGGAATAGACATACAGCTTATAGCCCAGGCCAAACCAGTTTCTTAAGTTGCGCACGGCATCTTCGTAGACATGACCGGTGAAATCGCCGTTGCGATAGCCCTCCTGCCAGATCAAGCCCTGTAAGGATTTTAACGGCGTAATTTTCTGATCGGTATCAATCCAGTGAATAAATTGCGCAACCAGCGCTTCCTCGTCCAGTTCGCCGCCGGCAATTTGCTTGGCCTCAGCCAATATTAGCTTTATCGCGTCTTGCCCTTGATGACTTTTAATAAAATCCGGCAAGCGGGAGCGGGCATACGGGAACAACACATCTTTTACAAACGACAGCGATGAAGTCGTGCCTTCGATATCGGTGACGATGGCTTTGATCATAAGGTCGTCAGATATTGGTCCAGCGTCGGAAAGCTTTCGGCAATCGGATCGCCGGTAAACTCGGCCACCCAGCCGTCTTCGGTGGTGAACAAACGGATGCATTTAAACGCCGGGTTTTCGCCCATATCGAACCAGTGCGTAGTATTGGCCGGCACGCTGATCAGATCGCCTTGCTCGCACAGTACCGCATAAACCTGGTCGCCGACATGCAGATAAAACAGCCCTTTGCCTTCCACGAAGAAGCGGACTTCGAAATCGCTGTGCGTGTGCTCGGCTAAAAACTTCTGCCGTAACGCATCTTTATTCGGGTGGTCGGCGTTCAGGCTGATCACGTCCACCGACTGAAAACCGTATTCTTGCTTGAGTTTGTCTATCGAACTTGCATAAGCCTTTAATACTGCCTCGGCATCGTCCGCCGCCGAAAACTCGCAATCGGCCTGCCAGCGTTCGAACTGTACGCCAATCCCTTGCAACTGCTCGGCGATGTCGGCAAAGTCCCGGAAAGTATTGCCTTGTTGCGGTTGATTGGCAGGGTAGAGGGTTAATGCGCTCATAATCGTGTTACTCCATGTAGGCGAATTTCAACATCAAATAAAAATTCCAGTGCTTCCAGGTGGCGCAAGGCGTCGTCGACCGATGCGCCCCAGGTGTAAAAACCGTGGCCGGCGATAATATAGCCGTAAACCGCATGGTCATGGCGGTCCAGATAATTTTCTACCTTGTCGGCTAATCTGGGAATATCCTGATCGTTACCGAAAATGGGGATGGAAATCCGAGTTTCATGGGTGTTGATGCCGGTGAACGCTTTGAGCAGTTCGTAATCCTTCAGCACGATCTCATGCTTGAACAAGCGTGCTGTCAACGTGGCGTTGATCGAATGCGGGTGCAAAACCGCCTGAACATCCGGAAAACGTTGGTACAGCGAAGTATGCAATAGCGTTTCCGCCGACGGTTTTTTACCGTCCAGGGAATTGCCTTTGCTGTCGATCAACATGATGTCATCGGCTTGCAAGCGGCCTTTATGCCGGCCGGACACAGTGATGGCAATATTGCCGTCGCTGAGTTTGGCGGAGAAATTACCGCTGGTAGCGGGCACCCAGCCCTTGCTGTCGATGAAGCGGCCGGCGGCAATCAACTGATCTGCCTTGCGGAAAAATTCGTCGGATTTTGCTGTCATGGAGTATTTTGCGGATTGCAAAAGAAAAAGAAGAGAAAGAGTTGGCCTGTAAGCCGGGTTCTGTCTTGAACAGCCATTCATCTAGGCGTCAGATCACTCTGACGCTCAAGCAATCTACCCAGGAGCAGCGCGGGCCACGCCAATGCTCCTCTATTTGATCTTGCTCCGGGTGGGGTTTACCCTGCCACACCTGTTACCAGTTGCGCGGTGCGCTCTTACCGCACCATTTCACCCTTACCGAGTTCCGAAGAACCAGGCGGTATAATTTCTGCGGCACTTTCCGTAGGCTCACGCCTCCCAGGCATTACCTGGCACCCTGCCCTATGGAGCCCGGACTTTCCTCCCTTTTATTTGCATAAAACGGCGACTGTTCGGCCAACTCTGATGAGGATTATACAGGCAATGCCGGGAAATAGGGGCATTTGCGCACCATGTTTATCGGGGGTGGAAGGACATCGAATGATTGAGGTTCGATAAATGTCAGGCGTGTGCGCCGGAGAGTGACGAAAGGCCCTTCCTGACCCTCAGGCAGCGTGCCGCACCCGTGCGGCCCACCAGCGGGGCCGATCCCGCCGCAAGCTCACGTAGGCCGGTATACTGAAGAACTTCGTGCCACAAGAAAACTCTCGCATTGTTGTTAATGCTGAATCCCTAGCAAGGCTATGAACACTGGGTTAACGCCGTCATTCCGGCATGGATTGTCGGAATCCAGACTCCAGGGAATATTTATGATGTTAGCCATTTAGGCCGGAATTAACACCGGCGTTTACAGCGTAATTATTCTGTTCGATATGCCGCTGAAAGCTCGGCAATCCACGTGTGAATCTTGCGCACGGTTACGCTTCGCTAATCGCTCCTTGTAGCATGCGACTGCACCAGCAGCGCCATTTGACGTTGTGCATCCGAGTCTTCTGAGCGCAAGCCCTCGATAACCGATTGCCGATTCTGCTGTGTCTGGTTCTGACTGACCTTCCATTTGCCCTGCCAGCGTTTAATCTCAAGGCTGATGCCGACAATGTTGCCCAGCAGCTTTTTGGTAAATTCGGCAGGGGCATCCGTGACTCGCCAAGGATGCGCCTGCGCGGCTTCGTTTTTATCGGTTAGCTCGGTGATGATGCGGAGCACTTGCGCTGGGTCGTGGGTGGCGTTGAGCGTACAGTGAGCATGGACAACCGCATAGTTCCAGGTAGGCACCACCTTGCCCGCTTGGCTTTTGCTGGCGTACCAGTTGGGCGAAATGTACGTCGAGGGCCCTTGAAACACAAGCAAGAGCTCTTGCTCAGGTGCAACTTGCCAAAGTGGATTGTTTTTGGCGACATGCCCCATAAGCTTGCCAAGGCCGCCAGGCCTGGCTTCATACAGCAGTGGGATATGCTCGGCAGTCAGGCCATCATCACCCTGATAAATCACCGTTGCCAAAGGAAACTGCTCGATAAGGCCGACCAGTTCGGCAGGCTTGTCTTCTTGAAAGTGAGTAGGGCAGTACATGTTGTTTGAAGGTAGTCTATTGATAATAAATAAGTTTTAACCCGACCCTTAAATACCATTCGCCCTGAGTTTATCGAAGGGCGCACCAGCCTGGGCGTCAACGAGCTCAGCCCGAACGGAATACCAGTGATAAATAGGTCGGGTTAATAAGCCTGTCACCCGAAGTATCTGCGATCTCCATCCACAGCGGTGGGCACGCGAATGTGATTCCAAAATGGCGGGTAACGTTTTTCGCCCACCAATAATTAAGGGTGGGCGCAAATCCGCGTGGGCACAAAATTCGTGCCCACCCTACGAAACTCCGGCAATCCATGCCGGAATGACGGCATCAACCCCGCACCCGCAGCCTTGTCAGGTATACAGCATTAAAAATAATGCGAAGAATATGCTTGTGGGACGGGGTTTCTCCCGTATGCCGCGCCGAGTACCGGAGCTTTCGACGGGATCAGCCCGCAGGGGTGCGGCAGGGATGCCGCACGTTGACGAAGGGGCAGGAAGCCCCTTTCGGCAACTCCCGGCGAAAGCGAGGAACGCAGGGAACAAGCGGCATCCGTGCCGCCTTTTCTTTGGATACTTTCTTTTGGCGGAGCAAAAGAAAGTATCTCGGTTGTCGGTCCGAGAACCGACACTTAATCAAGCCGCCGCGTCAGCGACACAATATTTTCTGATACTTCCCACGTGGGCACAAAAACCGTGCCCACCCTACCATGCAAAGCATTATTTAGTCTAAATCAACCAGTTTCTCTTTTAACCAAGCTGCAAGTTCTTCTGGAGTTTCGATGATTTCAGAATTTAAGAGATGCTGAGGATGGATTTGAGTATCGCTATATCCTGTTGGTAGTAGTGTGCGATTACTGACGACCCAGGAATTACGTTGATTTTTATCTAACCCTTGCATAACAGATCGAGCTGGAAGTTGGATAACACCAGCAACCCCCATAAGTTGCTGGTTGCATATGTTTATCCAAAGCAGAAATTATCCGTGCACGACAAATTGATTTTGATTTCATTTTGGCAAAATACGATATAGCAGGTAGCCTGGATGAAGCAAAGCGTAATCCAGGGCTGAAGGCCATCAATCCCGGATTGCATCCGGGCTACGAAAAAACAAAATCACCCACAAACCTCCACCTCAAACACAGTCCCCTTAACCGCCACAACTCTTACTTTCGCCCCCATCGGACTATCCTCCCCATGCACCTTCCAAACCGTATCGTCGGCCTTAATCTTGCCCTGACCATTCTCAATCGGTGCGATCAGAAAAAAGGTACGGCCAATATACTGAGCCCCGCGCTGATTTAATAAAGGATGATCCGTAACGGTCACTGCCCGATTCCGGGCGTATTTACGCCAAGCCAGCACCGACAACACTGCCAGCAAGGAAAACAGCAGCAACTGCACGTTGAACGGTGTAACCGGCACTAACAACACCGCCGCGCCGACGATAAACGCCGACACCGCCAGCCACAGGAAAAAGAAACCGGTGACGACAATTTCCAAGGCTAGAAAGCCCACCGCCAGCACCCACCAGTACCAAAACACGATGTCCTGTTCCCACATAATCAGGCCTTTTTATTTAAAGCTTCTTTAGCCAATTCACCGATGCCGCCCAAGGCCCCGATCACGCTGGAAGCCTCCAGCGGCATGAAGATCAGCTTGCTGTTGTTGGCCGAGGCGACTTCTTTTAAAGACTCAATGTATTTTTGCGCGACGAAGTAATTGATGGCCTGCACGTCGCCCTTGGATATGGCTTCGGACACCATCATGGTAGCGCGGGCTTCTGCTTCGGCCAAACGTTCGCGGGCTTCGGCGTCACGGAACGCGGCTTCCTTACGGCCTTCGGCGTCCAGAATCGCGCCTTGTTTCAAGCCTTCGGCTTTGAGAATTTCTGCTTGCCGCAAGCCTTCGGCTTCCAGAATCTGCGCGCGTTTTTCCCGCTCAGCTTTCATTTGTCTGGCCATGGAGTCGACCAAGTCTTTGGGCGGGGCAATGTCTTTGATTTCGATACGGGTGACTTTAAGTCCCCAGGGCGAAGTGGCTTCATCGACGACGGTCAACAGGCGGGCGTTGATTTCGTCGCGACGCGATAGCAGTTCGTCCAGATCCATGGAGCCCATGACGGTACGGATATTGGTCATGACCAGATTGATGATGGCCATGTCCAGATAAGTAATCTCATATGCGGCCTTGGCGGCATCCATGATCTGGTAAAACACCACGCCATCGACCCGCACCATCGCGTTGTCCTTGGTGATTACTTCCTGCGACGGCACGTCCAACACCTGTTCCATCATATTAAGTTTGCGGCCGATACTCTCGACGATGGGCATAATAAAATCCAAGCCTGGACTCAGAGTTCTCGTGTATTTTCCAAAACGTTCCACGGTATACTCCATCCCTTGTGGGACCGATTGCACGCTCTTGTATACCAGAATTACGGCAAACGCTACCGTCACTATTGCTAACAAACCAAAGCCGCCCATAGCGCCTCCTAAGTTGTGAAAATGAATTGTGTATTGCCAACGGTCACGCGGCTAATAATAATGTATGTCTCTTTAACTTGCTGGAAACAGGGTTCCGATTCATGAATACTTTGATCTACTACAGTTTTAACGTAATGATTTTGGCGGTGATTATATTGATCGTCGGTATGATCAAGCCCAAGTGGATACTGCTGTGGATGGATAAACCCGGCCGCCTGCCTATCATGGCTATCGCCGGCGCGATATTTATGGCCGGTGCGGTGATGTTCGGCGAAGGCAATAAACAAAAACAACAGGAACAAGCCGCTGCAGCGGCCAAGCAACCTGCGCAAAAAGCGGGTGAAGAGGTGCCGGATTTGCATTAATCCGGTAGGGACGAATTTATCCGACCTCTGTTTAGTGCGAATGAAGTCTCACCTAATCAATTTATAGTCATCGCACTGCAAATTTCGCTTTTTTGATTCCCTCACCCCAGCCCTCTCCCAAAGGGAGAGGGAGCAGATGTGCCGAAACTTGAAGTGGGAAAGGTATAATTAAACCCGAAAGCTAGTGACCAGCATTTTTAAAACCCGCAAATCCTCGATTTTGCTGTCGTTTTGGTAGCGTAAGCGAATATAAGTCGCGGCAATCCGCTCAATTGCTTCGGCCAAATCCGGGCGCAGTTCTTTCGCGCGCTCGGCGACGGTTTGCGGGCCGTCGCCAATTTCAACTCTTAAGCCGGCTTTACCCAACTTGGCGCAAAACTGCCGGTACAACACCAGGGCAGGGTCTTGGCGGCGCAGGTTGGGCCGCAACAAGCGCCAAGCCAATACCCCGCCGACACCGGCAACGCTAATCAACAGCCAATAACCGAGCTTGACGAAATTATCTATCCCCAGGCTTTGTAAAAACGCTCTCTGATTAACCGTGTCGTAATTGATGATCCAGCGTTGCCAGTTGTAATCGACGCTTTGCCAGAGTTGCCGGCCGCGTTGCAGCCAGGATAAGGTTTTTGCGTCGAGTTGGATCGGGCTGAAATTAACCGCGCCGCTGGCGATTTGTAAATCCACATTCACCCCGCGTTCGATGCGTTCCGGGGCGATGGCGGCGGTCGGATCGAATCGTACCCAGCCGCGCCCGTCCAACCACGCTTCCGCCCAGGCATGCGCGTCGGCCTGCCTGATCTCCAGAAAGCCGCCGACGTCGTTGATCTGTCCGCCTTGATAACCGCCCACCACCCGGGCCGGAATCTCCGCCACCCGCAGCAAATACACGAAGGCCGTGGCGTAATGGCTGCAAAAGCCAGCGCGGCGCTCGAACAAAAAGGTCTCTATGGGTTTATCCGGCATCGCCTCCGGACTAAGGGTGTAATGAAAATGTTCCTGGCGAAAATGCTGTAACAGATTGCCGATAAATAACTCGGGCTGTGCTGGCTGGCCTTGTAACTGCTTAACCAGTTCGACCACTCTGTCCGATGGTTTGCCAGGTAGTTGCAGGTTTTCCCGGCGCTCGAATTTGCTGATACCGCCAGTGTTATAAATAGGCGACGAGCTAAGCCGATACTCGGCGCGGTCGCCGGGGTTTTTATTAGTGATTAGCTGATATAAACCGTTGCGGCGTAACCCGCCGCCAAACTCGGTGGGCATCTCCAGCGCAAACACCCAGTTTTGCTTCTGCGGCTCCATCATCAGCGTGTAAGCATAGCTCGGATCGCTGAACGTGAGTTGATCCGGGTTGTTCTCGCGGCCCAACACCGGTGGCGCGCGCCAGCTTACTCCGTCGGTACTGGCGTAAATCGGTCCGCGCCAATAGCGCTGGGATGGCGGCGGCAGATTCCCGTCGAATTTGACCCTAAACACCAGTTCCGGCGACAGACTTAATTCGGCAATCGAGCCGGGTTCCAAGGTATTGCTCAGACCACTTTTGGCGCGGGTATCGTCGTCCAGCCAACTCCAATGCGGCGCTTCCAGACGCGGAAACAACACAAATAGCACCAAAGCTAGCGGCAGGCTTTGCATAATAATTGCCGCCGAAGTTTTTAAAGCCGCCAGCGTTTGCGGCGTCTGACTGTTTTGCGTAATCAAAGTAGCCAGCAGCACCCCACATACCAGCAGAATGTAGAGCGCCATCAAAATGCTTTCTTCGTACAAAAACTGCGTCACGGCAACGATGAAAGCCAGATAAACGATCACATACACATCGCGCCTGCCGTGAATTTCCAGCAACTTTAAACCCAGCGCCACCACAAACAAACTGGTACCGGCATCCCGGCCAAATACCGAGTGTTGCTGACTGTAAAGCAACCCAATACCGATCAACATCAACAAAAATACCGCGAACCGGTTCGGTAAATAGTGAGGTCGCCAGATGCAGAGCAAGCGCCAAAGCAGCAGTAGCGTAAAAAAACCGAACAATAGCGGCGGGATATGCCAGGCATGCGGCAACGTGATTAGCCCTATCGAACCCAGCATAAACAACATCAAGCGCGTGGAAGGCAGAAACGGCATGCTCAAAACAGCGCCAAGGCTTGCAGACAGCTACGATAATGCGCGGCGCCGTTGTCCGGCGGCAGACGCAAGCCAGGCAGCAGCAAGCCGTAGCGTAACCCGGTCTGTTCGGCGTCCACCACCCAACGGCACAACTGGCTGAGGCGCTCTTCGGTGTGATGGCCCGGTGCCTGTTGATAATCCAGCCACAACTCGCTGGAACTGGCACCGCTGTAGTATTTACTGTGCACACCTTGGCCTTTGGCGAAGGCTTTCCAATGGATTTGCCGAATCGCGTCGCCCCTCTGATAAACTCTTACCCCGTCAAACTCATCGCCGCTGCGGCGGTTTTGACCTGGCCTATCCTGACCTCCGTCGCTATCTGGAAACGGCAGTTGCTGGCTGGCCGGCTTGGGATACACCAGCAGAGGGCTATCAAACCGCAGCGGTGCCCAAGCTCGAAATAAACCCAAGGGGTAGGTACTGGAAAGGGTCAGCGTACCCGGCAACTGCCAGCCGCGTTGCTGGGTGGATTGATACAGTGTGACGGTTTGGCTTTGCTCGGCGGCTAAGCTGATAGACAGCTCGGATTGCAAAGTCAGATCGACAGCAAAACGCGGCTGGGAACCCGGATTGCTGATCTGAAAACGAAACGGCCCGGCTTGGCCGGCAAACACTGCCTGCTGGCGGGCGGGTTGAATTGTTAATCCCGCCAAGGCTTTAAAGCTGTGCAGGATGGTCACGAAAAAAATGCTGGCCAGCAAAAACCCCAGTAAATAAGCCAGATTATTGTTGTAGACAAAGCCGATCAGTACCAGCAACAAAATCAACAATACAAACGCCAAGCCGCGTTGCGTCGGCAAAATAAACACCCGCCGCTGCGTCAACACAATCGGCCCGGCGGTTGGAGCCTCGCCGCTAAAAAAGCGCGACAGTTTAAGGCGCTGTTTTAAAGATAAGGCCGCTTCGGTCAAAGTACCGGCACATGCTTGAGAATAGGGGCGACGATGGCCGCCGAGTCGTTGGCGCCCACGTTCAAACGATGCCCGGCCACCGCCGGCAATACCGCTTGCAAGTCTTCTGGCAGAACGGCCTTGCGCTTATCGATCAGCGCCCAAGCCTTGGCGGCGGCCAACAATCCCAGGCCCGCGCGCGGCGAGAGACCAGCGGCAAAGTCCGTGGATTGGCGGCTGAAGGCCAGAATGGCTTGCAGATAATCCAGTAAGGCCGGCGACACATGCACCTGATCCGCCGCCTGTTGCAAGTCCGTTAATTGCGCGGGCAGTAACGCGACTGGCAATTCGTCGATCAATACATGCCGGGGTTGGCCACTCAGCAACTCGCGTTCGGCCTGCCGGCTGGGATAACCCAGTTCAATGCGCATCAAAAACCGGTCTACTTGCGATTCCGGCAATGGGAAAGTGCCGATTTGATGGGCCGGATTTTGGGTGGCTATGACGAAAAACGGTTGCGGTAAGGGATAGGTACGGCCTTCGACCGTCACCTGCCGTTCTTCCATCGCTTCCAACAAGGCACTTTGCGCCTTGGGTGTGGCCCGGTTGATTTCGTCGGCCAGGATCATTTGTTTGAAAATCGGCCCCGGATGAAAACTGAATAGCTGCTGATGGGCATCGAATACCGAGGAACCGACGATGTCGGCCGGCAAAATATCGCTGGTGAATTGAATCCGCTGATATTCCAGACCAAACAAGCGCGCCAACGTGTGAGACAGCGTAGTTTTGCCGACACCGGGAATATCCTCGATTAGCAAATGTCCCCTGGCTAACAGACAACAAACCGCCAGGCGAATTTGTTGCTGTTTACCGAGAATGACTTGATTGGCGGCGGCGAGTAAGCGATCGAGAGCAAGGTCCATTGTGCAAAAGGCAAGAAAGGTCAATGACTCGAGTATAGATCAGCTTGGTTGCACCTGCTATCGGCTTCATTGTATAAACCAGGGATTGACTATCCGGCCGGCAGAAGCCGGTTATTAAACCATGCAGCCCTGCTGCGGAGAGTGCCATGAAAGACTATGCAGATGTACGCGACCAATTATTGAACATGCTGGAAGACCTGGACGATAGACTGGGGAAAATCACCGAAGACGTCAGACACACCGATAAACCGCTGGCCCAGGACTTTTCCGAACAGGCTGTCGAAACCGAAAACGACGAGGTATTGGACGCTCTGGGCAACGCCACGCGCGACGAAGTCGAAAAAATCAAACAAGCCATTTCCCGTATCGATGCCGGCACCTACGGCATTTGCCTGAGCTGCGGCGAACCCATTAAAAAGGAACGCTTGGCTGCGGTGCCCTACGCCAATCAATGCATTCGCTGCGCCGAAAAAAGCCAGCACCGCTAAGCCGATAGACCTCTCGCCAGCATAAGGGTTGCTGCCATGGACGAATAAGCCGGCCGGTTTTGAATTGTGTACTATCCTTGCCGACGATCATTCCTTTTATTGCCGGGACATAAATCATGGATATCGCCGAACTATTGACCTTTTCCGTCAAAAACAAAGCCTCCGACTTGCATCTTTCCGCCGGCTTGCCGCCGATGATCCGGGTGGACGGCGACATCCGCCGCATCAATATCCCGTCGTTAAATCATAAGGAAGTCCACGCGCTGATTTATGACATCATGAACGACAAGCAGCGCCGCGATTACGAAGAGTTTCTGGAAACCGACTTTTCTTTCGCGCTGCCCGGCGTGGCCCGCTTCCGGGTCAACGCCTTCAATCAGGATAGAGGCGCCGGCGCAGTATTCCGGACCATTCCGTCCAAGGTATTAACACTGGAAGAACTGGATGCGCCCAAGTTCTTCGCCGAGCTTTGCACCAAACCGCGCGGCCTGATTCTAGTGACCGGCCCGACCGGTTCCGGTAAATCCACCACGCTGGCGGCGATGGTAAATCACATCAACACCAACGATTACGCACACATCCTGACGGTCGAAGACCCGATCGAGTTTGTCCATGAAAGCCAAAAATGCTTGATTAACCAGCGCGAGGTGCATCGCGATACGCTGGGTTTTAACGAAGCCTTGCGCTCGGCACTGCGGGAAGACCCGGACATCATCCTGGTCGGCGAGATGCGGGACTTGGAAACCATCCGCCTGGCCTTAACCGCCGCGGAAACCGGCCACTTGGTGTTCGGCACGCTGCATACCACCTCGGCCGCAAAAACCATAGACCGGATCATCGACGTGTTCCCCGCCGCCGAAAAAGACATGATCCGGGCGATGCTGTCCGAGTCCTTGCAAGCGGTTATCTCGCAAACCCTGTTGAAAAAAGTCGGCGGCGGCCGGATCGCCGCCCACGAGATCATGGTCGGCACACCGGCGATTCGCAACCTGATCCGCGAAGCCAAGGTGGCGCAAATGTATTCCGCGATCCAAACCGGCCGCAAAGACGGCATGCAGACCCTGGATCAAAACCTGAAGGAATTGGTCGACAAAGGCTTGATTACTGCGAAAGGCGCGATGGTTAAAGCCGTCAACAAAGACATGTTCCGTTAATTTTAAGGAGGCGTCATGGACTTTAAAGCGCTATTGGCCCTGATGGTTGAAAAGAAAGCGTCCGACCTGTTTATCACCGCGGGCCGGCCGCCGTCGATGAAAGTCAACGGCAAAGTCATCGAAGTGTCCAAAACCATTTTGAACAGCGAACAGACCATGATGCTGGTCCTCAGCATCATGTCGCAACGCCAACGCGACGAGTTTGAAAACACCCGCGAATGCCAGTTTGCTTTGAGCGTCCACGAGTTGGGCCGGTTCCGGGTCAGCGCGTTTACCCAACGCGACTCCGCAGGCATGGTGTTGCGCCGCATCGAAACCACCATCCCCAGCGCCGAGGACTTGCATCTGCCGCCGGTGTTGAAAGAATTGATCATGTACAAGCGCGGTCTGGTGATGTTCGTCGGTGCCACCGGCACCGGTAAATCCACCTCGCTGGCGGCCTTGATTCGGCACCGCAACGAAAACAGCAGCGGCCATATCATTTCCATCGAAGACCCTATCGAGTTTATTCATCCGCACAAGGGCTGCATCATTACCCAGCGCGAGGTGGGGCTGGATACCGAGTCTTTCGAAGTGGCTTTGAAAAACACCTTACGCCAAGCCCCGGACGTGATTCTGATCGGCGAGGTCAGAAGCCGGGACACGATGCAACACGCCATCACCTTCGCCGAAACCGGCCATTTGTGTGTCTGTACCTTGCACGCGAATAACGCCAACCAAGCCATAGACCGCATTCTGCATTTCTTCCCGGAAGAAATGCACGGCCAGTTGTTCATGGATTTGTCGCTGAATCTGCGCGGCATTGTCGCTCAGCAATTGATTCAACGCGCCGACGGCAAGGGCCGCTACCCGGCCATCGAGATTCTGCTGAATACGCCTTTGGTATCGGACATGGTCCGCAAGGGCGAAGTGCACAAACTAAAAGAGCTGATGAAAAGCTCGCGCGAGCACGGCATGCAGACTTTCGATCAAGCGCTTTACGATCTGTATACAGCGGGTAAAATTGGTTACGATGACGCGTTGCACGCTGCCGACTCCCGTAATGAGGTGCGCCTGATGATCAAGTTGGGCGCCGAGAACGTCAATTTCGAAACCGCCGGCATGACGCTGGCCGAAAACGACGACGAGGGAGGCAGTCTTTTTAAATAATCCTGGATATAGCTCGCTTGTATACATTTAGTCCTAGTAAAGTCTCGCTACAAAACGCCGGTTCGGCACTGTTAATTGCATTGCTGGCGGGCTGCGCCTCGCAGCCGCCGGCCGGCGATAAAGTAAATTCTCGCGTCCGTACGCCTACCCAACAAACCGCGCCCAACCAGTCGCGCCAAGCCACGCCTGACCTGCGGCCGTTTGCCAGCGTCGGCGGCTATCATGCCACGACAGTCAGTGGCGATTACGCCGGCTATCCGGCCCTGACGCAATTCATCGAGCAAATGGTGCAGAAACACGGCTTCAACCGTGAATATCTGCAAGGCTTATTCTCGCAAGCCAAACGCAAGCAATGGACGCTGGATTACCTGGCCAAATCGGACCAGGGCATGAAAGGCAAACCCAGCAAAGGCGGCTGGACCCGTTATCGCGCGCAATTTCTGGACGACCGGCATATCAACGCCGGCATCAGCTTCTGGCAACAGCATCATGCCACCCTGCAACGCGCCAGCCAGCAATACGGCGTACCGGCCGAATACATCCTGGGTATCATGGCGGTGGAAACCACCTTCGGCAGTTTCGTCGGTAACCACAGAATCATCGATGCCTTGACCACCTTGGGTTTTGATTATCAGCGACGCGGCGAGTATTTCCGCAGCGAACTGGAAAACTTTCTGGTAATGAGCCGCACAGAAGGCCTGGACCCCGGCAAACCGGTCGGCTCGTTCGCCGGCGCGATGGGCCTGGGCCAATTCATGCCCAGCAGTTTTCTGCAATGGGCGGTAGACTTTAACGGCGACGGCCGCCGCGACCTGTGGAACCCGGAGGACGTCATCGGCAGCGTAGCCAACTACTTTGCCCAGCACGGCTGGCAAGCCGGCAAACCCATCGTCTCGGCCACGCGCGGCAGCTTTAGCGGCATCGACAGTTTGGAGCCGGGCGCGGACCACGCTTATCCTTTGGATACCTTGGTTAAAGCCGGTGTAGAACCGGCTGACACCTGTGCTTGCGATTATCCGTTGCGGCTTTTGTTGCTCAGGCATCAAAGCAAGGATGAATATTTATTGGGGCATCCTAATTTCTATGCGATTACGCGCTACAACCAGAGCACGCATTATGCGATGGCGGTACATGAGTTGGCGTTGGCGATTAGGAAAGGGTATCAGAGGGTGGCTGTTAATCGGTCTGATGCTGGGTAGGGTTTGGGGGTTGTGTCGCTGGCGCGACGGCTGGTTTTGATGTCGGTTTCACGAAACACATCCATGCGTTTCGCCCTGCGGGTGCTCCGCATGCAAATCGGCTATCCTGCCGATTTGTCGGCCCGACAGCCGAGATACTTTCTTTTGCGTGGCCAAAAGAAAGTATCCAAAGAAAAGGCCACCCGGATGCCGCTTGTTCCCTGCGCTCCTCGCCTTTGAACGGGGTCGCCGAAAGGGGCTTCCTGCCCCTTCGGCAACGCGATGCATCCCTGCATCGCCCCTAAAGGGCTAATCCGTTCAAAAGCTCCGGTGCTCGGCGCGGCATACGGGAGAACCTCCGTCGTGGGATTGGTGGAGTAGCTCCGAATAGCAAAGCGTATTCGGAGGAATGAGGGGGCTTCCAATCATCGTTTGCGTTATTAGCAGCAGTACATACTCCCAAAGATTTAATTCAACATGCGTCCGATTACGCTGTGCTAATCGGACCTACCGCGCTGTTCCGTTCAAAAACTCCGGTGCTCAGCGCGGCATACGGGAGGAAACCGTCCCGTGATTTGGAATTTGTTTAGTATTGGAAATCGTGGGGTACAACAGCGCCAGCGTATTACACCAATTCAAAGACCTACATCTGGTAATACGGCTAACGCATATTACACCCTAAGTTTGCGACGAGTTAGCAATCAAGCTAGGATGCTTTAGAAATCTACTGCATGTCATAAAACGATAACAAACATGCATGTAAATCAATGATATTTTACGCGCAAATATTTTAATTTTAAGGATGATAAGCCATGAAAACATTCAATAATATACTGCTTACCGTACTAATTATCTTTCCATTCGTAACAAACGCGGCATCTGTTAAATTTATAGAAATTGGAAATGACGGCGACGGTAACAGCTTCGTATTTAATTTCTCATGGGACACCGCGACCAATTCCGTAACTGGTATTCAATCCTACATAGAATACAACGATAATGGTCTTACTCCATCCGTGGAGCTTTTCGAACCAGAGTTTACATGGAACCCCAATCTTTTCTTGACTCCAGTCCCAACAGTTGGCGCAGTGATATTTAAGGATTTTTCGGGGCTATTCGCTTTTTTCATGTTAACTGGCAATAATAACCTTCCAAATACGAGTAACTTCCCCAGCTATAACTACGCTGTAAACGATGGGAGCACGGATCACCAGTGGTTCGGCTATCAAACTACTGTAAGCCAAATTCCGGAACCTACGTCTATTGCGTTGTTAATCTCAGGAGTATTTGGTTTTGCCGCATCTAAAAGAAAGCCTGATTAGTTCACCTCGTTCCCACGCGCCGCGTGGGAATGCAAACCAGCCGCGCCGCGGTCAGATCAAAACCAATCCCTATAAACCGGCAACAATCCTTCCTGCCCCGCATAATTCCGCGCACTCGAATAACGCCAATGCTCCGGTAAATCGACATAACCGCGTTTGACCGGATTCAGGTGGATATAGTCCAGTTTCTGCCGCAAGACGTCGGGGTTATCGATCAACTGTGGATGACTACCTTCTTCCCATAACTGGTAATCCCGATCAGTTTTATGCGCCTTGCGGAACCAGTTCAATTGCATTAACAAGCGTTCGGAGTTAATGGCTTGCAAATAATCGATCAACTGGCGTGCGGTGTAAGATTTAAAGTGAGCTAGTTGATTGGGTAAATTGTCAGCTTGTACCAGCAAGTGCAAGTGGTTTTCCAGAATGACGTAGCCGTAAATTCGCCAATTGTGCTGTTGTTGGCGGTAAAACAGGGCGTCCAGCACGATTTGTACAGTAGCCGGTCGGGTGAACAATGGTATCCAGTTCAGGACGGTGCAGGTTATGAAATGTGGCTGTTGGGATTGGAGAATGCGGTAACGGCTGCGGCCCATGGGTTTGACCTCTTTCGGTAGCTTCGTCGTATGTTACCGCTGGCGCGGAGAGACTTCATTCCCACGCGGCGCGTGGGAACAAGGAAATGCTAAACAACTTTCAAATCACCGGACGGTTTTCTCCCGTATGCCGCGCCGAGCACCGGAGCTTTCGGCGGGAATAGCCCGAAGGGGTGCGGCAGGGATGCCGCACGTTGACGAAGGGGCAGGAAGCCCCTTTCGTCAACCCCCGGCGAAAGCTTCGGAGCGCAGGAGATAATCGGCATCCGGGCCGCCTTTTCTTTGGATACTTTCTTTTGGCGGAGCAAAAGAAAGTATCGCGGTTGTCGGTCCGCGAACCGACATTAAATCAAACCGTCGCGCTAGCGACACAAAACACTACCGCAAAATCAGAACAAACTTATTTAGAAACCCCAGAGTCCAACAAGTCAAACCCCTCCCCCTCCCGAGCCAAACAAACCGAAACCTCACTCCCGCCTACCTGCAAAAGCGCTTGAAAAATCGCCTCCAAATCCGCATCACTCCGCGTCGGCTCATGATGCGTCAAAAACAAGCTCTTAGCGCCCGCTTGCGCCGCGAAATTCATCGCTGAGCGATAAGTACCGTGCCCCCAGCCATGCCGGTTGGCATACTCGGCGTCGGTGTAGGAACTGTCCATGATCAACGCATCGACACCAGCCATCGCCGCTATCACTTCCTCGTGCTTTTGCTCGATCAATTCCTGCATGGCCGGGTAGCCGGGATGATCGGCCTGATAGGGATTAAGTTGCGGTTCGTAATCGCCGGTAAAAAACAGGGAGCTGCCGTCGACGTCGTCGAGGCGATAACCAAAATTGTAAACCGGATGATTCAGCACCGTCGGCGTCACGCGCACGCTACCCACGGTAATAGGCGCATTGGCTTTTAGTGTGAAATAACGCACCTCGGCTTTCAACTGGGCTTCGCTGATCGGGAAATAGCTGTGCTGCAATTGCACATGCATCGCCCGCTCGATGCCTTGATGAGTCAAGGGCTCCAGGCCGCCGTAGATGTTGATGATATTGCCGGCCTTGAACATCGGCAGGAAAAACGGCAAGCCTTGAATATGATCCCAATGGGTATGGGTAATCAGGATGTGCGCGGTCAGCGGATGTTTGGGCAAGCGCTGCGCCAGCGCGTGGATACCGGTGCCGGCATCCAGAATAATTAAATCGCCGGCGCTACTGGTCACCTCGATACAGGTGGTGTTGCCGCCATATTTAACAGTGCTCGGCCCCGGCGTGGCGATTGAGCCGCGCACTCCCCAGAACTTGAATTTCATGGCCTAACAGCCTCCGCAACGCTCAATGTGCTTCGTCCCAATTCTCGCCGCTACCCACTTCCACCAGCAAAGGCACATGCAGCTCGGCGGCAGAGGACATGATGCCGCGTATGGTTTCCATCTGTTCCGTCAAGCGCGCTTCCGCTACCTCGAATACCAGTTCGTCGTGTACCTGCATGATCATTTTAACGTCCGGGTTATCCAGACCGATCCATGCGTCGCAAGCCAGCATTGCCCGTTTGATGATGTCGGCGGCGGTGCCTTGCATCGGCGCATTGATGGCGGTGCGCTCGGCATATTGACGCATAGCGGCGTTGCGGGAATTAATCTCCGGTAAATACAGGCGTCGGCCGAAAATGGTTTCTACGTAGCCTTGCTGCTTAGCCAGTTCGCGGGTGTTATCCATATATTGCTTCACGCCGGGGTAACGGCTGAAGTACAGATCGATATAGGCCTGAGCCTGATTGCGCGGCAAGCCCAACTGCTGCGCCAAACCAAACGCCGACATGCCGTAGATCAAGCCAAAATTGATGGCCTTGGCCGAGCGGCGTAAATCGTGAGTAACCTGATCCAGCTCCACTTCGAACACTTCCGCCGCCGTGGCGCTATGCACGTCCACCCCTTGCGAAAACGCTGCCAGTAAGCCGGCATCGCCGGAGAGATGGGCCATGATCCGCAGCTCGATCTGCGAATAGTCGGCGGCGACAATTTTATAGCCGGGTGGGGCAATGAAGGCCTGCCGGATCTTGCGACCTTCTTCGCTACGAATGGGGATGTTTTGCAGATTAGGGTCGGACGAAGACAAACGCCCGGTCGCGGCCACGGCCTGATGATAAGACGTATGCACCCGGCCGGTGCGGTCGTTGACCTGTTGCGGCAATTTGTCGGTGTAAGTGGATTTGAGCTTGCTCATGCTACGAAAATCCAGAATCAGCTTGGGCAAGGCGTAATCCACGGCCAGTTCCTGCAACACCGATTCATCGGTGGACGGTTGGCCTTTCGGGGTTTTCTTCAGCACCGGCAGGTTCAGGCGGTCGTACAAGATTTCCTGAATCTGTTTGGGCGAACCGAGGTTAAACGCCGAGCCGGCCAGATCGTGGGCTTGCTGCTCGATGCCTATCATCCGGTTTGCCAGCTCCAGGCTTTGCTGGGCCAGCATCGCGCTGTCGATCAGCACGCCGTTTTCCTCGATGCGCGCCAGTACGCTAATCAGCGGCACTTCAATATCGTTATACAAAGCCCATAGCCTGGGGTGCTGTTGCAGTTGCGCGGACAAGGTTTGATGCAGGCGTAAGGTGATGTCGGCATCCTCGGCGGCATATTCGCTGGCCTGTTCGATAGCCACTTCGGCAAAGCCAATCTGCTTGGCACCCTTGCCGGCCACGTCTTCAAAATGAATGGTGTCCACGCCTAGGTAATGCTTAGCCAAATCATCCATATTGTGCTTGGTCGCGGTGCTGTTTAACACGTACGATTCCAGCATGGTGTCGTGTTGGATGCCGCGTAAGGCGATGCCGTGATTGACCAACACATGGCTGTCGTATTTCAGGTTTTGCCCCAGCTTGGCTTTGTTTGGGTCTTCGAGTAAGGGTTTCAAGGCGTCCAATACGGCTTGCCGGTCGAGCTGAACTGGCGCATCGGGATAATCGTGCGCCACGGGTAGATAGGCAGCCTGACCGGCGTCTACTGCAATCGACACGCCGACAATTTGGGCGTCGCTGTAATTCAGGCTGGTCGTTTCGGTGTCGAACGCGAATAGTTCGGCTTGCCGGAGTTTTTCCAGCCAGGTATCGAAATCGGCTTGGGTGAGGATGGTTTGGTAATTTCTGGTAAGCGCGGCCTTCGGCTCATTCTCCTCCGCGGGTAAAGGCTGAAATGAAGGGGGGCTACTTTGATTTCCCCTCACCCCCCCCTCTCCCGCTGGAGAGGGGGTTGAGCCATCGCCGTTCAAGGTTTTCAACCAACTGCTAAAGCCCAAATGCCCCAGTTGATTTTTCAGCGCTGTCATGTCCGGCTCCTTGCGCTTCAAATCGTCCAGGCTGTAATGCAAAGCCACGTCGCATTTGATGGTAGTCAGTTCGCGGGACAAAGGTAGCTGATCCAAGGCCTCACGTAGATTATCTCCAATCTTGCCTTTAATCTCGTCGGCGCGGGCGATCAAATTATCCAGGGTGCCATATTCCTGCAACCACTTGGCGGCGGTTTTCGGCCCGACTTTCGGTACGCCGGGGATGTTGTCCACCGCGTCGCCCATTAGCGCCAGATAATCGATGATTTGCTCCGGCTTCACGCCGAATTTGTCCTGCACACCCTGAATATCCATGCGGGTATTGGTCATGGTGTTTTCCAGGGTGATTTGCGCGTTCACCAATTGCGCCATATCCTTATCGCCGGTGGAAATAACCACCTCAAAACCTTGCCGCGCGGCATTTTGCGCCAGACTGCCCAGCACGTCGTCGGCCTCCACGCCATGTTCGATAATCAGCGGCAAACCCAGAGAGCGGATCAAGTCGTGCAAAGGGGCAATTTGCACGCGTAAATCGTCGGGCATCGGTGGTCTATGGGCTTTATATTGATCGTACAAATCATGTCTAAAAGTCTTGCCTGGCGCATCGAATACCACGGTGATATACGGCGTGTTGTAGTCGTTGATCAGCTTGCGCAACATATTGGACACCCCGTACACAGCGTTAGTCGGTTCGCCTTGGGCATTGGTTAAGGGGGGAACCGCGTGAAAGGCGCGAAACAGAAACGACGAGCCGTCGACCAGGATCAATTTGTTAGCAGCGGAATCGGACATGTAGAGTCAACAAGCAACAGTAGGGGTGTCGCAACGATACAGGGCCACGCTAACGGCTGCAAGTGTGTTATTACCAGGTGGCGGTGCTGAATGCTTGACTGGCATGTCTGCAATCGACTATGTTGGAACTCCACTGCTTTCAATCCGCTTTCCTCGTGAGTTCAGCCATGGCATTACCCCAAACCCAACGCCACATTAGTCTGGAAGAGTATCTTCAGGGAGAACTAGAGTCCGAAGTTAAACATCAGTTAATCGATGGGGAAGCTTATGCGATGGCGGGCGCCAGCGAAAACCACAATTTGCTCTCCGGCAATATTTTTAGCGAACTTAAAAGCAACCTAAAAGGAACGCCTTGCCGAACCTTCATATCCGACATGAAGTTGCGCGTGGCCGACGATTTTTTCTATCCCGACGTAATGGTAGTTTGCAGCGATGATAATGCAGATCCGTACTATAAAACCGCACCCACGATCATCATCGAGGTGCTCTCCAAAACCACCCGAAAATTTGATCAAACCCTCAAGCGCCTGCGCTGTCAGAATATCCCAAGCTTGCAAGAATATGTATTAATAGAACAGGACAAAGGCGAGATTCAACTGTTTAGCCGCGCGCACAACTGGCAATCGTTTTATTATTACCTGGGTGACCAGATTAGTTTTGCATCCTTAGGCATCAGCATCGCTGTCGAAGACATTTACGAGCGAGTCGACAACGAAGATGTCCTGAGTTTCTTAGAGCAAAAACAGCAAGAAGCCTTGCAATCGGCGTCTTAAACCTCTTCCCGCAAAACCGCTTTTTGCAGTCTGGCCCGGCGTTTTTTCAGCCAGATCACCACGCCGGTCACCGATAACATCACTATCGCCAAACCCAGTACGCAAACGAAAATCCGATACGGCATGCCGAACACATCGGCCATGTGCAAGGCCGCCAACCAGCTGGTGACGGTGTTGCCGACATATTGGCCGGTGGGGAGCAGCAACAGTTTTTGGACGCCGGTATTCGCATCTATTACTACGCGAGTACTGCCATGCTTCTCCTCGACGTCCGCGCTACTGCGTACGTTATACACATAAAAGCCCTTGGCTGGATTGTAGCGGAAGCCTTGCTGAGATTCGATAGTAAATCCTTGTTGGCGGGCTGCCTGATCCATCAAATCAACGGCGATACGGTACGCATCAACCCAGGCGACCGCCGGTTGTTCCAGCGGCTTTTCGAGATCGGGGAAATCGATCCACGGTTCGTGATAATCGGTGAATACCGCCCGAGTCACCGGCGCGTAAACCGTATCGGACAGATTCATGTACACACTGGACCAGGCAAACACCAATAACATGGCCCACAGCCACAAGCCGCCGGCCCGGTGCAGATCGAAGTTGATTCGATAGTTCGAACCCTGCCATTTAATTTTCCAGGCCGGTGCCCAGCGTTGCCAAAACGAACGCGATTCGCCGGCAACCGCGACCATTTTGGTTTTTTTCGCTGCCGGCAAAGTCAGATAAAAACCTACAAAACAATCTAGCGTCCATACCAGTGCGGTAATGCCTAAAATCCAGCCGCCGATTTCTTCCAGTGCCAGCGCATAATGCAACTTGTAGACGAAGGGCATCAGGTTGATCCAGCCTTCGGAAATCGCGCCCCAAGTGCGGCGACCCAGCTCTTCGCCGGTGTAGGGATTCAGAATCAGTTGCGTAAAGCCAAGTTCGTAAGGCTTACCGCTAGCCGGATCGGTGCGCGGCGCCACATCGAGATGCGCGGCATCGTGTTCCAGCCATGTTGAAACAACATTACCCTGAGGCACCAACAGTTCGGCCTTGGCTTTTAGCAAAGGCGGGCTCAAGCGCGGTAAAGACGATGCTGGCGCCGATAGCTGCGGACTGATCAAATGCTCCAGTTCGCTATAAAACGCCAACAGACTGCCGGTCAGGCCGACGATGATCAAAAACACCGTCATCGCCAGACCGGCATAACGGTGCACCAATACCCAAAAGGGACGAATTTTCATAACGGCTCCAGGATTTCCATTTCAAGCCGGCAAAGTACCGGCCATCATCGGATAAGACGTATGAGTCAGCGAAATTCCCACCGGCCTAGTCAAAGAAACCTTAGGATCGGAGTTGGAAGCCCCGATCCGCTATTGCGTTTGGAATCAAAACTCCACCCGCACCGAACCTAAAAACGTCAACGGTTCGCCGGGGCGAATATTCAGCCGATTGCTGGAATGGTCGTAATAGGTTTTGTCGAGTAAGTTGTAGACATTGAGTTGCGGGGTGATTTTGGTGCCACCGTGTTTGAAACTGTAACTAATGCTGGCATCCCAACGCGCATAACCGGGCAATTGAAAGCTGTTGGCGTTGTCGCCTTGCCGCTGACCGCGAACATAAACGCCGGTGCCAAAGTTCAAACCTCGCAAAAATCCACTGTCGATATCGTATTTTGCCCAGAGACTTCCGGAATGACGCGGTACCGAAGCAAGTTGGTGGCCGGTATTGCCGGCATTGGTGCCTACGGGATTGAAGTCGGCATCGTAGACCGTGCCGCTGTCCTTGGTGACTTTGGTATCGGTATAGGCATAGGTGCCTATCAAACTTAAGTTCTCGGTCACCCTGCCGGTTATGTCGAGCTCCACGCCGCGGCTGCGGGCTTCGCCGACGGCAACGCTGTATAGGGGATTATTCGGGTCGGTGGCCAGCGAATTTTGTTTGGTTATATGGTAATACGCCAACGTCGAACTCAGCCGGCCATCGAAAAACTCGGTTTTGATGCCGCCTTCGAATTGTGTCGCGGTTTGCGGTCCGAACGGTTGGCCGGAGGCGGAAAGGCCGCCGTTATTGCTGCCGATCGATTCGACGTAATTGCCGTAAAGCGCCAGCCACTGCCAGGGTTGATACAGGATGCCAACCCGCGGGCTGAAAAATTCGCTACGGGTATTTTTCATCGAGATTGCGGCATGCGAATTCGACGATTCGCCGCTACCATTTTCCGCCCAGTCGTGGCGGCCGCCGCCCAGAATATGCAGTTTGTCCCACAAGGTGATCTGATCCTGAAAATAGACGCCGTACCAGTTGTCTTGGGATTTATAGTAAAAGTTCTTCGCGCCGGCCAGCGCCGACAGATCGACGCCGTACGCCGGGTTGTTGATGTTGATGTCCAGGTCCGTATAAGTATCGGCATAGCCCGAAAATCCGCCGCCATCCTGACTGTTAAAACGATTTAAATCGAAGCCGACCAGTACGTCATGGTGTGCAAATCCGGTGTCGAACTTGCCGGTCAAATCCAGATTGGTACTGTAAGTCATCCGGTGTATGGGGGTATGCCACAAGCCGCGAGAAAGCGTTTGATTGTCATCCGCCAGGCTATCCGCCCAGAGTATCGATTGATGGTATTGCGCGTCGATGTATTGGAAGCGGTTTTTCAGTTTCCAATCTTGGTTGAACTGATACGACCAATCGAAACCCAACAGCACCTTATCCTGAGTATTCGGGTTTTGGCGATTGAACACCGCATCGCCCAGATAGCGATTGATCGGAAGATTGGCCGGACGATTGCCGATAGCCGGTATGCCGCTATCGCTGCCGTCTTCCACCCAGGTATCGTGCTGATATTCGATGTCGAGATTGGTTTCGAAACGGTCGTTGGGGCGCCAGCTTAGCGAAGGCGCGACGAATACATGCTCCTGATGCGCGAAATCGCGAAAGGTATCGTTGTCTTTGTATGCGATATTCATCCGGTACAACAGCGACTTATCCGCCAATAGCGGTCCCGTCGCATCGACCGTGGTGCGGTAGAGGTCGTAAGAGCCGAATTGTTGTTGTACGGAATAATAAGGCGTGTCGAGCGGACGCTTAGGGGCCAGGTTGACCAAGCCGCCGGGCTCGATGCGGCCGAATAAGATCGATGCCGGCCCTTTCAGGACCTCCACCCGATCCAGATTGGCCGTTTCCAGATGGGTAATATAAGGTTGGCGCAGCCCGTTACGATAAGTACTTTGCCCGGCATCGAAGCCGCGGATCGTGGCGTTATCGTAAAAACTATAGCCCCCCGATTGCACGCCGCTGACGTTTTTCAACGCATCGCCGACCGAAATCGCTTGTTGATCGTCCAGCACCGCGCGCGGGATCACTTGGATCGACATCGGCGTTTCCATGATGGGGGTATCGGTTTTGGTCGCGGTACTGGCGATGGGACGATTGTAGTCGCGGCTATAAGGATCGGTGAGATCATACGCAGCCGAAGCCGCCACCGTCACCGTCGGCAAGGTATTGGCACCAGACTGCGGCTCGGGTGCGGCGGCTTTTTCCAAAGTCACCGTGCCGTTGCGGCTGGATTGCACCGCCACGCCCGTACCCGCCAGCAATTTCCGTAAAGCCTGCTCCGGCGCATATTGGCCGGATACGCCAGGAGAGATAACGCCGGCGGTCAATTTGCCGTCGGCCACCACTTGAATGCCGGATTTCAGCGAAAACTCCACCAAGGCCTTGTCCAGAGTCTGCGAGCGAATCCGGTAGTCGGCCGTTTGCCCGGCCTGAGCTGTCGAGGCCGGTTCTACACCGTGCGCGACAGGGGATGCGGCCAGCGAAAGTAGCAACAGGCCGCCGGGCAGCCGGGCAGGTGTTTTGGACTTGCGCCGCGGCAAGCGGGTGGCGATAGGTCGTTGATCAGGCATTTACATCTCCGCAAGATAAATCGTCGTCAGGGTTGCTGGGCAATTCGGCCCATTAACCATCAAGGACGATGACTTGCGAAAAATCCCTGGGGAGAACTGAAAAAATTATTCAAGGCGGATAGGCATGATCGAAACTATCTGCGATAGACAGGAAAACCTCCGTTGCTCGGCACTTATTGTAGATGTGCGTGATTCTGCGCCTACGGCAGAACTTTTTATCCCAGCAACACCCAATAATCGGCAATACGCCGGGCCCGAATCCCAAAGGTTTGCTCCAGTGCGGATACCGCATCGTCCAACTTGTCGATATTAAACACCGCCGTGATCGGCCGATTCTCCAACTGCCGGTCTGTGACGATCAAACGGCCGGGGCGATAACGATTGATTTGCGCCACCACCTCGGCCAGCGGCGTTTGTACGAAGACCATTTGCCCTTGGCGCCAGGCCAATTCGCGCGGTATGTCGGCCGTTTGCTTGGCGGAGAGCCGGGCGCCTCGATAATGCGCCGATTCGCCGGACGTCAAGGGTGTGATCTGGTCGGGATGGCTTTTGGTGCTGGTTTCCACACGGCCCTCGGCGACGGTGACGGCAACATCTTCCGAACGGCGGCCGACGCTGAACGCGGTGCCGGTGACTCGGGCGCGGGCGTCGCCGGCCACCACCCAAAACGGCCGTTGCGGCGCGTGCGCCACTTCGAAAAACGCTTCGCCGCGCAGCAGCGTAACCCGGCGTTGAGCGGCGGTCATTTCGATGTCGACCGCACTGTCGGTATTCAACAGCAGCCGGGAGCCGTCGGTCAGTGTCACTAGGCGCTGTTCGCCGGTGGCGGTGTGATAATCGCTTTGCAGGTTTTGCACGAGTGCCGGTTGCAGGAGCACGGCGATCAAGCCCACACAAGCGGCAATGGCCGCCGCTACGCTAGCGGTTCGCCGGCGTCGAGGACGTTTGGTGGTGGTTGCCGAGTTGGCGGCTAAGGCCGCTTCGGCTTGCCGGCGAACGGCCTTGGCGGGGGCTTCCAAATCCGCGAACAACGCTTGCACCGTGTCCCAGGCCTCGGCATGCAAGGGGCTGGCGGCCAGCCACCCGGCAAACCGCTCTCGCTCAGCAGCATCGACATCGTCCGCGCGCAGCCGAAAAAACCAGGCATTGGCTTCGGTAAAGATGCGGTCGGAAGCGGAGGAGGATGCGATCGGGTTAATGGCGGGACTCCGGGTAGTCAGCGGCTAAAAGCTCGGTTGAACGCGATTGTAAAGCAAAGCCCGAGCCTGTTCGACCAGGTATATCGTTAGCAAGGGATATGCGAATGTGGGGGGCTGCGCCGAGTGCTATTTAAACAGCGCTCAAGTATTGGTCAAAAAACTTCGGCACAGCAGCAGCGCTTGGCGCAGATGATATTCGACGGTTCGTTCGGAAATATCCAGTCGCGCGGCGATCTGTTTGTAGCTCAGTTCGTCGGCGCGGTATAACAGAAAAATTTCCCTGGTTCTGTCCGGCAAGCTGGCGATGGCTTGTTGCAATTGTTCTCCCAGATATTGTCTGGCAACGATGTCTTCCGTGTGGGGTTTCGAGTCGGCGATGTCCGTATCCAGCGGCACCATCTCGCGATGTTGCTCGCGTTTGATACCGCGCAGATGGTCACGCGCCAGATTGGCGGCGATGGTAAACATGAAGGCATTCAGATCCAGAATTTGTCGCGGCTCTTGTTTCAAAAACCGCAGATAGGTTTCCTGCGCCAATTCCTCGGCCACTTCCCGCGAGCGGACCTGCCAATACAGATATTTTTGCAGTTGCGGGTGGCTGGCGTGAAAAAAATCGGCCAATTCCTGACTGGTGGCGGTGTTGTGTGGTTGAGTCATGCCAAATCGAATTCATGCAAGAACCCTTTTTTCAGCAAGCCACATGCCATAGCGGCGAAATGCCGGCAATATGGAGTATTCGAGTAGCCGGGGTCGTTGAATTGGGGCTAAAAACTAAGGCATATGACCAATCCTATGCGCGATATGACATAGTTATTTTGTTAGGTTCGCTGCTGTTCGGGTTGGTCGACCAAGGCTGCAATCACCAAATCGCCGCTAACATTTAAAGTGGTGCGGCACATATCCAGAAAGCGGTCCACGCCCAAAATCAAGCCCATGCCTTCAGGTGGAATCCCGACCTGTTGAGTCAAAATCATGATCAATGGCAACGAGCCGCCCGGCACGCCGGCGGTGCCGATGCCGGCCAGGATGGACATCAAAACCACCTGTACCTGCTGCCCCAGCGACAAATCCACGCCGTATACCTGGGCCAGGAACAGCACCGTAATGCCTTCGAACAACGCGGTGCCGTTCTGATTGGCGGTGGAACCTATCGTCAACACAAATCGCGCCACTTCCGGCCTAAGTTTTAAGTCCTGTTCTGCTAGTTCCAGCGAGCGGGGCAAGGTGGCGTTGGATGACGCGGTGGCGAAAGCGTAAAGATACACATCCCGACACTGCCGGAAAAAACTCAGCGGTTTGATCCGGGTAAAAAAGCGCAGCAGCATGCTGTACACCACGACTTGCTGTAGCAGCAGACCGGTCACCACCACCAGCACGTAAAACCCCAAGGAAAACAAAATGTGATGCCCGAATTTGAAGGTCGATTGAAACACCAAGGCAAATACTGCAATCGGTGCCAGTTTCATCGCGGTATCGACGATCAGCAAGCAGGCGGCATAGGTTTCTTCCAATAAGCCAACCCAGCGCGACGGCTTGTCGCCATTAGTTGCCGCCAGCGCCGCGCCGAAAGCCAAGGAAAAAAACATCAAAGACAGCATCTCGCCTTCCAGCGCTTGGGTGGCGCTGGCAAAGGGGTTCTTGGGAATGATCTCCAACAAGGATTGCACCACCGGCTTGGCTTGGGCGGCGTTTTGCTGGATTTTATGCACGCCGGTGTTATCCCCCAACATCTGCGAAATATCCAGCCCCACCCCAGGCTGGGCCAGATTGACCAACGAAATGCCCACCGCCACCGACGCCGAACTGGCCAACAGCGTAAAAAACAAAGTGCGCTGGGCCACCCGCGCCAAACCATGATGATTACTGAGTTGATACACCCCCAGCATCAAACCGCTCATCACCATCGGCACCACGATCATAAAAATCAACCTCAAGAAGATTTGGCCGATGGGCTCCATCAAGTAGCGGTTGAAAACCTGTAATGCCTCGCTGTCGGCGTAGCCATGACAGATCAAACCGGCGCAAGCGCCGAGCACTAAACTCAGTAGCAATCGGTGGTGGTTTTTCATGGCGGTTGAAGAACTGTTAGTCGGGATGGCTTGATCTTAGGGGGTTTGCGGGGATTTTGCTCGATTTATCGCTGCTAGGCTTTGTTCATCGGTTGTTAATGCATAGGGTGCAATAGGCGACAGCCGTATTGCACCGAGTGTTAGCTTTCGAAGTGGTGCAATACGCTGGCGCTATTGCACCCTATGTACTGGCGGGCTTAGTGCCATTCCTCATCGATATCCAGCAAAGCCGGAGCACTTGCCCAATCGGGGGGATATAGTCCAAGCGCCACGTAATGATGAAATGTCGAATACGGCCAATCATTAACATGTTTAACCAAACCATGTTTTAGCGGATTAATGTGGCAATAATCGATATGGGCCGCATAATCCGCTTCATCGGTGATCATATGCTCCCAAAATCGGCGTTGCCAAATGCCTCTTTCTCCTCGGGCAATTCGAGAGGCGGATCGGTTTTCCGTGGCTGGCAAAGCTTTGGAAAATGCTTGTTTGATGACTCGCCAACGGTTAGCGTTATCCTCGTCACCTTGAGGTAGTGTCCAGACGCAATGCAAATGATCCGGCAAAACCACCCAGGCATCGATGTGAAACGGCCAACGTTTACGGGTGTGCCTAACAACCTCTCGAAGCGTATCGATATGCCGAACCAGCAGGTCGTTGGAATGACGTTCCAGCAGATTGACGGTAAAAAAATAAGTCCCACCAGGTATGCGGTAACGGCGATAGTTGGACATAAATGATCCATATCCGACGAAAAGGTAGAGGATTACAGAGTATTACGCTTTTTATATTACCCGGTCGGACAGTATAGGGTGCAATAGCGCCAGCGTATTGCACCAATTCGAAAGCCAACACTCGGTGCAATACGGCGTAATGCCTATTGCACCCTTTGAGTGCGGCTTATCGGGTTGAGTTGCTCATTGCGGATTTTTAATCATCCTGGATTGAGTTGGAGTCAGTAACAATGGCATCAGCCTTTTTCTTTACTGGGCTCTGTGTAGCTGGCGACTTTGCAATAATTTCTTTTGCCGTATCACTGATTTTGTCAATAAATCCGGGAAACATCGAAAGCGCCTGCCGAGCAAGATCAGAAGATGCAAATTCATGCAAAGGACTGCCATGAGTGGTGGACTCGACCAAGCGACCTGGAAGTTCGTCTAAACGGGATAATGCAGACCCAAATAATCTTGCTTGAAAACTTGGATCTAAGTTCACTGCTTCCCGCCGGTAGCCCTCATATGCATTCGAGATTGAAGCTTTATATGCATAGTCTTCAGAAAGTCTAAACCTTTGAATAATTTGTTTTGTAGCAATCCATCCTAGCCAAACTGGAGCAGACACACTCAGAACGGTTAAAACAACATTTACCCAGACCGCCTGCCAGTTTATTTCTAAGGCTCTCATTGCTAACGCAATTTCGGCGATTCTAGAATTCCCAATATAAGCGCCTGCAAAAAGTGCCAGCATTAAAATTCCTAACCACCACCATACAGTACGGGAGAGTGCATCTGCACGTACTTGGAATGCTCCAGATAAAGTTGTAGAGGTTCCTACCCTATGCAGTTCGCGAATTTGCGTAATCAGTCTCTCGGCCTCGATTACATGATTTTTTGCAGTTTCTCGGTCGGATTCTGCCTGTTTTAGCAAAACACTGATACTTGTAGATCTCTCCAAAGATTGTTTCTGGATTTGCGCTAACTGGTCACGTGATTCCCGCAAAATATCCATGTCAGCGGGTAAAGAAACAGCAGCCTCATGTGCATCCTGAATCTCGCGAATAGTTTCAGCGAGTTTATCAATATCAGGGGCAATCTGATTTAGCGCTGCGGTATAGCCTCGAACGCGCTTAGCCAAATTTTTTGGCATAAAACTAGGATCGTCGAGTTTCGACCACGACACTGCTAAATAAGGAACTATTCGCTCATTGATTCCCAATAAAGTATTGATATAAGAAGGAACAGACTGAGCCCAATTACCGTTGAATAGATTCGGCACTGCGTTCCGATGAAGGGATTCAACCTGAGTTTTTAAGGCCGATGGAAACTCCTCGAGTCTGGATAACAACTCAGTATCTTCGCTAATCTGCTTAATGGTGGTCGCCATACTAAAAGCAATTTCAGCTAAATCGTGACGATCTAATGCTGGGGGCGGCTAATCCGTACATATCCATAAATGTTCTATCATCCGTCGAAACTTTAATTACTGCATTGCCAAGCTCCTGGAGAACGCTAGCCAATTGACTCAAAGTTTCTTTCACAATTTCCGTGTTCATATGGGCCTTATTCCTGCGCTTTTGTTTAAAGAATTTATTCACAGCTAATTTTAACCCGTAAGGCGGATCGCCTCACGGCATCCCCCCTACCTAACATTCACCCGCCCCGCCAAACTATTCCCCTGCACCGCTTCGTTATACATATCAAAGCCGCTGGCCGGCGGAATCGCGGCGCTGCCGGCTCTGGCGACGCGCCAGACTTGATACAAGGTCAATTCGCCACCGACTTGGAGCTTGGCGACGCGGACAATGCGGTCCGGGTAGCGTTGAGTTTCCTTGATGTTGGCCCAGTAGCTGTCGTCTTTGGGTTGGATTTTGGCGTCGGCCAGATAGGTTTCATCGTTTTCCTGGCCTTCCGCCGAGCTGGGAATACCGTCTTCGATGACCACATACTCGCTACCAGGCGCTGGCCGACCGGCATCGGCGCTACGTTTGACGCGCACTTCGCTGACCACCACATCGCCGGATTTCAAGGCCTGGCTCATGTCGATCAACTCGCTGCCCTTGGCGGTGATGCGGCGGAAGTTGCGTTGCACCTCCAGACCGGCGGCACGAGCGGCGACGGCTTGATACGGCACTTCAACAGCGACTGTGGCGCTGGCAATTTCGTCGGCATTCAACTCAGCGAGATGAAGCTCACTCAGGTCGGGACTGTCGCCAAAGCGGTTGAAGTTGCCCAGATAGCCGCCGGGTATGCGTTGCAATGTGCCCAGCGCAAAGCCGTCTTTGCTGCTGACCGAAATACTGCGGGAGTTTTGCTTGGCCGCTGCCGCCGCTTCCTTAGATAACAATTCGCGGCTGTTGAAGATCACCTGCGCGGTATCGTAAGTCGATTGCCAATAGCCGTTTTGCTGGGATTGCAATAGCAAACGCTTCAGTTTGGCTTCCAAGGCCGGCGGTAAGGCCTGGGCATCGTTCAACGTGCCCAAACCGGCAGAAATCAAGCTGGGTAGGCCAAATCCAAAACCCAAGCTGTTATACAACTCGCCGCGTTGCTGCTGATAGTTCGCTGGATCAAGCGCGTCCAGCGCCAGTTGCAAGCGCTTAAGCAAATCGGTTTTCAGCTGCGGCCGGTCTTTGAACTGCTGATTAAAGCTATGCCAGTTTTGATTCTCGTAAGCTTTGACGATACGCAACGCGGCTATCAAATCACCCGCACCGGCATGGGCATCGGCAAGCAGTTTTTCGACAAAATCGGCCTGCTGTTGCCAAGGCGCGTTGTAAGCATAACCAACTGTCGCAAAACCGCTCAACACAAAACCATCCGCCGTCGCGTTGCCCTCGGCGTGATTGTTCAGCCAATCCATGCCTTTGAAATAGGCGTTATTCACGCCTTCTACTTGCAAGTCGTTGGCGTATTTCAGGGCTTGCAGGGCAATCAAGGTCACCGGCACGGTGGGTTCGCTATCGCTGGGCCACAAAGCAAAACCGCCATCGGCTTTTTGATTTTGAATCAGTTTACGCACACCCAAGGCCGCGTTCTGCATGGCGCGTTGCAAGGTGTTTTCCAGCGGCCCCAATTGCTCGGATTTCAGACCGGCGCGCTCGATCAAGTCCATTAACACCAGATTCGGCACGGTGCTGTGCGCCAACTGCTCGGTGCAACCGTAAGGGTATTGCACCAGCGTGGACGCTGCTTGCAATGCGGCCCCCAGCAGGCCGGAATTGACCCGTACCGTCACCTGTCGCGGCTGAGCTTGCTCAGGCAAGTCGATGCGCAGCAGATTGTCCTGCTGAACGCTGCTATAAACCTGCGGCAGCGCGGCGGCTTTTAACGGGATCTCGAATTCCTCGGCACCGCCGACACGCACACCAGCCGGCGCAGTCAAAGCCACCTTCAGTGCCGGCGCACCTTGCCGGTCGTTGGCGCTTAAGCGTAACGGCCACAATTGCTCGGCTTTAGCCGCCAGTTCGGCTTGGGGTGCGGTCTCGCCGCTTTGCACAGGCAAGGCGTCCGGCAAGCTGATGCTACCGGTCAATTTCACTGGCTGGGCCAAGTGATTGGTCAGTTTCACCGCCACGTCCACCTCGTCGCCCTGCCGTAAAAATTGCGGGCCGACCATATCCACCGCCACGTCGGTGACGCTGCGGAATTGGCCGGTGGTTTCGCCTATGCGGCCGTCCTTGTCGCTGGCGACCGCCGTGACCAGCCATTCGGTGACATTAGCCGGCATGTCCACATCAATGGTGGCATTGCCTTTCGCGTCGGTGATCACGTGCGGAAACCATCCGGCGGTATCGCGCATGGCTTTTTTCGCCAATTTGCTTTGGCTCTTCAAGGCGCTGAGCGAGAAATTGGGTTTACGCAGCAAGTCGGCGTAACCGTAGCCTTGCAGATCGTCGGAATAGAAGGTCGCTAAATTGCTGCGTTGCAGCGGATAGAAAAAATCGAAAATGCCGGGGCGGAATTCGGCTTGCACCGCGTACACGGCGCGGTCGACGATGGATACCGCGATTTCGGTATTCGCCGCCGGGCTACCGTCGGCGCGTTTGACTTGCAACTTGATTTGGGTGGGTTTCAGCGGTTCGGTTTCGGCTTTTTCCGGCTCGATAGCAATCTGCAATCGCTTTTCCCACGGCACGATTCTAAAACCCAGCGTCTGCTCCTTATACTTG
Source organism: Methylomonas sp. 11b (assembly GCF_000515215.1). Taxonomy (NCBI): domain Bacteria; kingdom Pseudomonadati; phylum Pseudomonadota; class Gammaproteobacteria; order Methylococcales; family Methylococcaceae; genus Methylomonas; species Methylomonas sp. 11b. Next base: position 3,342,748 of record NZ_KI911557.1, read on the forward strand.
CCGCCGGCCACCGGCACGGTCACGGTGTGGTAAAAGCCAGTGCCGTATTCGGGTTTGGCGGTTACTTCAAACCAGCGGCTGCGGCCTTGGGCTGGCGCGCTGCGGCTGTCGAACAAGCGCGCGCCGGCCACGGTTTCCCAAATCGCGCCGCTCTCATTATTGCCCCAGGCCTTGGGCAACAAGGCAAACACCTTGGCTTGCTCGCCGGGGCTGAGGATGGTGGTGGGCGTGTACAGTTCCAGTTCCTGATTATCAGCCACCGCTTCGCCACCGCTGCCGGCGACGATCAAGGTGCCGGGTTGAGAACTGGCCGGATGGTTTAAATTGCGGCCATCCAGGCTTTCCAAGCGGGCGACGGCAGTGAGCCGGCCAAATTCTTTCAAGGCCGGAATGGTCAGTTTTTGCTGACCGCGCTCGTCGGTCGCGAAATCCAGTTTCACCAGGCTATGCTTGCCGCTACCCGGCTGTTCCAGCATCACATCGACCACGCCGCCGGCTTTGGCGGCCGGCTTGCCGTCGGCATAGCTGGATTGCAACAGCAATTGCAAATCCTGATCCCCAACCGCCGCGACGGTTTTATTAAAACGCACGGCCGGCTGCGCTTCGGACAAGGTGGCATAAATGCTGTCGGTCAAAATCGCATTGCCGCCGGCCGCGTCCTGAGCGCGCACCATTAAAGAATAAATCCATTCCTGATCCGACTTTTCCTGGTCGGTTGCCGGTACGGTAAACTCGAAACTGCCGTCGCCGCTTTCATCCAGCTTGGCGGCGGTTTCCCAAGGGTTGCTGGCATCGACAGCTTGGCGTTCTTCGATAGAGCTATACAACCGTTGCGGTTGGGTCAATGGCGCGGCGGATTTGACCTGGCCGAAATAGTCGTTGCCGGCGGCTAAACCCGCGCCGGCTTCGGTGACAAATTGCGGCGCTTCGAACTTTTTCCGGTACAGAAACACTTCAAATTTGACGTTCTGCGGCACACCGCCGCTGTAGCGTTTGGCGCGGAATTTTAGTTTAAACGGCTGGCCGGCCTGTACCACCGGGCTGCGATCCAGCCATTCCAGGTAAAACGTGGGTTTAATGTAATCGCGCACCCGAAACTCGCCACCGTAGGCTTTGTGGTCTATCTCGGCCAGTAAGCGATACAAGCCCGGCGTCTGGCTGGGATCGAGATCGAAACTACCGGAAAACGAACCGAAATCGCTGAGCTGAGTTTGGCCTTGCAAACCGGTGGCGTTGCCGTCGGCACGAATCAGAGACACATCGGTTTGTTTGGATTGAAACGCCGGAATCCGCAACTGGCCGTCCTGTAAATTGCGCACGATGCCTTTGTAATAAAAGGTTTCGCCGGGCTTGAAGATTGGCCTGTCAGTCATCACGAATACCGCGTCGTCCTTGGCTTGCGTCGGCAAGAAGTCGGTGGCAGTCAGGGCGGTGCGCGCCGCTTCGTTAGGCTTAGCAGGCGGCGCATCGACCCGCACCAGCAATTTGCCATCCAACACGCCATCCAGGTTGTTAAAACTCAATTCGCCGGCGGCGTTGGTGCTGGCCGGCAAGGTTTGCCAGCGGCCACGCCCATCGCGGTAACTGACTTTGGCACCGGCCACCGGCTGTAAATCGCGGTTCATCGCCCGCACTAGCAATTGCTCGCTAGACTGTTTGACCTGCACCGCCAGGCTGCTGACCTGAATCAGACACTGCGCTTCGTTTTTGCCTTGCACCGCTTGCAGCAAATAAATGCCGTCCGGCAATGGGTCGAGCGCCACTTGACGGACTTTATAGCGATGCTCGCTCCAGGTATCTTCGTTAAACCACCAGCCCAAATCATGAGTTTGCTGACCGTTGCGCAGCAAATCCAGGTAACTTTCTTTCACCACCGTAAACCCTTTCGGCGGCGCGACTAAAACCTGCTGCGGCACCGACACCAGCGGCTTTTCTGTGACGGTGAGCACCGAGCCGCTGAAATTGGTTTCTTTCAAAGACTTGCGAAACTCGACATCCAGCATGCCGCGCAACAGCTTCAACGGCGATTGCGCATTGTTGAGACCCTTGGCGAAATAATGGCCGGGGTTCAGCTCGCTGACCGGCTGCTCGTAACTGCGACTGACGTTGAACTGGCCATCCAGAAAGCTTTCCAGGTTATTGGCTTTTAGCACTCGGAGTAGCATCGGCTGGTCGGTGAGGGTGTAATCGAGGCGAATGTTGGGGGCTTCGGTGTTGGTGAAGCTGCGTTCGGCGGTTAGGTAGAATGGGCTGCCAGCCCATGAAGCGGTTGCGGTTAGTAATGTTACAAGCAGTAAGAAATGGCTGATGGCTTTGAGTAGCGCGCTGGGATTTTGTGTCGCTGTCGCGACGGGTTGTTTAATGTCGGTTCGCGGACCGACAACCGCGATACTTTTCTTTGCTTGGCCAAAGAAAAGTATCCAAAAGAAAGGCCACCCGGACGCCGCTTTGATCCTGCGCGCCGAAGCTTTTGTCGAGGGTTTTCGGAAGGGGCTTCCCAGCCCCTCCGAAAACGAGCGGCATCCCTGCCGCTCCCCTAACGGGCAATTCTCGCCAAAAGCTCCGGTGCTCGGCGCGGCATACGGGAGAAAACCTACTCCAACTTTCCGAATCGCAACACTGATACTGGTTATTGCTATTAAATTGTGCTTAGGCATTTTCGACCCCAATGTTTGTTAGTGTCATTACTGTTTTTTATGCCGCCTTTTTTGAGCACGACGAATTTCAGTGACATAGTGACGAAACAGCGCAGCTGTGGATGAATCATAGGAATCCGACGATGGGGTATACAGAGAGCCAAAACGGGGTAGTACGTAAGGTGAGCGATCACCTAGCAGGAATAGCAGGTAGGTTATTCCTGCTTCTAGGAAAACGGGGCATCTTGCGTTAGCCTGCTCAGTTGAGTCTGTTGCCCCCTGAACGACATCTCCAGGCTTTCCCGCTCCCTTCAAAACCTCAACGATTCGACCTTCGAAGTCAAAATTTGGCGCATACCAACTATCACTAAGGGGCTTGCTATAGTTAACTGTATCAACGTTTATCACGTAGACTTGGTCATACGCCTTCAACTTCTCTAATGGAAATGTAGGCGGGTAGTACAGTGATTTACAGGCAGAACCAACATTCGACCAAACCAGAAATACCAATAACACTAGATAGGTGACTGTTGCGATTGAGACAGTGGGAATCCCGTATGCCGCGCCGAGCACCGGAGCTTTTGGTGGGAATAGCCCGCAGGGGCGATGCACGGATGCATCGCGTTGCCGAAGGGGCAGGAAGCCCCTTTCGGCAACCCCCACCAAAAGCGAGGAGCGCAGGGAATAAGCGGCATCCGGGTCGCCTTTTCTTTGGATACTTTCTATTGGCGATGCAAAAGAAAGTATCTCGGCTGTCGGTCCGAGCACCGACATTAAATAAACCGTCGCGTTTAGCGACACTTTCAATAACAACAACCCAAACAGCAAAGTCAAAATAATCATTTCCCACCTTCCTGAGCTATCAACTTACCTTCCAAACGCGCACCAGAATCCCCCTCAACCCGCCCCGCATAACTCAAAATCGGCAAGCCGAAAAACAACTTATCCCCCTCCTGCCGCATCGCGGCTTTGGCGGCTTCGTAGTCTTGCTGCCAGCGCGGGGCAAACTCATTGGCTTCCTGCGCGTTACCCGCACCGCCGGCCAGAAATAGTTCGCGCACTGCCGCGCCGGGGTTGACGAAGGCTGTCAGCTGCGCGGCTTGCCAGCGTGGTTTTTCGATGCCGCGTTGCCAATCCAAGGGGCTTAAGGACTGTTTGTTGCAGGCGTCTTTCATCCGGGTCAGCAAGCTTTCCGAACTGGCAGCCAGAAACAAACTGCCGCCGGCGCATTCCGCGCCCAAGTCCGGGTCTTTTAAATATTGCGCATACGCGGCGCTGGCTTGTGGCTGCTGGGGATTGGCGACGATGATGCCCACCGCGCCGGTCGGGCTATCGGCGGTGAAATCCCAAACCAAACCCACGCCAGCCGGCTCGGCACTGGGGGGATTAGTTGACGGGCCATTGGCTGCCAGTGTTTGCCAGTCGGCTGTGGTTAAATCGGGGGATAAGGCCAGACTGGCAGCGACGCCGGCAAAGGCATCATGCGGAATGCTGGCTAAAACGCCTTCAAACAATTGTCCGTGTAATTGGCTTTGCCAAGCCGCCGCCGGCAGATTCAAGGTACCCAGTTGGCCGTCTGTTAAGGCAAAATCCCATTGCAGCGGATAGGTCGGTGCGCCGGTCAGCACCGGCAGCAAATTATCGATAAAGGCTTCGGATCGCAGCGTTAAACTCAAGGGCACATCACTGCGGCGGCTTTGCGGGGCGATGCTGTCGATCACGTTCAATAACGCTTCCAGGCTTTGCGCCAGATAAATCCGCTCGCGGAACTGGGTAAAAAACAGCTTCTGTAAACCAATCCGGGCTTCCAGGATCGGTTCCGGCAGTTTGTTGAGACGGTAACCGCTGCTGGCCAGCACGCCGGCCAAGGCCGGCATGGCTTGATCGGCAAACTGGCTGTCGCTACGCGAGTAGCTGATGACCCAGCCCTGGCTGGCATGGGCCATGTCGTAATGCAGCTCGGCATTGGCGGCGACGGCATCGCGCAGCAGCTGCGCTAGAAACTCGCCTTGCAGGCCTTCCAGATTGAGTTGCTCGGCTTTCACTTTCAGGCTTTGCAATAACCCAAAAAACAAACCTTGCACGAAGCGATTGCCGAGCAAGCTTTGTACTTGCGGCTGGGCATCCCACCATTTTAAAAACGCTTCGCCGTCATTGAAGTTCAAGGTAAAGGCCACCGGATGTTTTTTCACATACCAAGTCGCCTGCTTCGGACAATCGGCGGGACGCTGTACCGTGACATCCATGGTGGTGCCCGAGCCGACATCGCCGCCAGTCAGGGCCGGACAATGGTCGTCGCCGGCCGGCACCTCGTCGTTACTGCCAACCAGCGAGGTACCGGCATCCAAGTCGTTATTGGCGGAGTCGCGCAATTTCACGGTCAAATCCAGCAAGGGCAAGCCGGCACGCATCAAGCGGCTTATTGGCTGCCGGGAATAATCCTGATAGCCGACGATACCAGCGGTAGCGGTTAGCACCACCGCCGAGGCAATCACGGTCAGGCGTTTTGCGGGGCTAAGCGGTTCCATTCGTACACTCCAAGGAAATAGGGGTTTTCAGCGCGGGGGATCCACACCGGATCGGGCGATTGCAATAATTCGGCGACGCTGACCACCCGCACTTGGGCGTCGGCACCCTGTGCTCCGTTGTGGTACACCGCTAGATTTTCCGGATGGCCGGCGGCGAACATCATCAGATGATATGGCTCGTCGTTGATTAGGGGCTTTTGGTACACCAGTAAATCACCGCTTTTTGCCGTTGCCAGGTCGCGGGATTTTAAGCGAAAGTTGTAGCCGATCAGGGTTTCCGCGTCGGCGAAATGGCCGTAGCGCGCTTTACCGTTGTTCAAGCCGGTTTGCCAGATTTGCGGGTAGGCGGGGACGGCTTTGCGAGCCTGTTCGGACAAGGGCGGCAACATCAGTTTGGCCGGTACGCCGAGTTTGGCGGTGCGCGCGGCATCGCGTGGCTCTAAAGCGGTGCGGTAGGCAAAACGCACCAAGCCTGCGCAGTCGCGTTGCTTCGGTTCCCAGAGCGGGCTGAGTTTACGGGCTTGCAGCAAGGCTATGTCGGTGACGACTTTGCGCAGAGCTTCGGCATCTTGTGCCGGCAAGTAAGTTTGCCTGTTTACATGCGCCACACCACCGCCCTCTATAGGCTGCTGTGACAGCCCCCTCTCCCCTTGGGAGAGGGTTGGGGTGAGGGAAATCAAATAAGGTGAATCATTTATTTGCAAACCCTCACCCTGCCCTCTCCCGGAGGGAGAGGGTTCTATTTTGGCTTTTACGAGAAGCTCGTTTCCAGCGGGAGATGGAGTTGCGTTGCTTCCCGATTCAGGCGGGTCCAGATAGCCCAACTCTTCAGCGCTGTCCTCGGCTTCACCTTCCCGCTTGGGTTCGTGTTTGATGTATTCCTTTACTTCTATTGGCATATCCCGTTCGGCATCCTGCCCCGGCACATAGATTTTCGCCGGCTGGCGATTGCCTTGGATCACTACATAAGCCAGGGTTTTGGTTTCGCCGGGCCGAGCCAAGGGTTTTTGCACTCGGCGCCGGCTTTCCGTGGGTAAACCTTCATCCAGAATAATATCCAGATTAGCCAAGGTATGTTGCACTGCGCCGCCCGGCCAGTAATTGGTGTCGATGCGGAACACACCGAGCGGCGGGGCCGGATGCACATATAAATACGGCCCGTAGCCCGCCTGGTCGAAATTGTCGCCGCTTTGATTTAAAAAGAAGATACCGCCGCTGTTGGAATTGGTGTCGGCCCAATAGACGTGGCTGTTATCCGGCTCGTAAATGTGTAAATCGGTATAAACGCCGTCGCTATCGCTGGTGAGTACTACTTTTAAACCTATCGATGAAATCACCGCATCGACCGTAGTCGACGCTTTAGCAACACCGGCGCTGTTGGCACATTCGGCAATCACGGTGTTTTTGCCTTTGGCGGCGGGAAACGCGCGCGCAAAGCTGCCGTTGACATTGCGCACGTAATAGCGCACGCCGTTGATGTTAACCACAATCGGATCGGCAGTCGGGTCGGAACAGGTGCCGGCCACGGCGATTTGCAAACCGCCGGTCCAACCGCCGGCTGGTTTGCTCAGCGTCAGCGTGGGGGCTGTGGCAGGTTCGGTTGTTACTGGATGCTGTCTGCCACGCCTGGCCAGAATATCTGGATCGTCGCTAGGAGCGGCGGGGCTTTGAGCCGATAAAACCAGCAGAAAGGCTGTAACCCCGCCTAGCCAGCGAATATCGAACAAGTGAGGTATCCGCATTAAGGCCTCCGTCGGTCTACCGGATTTTGTAAGTGCTGGAAATGTAGCAAGCAAATCCGCTAACGGCAAATCTAACTGCCGGTTGTTCTGCATAACGTGGACAGGCCACATTTTTTTGGCGCAAAAAAAAATCCCCCGCTCCGGCTGGAGAGAGGGATCTTCTTCATCAAGAGATAAACGACAAAAGAAAGAACGCCGACAGGCGACTCTTTAAGCTGGGCCGATTACTCCATGGTCAGGATTAAACGGCAGTCCGACGTCGTTGCAGACCCAAAAAGCCGACCAAGCCAGTCAAGAACATCCAGGCCGCTGCTGGCAGAGGCACCGGAGAACCTAAACCGCCGCCGCCGGCTGTGTCACCATCGCTAACAAATGAATCACTGTCTCCGTCCGTACCAATTGATCTGACATGTAAGCCGATGCGTAAAGCTTCGTCTTGCAGGCCATGCGCAAGGTCCAAAAAGCTAACACCAGTCTGTAAGGCTATACGAATACCCAGCAAATCGTTACTGGCGTTGATCCCTTTATTGGGATTGCCTGGATTAACATCGGCACCAAAACCAGAAGTTGCAACAAAACCGATTGTGTTGCCACCTGGCAAATTACTTGGGTTCAGGGTAGTACCGAAATCGGTAGTGCCTCCAAGCTGCAGAAATGGGGCGTATTGAGACAGCAGAAAGTTGCTATCGTCAAAATAGATCTCGGCGATATTGGAAGCAATGCCAACAGCATTTTTAAACGTGAATAACACGTCAGTGGCACCAATACTTTGGTTTAAAAATGTTAGAGCATCGGCTGAATTGTATACCTCAACACTCAATTGGCTAGCCACGTTTTGACTGCTGTTATTAGTAACACGGGTAAAATCCAAGCTTATGGGCGACGCAAAAACTTGGGTGCTGGATAACAGCAACACTCCAGCTGCTACAAACGATTTGCTTAAAACGAACGATTTCATTGCAAGGTTCCTAATGAATTAAAAAGCGATGATTCATTCTATAGACTAAGCAAATCACTCACAACCCTCCCAAAAGGGCATAAACGAAGGATAAATTTATTCGAGAGTCCCTTGCAGCCGGGTAATCCAAGCATCTTTAGCATTCGGGTCGACATGAAACGCCAGCGCCACCGGTTTGTGCAACAAACCTTCTTCGCCGGAGGCGTTGGGATTAAGTTGGCGTTTTTCTACAAAGTCGATCAAGCGTCTTAGGTGATAAACCAGTAGTACTCGATTGCCCTCGCTGCCTTTGTAGATTAAGTAGCCGACATTGTCTTCGCTCAAATCCGGGTTTCGGGTAATCAGCGCTGTCAATTTGGTTTCACAATCGCCGGCCAGGCTTTTCAATACCGAATCCGGATGCAAGCGTATCAATTTCACTAGGTGCTCGACCAAATTGCCGGCCAGTTGTTGCTGTTGCAATTGCTCTAGCTCTGTGTCGCTGCATAAAAAGCTTTCTGCTACCAAATAATGCCGATCGCGCTCGCCGTCATTGGCGAACAGCGAGATTTTCGCCACCGCGGTATCCTCCAAGGCATTGAGAAATTCTTGCGGGGAGCGGATATGCTTATCGATGGTCACTACCCATGGTAAGGCGCGACCGGTCGCTTCAAACCGCGACTTAACGCTGCCGATGACCCCCGAACGCGAGAGCTCTTGTTCACGGCCCGCCGGCTTGACTAGAAAAGCATCGACGGCGGCAATTTGGGTGCGAAAGCCGGCGGCCTGAAAGTGCTTGATGGCGGTGGAATAACGCGGAGAGTAGGGGATGCCGGTGCCGTCGTACAAAATATTGATCCGCAGCTCGCGGGCATGCTGCGCTACCAAGTCGCGCAGTCGGTTCGCAAAAGGCTCGACATAAACGTAGTCGTCGCTGTGGTGATTGGCGGCAGTCAGCAGTCGGTACAAATCGCTGAGCTTTCTAAATTCGTCCAAGGAAGCGATGACGAAATTGTCGCCACACAATGCGGTGGCGATTTCCTCGACTGCGGTTTTGCCGACACCGGCACCGCCCATACTCATCAAAAACTGCGGTTGATCGACCGGGGTTTTGCCGGCGAAAATCGCGTCGCGGGCCGCCAATAAAATCCGGGTGATCTTACCTAAACGCTCGTAGGCAATTTCCACGGTGCGGCGCAAACGGGTTTCGTTGCGAGCGGCGACCAGCATTCTTTGTTTTAAGGCTTCGTTGTCCCCTAATAAAAACAAATTGGCCTGCTCGCCGGCACATTGTTTCAATAAGTCTATTAGTTCGGCTTGGCTGGGGGAGCGCAAACCGGTGAGCATGTTCACGTCCAAGCAAAACAAGGGCGCAACGCCGTCCTCGCGGATGGGGATCGCGTCGATCTCGTTTTTGCCGGGGGCGCGCAAATCTTCGGTGCCCGGCAGATAACCGATCACGTGCTCGGACACACTTAAGGGATTGTCAGCAAAATGCTGGCCGGCAATCAATTGTTCTGCGGTAATACTGCTCAGCGGCACCAGGCCGCCAGTCACGGTGATCAGGCATTCCACTCCGTCGCTGGTGATATGCGATAGAAACGGAATCCCCAGCAAAAAGCGTTTGTTCTCCGGCCATTTGCCATAGCGGTTGGCTTGGTTATGCAGGCTTTTAATCCGGCGGGGATCCAGCGCATGGGCAAAGGCGCGGCTCAGCGCCCGGTGTTGGCTATTGTGATCGTGCAGCACCAAAGCATCTTCGGCGGTTAGGCGGCGAAAATCAATGCCTTGCTCATATACGGCCTTGAAGGCCGGCAAATTACCGAGTGTGGAAATGAAAAAATCCAGCGTCATGCGATTGCCGTAGCCAAAAGGCCGAATCACCCGTAGGGAATGATAAAAGCTGGCCAGTCGCTCGGCGATGTCCTCGCTGTGGATGACAAAGCCGTTGTTATCGAAAATCGCACTATCGGCATTGCTGTCGCCATCCAACACCAAGCGCTCGATCGCCTCGCGGAACTGTTTGCGCTTGCCGGCATCCGGCATGGTACCGGGTCGGTGGGTGACAGTAGGCTGTTCTTTCCAATCGCTGAACATCTCGCGATGAATGCGCGAGTACAAGCCGGTCATATATGTAACCCGTTTGGTCTGATCGTGCGAGACGGTGATTTCCAGCTCTTGCAACAAGGTCGACAATAATCCGGCACCTTGAGCAATAGCTAACGCGGTACGCAGGCGTTTTAGCGGTCGGTAACCGGGAATGTGCCGGCAGGGGTTTTGCATGATCCACCCTCTTATTTTTTATAGTTATTATTTTCTGGGAGCTGATCTTAACTGGTTATTGACGGAGAAGGAATATTGGCTGAATGTCTTTCAACGGAGAACCGCTATTGTTGGCAGCTGAGTAAGTCCGTTGCGTTGCGTTATGGCGATCCGGTGTATGACGACGCTAGTGGGGATTCGGCGCATCAGTGCACAGATGATTCTGCTTGCCTGGAGCGATGTTAGCGGGCTTGGGCAGGATTCTTTAAAGCCCCTTGACGCCTGTCTGGCGAGCGCTTTTCAGGTACAATAAACTCATTTTTTATCTATCAAGTGGCTCCCGACGTGTCGAATAGCAAAAACGATGTCTCTACTTTTCAGGGCCTGATTCTGACCCTGCAGGAATACTGGTCGAATCAGGGTTGTGTGTTGTTGCAGCCTTTGGATCAGGAAGTCGGCGCCGGCACTTTCCACCCCGCCACTTTCTTGCGCGCCATCGGTCCGGAGCCATGGAACAGCGCTTACGTGCAACCTTCGCGCCGTCCGACCGATGGCCGTTACGGTGAAAACCCCAACCGCTTGCAGCATTATTACCAGTTTCAGGTGATCATGAAGCCGTCGCCGGATAATATTCAAGAGCTATATCTGGGCTCACTACGCCATTTGGGATTGGATTTACTGGAACACGACATTCGCTTCGTCGAGGACAACTGGGAGTCGCCAACGCTGGGCGCCTGGGGGCTGGGTTGGGAAGTGTGGCTTAACGGCATGGAAGTCACCCAATTTACCTACTTTCAACAAGTCGGCGGCCTGGAATGCCGGCCGGTGAGCGGCGAGATAACCTATGGCCTGGAGCGGATTGCGATGTATCTGCAAGGCGTGGAAAGTGTGTATGACTTGGTGTGGACGCGCGGCCCGCAAGGCGTGGTGACCTATGGCGACGTGTTCCATCAAAATGAAGTGGAAATGTCGGAGTTCAACTTCGATCACGCTAACGTTGATTTCCTGTTTCAGTGCTTCGACACTTACGAGCGCGAATGCCTGATGTTGCTGGAGAAAAATCTGCCGCTGCCGGCTTACGAAATGGTGTTAAAAGCTTCGCATTCCTTTAACCTGCTCGATGCCCGCCACGCCATTTCGGTCACCGAGCGTCAACGTTACATCTTACGGGTACGGAACATGGCAAAATCGGTCGCCGAAGCCTATTACAACCGCCGGGAAGCGCTAGGCTTTCCGATTCTCGCCAGACAGGGAGCGTAACATGACCGAGACTAATCATTTATTGTTCGAACTGGGCTGCGAGGAGTTGCCGCCGAAGTCTTTGAAAAAACTCAGTCAGGCCTTGCTGGACAACATTCTGGCAGGCTTGCAGGAAGCCGGTTTGAGCTACGACCAAGGCCGGGCTTATGCCACGCCGCGTCGGTTGGCGGTTTTGATCGACGATCTACAAACCTTTCAAGCCGATAAAGTCGTGGAAAAACGCGGACCGGCAATTCAGGCGGCTTATGGTCCAGACGGCTCACCGAGCAAGGCGGCGCTGGGTTTTGCCGCCAGTTGCGGCGCCAGCTTTGAGGAATTGGAAAAGCTGGAAACCGACAAAGGTTCTTGGTTGGTCTTCAAACAGGCGGTAAAAGGTCAGGCAACCGCAGAATTGATTCCGGACATTATTCGTAAAAGCCTGGTCAATCTGCCGATTGCCAAACGCATGCGTTGGGGCAGTTTCGACGCTGAATTTGCCCGGCCGGTGCATTGGGCGGTTTTGCTGTTTGGTTCCGAGATTCTAATTACCGATATTCTCGGTCGCACCACCAGCCGAGTTACCCGCGGCCATCGCTTTCATTCACCGCTGGATTTGAGCATCGGCAGCCCGCATGAGTATGTGGATATTCTGAAACAGTATGGCAAGGTGCTTGCCGACTTCGAAGAACGCATGACCATTATCCGCGACGCCGCGAATCAAGCTGCCAGCAACGTTGGCGGTATCGCCCATATCGAAGACGATTTGCTGGAAGAAGTGGCTGCATTAAACGAATGGCCGGTACCGGTCGTGGGTAATTTTGACGCGCGTTTTCTGGCGTTGCCGCAGGAGGTGTTGATCACCACGATGCAATCAAACCAGAAATATTTCCCAGTGAAGAATGCGGCGGGCCGGCTGTTACCGCATTTCATTACCTTCGCCAATATCGAAAGCTTCAACCCTGACGCCATTCGTCAAGGTAACGAGCGCGTGGTGTTGCCACGCTTGGTTGACGCTGAGTTCTTTTGGAAACAGGATAGGAAACAGTCGCTGGCCGAGCGCGTCGAGAGTCTGAAAAGTATCGTTTTTCAGAAAGATCTGGGCACCTTGTTCGATAAAACCCAGCGCGTCGCCAGCTTGGCGGCCTTGATCGCCGAGAAGTTGGGCGCCGATGTCGAATTAGCGAAGCGCGCTGCACTGTTGGCCAAAACCGATTTGATGACCAATATGGTCGGCGAATTCGCCAACCTGCAAGGTACGATGGGCCGTTATTACGCGGCGGCAGACGGTGAACATGCCGACGTGGCGTTGGCCTTGGAAGAACATTATTATCCCAAGCAATCCGGCGGCGCGACACCGAGCGGCCAAATCGGCCAGGTGTTGGCGCTGGCGGAAAAAATAGACACCCTGGCCGGCATTTTCAGCGCCGGCTTGATTCCAACTGGCGATAAAGATCCTTACGCCTTGCGCCGAGCCACACTGGGTATCTTGCGGGTACTGATCGAAAATGGTATTGCGCTGGATGTTGTCGAACTGCTGGATGCAGCGCTGGATCAGTTCAGCCATAGCTTTAACAAAGCCGAAACCCGGCAAAAGGTAATCGCTTTTCTGTTCGACCGTTTAAAAGGCTATTGTCTGGATCAGGGCTACACCAGCCATGAATTCGAAGCGGTGCTAGCGGTCAATCCGACCAGCCCCTTGGATTTCATGCTACGTATTCGCGCCGTGCAAAGCTTTAGAGCCTTGCCGGAAGCGGAAAGTCTGGCGGCCGCGAACAAGCGCATTATCAACATCCTGAAAAAATCGGATCAAGCGCCTACCGAGAGCATTGGCGCCCTGGTCGAGGCAGCCGAGAAAAACCTGCTTGCGGCGGCCGAGCAATCGGAAACCGACATTCTGCCCTTGCTGGCAGAACAGAAATATCCGCTGGCCTTGAGCCGTTTAGCGCAATTGCGCGATAGCGTTGATGCGTTTTTTGATAATGTCATGGTCAATACCGACGACGAGGCTTTACGCAATAGCCGTTTGGCATTGCTGGCCAAATTGTCCAATCAATTCCTGAAAATTGCCGATATATCTAAACTGCAATCGTGACCGAGCGTTACGTTATTCTGGATCGGGACGGCACTATCAATGTCGATTCCGACGCATTCATCAAATCTCCGGAGGAATGGCTGCCGCTGGCCGGCAGCCTGGAAGCACTCGCTTTGTTGAATCGGCACGGTTACAAAGTCGTGGTGATCAGCAATCAGTCGGGGATTGCCAGAGGCTTGTTCGATTTGGCGATGTTGGAGGCGATACACGCCAAAATGCTGCAATTAGCATCCAAGGCGGGCGGGAGCATAGAAGCCATTTATTTTTGCCCTCATGGCCCAAACGACAGTTGTGATTGCCGCAAACCCCTGGACGGTCTGTTTCGGCGTTTTGCCTTCGACACGCGAGCCGATCTGAGTCGGACTTATGCGATTGGCGACTCCTTACGCGATATTAAGGCCGCCGAGTCAGCCGGCGCCAAACCGATTTTGGTCAGAACCGGGAAAGGCGAAAAAACCGCTATTGATAATCCCCACCTCAACGTTCCTATTTTCGATAATCTTTATGACGCAGCCACGCACATCGTCTCGACAGCCTGATTTCAGAGTCTATTTAGGCTCGACATTGTTGTTCATTTACATAGTATTCTCGACACTGATCGTCGGTGTGGCCATCTTGGGCGGTTTTTTTCTACCGTTTCCGATGCGCTACAAAATCGCCGACATTTGGATCAACTGCCTGCTGTATATGCTGAAGTTGTGTTGCGGCTTAAGTTATGAAGTGGAAGGCCTAGAAAACATTCCGCGTGATAGCGCGGCGATTATCCTCAGCAAACATCAATCGGCCTGGGAAACGGTGGCCTTGCGGCAATTTATTTCCCCGCAAACCGCGGTTCTGAAAAAATCGTTGCTGCAAATTCCATTCGGCGGCTGGGCCTTGGCGACGTTAAAGCCGATTGCGATTGATCGGCAGAATCAAAAAGAAGCATTAAAAATGCTGATCGATCAGGGTATCGAGCGTTTGCAGGAAGGCTTGTTTGTAGTGGTGTTTCCTGAAGGAACCAGAGTGGCGCCGGGAGCGCATAAAAAATTTAACGCCGGCGGCTCTATGCTGGCGCAAAAATCGGGTTTTCCGGTGATCCCCTTAGCGCACAATGCTGGCGAATATTGGCCACGTAACAGCTTTTTGAAATATCCGGGCGTCATTAAGGTAAAGATTGGGCCGGCCATTAGCAGCATCGATAAAAAATCGAAAGATATAAATGCAGAGGCGGAGGCATGGATCAATAAAGCGATGCAGGAAATCGACGAGGAACGAACTGAGGGGTAAATCGAAATAGGGTATTAAAACTTGACCCACAAAAAAGGCCCGCTTTCGCGGGCCTTTTTTCAAGCTTAAAGATTAAAGCGCTACAGAAGTAGAGCTAGAAACTTTTTGTTTTGACGCATCTGGATCGTCCATGCAACCGCTCAGGCCAACAATCATCAGGGTCATAGCTAAAAGAGATAATACTTTTTTCATAACATCCTCCAAATAAAAGTTTTTTATATTTTTTCGTGTACTGAATCTAAACAAAAAATTAAGCACGGCGAGATTTAAACATGCCGAAGCAGTTTGGCGCAAACTAAATCTGTTTGGAGGAAAAAAATCTGGAATATAAGGCCCACTTGCGTGGGCCTTACTCAGGAAGGAATATCCTGCCAGGGCTAGGATTATTTAACCCCTGAACCTTGTTGGCTAGGTGAACCATAGCCTTTTGGTTTTGGATTGCCTTGGTCTGGGTCGTCCATGCAACCGCTCAAGCTTACAATCATCATCACCATAGCCAAGACAGAAAATACTTTTTTCATAACATCCTCCGATTTAAAGGTTTTTTATTTTTGTGTGTACTCAAATTCAAGCACGCAAAATTTATAGCATGACAAAACCGAGTATGCAATACCCTAGATGTTTACAAAATATCGATGTCTTTCGGCAGATTGATCTTTATGTCCTTTCCTGCCCACTGTGCGGAGCCTATTGCTTGCCATTCTCCGGCCAAGTTGCTGTTCCTGAGGTCTTTTTCCCACACAAACGGTGCTCGAATTCTCTTCATTTTGACGATAAATTGTGTGCTATCCAGCTCTAAACCGGTTTTTTTTCCCCAGAACGCCGTAACTTTCATGATGAATTTTTTCAAGCGGAGCTCGTCGATATTCGGCGTTACCGCAATGTTGGCCCACATGGAATGCACCCGTCCCCAATTCGGCGCCAACAGGCGGCCTTGCCGATCAACAAACGGTAACCATTGCTCTTCGCCGTTGGCATCCAAGTAGGTAATGGCCAGTAAACGGTCGTAGCCTTCGAAATGGTCGTGCAAATACAAGGCATGCGGAGTGATACCTAAAAACGTGTGAGACATCATCAAAACAGCATTGCTCATATCCGCCAGCATGCTGGTTATCGGCGACTGACGGGTGTTGACATGCAGTCGATACAACAAGCCATAGTGAAAGCTGCTGTTGAACTGAAACAAGATCAATACCAACAGCACTTTGCTGATTTTGTGTACGCGACTTCTGGCGGGTAGTGCATGCTCCGCCTCGAAAATTCGTTCGTAGAAGCTCGGCGGCAGGCTTTCGGCTGATGTAGGCAGACAACTCACATCGCAAACCAAACGTGCACGCGAATCGGCAATTGCCCGATAACGCCCGCATATCCACTGATAAAGCAGTGGTAGCTTCATGGCCCAGCCTATCATCGCGGTATAGCGCATCGAGATTAAAATCTGCGCGTAAGTATCAACGCCGGCATAAACCCGCCCGTCACTATCCACCGCGTACAAATCAGTCAGTAGCTGCTCTTCGCCCAACTCGGCTAGAGCTGGATAGTCGATTGCAAACACTTGTGCGGGTTTGAAATCGACGCCGTGCAAAACGTCGAAATGATTGAGCGTTAAAACCGTACGGTTACACAAAGGGCATTGCTGGTCGTAAAAAACCGTCAATAGCGGCTGTTTGACCCGCAGAAAGACGCCGATTTTTCTATACCAGGCAAACGGCATCACTAAAACGTAAAAAATCAACATTCCCATGCCAAACGGGTAAATATTGAACGACAGCGTGATGCCGATATGTAGCGAGATACCCAGCAGAAAATACAGCCATCTAAACTGGCGGCGATGGAAAAACAACAGGAAAGTAAACTGGAACACGATGATGGTGTAACCGATAATTTTCTGCAAAATCTCGATGTTCAACAACCAGGACAAATCCAGCGCGGACATGTAATACGGAATCGAAGACGGCAGCCAGGCACCCAAGCCGTTGCGCCAATGTTCGGCAAACATCTTGTGGATCGCCGAATCGAAGTATAAAAATCCCAGACAAATCGCGACAGGCAGATAATAGGTCAATGCAGACACTTCTGAAGCCTGGTATTGAGAGTAATGCACGAACGGGCGCAGCAATTTTTTTCTGAGGCTATCCACAGAGAAAGCCTGATCCATCGGCATGAAGATCAGAAAAAAATTGGCGCCGATCATGAACAAATCAAAGCCGCCGTCGAAATCGCGCTGCATTGGCGTGAAATTGACGAACAGCAACCAAAAAATGTAATTTGCAATACTGGCCGCCTGGCAGCGGTAGCCGATGACCAAGCAAAACGCCACCACTGCCCATAGCCATAAAAAGAACGGGATCATCGGAAATTCGACATCCATGAACGGGATGGGATCGAATATCAAGTGGTTGAAATACAGCAGAAAGAATACTTCCTGTAGTGTCACCAACCCGAACAATAGCCTGAAAAGGCCTACGCCGGTAGCGGGTACTTTTTTGGAATAAAGCGCGTTTATTTTCTGAACTAACAGTTTGTACATAGCGGGTCGGCAGGCCAAAAGGCCACGGATTATAAGGTATTTAAACTAGGCATGCTTCAGGCAAAAAAAAAGCGGCTACGGGATCTATCCGTAGCCGCTTTTTCCAGAAAAGCTTTGTAAGCGAGGGGTGTAGCTTACTCTTCGTCTTTAGGCTCAGCAAAAACCCATTTTACAAAAAAGTATCCTGCAGCGATGATAACCAGCGCTCCAATCATGCCCGACGGTTCTTTCAGCATTTCTGTTAAATCTAAGATCGCTCCCATGGGTGCCTCCTACCTTTAGTTAGTTGTTATAAAATTTGCCATGTCTTTGGCGGTCGAGCTTCATATGTTACTTTAGCCACCTTCAAAGTCAAGCGATTCATGGCTATCGCGGAAACATCCGACCGCAATTGCCATCCAGGTGGATTATGGTAGTATGCCTTCTCAACCTGAATTTTGAGAATTATAAAAACAGTTACAACAAGGGGAATAGAGATGATTGGTGGCGTAATAATGATTTTGACGGCAATCTGGGTATATCAAACCCTGATAAAAGCCAAAACGGGTAATGTTCTGATGTGGGTAGCCGGCTGTGCCATAGTGTTCTTGGTCATTCAGGTGATGTTCTACAACATCAACATCATGATCATCGACGGTTTGGACGGTAAAGATGTCGGCGGCGAATATGATCGCGACCTGACCAGCGTCGGTGATAGAAAAACCCAGGAAGGTGCCGGCGGCTGGTTCATGCCGGTTTTCTTCGAATTACTGCCGCCGTTTGCCGGTGTGCTGGCCGTGGCTTTGATTCGTTGTCAGTTTATTTTGAAACAAGCGTTGACTCCGGCCAATCTGTTCAGCGGTATCAAAGAGTTGTTCGTCAGCATCAAAAACAGCTTTAAAACCTCCAGCAACTAAACAGGCTGACTCCGAAGCCCAAGGTTGCTTGGGCTTCGTTACCGACCGAAATTCCTCAGCCGCCGGTAACTGCGGATACGATGCTGACTATTGTTAAAATAAACAACACAGTCACAATCAGCCCCACGACAATATAGGCAGGCAAAGAGCCATGCTGAAAATCAACCTCTCTGTTCTTATTGCTTTGCACGCCGATCACGGCGGCAATTACGCTTTTTACGACATGCAATAGACTGGGTTTAGACATGATTTCCCTCAAAAATTGGTTTGATAACAATACGGACTAGCCCACCGTACATTCACCCTTGCGACCATCAGGCAGTATGAACAGCACACAAAGATTACACCAGTTATTATCTCAGCGGATTTTGTTTCTGGACGGTGCGATGGGCACCATGATACAGAGCTACAAATTGGAGGAGAAGGATTATCGCGGCGCTCGCTTCGCCGACTGGCCTGTCGATCTTAAGGGCAACAACGATTTATTATCGATTACTCAGCCGGAGGTAATCAAGGCGATTCACCGCGCCTACCTGGATGCCGGTTCGGATATTCTGGAAACCAATACTTTCAATTCCACCCGTATCGCGATGGCCGATTATCGGATGGAAGACCTGGCTTACGAAATCAATGTCGCTTCGGCACGGGTTGCCAAACAGGCCGCAGAGGTAGTCAGCGCGTTAACGCCGGACAAACCCCGTTTCGTTGCCGGCGTGTTGGGACCAACTAATCGCACCTCCTCAATGTCACCGGATGTAAATGATCCGGGCTTCCGCAACATTACCTTCGACGACTTGGTTGCAGCCTACAGCGAAGCCACCCAAGGCTTGATCGACGGCGGTGCCGACATCATCCTGATAGAAACTGTATTCGATACGCTGAATGCCAAAGCGGCGATTTTCGCGGTCGAACAAACCTTCGACAAACTCGGCTACAAACTGCCGGTGATGATCTCCGGCACAATCACCGACGCCTCCGGCCGCACGCTGTCCGGACAAACCGCTGCCGCGTTCTGGTATTCGTTGAAGCACGTGCAACCGATCTCGATCGGCTTCAACTGCGCGCTAGGCGCCCAGGAATTGCGCCAGTATATAGAAGAACTGTCCAACATCGCCGATACCTACGTTTCCGCTCACCCTAATGCCGGCTTGCCGAACGAATTCGGCGAATACGACGAAACGCCGGAGCAAATGGCCGCCGAATTGGCCGACTGGGCCGCCAGCGGCTATCTGAACATCATCGGCGGTTGTTGCGGCACCTCGCCCGATACCATTCGGGCCATCGTAGCCGCGCTAGACAAATATCCGCCGCGCCGGATTCCGGAATTGGAAAAACGCTGCCACCTAGCTGGCCTGGAAGCTATGAGCATCGGTCCGGAAACGCTGTTCGTTAACGTCGGCGAGCGCACTAACGTCACCGGCTCGGCAGTGTTCAAAAAAATGATCATTGAAGAGCGTTATGAAGAAGCCTTGGACGTTGCCAAACAGCAGGTCGAAAACGGCGCGCAAATCATCGACATCAATATGGACGAAGGCATGCTGGATTCTAAAGCCGCGATGGTGCGCTTTTTGAACCTGCTGGCAGCCGAGCCGGACATTGCCAAAGTACCGATCATGCTCGACTCATCCAAATGGGAGATTCTGGAAGCCGGTCTGAAATGCATCCAGGGTAAGGGTGTTGTCAACTCGATCTCCATTAAGGAAGGCGAGGAAGCGTTTATTAAGCATGCCAAGCTGGTGCGCCGTTATGGCGCGGCGGTGATCGTGATGGCGTTCGACGAACAAGGTCAGGCAGACACGATGGCGCGCAAAGTTGAAATCTGCACCCGCGCCTATAAAATTCTGACCGAACAAATCGGCTTCCCGCCGGAAGATATTATCTTCGATCCGAATATTTTCGCGGTCGCCACCGGCATCGAAGAACACAACAATTACGGCGTCGATTTCATCGAAGCCACTCGCATCATCAAACAGACTCTGCCGCACGCCTTAATTTCCGGCGGCGTCTCCAACGTGTCGTTCTCGTTCCGCGGCAACAATCCGGTGCGCGAAGCGATCCATGCGGTATTCCTGTATCACGCCGTACAAGCCGGCATGGACATGGGGATCGTCAACGCCGGCCAATTGGCGATTTACGCCGACATCCCGGAAGAACTGCGTAACGCCGTCGAAGACGTCATCCTGAACCGCACGCCGGAGGGCACTGAACAACTGCTGGCAATCGCCGAAAAATATCGCGGCAGCGGCCAGGCAGCCAAGGTGGAAACCCTGGAATGGCGGGAATGGCCGGTCACTAAACGCCTGGAACATGCGTTAGTGAAAGGCATTGCCGATTACATTGAAGAAGATACCGAAGCGGCAAGGCTGGAAGCAGAAAAACCGTTACACGTCATCGAAGGGCCTTTGATGGACGGCATGAATGTGGTCGGCGACTTGTTCGGCGAAGGCAAGATGTTTCTGCCGCAAGTGGTCAAATCGGCGCGAGTCATGAAAAAAGCCGTGGCGTATTTAATGCCGTTTATGGACGCTGAAATAGACGGCAGCGAGCGGCAAACCAACGGCAAGGTGCTGATGGCCACCGTCAAGGGTGACGTACACGACATCGGCAAAAACATCGTCGGCGTGGTATTGCAATGCAATAATTATGAAGTCATCGATTTGGGCGTGATGGTGCCGGCCGAGACGATTCTGAAAACTGCCCGCGAGCAAAATGTCGATGTGATCGGCCTCAGCGGCCTGATCACGCCGTCGCTGGATGAAATGGTGCATGTCGCCAAAGAAATGCAACGCCAAGGCTTCACGATTCCATTGATGATAGGCGGCGCGACGACTTCGCGCGCGCATACCGCCGTAAAAATTGAACCGCACTATCAGTCGCCGACCGTCTATGTCACCGATGCATCGCGCAGTGTCGGCGTGGTCAGCTCCCTGCTCAGCGACGATTTAAAAGCCGATTTCGTGGAAAAAACCCGTGCCGAGTATGAAGTGGTGCGCGAGCGTCACAAGGGGCGACACGCTAAGAATCCACAACATAATCTGGAAAAAGCCCGGCAGAACAAATTCAATTACGCCAGCCATCAGCCGGTTAAACCTAAGTTCCTCGGCACCAAGGTAGTCGATAATTTCCCGCTGGATACGCTGGTTTGGTACATCGACTGGACGCCGTTCTTCCAGACTTGGGAATTGTCCGGCAGCTATCCGGCCATTCTTAGCGATCACGTGGTTGGCGTCGAAGCCACCAAGCTATTCGAAGACGCTCAGGAGATGCTGAAACACCTGATTCGCGAGCAATGGTTGACAGCCAAGGCCGTCATAGGCTTCTTCCCGGCCAACAGCGACGGCGACGACATCGTGCTGTATACCGACGACACCCGTAGCCAGCCACGCGAAACGCTGCACCATTTGCGCCAGCAAAACGTCAAGGCGCCGGGTCGGCCAAACTACTGTCTTTCCGATTTCATCGCTCCGATCGGTAGCGGCATTGCCGACTATCTGGGAGGTTTCGCGGTGACCTCCGGTATCGGCATCGAAACCAAACTGGCCGAGTTCGAAAAAGATCATGATGACTACAGCTCCATCATGCTGAAAGCGTTAGCCGACCGTCTAGCCGAAGCCTTTGCGGAATACATGCATCAAGCCGTACGCCGGGATTACTGGGGTTATGCCGAAGATGAACAACACGATAACCACGCGCTGATCGAGGAAGCGTATCAAGGTATCCGTCCGGCGCCTGGCTATCCGGCTTGCCCAGACCACACCGAAAAAGCCAAGTTGTTCGAGTTGCTGAACGTCACCGAAAACACCACCATCGAACTAACCGAAAACTTTGCTATGTATCCGACTGCGGCGGTTAGCGGCTGGTATTTCTCGCACCCTGATTCGCAGTATTTCAACGTCGGCAAGATCGATCAGGACCAGTTGGAGGACTATGCGCGGCGCAAAGGCTTGAAGATCGAAGTGGCAGAACGTTGGTTGGCGGCGCATTTAAACCATTAACCGCTAAAGTAATGACGGATTTTATCCTGTTCGGCACCGAAGGCTGTCATTTGTGCGAAGAGGCGGAAGCGTTATTGGTAGCCGCCGGGCTGGATTTTATGAGTCGGGACATTATGGACAACGAGCAATGGCAGGTGGAGTATGGTTTGTTGATTCCGGTGTTGTGGCACGCCCAAAGCCAAAATCAACTGAATTGGCCATTCGATAGCCTACAATTAAAAGCGTTTAGCACCGCCATCGATACAGTCGAATACTAGCCAGCATGCCGGACGCAGTATCGGTTTAGCGGTAGTCAAATCGCAACTGCCGGAACATCGCAACGCAAAGCGGCGAACGATAAAATCAGCTGGGCAAAGCCCTCAGAATGGCCGGATAGTCAAAGTTATCAGCCAAATAGGCCAGGGTTTTGCGCAATTCACGATCCTGCGGCGTTGCCAGAGCTATCGCATTTGCTATACGTTCCGGCTCCAGACTCTCCAGTGCATTTTTCAATTCCTCGCGTGCCGATGCCGGCAAGCCGGTTAACATATCCGGCGTTAATAGCGCGATTGGCCGGTTTTGTTCTGGAATGCCCTCGTAGACATAACGCACGCCCAAGTGCTTAGCCAGACAGTCATAGATTTCGCTGAAGCGATAAGGCTTGCGCACAAAGTCGTTCATACCGGCTTCCAGTAGTTCGCTACGCTGCTCCAGGAATGCCGAGGCTGTGACGGCAACAATGACGACCTCCCGCCCGCCCGGCAATTCACGGATTCTTTTCGTAGCCTCCAAGCCGTCCATTACCGGCATTTGCCTATCCATCCAGATAAAGTGCGGTTGCCAGGTTTGAAATAACTCTATGCCTTCCGAACCGTTGCCGGCTACCTTGCAGGAAAACCCGACCGATTCCATCAACTTGGCTAGCAATAACTGATTTTCAGGCTGATCTTCAACAACTAATATGCGGTAATCTTTTTGCCCCTCAACTAAGCCGATGACGGCACCGGCTTCTGCTTTATCGAAGCTGCGGTCGGCAATATCCGCCTGATTCACCTCGGCGAGCGGTAAATCTATTCTAAATAAAGCGCCTTGATCCGGGTGGCTTTCCAACGTAAGCGTACCGCCCATCAGTTCCACAAACTGGCGGGTAATGGTCAATCCCAACCCGGTGCCTTGGCTATCCCTTTGCTCGCCTAGCTGTACGAACGGTTCGAAAATACGTTGCTGATCAGCCGCCGGGATCCCCACACCGGAATCTTCGACCTCGATCTGTAGATGCGAAATGCGATTTTTACGGGTGCCTAGGCGCAAGGTAACACCGCCTTGCTGCGTAAATTTAATGGCATTGCCCACCAGATTAATCAGCACTTGCCGCAAGCGGGCTTCGTCGCCGACAATGAAACGCGGAAACTGCGATGCCTGGTCTATCAATAGCCTCAGGCCTTTTTCGGCGGCGCGGACACTCATCATATCGGTAATATCGCGCACCATATTGCCCAAATCGAAAGGCGCGTTTTCCAGATGCAGACGGCCTACTTCGATTTTAGCCATTTCCAATACGTCGTTAATCAACGCCAACAAATGTTCGCCACTACGATTGATAATATCGAGGTTTTGCCTTTGCTCGTCCGACAGTTGGGGATTTTTCCGCATCAATTTCGAGAAACCGAGAATTGCGTTCAGCGGAGTACGCAATTCGTGGCTCATATTGGCCAGGAATACGCTCTTGGCCCTATTTGCCGCTTCTGCCGCATCGCGCGCTACTATCAAGTCGGCGGTACGTTGCTGGATTTCATCTTCTAGGTGTTCTTTATAGCGCCGTAATTCTTCCTCGTTTTGCTTGCGATCATTGATGTCCATGCGAATACCCAGCATGCGAATGACCTTGCCGTCCGAATCGCGCTGAATACCGAAACCGCGCACATACTGCCAACGATAATTGCCGTCGGCGTGGCGCATGCGCGCTTGATATTGATATTCCGTGAAATCCGGGGACAACACGGCGCTCATGTTGTCGCTGACTTCCGCTTGATCTTCCGGATGAACGCTTTCGAACCATTCGCGCCGATCAGCCATGCCGGTCCGAGCAGGATAACCGAGCATCGTGTAATAGGTCGGCGAAGCATACCATTGGTCGTTTTTTACATCCCAGTCCCAAATCCCAACCTGGGCGGCTTCCAATGTCAACCGCAACCGCTCCTCCGAGTCGCGTAAATGTTCCTCTGTGCGTAAACGCTCAGCCTTATCGCGGAGCACGGAAATGCCAAAGGCCAAATCTCCGGCCAACTCCTCTAACAAACGAATCTCCGCTGCCGTGATCGCGTTTTGTTCTGCTGAATAAATCGTCAGCGCGCCGAAAATATCCGCGCTTTGATCGGCCAAAGGCAAGGCAATAACCGAGCGATAGCCGCGTAGCAATGCAGCGTCTCGTGCCGAAGCCATCAGCGTATCGGTGCAGACATCCTGAACATAGACTTTTTCGCCGCTGCAAATGGCGGCCGCCGCGGGACTGTGTGCCCCCGCCAGATCTCCGCAACTGTGATCGGTGGCTGCCAGGTAGCCGTCTTCAAAACCGGCCCAGGCCACCGGGCGTATTGTTTTGGGATAGCCATTTTCCAAGTAGCCGACCCACGCCATGCGATATTCGGCCTCATCGCAGACGATACGGCAGATTTCTTTGAGCAGGCTAGGTTCGTCGTCATTACGCAGCAAGGCCTGATTGCAATTGCTGATCGCGCGCAACTCGCGATTGAGCTTGTATAAGGCCGCTTCCGTTCGCTTGGCTTCGGTGATGTCCGTGCGTAAATAAAGATAATTGCAAACCTGATAGGCTTCGTCGTAAATCGGTGACGCGGTGATCTGTTCCCAGCGCAACTCGCCGTTTTTGTGGCGATTGGTCAGCGAGGATTTCCATAGTTTGCCTGCTGCCAATTTTGCCTGGCAGGCTTGGTATTCGTCGGCAGTTATTTCACTGGACAATAATGCGCGAGGCGTCATTTTGTAAGCCTCGCCGAACGTATAACCGGTAATGCGCGTGTAAGCGTGGTTGGTATAGGTCAATATGCCCTGAAGGTCGGTAATCTGGATGCCGGTCGGATTCTGATCCGCCGCTTGCGCCAGCCGATTGATTTCGGTGGCGAATAGGTGGCGTTCTGTAATGTCGCGGTTAGTGATGCGCCGGCCTCGGTAGTTATTGTCCGCCCCGAACACGGCCTGGCAACAATGCGAGATCCAGCGTATTTCGCCGTCGCGGCGGACAATGCGAAAGTCTACTTCAGCGAGGCGTAAATGCTCGACATCGTGGCGATGATCGGTCATTAAGTGCCGGTCGTCGGCATGTATGATGCTCGGCAATAACCCGGCATCGGCCATAAACTCCTCGGCCGCATAGCCGGTAACCCGCAAGCTGGAAGGTGTCATATACAAAATCTGCTGATCGTCGCCTTCCCAATATTCCCAGTCGTAGGTGTAGTCCGCGACGGTATGGAACTTTTCCTCTTCGGCCGCCAACTTGGCGGCAACCTGCAATTGCTTTCGCCACGCACCGACGATGAACCGGGCGCTACTAACCGAAATCAAGGCAAACAGAAGAACCAGGCCGGCCATTTCCAGGACTTCATTCCACCACTCCGCCAGAAAATCGTCCCTAGCCAGGCCGACGCTCACCCATAGCGGGTAGGCGTCTAGTTTGCGAAAAGATACCACCCTGGCGGTATTGTCGAAGCTGAGAGGCGTGTGAAAGACACCCGAGGTGTGTCCGGATGCGAGCATCCGGCGAAATTCCGGCGAAATGGTTTTATCACCAATCACGCTGCCGGGCTCTGCATGGACGGGATGACGAACGATCAAGCCCATGTCCGCATCTCTCAGGTTAATCGCCCCGCGACTGCCAATATCAACGTTGGAAATCGCTTTTCCCAGGTTATCCAATGAAACATTGGCAAAAACCACGCCGGCAAAACTGCCGTCGGCACGGTTAAGGCGGCGCGCAAAATTAACCACCCAAACCTTATTGACATAAGACATCACCGGTTTATTGATAAATAGCCCAAGCGCCGGGTTATCGCGCAAACTAGAAAAATAGAGTCGATCCGCCATGCTGAGCCGCGTATCTTTAGGCACATCCACGCCATAGACTAGCCAACCCTGCTCGTCGGTAGCCCGAAGACCGATAACCCATGGCAAACGCGATTGTAAGCGCTGCATAAAAACCGACAGCGCCTCAGCATCAACGCTCCCCAAAGCCTGTTGCCGCTGGATTTCCTCCACAGCCACCAACACGCCTAAGTCGACCTTTTCGATAAGGCTATCTAAGTTTTGCGCGATAACCTTGGTCAGGTTCTGCGTCGTGATTTCGGCGCGCTGTTGATATTTGTCGAAGCTGCGATACAGCGCAAATCCCACGGTGACGATAACCAACAGATTAAGCAGTACCACCCCGGCAACCAGCCGCCTGGAGATATTGTTTGGAAAATCAAGCTGACCTGACATAGCTGAACTCACAAGACTGTTGTGGTTTACGGGCTGCCCTGAGGTAGTTTCGGGCAAACGGTCTCTTCGTATTCCTTACATTCGCCAAAGCGCGCGGCTAAACGCGTAAGGAGCCGATCAAGCAGGCAGGCTGTAATCCCGTTCCCGAAAGAGCTTTAAACAAATCTCGACTACCTCGGAGTTATACAACACACCGCGATTGTCGGAAATTTCCTGTAAAGCGACATCCAAGCCCAAACCGGCTCGGTAGGGGCGATGAGACTTCATCGCTTCCACCACATCGGCAACCGCCAGAATCTCGGCTTCCAGTAAAATCTCACCTTTTTTTAGGCCGCACGGGTAACCACTGCCGTTGGGACGTTCGTGATGTTGCAAGACGATTTGCGCGATTGGCCAGGGGAAATTGATGGATTTGAGGATGTCGTAGCCAGTCTCGGCGTGTCGCTTGATCAGGCTGAATTCCAAATCGTCCAGCCGTCCGGGCTTGCAAAGTATTTCGGCGGGGATCCGAATTTTGCCGATATCGTGTACCACGCTCGCCAAGGTCAGCCCCTCTATCCGCTCTTCCGGCAATTGCAAGCCGCGGGCGATAGCGGTGGCGAGGTGGGCAACGCGGCGCTGATGGCCAGCGGTGTAGGGGTCGCGCGCTTCGATAGTGGCCGCAATCGCCGTGACGAAATCCAGCATGCCGGCGCGCAACTTTTTCTCGCTTTCCATGAGTTTACGGGTTCGCTCTTCCACCTGTTCTTCCAGGTGGTTGCGCAGGCGGTCAAACTCCAAATGAGTGCGTACCCTAACCAATAATTCGTCGCGCTGATAAGGTTTGGTGACGAAATCCACTGCGCCCATGTCAAAGCCGCGCACTTTTTCGTCGATATCCATGATCGCGCTGACGAAGATGACCGGCACATCGCAAGTATTCGGGTTACCCTTCAGTTGCCGGCAGACTTCAAAGCCATCCATCTCCGGCATGCGGATATCCAGCAGCACCAGTTCCGGCGGGTTTTTCAGAGCGGAATTCAGGGCCAATTCACCGCTAATAGCGGAACGAACCTCGTAGCCTTCGTCCTTCAGAATATCCGTTAACAACTTTAAGGATGCCGGGGTATCGTCCACGGCGAGAATATTGCCTTTATGTGTCATAAAAATCTTTAATCAGTTTGCCGTAACGCTGCCAGGATACCCTGCCAAACGCAGTTTTCAGCAAAAAATGCCAATGCCCATAGTTTGCGGTGCCAGAAGGCCAATTCGTTCGGCACTGTTTGGACGCAGCTCGATTCTAAATGGCGCCGATGTATCCAGCTCCGCCCGCCATTATAGTTTACGCCCCACGCCCCCGCAGGTCGCGAGTAAGTTTATCCATAGTGCCGGTATGCGGCTATTTTTGTAAATATTCTAAAGTTATCGGCTTGTTGTTCGATAACCTAGCGTACCCGCGCGTTGCCTTACTGCGACCGCTTTCCTAAACCAACCCGACGAGGCCACGTCATGCTTGATTCCGTCTCTTCCATCGCCGCGCTGGCGACGCAAATGTCCACCCAAAAAACCGCTCAGCAAGTCGAAGTGGCCATGCTGGTTAAAGCCAAGGAAATGCAGGAGCAACAAGGGCAAAACGCCCTGAAGTTATTGGAGTCGGCCAGTGTGCCGAACAGCGGTATCGATATCCGGGTTTGATGGCAAATTAACCGGCCTGCTTGTCCTGCATCGCCAACGCCGCCTGATACAGTGTCTTTTTGCGTTGGCCGGTAATCTCTGCAGCCAGCGCGGCGGCGGTTTTGGTCGAGCATTCCGTTAGCAATATTCCCAAAATCCTCCGCTGCTCGTCGTTTAATTCGTCATCTTGCTCGCTAGGCTCGCGTCCGGCTACCAGCACCACGAACTCACCCTTGCGCATGTTTTCGTCGCGCTGGACTTTCTCCAATACCTTGGCCAGTGCGTCATCGACAATCGTTTCATGCAATTTGGTGATTTCCCTGGCCACGACGATTTGATGGTTAGCCGGAAATACCGTCAGCATATCTTCCAACGCAGCTTGGATGCGATGGCTGGACTCGTAAAAAGCCCAAGTTGAATTGTCGGCGAGCTTAGTTTCGAAAAAGCTGCGCCGCGCCGAGCCTGTTCGTGGCAGAAAGCCTTCGAAACTGAAACGACTGGTTGGCAATCCCGCCACCGATAAAGCTGAGATCAGTGCGCAGGCACCAGGAATGGGGCACACATCCACACCTTGTTGCCTGGCCAATTTCACCAAAGGGAAGCCGGGATCGCTGATCATCGGCGTACCGGCATCTGACACCAAGGCCACCGACTGGCCAGCGCGAATTTTGTCGACCAGGCCTTGCGACGCATGTTCTTCGTTATGTTGATGCAGCGATTGTAGCGGCTTATTGATACCGTAATGTTGCAGTAGCATTTTGACGTGGCGGGTGTCTTCGGCGGCAATCAAGTCCACTTGTTTTAATATGTCCACCGCTCGAAAACTGAAATCGGCCAGATTACCTATTGGCGTGGCAACCACGTATAATTTTCCGTACATTTATTCTTCAGGCCCCGTGTTATGTCTGATCGCAAATTTGCCGCCATTATGCCGCGTCGTGTTTTAAACCGCTGGTTTTTCGGCCTGTTGATACTGGCTGCTTGCAGCGAACAGCCTGTCAAAAACAAGACCCAGCTGGAAGTGCGCCCGCAACCCAGTGCCCGGAAAGCCAAACCGGCCGAACCGCCGCGCAGTTACCGGATGGCCGACAATCAAAACAGCCTGCATCTGCTGGATGCCGACACCCGTCTGCAAGCCGGCGACAGCCAAGCCGCGCAAAAAGCCCTGGATAAAATCAACGCCGAACAGTTGCCACCGGAGTTATTCAGCAAATACAAATTACTCCAAGCTCAAGTGGCGTTGAGCATGGGCGATGCCGAGCAAGCCTTGAAAAAGCTAGAGGGCGTGCGCCCAGCAATACTCACCGATGCTGATCAAATTGCTTATTACCAATCCGTCGCCTTCGTACATGCTCTGTTGGGCGATGTGTTACCCAGCGTCAGGGCTCGTCTTAAACTGGGCCGTCTGCTGCAAAAACCCGAGCAACAAAAACAAAACATCATCGCTATCCTGGACGCGCTCAGCGTGTTGCCACTGGAAACGCTAAGCGGTTCGTCACCCATTGTCGACGAACTGAGCGGCTGGATGGCCTTGGCTAAAATTCTTAAGCAACGCAATGTGGCAAGTTTCGACACAGCCGGACAAATTCAGCAATGGCGGCAAATGTATCCCGGTCATCCCGCCAATGCGGATTATCTGCAAGCCTATCTGAATCCACCACCCGTCACTCAGCAAGTAGCCCAAGAACCGGAACAACCCGCGCAACCACCTGCTCCGGGCGCAAGCATTGCCGTGTTGTTGCCCAACTCCGGTTCTTATGCCAGCGCGGCTAAAGCCATCAGGGAAGGATTAACGGTAGCCCATCGTCTGGCCGCCAGTGCCGCGCCGCAAATGCCGTTAAAGTATTACGACAGCGAAAAAGACGATATAGCCAATATCTATCGGCAAGCCGTCAGCGACGGCGCCAAACAGGTGATCGGGCCCTTGGTGAAAGAACAAATCCAAAGTCTGGCGCAATCCACCGACTTATCCGTGCCCGTGTTGGCGCTGAATCATGTGGAAAATCTGAGCAAAACCAATCTGTATCAATTCGGCCTTAGCCCGATAGACGACGCGGAACAATTGGTGCAAAAAGCCAAGCGCGATGGCCAACAGAACGCAGTGCTGCTGACGCCCGATACCACACAAGGCCAACGCGTGCGCCATTATTTGATGACTGCCTGGCAAGCGGTCGGCGGCGCAGTGGTTGGAGTGGAAAGCTATGATCCGAAACAACACGATTTCGCAGCTATTGTAAAAACCTTGCTCAGCACCAACGTCAGCGCGAATGGTCAGAAACAATCATTGGCCTTGTTTGTTAGCGCCAGCCCGGAATTGGCTAGAGAGCTGGCGCCGCAACTGAAGTACTCACAAAGCAGCGAATTGTCGATTTATGCGATGCCGAATATCTACAGCGGCCGGCAAAACCCGATTCGCGACAGCGAATTGGGCAAGATTAATTTCTGCGATTTACCCTGGGTGTTTGCCGACGCCTATACTGGCGCGCTCAGCCAACAAGCCGTGCAGAATACCTGGCAAAGTCTCAGCGATAGCCAGGTTAAACTGGTGGCTTTGGGCATAGATGCCTATAACATCATCGGCCAATTACCGCAGTTGGCCGGATCGTCTTACGCCGGCGCAACCGGTCGCTTGTCTTTAAACAACGAGAATCGCGTTACCCGCAAACTGGTCTGTGCGCAGTTTAAAGGCGGCGTGCCGGTCGCTTCGGGCTTTATCGAATAGCATGTTATTCGGCAGAGCCAAGCCAGCCCACTTGCAAAAGGGCGATAGTGCCGAACAATTAGCCTCGGCCTATTTGCAAAAGCAAGGCCTGGAATGGGTGTGCAGCAACTTCCGCTGCAAAATGGGCGAGCTGGATTTGGTGATGAAAGACGGCGCGGCGCTGGTGATTGTGGAAGTACGCTTTCGAAAATCCGAGCAATTCGGCGGCGCTCTAGCCAGTATCACCCGGCAAAAACAGGCGCGCATTGTCGCTGCCACACAACACTATGTCATAATCAACAACCTGAGCAACGTCTCGATTCGCTTCGACGTAGTTGCTGTATCCGGCGACAACCGTCTGGAATGGATCAAAAACGCTTTTCAAACCTGAGTACTATGAGTTTACAAGACCGCATCATCGCCCACTTTTCCGACAGCATTCAAACCAAACAGGATGCGATGGCCAGCTTGTGCGAGCTGATCGAATTCGCCTCGCAAAAAATCGTCGAGGCCTTGGTCAATGATAAAAAAGTGCTGACATGCGGCAACGGTGGTTCGGCTGGGGATGCTCAGCATTTTTCCTCGGAAATGCTCAACCGTTTCGAACGCGAACGTCCCGCTCTTCCGGCAATAGCGTTGAGTACCGATACCTCGACCATCACCTCCATCGCCAACGACTACCACTACGACGAAATCTTCGCGAAGCAGTTACGGGCGCTTGGGCAGGCTGGCGACATCTTGCTGGTCTACACTAGCAGCGGCAATTCCGGCAATATTATCAAGGCCGTGAAAGTGGCTCACGACCGCGACATGACGGTGATTGCACTAAGCGGTAAAGACGGCGGCGTACTGGCCGGTGCGTTAAACGAAGCCGATATCGAAATCCGCGTACCGTCTTATTCCACCGCCCGCATTCAGGAAGTTCATCTGTTGATTTCACATTGCCTATGCGATTTAATCGACCACCAGTTATTTGGCGGCTAAGGCCTTATACGCCCGTTATCATCCGAGCCGATAAACGGGCGCTTTGCATAGCTTGTTACCTGACGTAATGTAGTTTTTGCCCCAACATTTCGGCAGTTACCAGCACGACCCCCCCCTCGCTGACATAAAATCTGTTTTTATCGTCTTCAAGACTCTCGCCAATTACCGTGCCGGCCGGCACTTCACAACCTTTCTCGACGATGGCTTTGGTAATACGGCAATTTTGACCGATGCGTACTTGCGGCAACAGGATGCTGTCTTGGATAAGCGATGATTCGTTCACCGTGACATTGGAGAACACCATGGAGTGCTTGATGGTTGCACCAGAAATAATAGAACCGCCCGCAATCATCGAATCCACGGCCAGACCGCGCCGGCCGTTATCATCGAAGACAAATTTGGCTGGCGGCGTTTGTTCCTGATAAGTCCATATGGGCCAGGTCGTGTCGTATAAATTCAAATCCGGCTCGACGCCGATTAATTCCAAATTGGAAGCCCAATAGGCATCTATCGTCCCTACATCCCGCCAATAACTTTGTTGACCGCTTTGTAAATCCAAAAAGGGATAGGCATTAACAATATGATCGTCGATGACGGCGGGAATAATATCTTTGCCAAAATCGTTGGTGGAATCTTCAATTTGAGAGTCTTTAATTAATTGCTGCCATAAAAAATCGGCATTAAAGATATAAATACCCATCGAGGCCAGTGCCGTATCGGTTCTACCCGGCATGACAGGCGGATTGGCAGGCTTTTCGACAAAGGCTCTGACCCGACGATTTTCATCCACGTCCATCACCCCAAAAGCAGACGCGTCTTTTAACGATACTTCCAGACAGCCTATAGTTAAGTCGGCATTTTTTTCGACGTGGTCGATTAGCATTGCCGCATAATCCATTTTATAAATATGATCGCCGGCCAGGATTAAAATATGATCTGGCCGGCGGGCCCGCAGAATATCGATATTCTGCAATACAGCATCGGCAGTGCCTTTATACCAGGATGTTTCGTCTATGCGTTG
Source organism: Methylomonas sp. 11b (assembly GCF_000515215.1). Classification (NCBI taxonomy): domain Bacteria; kingdom Pseudomonadati; phylum Pseudomonadota; class Gammaproteobacteria; order Methylococcales; family Methylococcaceae; genus Methylomonas; species Methylomonas sp. 11b. The sequence goes on from NZ_KI911557.1 coordinate 3,375,703, forward strand.
TTGCGCCGGCATTATGTCGACGTATTCGCCAAATTCGCCGCGCATGAATCCCCAGCCTTTTTGGATATGGCGGATCAGCGAATCGGCTTTGTATTGCGTCATCACGCCGATTTTACGGATGCCGGAGTTAACGCAATTGGACAAGGGAAAATCGATAATCCGAAACTTGCCGCCAAAAGGTACGGCTGGCTTAGCCCGCCAATCCGTCATATTCATTAGCCGCGAACCGCGTCCGCCGGCAAGAATTAAAGCGATAGTATTTTTGGTTAATTGATGGATATTGTGTGTGGGCGCTGACATGGTTAAATCTTCAGAAAAATAAACTGCTGGCCGAATAGGTTTTATAGGGTGTATCAGGTTTTCCCAAGGCTTTTTCAAACCTAAAAATTAACGGCGAAAACTCAAAATACACGCATTGTTTCAAGCGAAGCAAACGCGCTTGAGTTGCTAATATCCGGAGTGATATGTAGTTCGATAATACTTACCGCGGGCAAGTCGACAACGTGTTGTTCCGACTCCGCTGTGCAGCCTTGCGGATTAAAATGCCATTGTTGGCGGACGATTTCGCGAAACAGCTGTCCGTTATCTGCAGAAATACGAAGGACGTATTCTTGTGTTCTGGCTATAGCCGATTCCAAAAAATCCAGTTGAATACATTGCACAGGCTGGGCCTGCTTAAACAGTAACCGGATAACTTGTGATCCCGGCATGCCCGCCCTCCACCCGCCGCTAAAGCCAGGCAGTAGCGCGGCTTCGATAGGGTGCTCCTGGTCCTCGGACGAGACTTCAACGTCAACAAGTGCATCTAAATTCAACTGCTCTGTCATTAAACAGGCTGTGTCGAGCCGACTGTCACCGATAATTCTTTTTTGCATGGTTTACCTGGAGTAGGACTGTGTTAATCAGTCGAAATGATTTGAATCCGGTTTTTGTTTGTCGGGATTGATTGAAATCTTTAACTTGAGTGCGATTGCTCCGTAATTGAATAGGTAAGCACCGCATGCCTAACATCGCGCTGTTTAGAAATAAGGAATGTCGGCATGGCTCGGTCCCGGTGAGAGCTGAGTGTTTTACTGCGAATTTGCCTGGCGGCAATTGCTGATTGCAAATGGCTGTTGCTCCCAAACCGCAGCAGAAAAATATGGGCGCTTCCTTGCGCCCCAAGTAGAGAGGGAGGATTAACCCTTTAAAAAGCTGGCCATGATGCCCGCCGGGTCAATACCTTGATGCGGGAATTGCTCCCACAAACCGCCGCAACCTTCTTTATGCGTCGCAATATAAGCGTATTTTGGTGTGTAGCCACGCTCCAGCAACCATGTGCCCATGCGGCTCCCCAAACCGGTTTTGCGGTTGAAGGATTCAACCACCATCACTTTCGGTGACTTGCCGATTTTGGCCAGCATGTCTTCATCAATGACGTTCAAGGTCGCTTTGTTGATCAAGCCTACATCGACGCCTTGTTGTTTCAGACGCTCGACGGCATCCAGGGCTCGGTACAAGGCTTCGCCGAAGCTGACGATATAACCCGCCGTACCTTCGCGAATGACCTCGTCTTTGCCGGGCACGAATTTATAATCGCCGCCGAAGAACTCATTGCCGTTGCTATCCAGAATGGTCGGCACTTTGGAACGGGTGGAGAAGATAAAACGCAAGCCCGGATCGAAGAAGACTTTTTCCACGCACGCTTTCATTTGCAACGGATCTGCAGGGAAATACAGTTTGGTTTCGTAGCCGTCGCTTAAACCGTTATCGGCGAACATATTGTTCAAACCGAAATGGCAGGTGTTGTCGGCCATGTCGTCGATACCGGAATGCGAGAAGTGGCTCAGCACGTTGGATTTGTTCAACCTGGCCATGGTGATTTCGGACATCAGCATTTCCAAGAATGCGCTGAAGGTGCCGAAAATACCTTGTTTGCCTGCTTCCATACCAAAACCGGCTGCAGCGGAGAAGTTACCACGCTCCATGATGCCGGAGGAGATAAACACTTCCGGGAAGGCTTTATGGATCTTGAACAGCCCGCAAGAGCCTTCCAAGTCACTGTCCACTACCCGCACTTTGGCAACCCGTTCCGCTTCGCTCAAGCGTCCTAGCACTTCAACGCAAGCATCACCGAAGACGTTGCGGTTGGCATCCCATTTATCGCTGGAACCCAAAAATACCGCGTCGTTTTTCGGTGCTTTGACTTCGCGCAATGCATCGGCAGCGGCTTGTTGGCCGTGCGATTCAAGATATTCCAGCGCCACTTTCACCGACACAACGTCGTGACCGTGGGTCGAGCCTTCCAAACCGACAATGCCAGGGCACATCGGGCGGTGGTTGATGACCGCAACCGGACCTGGAGTGTTAATGGCGGTGATAATGCGTTTGTACAAATCGTCCAGATCTTCGCCGTCGCCTTCCAGCACAGTGACGCCTTGACCGGCCAAGGTTTTGGCGGTGCTACAGCCTTTCAAATACTCGGATGGGTGGCCGGCGATGGTGACGTTGTTGTCGTCGATGATCAGTTTAACGTTCAGGTCTTGCGCCACAGCCAGACGCGCGGCTTCGGCGTCGTTACCTTCCTGTTGTGAGCCGTCCGAACCCAAGCAGAAAACGGTTTTGGCCGGGTTGGCGATGGCTACGCCGTTGACATACGGCCACATGTGGCCCAAACGACCAGAGCTGAATTTCACGCCGGGGGTGAAATCCAATTCCGGGTGGCCCGGCAAATGCGAATGTGCGGCACGGTATTCTATCAAGCGTTCTGCCGGTAAATCGCCGTTCAGGGTGGACATCAAATACTGGGTGGCGACACGGTGACCGGCTTCATCAAAGAAGATAGGCACAAAATCATTGGAACTATGGAATAGTGCATCCATGATCATGACTTCCGGCACGGTATCGTATGGACCGCCGGTATGACCGCCTACACCGCGAGCTGCACCGTTGGCTGTGAAATAGACAATCGCATCACGGCACAACTGAATGTTGGCTTTCAGGCTGGCACGTTGTGCATCGGTCAAGGTTGGGTTTTTTGGATCTAAGCTGATGCGCTGATAAGCGCCAAGATCGATTGGAAATTTGGACATAACTAATCTCATGGTGAGGACATTATTTTTATAGACGCGTATCTAGTTGTTACGCTGTCATTTTTAAACGCGACATAGAACAAAGATAATATTTAGCCCCGGCAAATATCCGTTGCTAATTAACTACAATAACGCTGCTTTTTTACACAAGCCGTTGCTATTTTGTAGTCTCAAATTTGTTTTTCATGCCGTCATATCGAACCTTACACCCATTAAAACGGGCTTTGCAAGACTTATTAAATACCTACTAATCTGTATATAAATTGAAACGGATAGCCTGTATAGCTGTGAGACAAGTAACAGAATACGTTCTATGGAAAATCAATTAGTTATTCAAGCCGTTTCTACTACCTGGGGATTATAAGCTGCAAAAAATTTATTTTATTTTTTGCGGCGGCGCGGCTTTGCGGGACAAATTGAATGGATTGTAGTGTGTTGCCGAAATACGCCTCACCTATACACAACCCCAAATCGCAAGCAGAAAAATATCAAACAGCTCATCGGCGGGATAAGAGCGCGGCCTTGGAACCATTAGCTTCGTTCTAGCTCTAATAGGTAAGTTCAAAGATGACTCTAGCCCAAGACAAGGGGGCGGCAAGGAATCGCAAAACGGCGCACGTGGTTTGTCCAAAAGGAAAGGTCACATTAGTTGTATTTATCCGAAACGTGGACTATGTTTCCAGCACCTAAAGTAAAACGACTGGTTGACGCTATATAGGACAAGCAAGACGGTCAAAGCCAATCAACTTACGGGCAATGGGAGCAGTCCGGCAACTTGATTTTCATGTTTCCCGCATTGAGGGCAGTGAGTGTTGGCCCAGACCTTATTAAACATCCGAGGGATACAGCTAAGTACTACCAGAGCGTCTTTATGATATTGATTATTAAAAATATCCCGTCTATTACGCAAGAAAGCGAGTTGGGGGAATTTGTCGCCCCCGCCCTCAAGTTTTGTCTGTTACTTCCCTTCAAGCTTGGCAATATTCTGAAAACGGACATCTTTTGTCTTAAAAATATCAAGACCAATGTGCTGTCGTTTCACGGCCGTATTTTTATTGACGATGAAAAAGCCGGTAAACTTGCCATCAAAAAACTGCATGGCAAGCGCTTCAAAAATAAAATCGTCGAAGTCAGAGAATATTTTATTCGTTCGCACAAAAACGACAGACGCTTAACGCAAAAGCCGGTATCGACAGACATACTCGAAAAGCGTAAAGGCGAACGGCGCTGCAATATCAAGCATGAAGGGCAAGCCGCTGCTTACACGAATGTATTCGATACCGAAAACATTTATCAAATTAGCCGCCGATTGCGAGATGACGCTTATGATTACTAAGCCACGGCACTGGCAGTCTAAGTTTTGTCCGTACGGCGAAGAGATAGCTGAATCGTGACCTTATAAAGTCTGGATCAAACAATACCTGTTTGCTCCACTCTACCCTCGTCAATTTTGCCTTCAAACCGATGCGCTATGCTCTGCATCACCAAAATCAACACCACCCCTGCCAAAATAAAACCAATCTGTTGCAATGAGGTTTTGATGTCGGTCTTTTGATGTAAAGAGGGGATCAAATCGGCAACCGCAATATAAATAAAACTGGAGGCCGCCAAAGTTAAAAAGTAGGGCAAGATGTGATGCAGGTCACCCAGACTGAAATACGCCAACACGCCGCCAACCACCGTGCTTAAGCTGGCAAGAACGTTGTAAAACAAAGCTTCGCCGCGTTTGTAACCACTGTGCAGCAATATGGCGAAGTCGCCAACTTCTTGTGGAATTTCGTGCGCCGCCACCGCTAGACTGGTGACGATACCCAACTGCACGTCGGTTAGAAACGCCGCGCCGATCAGCACACCATCGACAAAATTATGGATGCTGTCGCCGAGGATGATAAACATGCCGGCAGGGCGGTGGCCGGCGGGTTGGACAGAATGACTATGGCCGTGGTCGTGATGCTGGTGGTCGTGCGATTCTTCGCCGTGGGCTTCGCAGGCGTGAGAATGGCAGTGCCGCCACACCAGTAGTTTTTCCAACACAAAAAATAGCAGGATGCCGGCTAGAATCGTCGCTGAGAGGCTAGACATATCCTCGACCGGCACTTCTTCGAAAGCGTGCGGGATCAAGCCGCAAAATGCGCCGGTCAATAAAGCCCCAATCGCAAAGCTGATGCCGTGCGGCAGCACATGCTTTTGCTTGTGTTCCGGCAGCAATAAAAAGACCGCAGCAGCCAGCACGCTAAGCACACCACCCAGCGCGGTAAACAAGATAATCGACAACAACACAGTCAAATTAGTCTCTCCAAATCAGGCTGGCCATGCGGCCAGTGGTCGCGCCGTCGCGGCGGTACGAGTAAAAACGATGAGGATCGGCGACTGTACAGAAGTCGCCACCGTACACTTGTTCCACGCCCAGTTCAGCAAGTTTAATGCGCGCCAAGCGGTAAATATCGGCCAGCCATTTGCCTGGCTGCCTGGCACGAAATGCCACTGCGGTAATCGGGTTGTCTTTAATAAAAGCGTCCCGCACCTCGTCGCCGACTTCGAAATTATCAGGGCCTATCGCCGGACCCAGCCAAACATGCACATCCTGACAACTCATTGCATACAGGGTTTCGGCGATGATGCCGGCCTGCAAGCCGCGCCAACCGGCGTGGGCGGCGGCGACCACTTCGCCGTCGTCGCCACAGAATAGTACCGGTAGACAATCCGCCGTCAGTATCGCGCACACCGTGCCGGATTGATCGGCAAAGCTGGCGTCCGCTTCCTCCAGACCCTCGGTTTCGTCGGCGTTCACCACGCGTGTGCCGTGCACTTGCTGTAGCCAGACCGGTTCGGACGGCAGTTGCAGCATATCCTTGATGATGTAGCGGTTGGTTTTAACGTGCTGCGGGTCGTCGTTGACGTGGCTGGCCGGATTCAAACTGGCGTAAGGGCCAGTGCTGACGCCGCCGGTGCGCAAGGTGACGGCGGCGTGCACATGCGCCGGCAGCGGCCAATCAGGCTTGATCCAATTCATTTTCGGCCAGTAGTTTCAATAGATTTTGCATGTCTTCGGGGATGTGTTGCTCCCATTCGCAATACTCGCCAGTTTCCGGATGCTCCAGACCTAGTTTGGCGGCATGCAGGGCCTGACGCTTGAAATTGCGCAAGGCGTCGGCCAGTGCCGGACTGCAATCGGCGGGCATTTGAAAGCGACCGCCGTAAACTTGATCACCCACTAGCGGGTAATTGATGTGCGTCATATGCACTCTAATCTGATGCGTGCGGCCGGTTTCCAGCTTCACGCGAATCAGAGTATGGCGCTTAAAGCGCTGTTCCAGGCGGTAATGGGTAATCGCTTCTTTTCCGCCGCGACGCACCACCGCATTACGTTTACGGTCCACCGGATGGCGGCCGATAGGCTCGTCCACGGTGCCGCCGGCAGTCATCCAGCCTTTTACCAGCGCCAGATATTCACGGTGGATACTGCGCTCCTGCAGTTGTTCGACCAGGCTGTTATGAGCCTGTAAGGTTTTGGCCACCATCAACAGACCGCTGGTGTCTTTGTCGATGCGATGCACAATGCCGGCGCGCGGCAGAGTATCCAAACTGGGTACATGATTGAGCAAGGCATTGACTAAAGTGCCGTCCCAGTTGCCGACCGCGGGATGCACGACCAAGCCGGCTGGTTTGTTGACGATGAGTAAAGAATCGTCTTCATAAATAATGTCTAGCGGGATTTCCTGAGGCGCGTATTCGATGACACGCTCGGCTTCGGCATCCAGCTCGATTTCTTCGCCGCCATCCAATTTTTCGCGGCCTTTCATGATCTCGCCATCCACCAATACCCGACCGGCTTTGATCCAGGTTTGCAGTTTGCTGCGCGAATAATCCGGAAACACTTCGGCCAGACACTGGTCCAGTCGCATACCCGCCAGTTCCTCTGGAACCCTTGCCGTCAATATCGTCATAGTCGTTTTTAAGTTATACTCGCGGCCAGAACGCCGCCAAAAGCTGCAAAAAACCCGCAATATTACAACGTGTTGATAAACGTATGCGATTAGTTTTAGTAAAAACCGTTTTTATCGCCAGTCTGGCTTGGATGCTGCAAGGCTGCGAAACCCTGGACGCCTTTATGAGCAAGGATTCTTCCGCCGGCAAAGAGGAAGAGTACGCCGGCTGGGATGACAAGATGTTTCATGAAAAAGCCAAGGAAGCGCTGGACAATAAAAACTACCAAAAAGCCGTTACCCTCTACGAAGCCCTGGAATCGAGGTATCCGTTCGGCGATTACGCGGCTCAGGCGCAATTAAATGTTGCGTATGCTTACTATAAAAACGACGATCCGGAAGCGGGCTTGGCCGCTGCCGACCGCTTCATTAAAATCCATCCGCGTAACCCAAATGTAGATTATGCCTATTACTTGAAAGGCCTGATCAATTACAACCGCGGCATCGGCTTTATTGATCGCTTCCTGCCCACTGACTCGTCACAGCGTGATCCCGGCCCCGCCAAGGATTCTTACGATAATTTTCAAGAGCTGATTCGGCGCTACCCCAACAGCCAGTACGTCGCCGACGCCAAACTGCGGATGATCGCACTCCGTAACAATATGGCAATGTACGAAGTCCATGTCGCCGACTTTTACATGCGCCGTAAAGCCTATGTCGCCGCTGTAAATCGTGCCAATCACATCATCAAGGAATATCAACGCACTCCGGCAGTGCCGTTTGCCTTGCAAATCATGCAGGACGGCTATCGGCAGCTGGGTATGGACGAATTGGCCGCCGATGCTGAACGGATTTACACCTTGAATTACCCGGCCGGTGCGCCGCAAGCCAATTACAAGGATGAAGGCGCCATTCAAAAAGTGTGGGACGCCATGGGTCTGGATAAATAAGGTTTGCGCCGTTTGAGCGTTTTGCGGCGCGCTTGCTTAAGATGGTTGCTGTTATATGCTGGCGCTGTCAACGCCGCCGAACCGGCGCCGCTGTTTCAAAACCGCTTTTTCCCGCTGTCGCAAAACACCGAGTTGGTTTGCGCTACAAGCCAGCAACAATTTACTCCCACCGCAGCGCTGGCAGACATCATCCGTTTTTACGAAGCCGACCATCCCGGCCTGCGTAAACAAGCGGTGGCCGTGCTGACCGATCATAAGAATCAGGACCATCTCGACGATTTGGCCGATTACCGCGAAGACTGCGCCAACAACACCGCCGGCGAACTCTGCGTACTGGAAAAATATTGGGATGACCGTGAAGCCGCGTGGCGGGCATTGGCCTTGTTCTACGACACCAAAACTGTGGTCAAACACAGCGATGACTATCGCTACGAAGTGCGGCGCTTCAACGCCGACCACCTGCGCCTGTTCGAAAAAGCCATTCGCAAGATTCCGGCCTTTTTAAGACAAAGCATCAGCAAAGCCAAACCGGTAGATAATCTGGAACAGGAAATTGCCGATAAACCGACGGTGATGCAGGAGCTGATACGCGATGCGTTTCAAGAAGACTACAAAAACAGCATCTGGCAGGATCACACTCACCCGTTGACGCTGGTGCCGGGCATAGGCTTTCGCTCGCAAACCGTGGCCCAGGTATTCAGCGGTCAGAATCTGATCGTGTTTACCGTGAAGGCTTTCGACAAAGGCAAGGAAGGCGGGACCTATCGCGACATCGGCGTGCAATATCTGGTGGATTTTCGCTTGCCTATCGTGGTGCATGAAATCGCTCACACCATCGATAATTTCCATTTCTGGAATGGCCAGGACGATCTGTATTTTTTCTACAAATACCACAAGATTTCCAACGACGAAGACATCATGAAAATCATCGCCGAGGCCAAATTGGCGTTGTGGCCGTCGAAATGGTTTGAGGCTTTCGAATATCTGGGTGAAGTGAACGAAGGCCGTTACGACGGTACCACGCAAGAAAAACTCGCCGAGTTGGTGGCGCAATACATCCTGATCCCGGAACGCTTGCAACAAAGCGCGCCGGCCGCCTATCAATGGCTGCGCGAAGACATTTTTCGCGGTATCGAATACCGTGGTTACGACCGCTGCGAGGTGCCGCTGACCAAACCATTGAGCTGGTGGCAGTACGCCACCGGCAAGATGCTGGGCCAGTAATACTTTGTGCTATGCTGACCTGGAATTTTAACCTTGCTAAACTGCTGTCTAGCCATGAAAAAACCGCAAACCCTATCCCTGCAAGAACAACTGCTTAAATCCGGTCTAAGTAACGACGCCAAGCTCAAACAAGTCAAAGCCGAGAAGCGCAAGCAAGGCAAGCTGGAACGCAATAATGGCGTCGAAATCGTCGATGAGGTCAAACTCAGCGCGGAACAACTGCGCCAGCAACAAGTAGAGCGCGACCGCGAACTGAATCGGCAACGCAAGCTGGCCGAGGAACAAAAAGCCCTGGGCGCGCAAATCAAGCAAATCGTCGACATGAACCGTATCGCTCAGGACGTAAACGGCTTGGCTTACAACTTCACCGACGACAACAAAGTCAAAACCCTATACGTGGCTGAAAAAGTGCGGGAGGCCATGATCAACGGCCGGGCCGGCATCGCCAAAATAGACGGACATTACGAGATTGTGCCGGCGGAAGTTGCCCGTAAAGTACAGGCGCGGGATAAAGCTAGTATTGTGGTGTTGAACGAAGCGACGCAAGACGTGGCGGCCGCCGACGATCCTTATGCGGAGTTTCAGATTCCGGACGATTTGATGTGGTGAAGACCGCCGGCTGAGCAGCGCCGGCAATTGCTTCGGCTCCGCTCAGCGACCGGGTTATCGCGTCTCGCCCCGTTTAAACCTTGCGAAAAATCAAATCCCAAACCCCGTGACCCAAACCCAAACCACGGTTTTCGAACTTGGTTAAGGGCCGATAAATAGGCCGCTCGCAGAAATCGTTGCTGGAGCTGCTGTTTTGCAAACCGGTGCCCGCCGACAAAATCCCCAGCATATCTTTGGCGTAATGCTCCCAATCGGTGGCGGCGTGAAAATAGCCGCCGGCCAGCAATTTTTTGTTCAGCAATTCCACGAAACTGGGACGGACGATGCGGCGTTTGTGATGGCGGCGCTTTTGCCAGGGATCGGGGAAGAACAAATGCACACCGGCCAGGCTGTGGTCGGCGATTTTTTGCTCCAGAATCTCGATGGCATCGTGATGGTAAATCCGTACATTGTTAATGCCGCGCTGTTCCAGCAACATCATTAAATGTCCGACGCCGGGCCGATGTACTTCGATGCCTAAATAGTTCAAATCCGGATTGGCTGCCGCCATCGCCGCCAGACTGTCGCCGTTACCGAAACCGATCTCGACGATCAACGGCGCCTGCCGACCAAAGGCTCGCTCGGCATCAAAATCAGCTTGCGGCGATAGGCAATACTTATCCCAATGGCTTTCCAGTGCCAGCTTTTGGCCGGCGGTAGCGCGGCCTTGGCGGCGGATGAAGCTTTTGATTCGGGTAGGGTCGATTTTTTGGAGTTCAATCATCGGAATAGCGACCGTTAAACGGGTGAAACTAAATATGGATTGCCGAGTATATCAGCTGAAGTTTAAACATCCGCTATGTCCAGGGAAGCGAAAAGCGTTTCCTGTAACTATTGCAGCAAATTAGTGCCGCATTCCGTCAGCAAAAAAGTGTGTTTTTCGTCAACGATAAGCTGCCGAAAAACACATATTAGAAACGTATTTATCTAAATTGTACAAACCGAATCAGTCGTCCTCTACACACAACTGGCCGGTAAATGGCGCGCTCTCATAAAGAATGTTGCCGGTAATTTCAAATTGTCCCCGACCGTCTTTAAAGGTTTTGCTGCCGCCAACCATCGTTAATAATTCTGTCGTCGCACCTTCAGGATTAAAAATCAGATCTTTAGTAAAAACCCGCCCCAGATCAACCGGCCCGGCACTCAATTTAATTGCCGACGCTCCGGTTAATTGACCCAGTCCATTTGCAAACAGCCCGGAGAATGCCGTTCCGGTCAGCTTCAGGTTTTTGCCTAATGTGGCGGTTAAGGTGCCGATAAAGCAAACTGGTGGCGCGCCGGGAGGTAGTGGTCCCAAAAAAGTTACATCGGGAAACTGGCGATCCCTGAATTTTAGAATATTGCAATCCGGGTCAACAGTGGACGGCTGTATTGTCCCACTAATATTTTTGCATATATATTGGTCTGCATATAAATTTCCGGATACTAGAGACATTAGCACCGCAATTGTAACTGTCGACAATTTCATGATGAAATCCTTAAGACTTTAAGATGGGAGAGGTGACTGATCTTGTTGCAGGTTATCATGACAAGTCATGCGCGAAATGCGCGATAGCATGCTACCAAGCATTTGATCAGTCTACGTTGAGCGCTTCACTAATGTAGTTGAGATAACACAAGTATCAAGCTATTCAACGAAGTTTGTATGCGAATGATCTACCTCAATTGCGTTAGCCGGGCTTGAGCGGCCATACCGAACGGGGAATCCGGCTCTTTTTGAAGAATTTGTTGCAACACCGATGCACTAGGTTGTGCCAATAACTCAACAGCCCTTAAGCGCACAGAGGGATGATGGGCATGCAAGGCCGCCAACTCCGTCAAATAAGTATTGGCGTCGTTTAACAGCTTCAGAACGACCTTTTCCGGATCTTCGGTAAACAAATCCCTTACCAATTCGCCGTATTGTTCCTGTAAGCGGATCAAGTCGCGGCGATCGAGTTTTTTCGGTTCGGTGGGATCATCGCAACAGGCCATTACCTTATGCTTCTTAAGTATGATCGAATATAAGTTGCTGCAATTCGAACTCGCAACCACCGCATCCCGACGCAGCGCCGGTGATGCGGGAGATTCTTTCGGGATCGACGATACCCTCGGCTAGCAGGGCTTTGATTTGCTGCTCGGTGGTGCCGCTGCAATAGCAAAGCACATTGTTCTCAGTGTTTGGTTGAACGGCGTTCATAATCTAGGCATTTAGCGTATCGAGGCAAGTTCCGTTACGGCGGTTTCACTCAACATGTTTGGCTTGAAATGTTGGCTCAACAAGCCCTATGGGATTGTTAACCCAACCTACATTCCGTATTTAAAAGTTACAAAGATAAAAAATCCAATTGAAGTTACTGCAACTATCAGTATTACTCTCTTTTGTAAACTCTCGAAATCCAAATTTGGGATTATAGTATTTAATAAAAAATAGACCCCAAGAGTAATCGCTAAAATCAGAAGTTTTATTACTAAGCGCTCTGATATTTCCACGGAGTCTCCGCTTACCCGACCTACGTTCCGTATTTGATTGTCACAAAAACCAACAACGCCATAAAACCAGCTAAAACGCCCCAACCAATTCTGTTAGAAACATTTTCAGCATCGTTTTCGGAATAGCCAAGTTTCTGCAAAAAAACAGTAAAAGCTAAGTGGACCAACTTTAGAACAAATTTTATAGTTTCCTCCACTACCTAATCTAATACGAGCTTACAAAAACAAGCCATCAATCGGCGAAGAGGCCGAAGCAAAACGTTTACGCGGCATCCGTCCAGCCAGGAAGGCTTCGCGACCGGCTTCTATGCCTTTTCTCATCGCCGAGGCCATTAACACTGGATTTTTGGCTGCGGCGATGGCGGTGTTCATTAACACGCCGTCGCAGCCTAACTCCATCGCCATCGCAGCATCGGACGCTGTGCCGACGCCGGCATCGACCAGGATAGGCACCTTGGCGTTTTCGACGATGGTCAGGATGTTGTAAGGGTTGCGGATGCCCAAACCGGAACCGATTGGCGCGGCCAGCGGCATTACCGCCACGCAGCCAATTTCTTCCAGGCGCTTGGCGGCAATCGGGTCGTCATTGGTGTAGACCATCACGTCAAACCCCTCTTTGACCAGCAACTCGGCGGCTATGTAGGTTTGGGCCACATCGGGAAACAAGGTCAGTTGATCGGCCAATACTTCCAATTTGACCAATTTATGACCACCCAATAACTCGCGCGCCAAACGACAGGTGCGCACCGCATCTTCGGCAGTGTAACAGCCGGCGGTGTTGGGCAAAATCGTGTATTTGTCCGGTGAAATCACATCCAGCAAGCTGGGTTCTCCCGGATTTTGGCCGATATTGGTGCGGCGAATAGCGACAGTGATGATCTCGGCGCCGCTGGCTTCGGTGGCCAAGCGGGTTTCTTCCAAATCCTTGTATTTACCGGAACCGACCAACAGCCGTGACCGATAGTTTTTGCCGGCCAGCGTGAAATAGTCGTCTTGACCGCCGCCGATGGCCTGGACGATTTCCAGGCGGTCATCGTTTTGCAAGCGCTGGCTGGCGTGTTGGGTAAACGGCAAAATTTCCTTGTTCAATTCCACGGCGATGCGTTTGCCGGTTAAGCCCAAATCGGCAATTACGTCGGCAACGGTGGCGTTCTCGCCATATTCGCGATTGTCGCCATTGACCTGTATTTTCATGCTTTAAACCTTGTGTGTTTTCGCGGCGCGGCGGCGTTCTACGGCACCGGCCAAGTGATGTAACAATTCCGCGCTGTCTTCCCAGCACAAGCAGGCGTCGGTAATGCTTTGCCCGTAAGTCAGCGGCTTGCCTTCCTCGACATCCTGCCGACCACCAACCAGATGGCTTTCCACCATCGCGCCGATGATGCGGGTATCGCCGCCGCGGATTTGCCCGGCCACATCTTGCGCTACCAGCATTTGCCTTTCGTATTTTTTTGAGCTGTTGGCGTGGCTGAAATCGATCATGATGTTGGGGCGTAGGCCGGCTTCCACCAAGCCCTCGGCTACTTGCTCGACGCTAACTTCGTCGTAGTTCGGCCGGTTGTTGCCGCCGCGCAGGATGATGTGGGCGTCTTCGTTACCGCGCGTCGAAAAAATCGCCGAGCGGCCTTCTTTGGTCAAAGATAAAAAGTGATGCGGGCTCATCGCGGCGTTGATCGCGTCGATGGCAATTTTAATGCCGCCGTCGGTGGCGTTTTTGAAGCCGACCGGGCAGGATAATCCAGACGCCAATTCCCGATGCACTTGGCTCTCGGTGGTGCGGGCACCGATGGCGCCCCAGGAAATCAGATCGGAGACATACTGCGGTGTAATCAGGTCCAGATATTCGGTAGCGGCCGGCACACCCAGGTTGTTCACATCCGACAATAACTGCCGGGCCATGTGCAGGCCTTTGTTGATGTTGAAGCTGGAATTGAGGTCGGGATCGTTAATCAGGCCTTTCCAGCCCACCGTGGTGCGCGGTTTTTCGAAGTACACCCGCATCACGATCACCAGGTCATCTTTCAATTCGTCCATGATGAGTTTCAAGCGCCCGGCGTATTCCACCGCCGCTGCCGGGTCGTGGATAGAGCAAGGGCCAATAATCACCAGCAATCTGTCGTCGGCACCGGTCAGAATGTTGTGAATCGCTTCCCTGGTATGCAGAATGGTGGTTGCGGCCTGCTCGGTCATCGGGATTTCTTCATGAACCTGAATCGGCGCCACCACGTCCTTGGTTTCACAAATTCTTAAATCATCGGTGTTATAGTTAGTTGGCATGACACTCAGCAATACGCTTTCAGTAGATGGATTAATTGGCTATTTTAACCGTTTTGCCTGTCGGTGTTACAAACTAATGCCGAAACCGACCTAAGACAACCCGGACATGACAGACGACAGACCCATTAAACGCTGCCTGACGGTATGCCTGGCGCAATCGTTCGAATTCGCACAATTGCGGGAAAAACTGCTGGATACCACCCGTGCGCAACTGTTCAGAAACGCCCTGGTGATTGATTACAAAACCGGTTGCGCGATTGTGTTCTCCTATGGCGTAATGGTGTGTTGGAACCTCAATCTCGACGACCGCCGGGCCTTGCAGGATTTGTTGCTGGATTATGCGATCAAACCTGACGCCGAACCGCAGGAAGACAATTTCAGTTACGAAGTGGGCTGCGAGCAAGACCGTTTTCAGCATGATCACTTGGAGCTCCAATCGGCCGACTTCAAAGTGCTGTTGGCGCTGTCGCACGCGATGGCGCAATCGATCAAGTTGGCGGCTTTCGAAGGTCATGCCATCGACACGATCCGCGCCACCAGCCATTTACCGCAATCGCTGGCGCGGGAAGGCAAGATCAAACTCAACCGGAAAACCATGGCCATGATCCGCGGCCAGCTGTTCCTGACGAAGAGTGACATCATCCTGAATTACGACTTGCTGGATACCCCGGAATTTTTTTGGGAACATCCCGAATACCAGCATATTTATTCAATGGCAGCCAATTACCTGGAAATTCAGCAACGCACCGACGTATTGTCAAAAAAGCTTGAGACGATACATGAGCTGCTGGAAATGCTGGCAGATGAACAAAAACACCAGCATTCCTCGGCCTTGGAGTGGATCATTATCTGGCTGATTGCCGTGGAGATTGTGATGTCGATTTTGGACAAGCTTTTTTAGTTAGCCCGACTCTCAGCGTCCCAATTTGAC
This sequence comes from Methylomonas sp. 11b, assembly GCF_000515215.1. Classification (NCBI taxonomy): domain Bacteria; kingdom Pseudomonadati; phylum Pseudomonadota; class Gammaproteobacteria; order Methylococcales; family Methylococcaceae; genus Methylomonas; species Methylomonas sp. 11b. The sequence goes on from NZ_KI911557.1 coordinate 3,391,202, forward strand.
AACTGGTTTGTAGCAAGCTAACGCTTGCCCAGGAAAATCAAGGGTTGACGGTATCGACCGGCTGCCGCGATAATCGGCACAGAGATTGAACTCGCTCACAAAAATATTGGTATCCCCTGCGCCTCCACTTAGTCTTGCTGCTAAGTCTAAGAAGTCGTATCACTAAATTTACTTTAAGGACAAACCATGAAAATACTATCTGCCCTATTAGCGACGTTTTTGTATTCGGCTAACGCGACTGCGGCTCTTGAATTTACTTTTTCAGGCGATTTCGTCAATTTCAGCACCGGCAATTTTTCAGGGCAAGTAACCGTTGATGTCTTGTCACCGAGCTCCAGCGACGTTTTTCCGGCGTCAGGCAGCGAATCCGCCAGTTTACGTTTGGGCTACTCGCTAAGCGCTCCGCTTTCCATATTAGCTAACGGACAAGCGCTGGAGATCGATAACGACCATGCTGTGCTAAATATCGTCGATAACACCACTATCAGTGAAGCTCAGATAAACAGTCAAGGATTTACCGCCGCCCAAGTAATGCCGGGTACTTATGACATCCTGACGCTCCATATGGAATCGGCGAGCAACCAATACGATGAAAATGGCCTGTTGGTATCCGGTGCGGAATTTTCGGTGACAGCTTTTTTTAATCAGCTATTACTGGGCGGGGTAGACCTTGATCCCACTAAATTGCCCAGCCTGTTTGGCTTAGCCTTTGCCGATAATTTGAAGTTTTTGGTGTTTGAAGTGAACCGAAAATTAGGCGACAGCGAAGACTTTCGTGGCGCCGGCATCATTACCGCCAGTGACATTGTCGACACTCACGTGTTTACCCCCGTGCCGTTACCTGGCGCGGCGTGGCTATTTGCAAGCGTTATCGCCGGATTAGGTTTGCGGATGCGCAAACCAGCTTAATTGCCTGATATCAGGATGAGTCAGCGCCTGAGCCAAGCGTTGCCAGGCTGACTCGTCCTTCGGTAAGCCGAAACGCAGACTTGCAGGCTCCTGAAACAAGCGGGTCAGAATACCCTGCCCAGCCAATAGATCGTGTAGCTTAGCCGCCTGTTCGCATTTCACCCATTGAAACAAATCGCAGCCACCGCCCGGTGGCCAGCCGCAGTCGGTCAAAAGCTGTCTCAGGCGCAGGCTTAGCATTGCTAATGATGCAGCATTGGCTGATTGCCAGTTTTGATCGGCCAACGCCAGCGCCGCGACATAGCGGCCGGGATGACTGATAGTCCATGGCCCCAGCAACTCCGCAAGTTTCGCCAACAAATCCGGCTGGGTAATCACGAAGCCGCAACGAATGCCGGCCAAGCCGAAAAACTTACCCACCGAACGCAATATGATCAAGCCAGGCCGCACCGCTAATGGCGCTAGACTGTATTCAACAGGCAGGCTGTCTATAAATGCTTCGTCGATCAGCAGCCAGCCGCCGCGCCGGCTAAGACTTTCATGCCAACTCAATAGCTGTGGCCGGCTCCATAGTCGGCCGGTGGGGTTATTGGGATTGACCAGAATCAACACATCCAGCTCTTCCAGACGGTCGTCAATTGCATCCGCCTCGACTCTGACAACTTGATGCCCGGCTTTTTGCCAACTGCCGGCATGCTCGGCATAGGCAGGATGCAGTACGCCAACCCGCGATTTTGGTCGTAACAAAGGTAATGATTGAATCGCCGCTTGCGACCCGGCTACCGGCAGCAAGGAGTCGTTTTGGTAGTAAGCCCGTGCCGCCGCAAGTAACTCGTCATCATCTTCCGGCAGGCGTTGCCAGCATTCGGTGGGTATAGGCGGCACGGGCCAACCGTTGGGATTGATACCGGTGGACAAATCCAGCCAATCTGTCAGAGCAATACCATATTGGCTTGCGGCTAGCCGCAAGCGCCCACCGTGCTCAAGCAATTACATCTCCCACAGCAATCACGATCAGCCACAACAGCAGAGCCCGGTACATCAGGTTGCATGCGCGCTTAATATCGTCGTTTTCCGGTAGTTGGGAGCCGCCGAACCAGGGCTTTTGTTTCAGTTGGCCGTGATAACAGGCCGGCCCGCCCAGTTGCAGCAGCAACGCGCCACCGCCAGCGGTCATCACCGGCCCGGCGTTTGGACTTTCCAATAGATGCGCTTGCGTCTGCCAGGACTTGATGGCCTGTGCGGTGTTACCGAGCAGGGCATAGCTCAATGCCGTCAAGCGTGCCGGCAGCCAATTCAACAAATCGTCGAAGCGGGCAGCGGCCCAGCCGAAATATAAATATCGTTGATTTTTGTAACCCCACATGGCGTCCAGGGTATTACTGAAGCGGTAGAGCAAGGCGCCGAACGGCCCCAATATGACAAACCAGAACAAGGGCGCAAATACCGCGTCGGCACCGTTCTCCAGCACCGATTCGATGGTTGCGCGGCGTACATCGATTTCGGTCATCGCTTTGGTTTCACGGCTGACGATTTTGCCCACCTGTTGCCGCGCTAATGGTAAATCGCTATCCGACAAGGCGGAATGAACGGCCAGCGCATGTTGTTGTAAGCTGCGGGCAGCGATACAAAAATATAAAACCAGTACCTCGACAGCAAGTTGCAGTGGCGGCCAACTCGGCAAAAGCAGCAACCATAGCAGGCAAGGCATTAAGACTATCGCCACCGCCAAAAAACCGCTGACGCGCTGGCGAACAGCCGCTTGCTCGTTGTTTAACAGTCGCATTTCCACAGTGCTCGCCCATTTGCCGAACATCACTAATGGATGGTAGGCATTACGCGGCTCGCCCAGCCAAAAATCGATAGCGACGGCCAGCAAAATGCTGATGGTGAGAATCATGATTAACGCTGGATAAACAGGTATTGCAAAACTGGAAGAACGGCTGGGGTTAACAAAACTGACACGATCTCGATTGCGGGGCGATGAAAATCGCCCCGCTGGGTTGAATGCTTAGATGGCTTCGCGAGTGGCTTTGGCGGCCAGCAAGGATTTTACAGCACTGACCAGAGCGAAAATGACCACGCCATAGATCAAGGTATTCGTCAGGTAAGGCGGATAATACATCGCGACGCGCTCAATATATTGTGTGAATGAGCCGTTGGGATAGCGGCCGGACAGCCAGTAAAAGCTGCCGTTGGAAAACAAAAACGCGATGGAGGTAGCCGCTACCAGAGCCATCAAACGCTGTGCAACTGTGGCAACTGACAGCGCAGTGAATTGTCGGCACCATTTGCCACCCAGCCACATTGCGCCATAAGAAAACACCAGAAACCCGTAAGCCTTTGACACGCAAAAATCGCTGACGCCGAGTTTAGTGATCGCCAAATAATCAATCAGCACCGCTTCAGCTAGCAAAAAGGCGAACAAATAGCGACCGCCTAGCCATAAGCCGGCGAAAAAAAACACCGCCAGCGAAGCGTCCGGCAACGCAAACGGCGTACCGAAATGGTGAAAGCGGGTGGCAGCCATCAACGCCATCAGCGCTACCACGCCGGGTTTGACAGCCAGGGTTTGATTCAGATTCATAGGGTTCTCCAGAAAAGGTTTAGTAATTGTAATGGATCGAAAAATAGAAATTTCTACCGAAGCTGTTATAGGTGTTAACCGTTTGATAGCGTTTGTCGAACATATTATTCAGTTTGGCGCTTAACATCCAATTTTTGTCGATGCGATAAGCGGTGTGCAGATCGGCGGTCATGAAGCTGCCCAACCGCACGGTATTGGTACTATTATCGAAACGTTCGCCCTGAGCCAGCACGGAGGCGCCAATATCAACGTCGCCGAACGAACGCGAGACATCATAGGACAAGCTTTCCGTCACCCGACGCGGCAGGCGTAAATTGGTCTGCCTGTCCTTAGGCGTCATCAGGTTCATGCTCAACTTATTGTTCCAGCCGAAAATTTGCGTGGACACTTCCACTTCTATGCCGTCTATTTGCGCCTTGCCGATATTTCTGGCGGTGGATGGCGTACCACTGAATACAATCAAATCCTCGATATTGGTGTGATAAGCGCGCAGTTCCCAATTTGCCCAATCGTGACGTCCGGCAAAACCGGCTTCGAAACTGGTGGATTTTTCCGGCCGCAAACCAGGGTTACCGAAACCGGGGAAGTATAACTGATTGAAAGTCGGGGCCTTAAAGGCATTACCGAAACTGGCAAAAGCGCTGAGACCGTAATCCCAATTGAACCGCCAGCCGAAATTGCCGGTGACGCTGTCGCCGAAGGCTTGGTTTTCGTCCCAACGCAAAGAAGCATTCAAAAAATGCTTATCGAAGACCCGGCTATGCAGCTCGGCAAATGCGCCTACATCGTAGCGGGACGTTTCCGCGTAACGCGTGGTGCTGTCGATTTCATCAAAACGGTAGTCGGTGCCCAGCGTTAATTGGTGATCCTTATGCAAGGCCAATTCATTCAACCAGCTCGCATTCCAGCGCGTGGTGTTGAAACGACTGGTAAATCGACCGTTATGCCGAAATTGATCGGCATCGTCCACGCTTTGTCCTATGCGTAATGTGGATCGCCACATATCACTGAAATTAGCGCTGGCGGTCGCCCCCAACGTCTGATTGACAAACTCAGTGGTGCTACTGATGGAGTTGTCGATCTCGGTTTCGCCTTCGGCCCGCAGGAAAAACGCTTCCAATTCCGCGCCGTTGTCGAACCGATAACCGGTTTTGGCATTCAGACTGGTGTTGTTATAGCCGTCGCGATCCGGATTATAACCATTCGCAACGCTGACACCACTCAATGCATTGATGCCCTGGCTGCCCAATTGAGCGGCACCCAAGCTATACCACGCTTTGCCCCATTTGCCGTTGACGGCCGCCGAGCCATTATATGTGTCGTAAGAGCCGCCGCCGGCTTCCAGTGCGATGTTCGGCCGCTCGCTGTTGCCGCCCTTGCGGGTAAATATCTGAATCACCCCGCCAATCGCTTCCGAGCCATAAAGGCTGGATTGCGGGCCGCGAGTAATTTCCACACGTTCGATTTGATCGATGGGAATAAACTGAAACGCGCTGGTGCCGGTGGTCACCGAGCCGGCCTTGATGCCGTCGATTAAAACCAGTACATGATCGGAGTTAGTGCCGCGCAGATAGACGTTGGTGTCCTTGCCGTAACCGCCGCTTTGCACCATATCGACACCCGGCGTGCCTTTCAGTAACTCGGGTAGGGTTCTAACCTGAAGTTTCTCTATATCCTGGCGCGTATAAACCGTCATCGCCGTGGCCAACTCGTTCTGACGAGTTTCGGTTCGAGTAGCCGTGACAACTGTCTCGGCAAGGTTAATCGACTCGTCGCTAGTCGCCGCCAACACCGTAAAAGGCGTACTCGCCAGAAATAAAGATCTGTATAAAATTGATTGCATATTGTCCTCTGCGCCCGCCGCGCATCCGGGTGAAAAAGGACAGAGGAAAAACGGAAAACGAAAAAGGCGGAGGCAGGCTAGGCATGGACTCAGACCATTCCGTAAACAGCCCTCCGCTGTCTCGAATGATCTTCCGGGCCAGTCTCCGGGCTTATAAGTGGCTTTACGCCTGATCTACGACCTTCCCATGCAAAGCGCACAGTGGCAAAAACGCAGCTCTTTACTTATCTACCGTTGCGGGGGCAGCGTCGGCATGGGCGGTTAAAACCGCCGCACCGACTTCCTGTTTAAGCTTGGCCGAGAAAACGGCGCAAACACCTGAAAGAAGCGCGCAATTGTAGGGAGTCGGCCGCGATAAAGCAAGAATACCTGGTAGTTACCGACAATCCGCATTGCAAATACCCCTTTCCGTGCTATACATTGGTGCATTGATTAATGCTGTTAACTTAGACTTCAACGAATACGGGCGGGACTATGGAAATTCAATCGAAATTGTTAGGCAACCAAGACATCAATCCGGACACTATCATCAATTTTCCGCGCGGCCTACCCGGTTTCGAAGATCAGACCCGCTTTAAGTTATTTCATCAGGAAGGCAGCGAAATAGTGTTTTGGCTGCAATCGGTCGATAACGCGGAGCTAACCTTTTCCGCGGCGCATCCGGCCAATTTCAACATCAATTACAACTTTACGGTAACTGATCCGGAAGAAGCGCTGTTGCAAATAGAGCCGGGCGACGAGTTGGTGATTTTAATTCTACTGCACAAGGACAACGAGCAGGATAACGGCAAGCCGACTATCAAAGGCTCAATCAAGTCGCCGATATTGATCAACGCCAACAAACGCATCGGCATGCAAAAAGTATTGGTGGCTATTGAGCAAAGCATCACCCTGACCGAGAAAGTCAGCGAAATAGACGTATCGGAAGCTTAAAAATGCAAATAACCGCCGGAGACTGAGTCGCCGGCGGTTATTTAAATCAGGCGGCCTGAACAGGAATGGAATGACTGGAATGGCTAATATGATTGTTGCCGTCGAAATACACCAAAGTCGGCTTGTAGTTCTTCAGTTCCTTCTCATCTAGGCTAGCGAACGCGCAGACGATAATCAAATCGCCAGGACACGCCAACCTTGCAGCTGCGCCGTTAATCGAAAACACACCGGAACCTTCTTCGGCGCGAATCGCGTATGTGGTGAAGCGCTGACCATTGTTAATGTTATAAATATGGATTTGCTCGTATTCCCTAATCCCGGAAAAATCCAAAATTTTGCCGTCTATAGCACACGATCCTTCGTAATCCAGCTCGGAATGCGTTACCCGCGCACGGTGTAACTTAGCTTTAAGCATGTTTATGTTCATGGTAAACAAGGTCGAATACTAGGGCCGGCGATTATGCCTGAATTTAACCCTGCTATCAAATTTAAGCATTAGCTTTTACAGGCAAAAAAACAGTAACGTCAGATACTTGTTTTAGAAAAGTAGAGGTTATCGATTAGACGCGTCTTGCCCAGTCTGGCAGCAGCCAAAATCAGCAGATTAGAGTCGCTAGCGTAGGCAGGCAATAAATCCGCGCTACGACAGATACTGAAATAATCGACGGCAAAACCGGCTTGTTGCAGATTCTGCCGCTGCTTTTCAGCCACCGCCGGATAATCGTCATAGCCTGCCAAAATATCATCGCGCGCTGCGCACAAGGCTTGATAGAGCTTAGGTGCCTGTTGTCTTTGTTGTTCGGATAAATAGCCATTGCGAGAACTCATCGCCAGACCGTCATCTTCCCGAACCGTTGCCACGCCTTGGACGGTAACCGGTATATTCAAATCAGCAACCATTTGCCGAATTAGCGTCAGCTGTTGAAAATCCTTCTCCCCCAGCAGCAGCACATCGGGCTGCACCATATTCAATAGCTTGCAAACCACCAATGCCACGCCGTCAAAATGCCCGGGCCGGCTGGCCCCGCAATGCAGGGCCGACAAGCCGCTGACTGAAATACCGGTTTGCGTGGTTTGCGGATACATTTCAGTCACCGACGGCAAGAACAGTAAATCAGCACCGCTGGCTAGCAGTTTTTCCTGATCCTGCTGTTCGGTGCGCGGGTAACTGGCAAAATCCTCGTTCGGTCCAAATTGCGTGGGGTTGACGAAGATACTGACCACCACTTTATCGGCCCCTTGCCTCGCGGTGCTAACTAGTTTGATATGCCCGGCATGCAGATTGCCCATGGTCGGCACGAAACCGACGCTTTGCCCGTTTTGCCGCCATTGCAGGATTACCTCTCTCAACGCGGCGACGCTGGTGACTATTTGCATACGCTTAATAACTGTGTTCGGATGCTGGAAACTGCGCGGATTTTACCGCTTGATGATACAGGCGCACCGCCTCTTCTATGCTGGAGGCGTCGGCCATAAAATCTTTGGAAAAGCGCGGCCGCTTGCCGGTGCTGATATTCAGCATGTCGTACAGCACCAACACCTGGCCATCGCAATCAACACCAGCGCCGATGCCGATAGTGGGAATACTCAGCCGCTGACTTATTTCGGCGGCTAGCTGCGCTGGCACGCATTCCAACACTAAAAGACCGGCGCCCGCTTGCTCGATTTTTTCCGCATCCGCCACAATTTGCCGGGCTTGCTGTTCTTCACGCCCCTGCACTCTATAACCGCCTAAGCGATTTACGGATTGCGGCAACAGACCCAGATGGCCGCAGACCGGAATGCCTTGATCAGCTAGAAAGCGGATGACGTCGATCTTGGCGCCTTCCAGTTTAACCATTTGCGCACCGCCAGCCTGCATCAAGCTTGCCGCATTAAGCAATGCTTGCTCCGGCGTGGCATAACTGGCAAACGGTAAATCGGTAACGATAAAAGCTCGCTTTCTGGCCATTGCCACGCTACGGCTGTGATACACCATATCGTTCACCGTGACCGGCAAAGTGCTGCCATGCCCTTGAATCACCATGCCCAATGAATCGCCGATCAGCAGTACATCGATGCCGACCCGGTCCAGCAGCGCGCTGAAACTGGCGTCGTAAGCAGTCAGGCAACTGATTTTCTCACCGGCTCGTTTCATCGCCGCCAGATCACTGATAGTCAGCGTTTTTAAGGTATCGGCATATAAACTCATGCGGTTATTTTCCGCAAGCCGTCGGGTGGACAAGCTGCCAAGAGTTGCGACAATGAATCCAGGCCCGGAATCTTCAAATCGCTGCTGGCCACATCAGCCAAGGGGTACAGCACAAAGGCGCGCTTGGACAACTCCGGATGCGGCACAATCAGGTCCGGTTCATTAATGCTCTGTTGCGCGTAAAGCAATACATCCAAATCCAGCGTTCTAGCTCCCCAACGCACACTGCGCAGCCGGCCATGCTGGTTTTCGATTTGCTGTAATTGTCTGAGCAAAGCCAGGGGCTCCAACTCAGTAGAAATTCGCATTACCGCATTGACATAATCGGGTTGATCTTGCGGGCCAACCGGTGTGCTACGGTACAAGGGAGAAAAGGCAATTTCGGCCACGCCCGGCAAGGCCGAAATTTCCAGCCTGGCCCGATTGACATGATCGACAGAGTCTTCGAGATTGCTGCCCAAGCCAATATAGGCCTCGGCAGCTGACTTAGCTAGCGTCATTGCCGACGGGGGCTGGTTTGCCTCGAGAACGGTACCGGCCGGTTTTTCGGTTACGGGGTTTACCGCCGCCGGATTTTGGCGGCGCGGTCATTCTTTCCCGCTCCGCGTCATCGGCTTCTTGAAAACCTGTCCACCATTCAACCAGTTCCGGATCGGCGCCGCCTGTTTCCGCGCGTAGCCGCAAAAAGTCGTACGCCGCTCTGAATTTGGGCTGCTCCAGCAAACGATAAGGCCGGGGGCCAACCGTTCTGGAGAACTTGTTCTGCAAGAACCACACTTCGCGCATGGATTGGGTGATATGGCGCGGTAGTGCGGTCACCTTGATTTGTCTGGTCAGCACTTCGTTGGCGGCGTTCTGATAGGCCAGCGTTTCGTTTTCGCCGTGGGCGATGCGTCTTTGCGCAGCCAATTGCAGCGGTTCCCACAACAAGGCAGCCAGTAAAAAATAAGGTGTCAGGGTTTTGCCGTCGTTGAAGCGGGTGTCGGAATTTTCCAAGGCCCGGATCAAGAACAAGCGCGGAAAATCGTGGTCTTCGCTGGCGAGGCAGCGGTCGGTATCCGGAAATAAAATCGCAAACAAGCCGTAATGTCTGAGCATTTCGAAGGTTTGCAGGCCGTAGCCGGACAGAAACAACTTGATGACTTCGTCGTAAAGACGCGCCGAAGGGATGCTCTTCAACAAATCGGCTTGGGCGTAAATCGGTTTTTCGGTATCCGGATGCAGCGTAAAACCCAGCTTCACGGCAAAACGGATGGCGCGCAGCATCCGCACAGGGTCTTCTCTATAGCGTACTTCCGGGTCGCCGATTAGGCGCATCACCGCTGCGGCATGATCCTGCATGCCTCCGGTATAATCGACCACGGAAAAATCGCGGATGTTGTAATACAGCGCGTTAACTGTGAAATCTCGGCGCCAGACGTCTTGCTCTAGCGTACCGAACACGTTATCACGCAGTAAGCGACCGTCTTCATGCACCACATGCTGGTCGGATTCTTCCTGCTCGGAGCCGCGAAAGGTCGCCACCTCAATGATTTCACGCCCGAAAAACACATGCGCCAAGCGAAAGCGCCTGCCGATAATCCGGCAATTGCGAAATACTTGCTTGATTTGTTCCGGACTGGCGTTAGTCGCGACGTCGAAATCTTTGGGTTCCCTCCCCAGCAGCAAATCTCTGACACAGCCACCAACCAGATAGGCCTCGTAATCGGCTTTTTTCAGGCGTTGCAATACTTTCAGGGCATTTTCACTGATTTGCGCACGGGAAATGCAATGCTCTGAACGCGGATAAATCTTCACGGCACTCGACCCCGCCGACTCATTGACCGGTTCGGCAACTTGCTCAACCGGTGAAAAGATTTTTTTGAAGAAACTAAAAATGACTTTATCCCTTATTTTAGAATGACGTGTGCCAGATTTTTCGAGGCTTCGGGCGCGAACGTCCTAGCGGGCTTATCATAACACCTCGCCAGATTTAAGCTCAATCCAGCACATTCTTTTACATTCCCTTGTGTTAAATGTAGAATTTCGCCATTCGCCGAATATTTTGGTGTAATAACATAAAAATTGGCTGTACTTGTCGCCCTTAGGCCGGCGACGGGGAATTTATATCGGAGAGTGGAGCGTATGTTTAAAAAAATTTTACTGGGTTTTGTAGACCAGCCTGTATTTACTAGTCTATTCGTCGCCGATTTCGCGTTGTTGGTTTTCCATAGACCGCCCTTTCTGTTTTCCATTGTCATGATCGGCGCGTTGGTGGGCATGAGCATGTATATGGGGCAAAAACTGGCGATTTTCGACAAATAATTGCGACAATCCTCTAAATCAAGTATCCCAAAACCCGGCGCGGATTCACCGTCCGCGCCGGGTTTTTTGCGTCGGCTGGCAGCCGCTGGCTACGACGCTTTCTTACTGCTGGCGATATGGTTTTTCGCCACAGCCATCGCTCTGCCCTTCAACGCCGGCCAGGCATTCGCCAGTGATCAGTTTTTTTATCCGCTCTATCTGCTGGTCATCAGCTTTGTTTTTTACGGCTGGTTTTGGACTCACGGAGGCCAAACCCTGGGTTTGCGCGCCTGGAAAATAAAAGTATGTACTCTGGACGGTCAATCTCTCGATTGGCGGCAGGCCGGCATGCGCTTCGTGGGCGGCTTGTTATCCTGGGCTTGTTTGGGGCTGGGGTTTTTCTGGTGTCTATTCGATAAAAACGGCCAATGCTGGCACGATTCTCTGTCAAAAACCCGCTTGGTTTTTCAGGAAGAAAAGCGCTGACGGCAAAAGCGGATATGCTATATTCGCGGCTCGATCAATCTCTCACCCGGGAGCATACAATGAAAACAATAACAACACTTTTATCCTTGCTTGCTGCATTGGCGACATCTACAGCCAGTGCCGAGATCAAACTGCAAGACAATTCCAAGCTGCTGGGCAAATGGCAGGTTACACACGAAGCCTTGGCTCTTGATCGCGAAAAGAAGCCCCTGCATGTGACTTGGGAATTTCAAAAGGACGGCACCTTGATAACCACCGGTGAAGATGCGCGTAGCGGCATTGGCGAAATGACCATTCCGATCAAATATAGCGTGGCTGATGGTGTGATCAAAAAACAAATCACGCCAGGCAGGGAAAAATACGAAGATTGCGCTGTCGTGGAAATGGACGACAAAAATGTGGTGTTGAAATGTAAATTTCTTTATTTGTTCATGACTCGCAAATAACGGCAGTCATAAGGTTGGCCGACTCTCCACGGAACGGAAGCAATTGTTTTCCGTTCCGCAGAGGGGCCACTAATTCCAACTAGCTGACCCGCCTAACCGCGATCAGCGCCCCGCAAAATACCAACGCACTGGGCAACATTGCCATCAACATCGGATTCATGTCGTAAACCAGACCGACATGGCCGGCAATCCTGTCGAAAATGTTAAAGGTCATCCCAATCACGATGCCCATCATGATGCGCGCGCCGGTGCTGGTGCCGCGACCGATGCCGATCACGAACGGCGCCGACACCATCAACATCACAAAGGTCACAAACGGGTTGATCAAACGGCTCCAGAATGCCAACTCGTAAATTTGCGATTTTTGATTGTTCTGTTTCAGGAAGTCTATGTACATGAACAAATCGTAAAGCGACAGATTGTCGGATTTAACTACGGCCACTTTCAACAAATCCGAATCGATGCTGGATTTCCACGCCTGTTCGGCTTGGGTGCCGGCAAATATTTGCTGGCGATTGATTTCTGATTGTTTGACGCTTTCCAGACGCCATTGTTTATCGCCTAAAAACTGCGCATGCTCGGCTTGCGTGATGCGGTTGAGTTTATGCGCCTCATCGACATCGTAAATCCGCACGTCGGCCAGCGAGCCGTCATCGAGAATTTTCCGCACGTTGATAAAGCTGTTGCCCTCTCTCAGCCACATGCCATATTGGGAGCGCATCACCACGCCGTCATGTAGTGCCGTAGTTTTCAGCACTTGCGCGGCGCGCTCGCATGACGGCGCCACGAATTCGCCCACCAGCACGGCAACAGTCACCAGCAACAAACCCGCCAGCATAATGGTTCTGATGATCCAGGCGATTGATAAACCCGCGCCGCGCATCGCGACGATTTCGCGATTATTCGCCATCGAGCCCACCACGAACAAGCTACCCAGCAAAGCCGCCGACGGTACCAATTCGTAAAACACCCGTGGCGAGGTTAAGGTCAAAAACCACAAAATCTGTTTCAAGCCGTAACCGCCTTGCCCCAAATCTTTTAACTCATCGCTGAAGCTAAATAGGTTGAACAAAGTCAACAGCAATAACACCGCAATCAAGGAGCCCTTGACGACTTCCTTGACGATATAAATGGTCAATACGTTGATCATGCCAGCTTCTCCTTAAGACGTTGCGACAACCATTGCCAGCCGTATAAGCGCATCAACATCAATAAACCCAATACCAGTAATAAAGTATCCACCCAGAAGTAGCCCAACCAGGACGGTAACGCCCCGCTGATCACCCAGCTGTGATTAACCCGTTGCAAATTGCCGTACACGAAATAAATCCCGAAAGCCACCAGCATACTGCCGTATATGCCGCCGCGCGGCGACAGTTTGGCTAAGGGTACCGCCAGAAAAGCCAATAAAAACACCCCCAACGGCGTGCTGAAACGGTCTTGCAATTCGGCGACATCCCGCAATTCTGGCGACAGCCATAAATTCTCGGTGGCAGCGGCCTCGCGCCCCAAATTCAAAATGGTGACCTTTTTTTCGATCAACACGGCATATTCTTTAAACGCCTCAATGGTGAAATCCTTGTTACCGGGTACGCCTTGAATTCGCTCGCCATTTTCCAACACCAGATACAAACCGCCGGGCAGATTTTTCAACCAGCCGTATTCGGCATTCACCACGCCGGTTTTGTCGCCTTGTTTGTTTTGCACAAACACCTTATGCATGCGGCCTTCGTCGTCGACGTTTTCGGTGTAAAAAATCAACTCGCCGTCGCTGTACTCGCTGAAGCGGCCGGCGGCGATGCCGCGAATATCGGCATTTTGTTTATCCTGATGCATCAACTGCTCAGTTTTGGCCTCCGCCCACGGCGAAGCCAGCATCGATAGCGCCATACCCGCCAGACTTAACGGTACCACCAGCATGAATATCGCCCGATAAATGGTAAACACGCTGCCGCCGGCCGACGAAATCGCCGCCATCTCCTGCTCGCGATACATGCGGCCCAACACCATTAACACTGCCATGAACAGCGCGGCCGGCAAGAAGGTAGTAGTGGCGATGATGATTTTCAAACCCAATAAGGTCATCACCGTATCGTTGGCGATATTGCCCTCGATAGCTTGCGCCAACACCTTGATAAATTTGCGGCTGACGATGATCACCACCAATACCACCAATACGGCGGTGACTGTCTGAAACAGCTCCTTGATTATCATTTTATCCAGCACCGTCAACAGCCGGAAAGGTCGGCCCGCGCTGGGTAATCCTCGCTCAATGCTCAACAACTCACTCCTAATTTCTAAGGTATAATCGAACCACAGACCGCTGCACCCGGCGCAAACCCTCAATCCCAGACACTTACAGACTATTCTCATGGACTATTCTATAGAAAGCTCACCCTTAGACAAACTGCAAAGCGACTGTCTGCTGGTCGGAATCTACGAAAATCAACAACTCAGCCCGGCGGCAACCCAATTGGATAGCCTCTTCGGTGGTTTGCTGACTAAACTCATCAGTCGCGGCGACATCAAGGGCAAAAACGCCGAAACCCTGCTGGTCAACAACCTGCCGGAAGGCAATATCGCCCGCATCGTGTTGCTCGGGTTTGGCGAGCGCGGCAAAGTCACCCGCAAGCAATACCGCAAAGCCCTGGCCGCAGCGATCAAAACCATCAAGGACAGCAAAGTCGGTGCCGCCAGCTGTGCGCTGCTGGATATTGATGTCAACGGCGCTGACAGCCAATGGAAAGCCCGCCAAGTCGTGGAAGTATTTAACGATGGCCTGTACCAATACAACGCCACCAAAAAAGTTGACGACAAAAATCCGCTGCAAAAGCTGACTGTAGTGGCCGATGATAGTCAAAAAGCTTTGGCCGAATCCGGCCTGCAACAAGGCGTCGCCATCGCCAAAGGCATGGAATTGGCCAAACATTTGGCCGATCTGCCCGGCAATATCTGCACCCCTACCTATCTGGCCGAACAAGCCCTGGCTCTGGCCGGCGAGCACGACAAATTGAATTGCGAGATCCTGGAAGAAAGCGACATGGAAGCGCTGGGCATGGGTTCCTTTCTGTCCGTATCGCGCGGCAGCCGCCAGCCCGCTAAATTGATTTGCCTGGATTACCAAGGCGGCGACAGCAACGCCAAGCCTATCGTCTTGATCGGCAAAGGTCTGACCTTTGACGCCGGTGGAATTTCCTTGAAGCCGGGCCTGGGCATGGACGAAATGAAATACGATATGTGCGGCGGGGCCAGCGTGTTAGGTTTAATGCGCATGGCGACAACGTTGAATCTGAAGCTGAACATCGTTGGTCTGATTCCGGCCTCGGAAAACCTGCCGGATGGCGCAGCCAACAAACCCGGCGACATCTGGACCAGCATGTCCGGCAAAACCATCGAAATCTTGAACACCGATGCCGAAGGCCGCTTGATTCTCTGTGATACGCTAACTTATGCCAAAAAATACAATCCGGATGTCGTCATCGACATGGCAACGCTGACCGGCGCAGTCATCGTCGCCTTGGGCCGGGTACCCAGCGGCTTGTTCGGTAATGACGATAAGCTGTGTAATGATTTGTTGAGCGCCGGTGACACCGCGTGTGACTTAGTTTGGCGCATGCCGATCTGGGAAGAATATCAGGAACAATTAAAATCCAACTTCGCCGATTTGGCCAACATCGGCGGCCCGGACGGCGGCAGCATCACGGCGGCGGTATTTTTATCCAAATTTACCGAAGAATACCGCTGGGCGCATATCGACATCGCCGGTACCGCCTGGCGCACCGGCGCCAACAAAGGTGCTACCGGTCGGCCTGTGCCTTTGGTTAGTCAATATTTGTTGAACCGCGCTGCGGTTTAACATTGGCTGCAAGAGGGGCTTTAGTTGCGATCAATGGTCGCGGCAAAAGTCCCTCTTTCATTCCACAAACTTTAAACGACATGACAGAGCATAGTCATTCGCTATCTCTCCCCGAAGTCAGCTTCTACGTGCTGGCGACGCACGACCAAGCGCAACGCCAAGACTTTGCCTGCAAGCTAATCGAGAAAATCTATCGCAGCGGCCACTTTCCGTATGTAATGACCGACTCGGCGGAACAAGCCGAGCAAATCGATAAAGTCCTGTGGACCTTTCGGGCCGGCAGTTTTATTCCCCACCAAATCTATCGCGGTGAAATCCCGGCATTTACCAGCACCATTCTGATTGGCGGTGAAAACATCCCGGACGGTTGGCAGAAAATCGTCGTCAACCTCTCGAGTCTTTACCCTCCTACCACTGCTCCGACCGAACGCATTCTGGAAATATTGGATAACAGTGAAGAGTGTAAGCAGGCCGGCCGGCAACGTTACCGGCATTACCAGCAAGCCGATTTGGCGATTACGACCCACAAAATGTAGGGGGATATCCTAGTGAGCAAGTGGTGAAGAGGAATTAGTTCACCGCTTGGCAATCAGGCGTTGTCGATGTAGGCTACCGGTCTACCCCTTATCCGCCCACTTGCTCCATGAAAAGTAAAACGCTGATTGTTGCCGCCTTGCTTATAGCCATCGCCGCACTATTTTTCTATAGCCGCCGCCCGCAACCGGTTGATGTGGAGGTTTATACCGTGGCGGAAGGGGAGGTGCGGGCGACGGTGGCGAATACGCGGGTGGGGACGGTGAAAGCCTGTCGCCGGGCGTATCTGGCGCCGGCCACGGGTGGGCAAGTGGCGGGTTTGTTGGTCAAGGAAGGCGACAAGGTTAAGCAGGGGCAGGTGTTGCTGGAAGTGTGGAATCAGGATTTGAAAGCGCAAGTGGTTTTGCAAAAAGCCCAAATCAATGCCAGCCGGGCCAGTGCCGAACAGGCTTGCCAGTTGGCAGGCGGCGCGGAGCGGGAAGCGGCGCGGATGACCGAATTGCAGAAACACAAAAATGTGGTTTCGGTAGAGCAGGTGGATAAGTCGGTGACCGGCGGCAAATCGCAACGCGCCGGGTGCAAGGCAGCGCTGCAAGCCATTGAAGTGGCTGAGGCGCAATTGGGCGTCGCCGAGGCGGCTGTACAGCGCACTTTGGTTAAAGCGCCGTTCGATGGCACAGTGGCGGAGGTGAATGCCGAATTGGGCGAGTTTGTCACGCCGTCGCCACCGGGGATTCCAACCTTGCCCCCTATCGATTTGTTGGACGTGAGTTGTTTGACGGTTTCGGCACCCATCGACGAAGTGGACGCGGCCAGTATCAAGACCGGCATGAGTGCTTGCGTATCGCTGGATGCGTTCCCGGATAAGCGTTGTTCCGGCGTTGTTACCCGGGTCGCGCCCTATGTGTTGGAAAAGGAAAAACAGGCGCGCACGGTAGAAGTGGAAGTAACTTTGCGCGATCCCAAAGATTTGGCAGAACTATTGCCGGGTTACAGCGCCGACATCGAAGTATTACTCAGCCAAAAAGACCGCACGCTGCGTTTGCCCGCCGAGGCGATTCTGGACAATCACCGCGTGTTGTTGATAGACAAAGATAATGTGCTGCATGAACAAAGCTTCCAGCCGGGTCTGTCCAACTGGAGTTTCACCGAAGTACTCTCTGGATTGAAGGCGGGCGACCAGGTGGTGACATCGGTTGGCAAGGAAGGAGTCGCGGGCGGCGTCACGGTCCGCGTCAAGCCATGATTCAACTCAGCGGCATTCGCCGGGAATTTCAGGTGGGCGAGCAGACCGTACAGGCCTTGAACGGTATAGACCTGTCTATCGGTCCCGGCGAATATGTATCGGTGATGGGGCCGTCCGGATCAGGTAAATCGACGCTGTTAAACATTGTCGCACTGCTTGACCAGCCCTCGTCGGGCCATTACTTACTAAACGGCACCGATGTCACCCGGCAAAGTGACGACGAGCTGGCGCGGATTCGCCGCGACAATATCGGCTTCGTGTTTCAATTTTTTCATTTGATACCCCGGCTCACCGCAGCGGAAAACATCGAAATGCCGATGATATTGGCCGGGGTCGATAGCAAGCAGCGCAAGCAACGCGTGCTAGAGGCGTTGGCCTCGGTTAATTTACTGGATCGGGCAGAGCATAAGCCCAATCAATTGTCCGGCGGCCAGTTGCAACGTATAGCCATCGCCAGGGCAATGATCATGCAGCCCGGTATCCTGCTGGCCGATGAGCCGACCGGTAATCTGGACAGCAAGTCAGGTCAGGACATTATCGAGTTGTTGGAAAATCTGAATCGGCAAGGCGTGACTTTGATCATCATCACTCACGATCAAAATATCGGTGGCAGGGCTAAGCGGCAATTGCGAATTGTCGATGGACTTTTGGCAGATCGCTCGGTTTAGTTTTTCAGTTTGGGCGGTGCTGAAAATGCTTGGTAGCGATAACTTTGTCGTTAGAGTTTTCCTGGTTGTGCGATACTGTCCGCAGAGTTAAAGCGCCAGTGGGCCGAGGAGGGATGATGGAGCGATATAGATTAAGTTTTTGTAATGCCATCAAGCTGGATGAGGATTTGGTGGAGTTTATTGTCGATGAGGGTGTGGAACTGAACTTGGCTCTTGTCGACGAATATCATGCTTGGATCGTGGCGCATTTGCAGAGGCCCTATTTGCTGTTGGTGCACAAAGTAAACGCCTACCACTATGACTTTGCCTCGCAAACCGCTATGGGCACTTTGCTCGGTATTAAAGCGGCGGCATTTGTGGTGTATAGCCATATCAGCCAGCTAACCACCCAAGTTATGTTGTCAATGCCGCGGGATGCCGATTGGGTTTATCGGATTTTCAATAATCGCGACGATGCGTTGATTTGGTTGGGAATGCAGCGGGAATCGAATCATCAAGCAATGTCTTTGACGGAAAAATTTTAAAATCCACCCTTAAGTCATTAATTCGTTAGAATCTGCGTCTTTATCCACAGATTGGGAAATTTTTTGTGACTCAGGCCAAATATCGTTCTATTTTTACGCCAGCCAGCGACGCGCAACGGCAGGAAAATTTTGCCGATTATTGGCTGTTTACCCAACAACATGGTGGTGAGTTATTGGAAGCGGACCGGGATTTGGCAAAAAAGCGCGAACGATTGGCGTATTTTCAAAATAATCCGGTGCGCTTGCACAAACCCTTGGCGGATCCGGAAGCGTTTTATCGCAATTATGTGAAGATGGTGGACGAGCCAAAATCCCTGGACAAGCTGACCTTGTTACTCTGCGGTATCTATAAATTTGCGCGCCACGAATGGGTGGGGATCAAAGGTGCCTGGGATGTGGTGCCGGATATGGCTAATTCGCATAGCGTGGAAGACAAAATTTCCCGAGTGCATCTGGCCGAAGAATTTTGCCATTGGCGTTTGTTCGATGAAATGCTGAAAACCTGCGGATTAGAGCGGGTGGTCTGGGAACCGTTGACCCCGTTTAAAGAAATGATCTACGAACAGTTTCCCAAGTTGCCGGGGGTATTGATGGATACGCCGGCCTTCGTCACGGAGTTGATGGGCGTCAGCTTCTATTGCCATCTGTATCAGTTATTCGACGAGTTATTGGCCGACGAGCCGGAAGTTCGGGATCGTCTGAAAGCCTTGCTGGACGAAATCACCATCGACGAGGTCGCGCATGTCGGCCAGCGTCGTAATTTCATCGGCCCGTTGGGCATTAAAATAGCCCGTTTTCTGGTTAAACCCTTTTATATCCTGTTCTACCAGGACATTCCGGAAGTGGGCGAATTGTTCGATGTCAAACAAATGATCGCCCATGGCGAAGCGTTTGATTTTAATGAATTGCCGGACTACATGATCGCCCGCAGTTGGATTCCGTCTTATTGCAAGGTTGCTGCTTAAAGTCTGGTCTCGAAAGCGCCGGCCAATCTGGGCTAACGTAAAAACGGCAACATCACGCCAAACACTAAAATCAGCGCGGCGCCGAGCAGGGCCGTTTGGCCGGGAATTTGTTCGAACAGCACGACGCTCCAGGCCAGGCTTAATACCGGGGCCAAATAACCGATGGAGCTGACCAAGGCCGCGGGCGCCGCTTGATAAGCCCGGGTCATGTAATGTTGCGCGCCGCTGCCCGATAGACCTACCAAGAGTAATAAGCCCCAGCTTTCCGGCGAACCAGGTAGGCGATAGCCAAAGCGCGCAAAATAAAAACCGTGTAACACCAAGCCGACCAAACAAAAATAGAAAATCACCGTTTGCGGCGTATTACTGCGCCCGGCGCGCGCCACCATCAAATATGCCAGCGCCGACAGCAGACCGGCCAGCAACGCCATGGCTTGACCAAACAGGTTATGGCTATTGTGCAGGTCAAATAGCAAAGATACTCCGCAAAACGACCCAATAATCGCCAGCCAAACCAGCAGCGAGTTTTTCTGGCCCAGTACCAACGGCCCCAACAGCATTACGAACACACCGCTGCTGGCGGTAAGAAACGCGCTTTCGCCGGGACCGATGCGGGCGATGGCGGCGAATGACAGCATCAAGGCTGTGCTACCGAACAAGCCGCGCAACCACAGCGAAGGGCGGGCGTCGCCGAACAGACCTATCAGTCGGCCGCCGATCAGCGCCGGGATTATCAGAATCAATAAATTGGCCAGGACGCGGATAAAGCTGATCATGCTGGGTGGCAAGCCGGGATCGAGTAGACCAATCGCGTATGCGCCGGCGTTCATAACCGAAAACAACACACAAGCGACCAGCATGTAGATTAGGCCGAGGCGGCTGTTAGACGGCGGCAAGATAGGTTTGGGTTTTTGAATAGATTGCGGCTGATTAGTGGCGGCGGGCACTGATGCTTGGTTTAAGAGAGGTAAGGGCTAAGTAGTCGATAATCAGACTGTGTCGGCTCGGCCTGATGGCCTGCAAATCCAGAATATCTATGATCCCGCCGGCTTACCGACACACAAATTTAGTCGGAGCCGCGTCTATATTAAACCCTTAAGGTTTGGATGTGTGGTTTTTGGCAATATTGCCGGGGGCTATTCCGAAATATTTGCTAAAAGCGCTGCTGAAATTGCTGGCGTGATTGTATCCGACGTGGGCGGCGGCAATGTCGATTTGGCAACGGCTGGATTCCAATAACTGATATGCGGTTTTCATTCGAATCTCTAATAATAAGCCATACGGCGTAGTATCAAAAAAGTGATGAAACAATTGCTTTAATTTAAATTGATTAGTGCCGACACGTTTTGATAATTCCGCAACAGACGGCGGGT
Organism: Methylomonas sp. 11b; assembly: GCF_000515215.1. Taxonomy (NCBI): domain Bacteria; kingdom Pseudomonadati; phylum Pseudomonadota; class Gammaproteobacteria; order Methylococcales; family Methylococcaceae; genus Methylomonas; species Methylomonas sp. 11b. The sequence continues at coordinate 3,412,046 of NZ_KI911557.1, forward strand.
TTTTATATTCATTTAATAGAATACTACGCGCGGCTTGGGCTATGGCCTTGTCTTTTTGCGAAAATACCGGCGAGCTCTTCTGATTGTCTTGCCATAGATGCCCCATTTCGGCGGCTAATATCGACATGGCTTGGCCGTGCATAAACAGATGTTTTACCGGATTGTCCGGATCGCAATTTAATAACTGTCGCGTGGCAATTAATGCCGCGTTCGAAATCGGTTTATAGCTTATTAAACTAATACCATTCTTATTAAAAAATCGCGTTGCGGTATTTTCGCCGAAATATCTAGTTAACCAGGATTTACTCATCGAAAAGCGCACTTGAGCCATCGGATTATTGGCTTGATATTGGCGCTCGCCAATACTGGAGCTAAATGCAGTTATCGACGTATAGCCTTCATTAAAAGTAATTTCGCGGCCTTGCGCATCGACGAATCGCGACTGCCCTTGCATGCCCAACGTCACGACCAGACGAGGGTTGTGCTGATCCATCCGGGTCAGGATAGCTAAATCCTGACTGGGCTGATAATGGGTTTCGATATAGTTAAGATCTTGATCGAGCGGAAACAGAGTCGAGTGGCCTTTGCCCATTTCATGCGGTAGATACTCAGTCAGGCAATTGCCTTGCTGTTGGGACTGCAATTCTTCGTTTTTGATACGCCAGCGTCCCGCCGTTTTTTTCGTCATCGTAATTTCTGTGTTGTTACCAATAAGAAAATTTTATTTAAACTATGTTATTTGGCTTAATTAATAGTTATTAAATAGGCTGTCGAGTTTTTTGGATGAAATAATCGAACAACTAGGCATGATCGGTTGCTACTTATAGCATAAAAAATATTACTTTTAGCATATGAAAGGAGCTTAGGCGGCTGCGGGTGATTCGTTAAAATCAACGTTGTGATAAACGCTTTCCATATTCGAACATTAATCGCTAAAGGTTCGGTGGATCGGGTTTTATATTTGCCGAATGTTGACTGGAATTATCATGAAATACGCCTTGCTGCCCCTACTGAATTTACCCAAGCCCTTTTTGGTTTCCTTGGCGCTACTACAAGCCAGTGCCGCCGTGATGGCGGAGGAAAAGACTGACGAGCTCGATTCCACCGAGGTAGTCGCCAGTCCCATTATCGAAGAAAACCATGTGGACGAGTTCTCCGGCGTATCCGCGGTCGTGACCGAAGAGCAAATCCGCGATCAGAATGCGCTGGATTTGGCATCCGTATTGAAAAGAACCCCCGGTGTGCAAATCTCGCGCTATAACCCGGTCGGCGCGTTCGGCGGCGACCAGGGCGGAGCGGTTTCGATTCGCGGTCAGGGCTCGGGCCGTCCGGGTAGCGAGATTAAAACCTATATCGACGATATTCCGATGTATATGGCTACCTGGAACCACCCCTTACTGGATTTGTTGCCCGTCAACGGCATGCAATCGATTACGGTGTACAAGGGCCCGCAACCGCATATCAACGGCAACAACTTCGGCTCGATCAACCTGCAAACCAAAACTGCGGTTGAGGATGGGATCCACGGGAGCGGTCGTTTGTCCGGCGGCTTTTTCGGCACGATTGCCGAACAAGCGGATGTGCAGGGCAAGTACGGCGATTTCGATTTCTCGCTGGCGCAAGGCTATGCCAAATCGGACGGCCATCGCCAAAATGGCTATGGCGAATTGCGCAATGTGATGGGTAAAGCCGGCTATCAACTGAATCCGCAATGGCGCTCGGATGTGACGTTTCTTTACGCGGATAACAAAGCCGGCGACCCCGGACAATACGGGGTAACGCCGCCTATCGGCGAGTACGATACGGTTGCGGGTATGGTCGCCGCCAGCGTTAGCCATGAGCACGGCGATTGGCAGGGTAAATTCACCCTCTACCATAACGGCGGCGACGGTAACTGGTTGAGTCAAAACACTTATTTCACCGGTTTTGCCGACAACCGTTCCAATCTGCTCAGTCAATACAGCATGGACGGTTTTCGCTGGAAAGAACAGTTTTCGCCGTGGCAGGGCGGCACCTTACTGGCCGGTATCGATAACGAATGGCTGAACGGTAAAGTGACTAACCTGGGCACGCAAACCGGCAACCAAGTCTATCAATTCGCGACACCCACTTTCAGGCTGACCAGTCCTTATGTGGCGTTGAATCATGATGTTGTCTTGAGTAAAGACTGGGTGATGGTGCCGTCTATCGGCGTCCGTTTTTACGATCACAGCCACTACCAATCCAAAGCCTCGCCGCATGCCGGTTTGTCATTTGTCTCCGAAGATTTAACCGTGTTCGGCAACGTCTCTAATGGCGTCAACTATCCCGGCATTGACGCGGCGGCTAACTCTGGGGCCTTGTCGAATGTGCCCCTCAATCTGTTTTCCGGCGGCTTTTTACCGAATTTTTCAGCCGACGGCTGGCAAAACTTGTCGCCGGAAAACGTCGATCATGCCGAAGTGGGTTTGAAAGCCTCGCCGTTCAAAAGCACGCAAATCGATCTGAGCTTTTTCATCGATAACGTCAAGAACCGCTACGTATTCGATTTAACCCAGGGTGCGTATCTCAATTACGGCTCGTACTGGATGCGCGGCTTGGAAGCGTCTGTAAAACAAGAGCTGATCGCGGACTGGAGCATGTTTGCCGGATTGACTTTGCTCAACCCCAGCATCCCGAATTTGCCCTACACCCCGGAGCAAGCGGTGACCGCCGGCATCAACGGCCCCATCGGTCCGCTGCGCTTTTCCTTCGACCTGCAATACCAATCAAGAACCTGGGCGTTGAACAGAGCCCGGAATGTCGGCGAAGTGAATAACCAGCGTGTCGACGCCTTTACCGTGGCAAACACCCGGCTGGCCTATCCGATTGCCGAGTTAGGCAAAAAAGGCGAAGTCTTTGTCAGTGTGGAAAATTTGTTCGACAAACGCTACGTCTATCGCCCAGGTTATCAAATGCCGGGTATTTGGGGACAAATCGGTATTGCCGCTAGCTTCTAGGCGATTTAATCCCCATCAACTCGACAGCGCCGGCTTTCGCCGGCACTGCTTTTTGCGAAATAGCCATGAAATCTCAATCTAGTTTCAACCGCTGCCTCCAATTGCTTTCCGCGCTGGTGCTGACCTTGCCGGGCAGCGTCGCCTTCGCCCAAGACCAACCGTTGCTCATCGCGGCAGCGCGGGTTTTCGATGGCTATAGGCTCCGAAACGATGCAGCGGTGCTGATCAGCGAAGGCAAGGTTGCCAGGATAGACGACCGGGAAGCCTTTAACGATAGCGATGCGCCCCGGCTCGATCTCGGCGATGCAACCCTACTGCCCGGTTTTATCGAGTTGCACGCGCATTTAAGCTATCAACATGTCCCGGCCGATACCGTGTTGCGCCATGGCATCACCACGGTGCGCGATGTCGGCGGGCCTCTGCATCCACCCTATGGCGGCGACGGCAGTTTAAGGCTGATGACGTCTGGGCCGATTTTAACCGCGCCGGCAGGCTATCCGATACCGAATCTGGGCGAATCCGATATTGCCTTGCCGGTAGCCGATGCCCAGCAAGCTCGGCAAGCGGTGCAGAAGTTGGTAGCCGGCGGCGCAGTCGTGATCAAAGTGGCGTTGGAGCCGGGTGGCGAAGCAGGCGCGCCCTGGTCTGGCGGGCACGCTCACGCTCACTCCCAACACTCGCACACCAACACGCACGATAAGCCTCGTAGCTGGCCGATGTTATCTCCGGTTGTGTTGACGGCCATCGTCGACGAAGCGCATCAATTGGGTCGTCGGGTGGCGGCGCATCTTGCCGAGTCTAAAGGCGCACAATTGGCCTTGGATGCCGGCGTCGACGAATGGGCGCACGAGCCCTGCAACACATTGCCGGATGCGCAATTGCAGCGAGCCGTGGCACAGCATGTCAGAATCGTCAGTACCATCGATACCCTGTCCAAATGTCCGGGCGTGAGCAGCAATGTCAAACGCTTAGCCGAGTTGGGAGCGGAGTTTTTGTATGGCGCGGAAATCGCGCATCCCGACATTCCCTGGGGCATAGACGGCCAGGAATTGCTGTACCTGCAACATCTGGCGGGCATGGCGCCGTTGGATGTGATGCGGACCGCAACCTCCAAAGCCGGTCAGTATCTGAATATACCTCTACTGGGCACTCTGCTGCCCGGCGCACCCGCCGACCTGATCGCGGTAAAAGGTGATCCGACGCAAAAGCTTAAATTGTTGGAATACCCTGATTTGGTGATGTCCGGTGGCAAGCTGATAATCAATTACTTCGGAAATTGATCGGTTCCGGTTCTATAGGGGCTGCGCTCAGCTTCTGGAAAACCTAAGCTCAAGGTTCTAATCTCGCTGTCTATGGAGCGCTTGCGTTTTAGCTGGGTATTTGTTGGCGGTTCCGGCTAAACTGCCAAGTAAGCTTGTTACCCAATCGCCATGCTCAGTAAAGACTTACTCCTTCAGGCCGGCAAAGCCATCCGGACTCAACCCCTACGCGCCGCGCTGATAATTTTGGCGATGAGCATAGGCGTGGCTGCCGTGAACGTGTTGACCGCATTGGGCGATAGTGCCCGCAATTATGTAGTCCACGAATTCGAGTCGTTGGGCACGCATCTGGTCATCGTCCTGCCCGGCCGCACCGAAACCACCGGCGGCCACCCACCCCTATTTGGCGAAACGCCGCGCGATTTGACGTTGGACGATGCTGCCGCCTTGTTCCGCAGCCGGCACGTCGCGGCCATTGCGCCGGTCAGCATCGGCTCGGCGCCGGTGTCGGTCGGCGGTCTGGAGCGGGAAACCAATGTGATGGGTTCTACGCGCGCTTTGCTGCGCGTGCGGCACTTGACGATGGCCCAAGGCCAATTTTTGCCGGAAGCCGACGCCGATAAGGAAATTTCGGTGTGCGTGATCGGCAAAACCATCAGTGAGGAATTGTTTGCGCACCAGCAAGCGGTGGGGCAGTGGCTGCGCATCAACGACCGCCGGTTTCGAGTGATTGGCGTGTTAGCCAAGGAAGGCCAATCGATAGGCACCGGTTTTGACGAATTAATCATCGTGCCGGTGGCGTCCGCGCAAGCCTTGTTCGACAGCCATTCCTTGTTTCGGATTTTAATTGAGGCGCATTCGGAAGCAGCCATGTACAAGGCCGTTGACGAGGTCCGCAACATCATCAAATTACGCCACGAAGGCGAGGACGATGTGACGGTGATTACCCAGGACAGCGTGGTGAATACCTTCGACAAAATCCTGACCGCGTTGACTTTTACCGTGGCCGGTATTGCAGCGGTCAGTCTGGCGGTGGCGGGCGTGTTGGTGATGAATGTGATGCTGGTCAGCGTTAGCCAACGCACCGCGGAAATTGGTTTGCTGAAAGCCTTGGGCGCCACCCAAGGCCAGTTGCAACGCTGGTTTTTATGCGAAGCGGCCCTGCTATCCCTGGCTGGCGCAGTGGTCGGTAGCGTGATAGGCCAGTTCGGTATCTTGGTATTGCAATGGCTGTATCCTAATTTTCCGGTCGCTTTGCCGCTTTGGGCCCGATTGTCCGCCTTGGCGGTGGCGCTGGTCACCGGTTTGATTTTCGGGGTAATGCCGGCCCGCAAGGCGGCGCGGCTGGACCCGGTCGCGGCTTTGGCGAGGCGCTAAGATGAATTGGCTGGATTTATCCAAACTGGGGCTGCGCAGCATTAGTAGTCATAAACAACGCTCTTTACTCACCGCGTTGGGTTTGATTATCGGCATCGCCGCCGTGGTGATTTTGACCTCGATAGGTCGGGGCATTCATAGTTTCGTGTTGGCGGAATTTACCCAGTTCGGTACGCATCTGATCGCGGTTTATCCCGGTAAAACCACTACCTTCGGGTTGTCCGGCGCCACCATCAGCACGGTGCGGCCTTTATCCACCGCCGATGCTGCCAGTCTGGAAAATCTGGATCATGTGTTGGCGGCGATGCCTATGGTACAAGGCAATGCCCGGATCGAGGCCGGCGCTAAACAGCGCCGGGCCAATGTGTTTGGTGTCGGTGCCGCGTTGCCGCAGGTATGGCAGTTGAAAGTCGATAGCGGCCGCTTTCTGCCCAATGATGGCCTGGATAATCCGCGCGCTTTCGCGGTGCTGGGCAGTAAGATGCGCACCGAATTATTTGCTAACGCTAGCCCCTTGGGGCAGCGCATCCGTATCGGCAGTGACCGGTTTCGGGTGATCGGCGTGATGCAGGCCAAAGGTCAGATGTTGGGGTTTGACCTGGACGACACGGTGTTCATCGCCAGCGGCAAGGCCATGGAGATGTTCGATCGGCAAAGTTTGATGGAAATCGATCTGCTATACAGCAGCGAGACCAGTGCGGAAACGGTGGAGCAAGCCATCAAACGCCGCTTGATCGCCAGACACGGTGCTGAAGATTTTACGATTGTTACCCAGAACCAGATGCTGGAAAAAATGGATTCGGTATTGAGTGTCTTGACCTTGGCGGTGGCGGCGCTGGGTAGTATCTCGCTGCTGGTGGGCTCGGTAGGCATTCTCACTATCATGACCATTGCGGTATCGGAACGGGTGTCGGAGATAGGTTTGTTGCGGGCCATCGGCGCCGAGCGCGGGATGGTGTTCAACTTGTTTCTCGGTGAAGCGATGTTGCTGAGTTTGGTCGGCGGGGCTGGAGGTGTTTTGTTGGGCGTGGCGCTGGTAAAGCTCGCCGCCGCTTTTGTTCCCGCGCTACCGGTGCAATTGGCCTGGAATTACATCGTTGCCGCCTTTGCGATTTCCTTGTTTATCGGCATCGCGGCAGGCGTGGTGCCGGCCATCAAGGCCGCTAGATTGAATCCGCTGGAAGCTTTACGGGCCGAGTGATCTGCATAATGTCCATCCCCACTGTAAAAAAATGATGGTTATCGGGGCGTCTGTCAGCTTGGCGAATGGATTCGGCCAAGTCGGATTCTGGGCTATGCTTATCAGCATTTGTAGCCAATGTTTTTCAAGAGGCCTTTATGCTGAATATTAGTAATTATTACGAGCGATTGGTGATAGACCGGCTTTGGAAGCTTGCTGAGCAGGCCGACGAGCCATTCAGTCAAGCATTTCAGGAAGACGTGGCTTGTCTGGCGCTGAATAAATTACCGCCGTGTTATGTGCGGAACACCATCGATAAAGGTATTAATGTCAGCGAGCAGCAATATCAGGAGATGGCCGGTGCTGTCGATATGGCGGTGGAGCAGGCGATACAGCAGGTTTTGCGCCGGCCGCGCGAGCACCGGAATGATTGAGTTTTTGCCATTAGCCACTGAATCCGCCGATTCTGTAAAACCATGAAAAACGCTTTGATTTTTTTACTAGTGGCTTGCGGTTTGCAGGCTTGCGACTCGGCTCCGGCCGATAAACCCAACCCGCCTAAAGCAGTCCAGCCGCCGCTTGTGGATGCAATCAAGCAGCCCATGGATCAGGCCCGGGACGCGGAAAAGCAGATTCTTGAAAGTGCGGACCGGCAGAAACGGCAGGCAGATGAGATGTAAGGTGGGCAGAGATTCGATAAGCGATGTTATTGAATCTCCGCCGCCAGTACCCTGCCGCTGGCGCGTGCAGGGCGGGTTGGACTTACTTCAGTTTAGGGCAGTCGAGATAGTCAGGGTGCGCGGAAATAACCACGGCAACGCGGTGACTTTGATCAGCCGTATTATCGGGGCCGTGAGCTTCGCCGATAGCTTTAGAGACCAGTTGCGAGGCTCTGGCACCATTTTTAATCAGCAGTTCGCTAACGGATTTAGCCCTTCTTTCTGACAGGGCTTGGTTATAGGCTGGCTTTCCTACTGTGTCGGTGGAAGCTGTTACGGTCGCTGTGGCATCGGGGTGGTCGTGCAAAAAGTGACCAATGTGGCCGATGGTGTCTTCCTTGGTTTTGAACGGCACGTGGCTACCGGTTTTGAAGTAGGCTACGGTTTCATGAATGGTTTCCACGTTGTGGTGATTTTGTGAATGCACCTCGGTTAGCCATTGGCAATACTCTTTTTCCGAGGCCAAAATGTGTGCGGCGGCTGATTTTGCAGCCTCTTGCGCTTTTAGACTCTCGTCGATGTTCCAGTAGTAATCGTTTTGCCAGTGTTTCAGCACATGGTTGGCCGTTTTTAAGTCTTGTTCAGCCGCTGAAGCGTGGAGCAAGGCTTGACCGTAATGACCTTTGGATGCGGCATCAATTTCCGCACTAAGTCCCGCTACATCTTTTTTCGGAGTGGAACAGGCGGTCAGCGAGAGGGCCAGAACGGCAAGCGGGATGTATACGTATTTTTTTTTCATGATCTTATCCTCTAAATCGAGCGGTATCGTCCGCGTTACTTGCCATGATCCAGCGTGTCGGAATAGCCGTGATCCAGCGGGCCGAAATGCGTCCAGTAGCCGGGGAAATGCAGGCCGAAGTAACGGGTATCCTCGCTAAAACGGTCCCAGACGTATGGCGGAGAGATAAATTCATCGGTGGGTATCGGCGAGGTAATCAGTTCCGCCACGCCTATCACAGTGCGGCTGACGGTGTGCGCCACGCCACGTAGCACGCCCCAAGTCGAGCCAAGCAGGAAGTTTTGGTCGTGAGTAATGTTAGTCACGTTTTTAGGGATTTCGATAAAACTGAAGGCGGTGTTAGCAAAGCCTTGGCTAACTCTGGAAGTGAAACCCGCCAAATAACCCGTATGGTTTTCGTCCGCAATTGCCGTTTGGCTTGCTAACAATGCACCTGACAGCAAACAGGTGGTGAGGAATTTATTTTTATTCATGTTGGATACTCCCGTGGTGTTACAAATTTGATTCTACTGACGTGCTAAGCATAGCAGCAGAACGCCGAAAACACTGGAAGTTGGACAGTAACGCACGGCGCGGATAAATGCAAATACCTTATGAGGCTTGGTGTTTGTATTGCCAGGTTGGCAGGCCAAAGTTATCGGGCGTCGATTTCTACGCGATTGCGGCCGTTTTTCTTAGCGCGGTAAAGTGCGTCGTCGGCAGCTTGAATAATCGCTTCCAGGGAGGTGTCGGCCATTATCCTGCACGAGCAGACGCCAATCGAAATGGTGGTAGGTATGTGCTTATTTTGGTATTGAAACGTATGCTGCATCACCGTATGTCTGATGCGTTCCGCCAAGGCGGCTGCGGCATCGCTGGATATTTCCCGCAATAACATGATGAATTCTTCGCCGCCGTAACGGGCCAGAAAATCCTCCTGACGCATTTCCGCATTCAGGATTTTCGCCAATTCTTTAAGGACCTGATCGCCGGCGAGGTGGCCGAAATTGTCGTTGGTGCGCTTGAAATGGTCGGCGTCGCACATCATCACCGTCAATCGGGTTTCGTTACGTTTACAAAAAGACAATTCTTGTTGCGCGCGCAGCATGAAGGCGTTGCGGTTAAGGATGTTGGTCATCGCATCCAGATTCGCTGCCGCGTAAAGCGCCTGTTCGGATTTGGCTTCGTTGAAGCGTTTGTAATCGATTTTAAGGTAGGTGTCGCCCAACAGGATTCTGTCGAGTAATTCGAGTTTATGTTTTGCGACGCGCCTGCCGTTGACGTAAGTGCCGTTGGTGGAGTTTAAGTCTTCGAGCAGGATATGCTGGCTTTGAACCCAAAGCCTGCCGTGGCGCCGGGAGACCTTAGGATCGGGAATCAGAATATCCACGGACGGTTCGCGGCCCAACACATGCTGATGATTGAGTAATTTGAATTGCTTGCCTTGTTCGCTACCGGATAAAACCACCAAATACGGCTCGAGCTCCGAAAGGTCGCGGCCGTTTTCGGATAGTTTGCCGACTAAGGTGTTGGACAAGATTACCTGGGTTTTGTCAGGAGGCGTGGTCATCGGTTGATTCCTAATCATCTCCTGGCGTGACTAATGAAATAAGCTTTTTCGATTGTTCGACTAACCGGAAGATTATGTGGTCGAGCGGGTAAGGGCTGTAGGCGCAACCCTACAAAATGTAGTGTCTCAGATAGTCGGACAGCTATCAAGGTTAGCGATGTCGAGCTGAAGGTAGAAAAGCGATTGAGGGTAGTGTGCGGCGTGGAATGTTGCTCAGCAGTAGCCGAAGCGCGGATCCGCTTCGGCTCCCTTGTGGTTTAAACGAAGGCTTTTTTGAAAAACTCCGGCATTGCCAAACTGGCTTTGTGAATGTCGCTGTTGTAATAAACAGTTTCGAAGCCCTTGTTGGCGGCGTCCTGTTCGCGGAACGAAGACAGGTTGGTTTTGCTGGCCATCGTCGCGCTCCACCAGCCCGAGGGATAAATGCATTGCGGGAAGAACACAGTTTGCTGGTGTTCAAAGCCGGCGGTCCGCATTTCCGCGCGCATTTCTTTCAGGATTTTCATATGCAGCAAGGCGGATTCGCTTTGTTGCACAACGATGCCGTTCGCGCTCAAGGCTTTATAGCAATCTCTGTAAAAATCGGCGCTGAATAAGCCCTCCGCCGGACCGACCGGATCGGTGCTGTCGACGATGATGATGTCCACACTGTTCGGCGCGGCTTCTTTTACCCATTTGATGCCGTCGATGAATTTCAGGTCGGCGCGCGGATCGTTGTTGGACTCGCACAATTCCGGAAAGTAGATTTCCGCCAAGCGGGTGACGCGCTCGTCGATGTCGATTTGCACAGCTGATTCAACGCCGGGATGTTTCAACACTTCGCGCAGGGTGCCGCAGTCGCCGCCGCCGATGATCAACACGTTTTTCGGATTGGGATGAGTAAACAACACCGGGTGGCTGATCATCTCGTGATAGAAGAAATTATCGCGGGTAGAGACCATGGTGCAGCCGTCGATCACCATCAGGTTGCCGAATTGTTCGGTCTCGTAGATTTCCAGAAACTGAAATTCGGATTGCTCCTCATGGAGTTTACGGGTGATTTTTAATGAAAAGGCAGTACCGGTAGCGGTTTGCGCTTCGCTGAACCATTGGTCGTCGAGCATGATGAAGTCCTGTAAAAAGTCATATAACGTTCATCATTATACTTTAGAATTTCTACCTCTTTATGACAGTCCGAGTAGAACGCGTGCCAACACAACCCTGGTCGATAGAACAATCCAAGCAGCTTTACGCTATCCAGCAATGGGGTAACGGTTATTTTTCGATTAACGACCAAGGTCATGTCTGCGTCAAGCCGCAAGCCGATTGTGCAACGGAAATCGATCTGTTCGACATCGCCCAGGCTCTGAGGGACAAAGGTTTAAATTTTCCGGTGCTGGTGCGTTTTACCGACATTTTGCGCGACCGCATCCGCCAGCTACAGCAGGGATTTGATCAAGCGAGAGCCTCACATCGTTACAACGGGCATTACACACCGGTGTATCCGATCAAGGTTAATCAGCAAGGCAATGTGGTGGAAAGCATCGTTGCCGCCGAGCATATCGGTCTGGAAGCCGGCAGCAAACCAGAATTATTGGCGATTTTAGGGCTGGCCAAACCCAGCGGCACTATTGTCTGCAACGGTTATAAAGACCGGGCTTACATCCGCATGGCCTTGATGGGACAGTTGATGGGTTTGTCGGTGTTCATTGTCATTGAAAAGCCTTCCGAGCTGGAGATGATTATCGAAGAGGCCGCTAAACTGCAAGTAACACCAATGATCGGTTTGCGCGTGCGGCTATCGACTATCAGCGCCGGCAAATGGCAAAACAGCGGCGGCGAAAAATCCAAGTTTGGCTTGCATGCCAGCGAAGTATTGCAACTCATCGCCCGCTTGCAGCAACTGGATATGTTGAACTGCTTGCAGCTGATGCACTTTCATATGGGCTCGCAGATTGCCAATATCCACGACATCAAGCTGGCCTTGAAAGAGGCCGGCCAGTTTTATCTGCAATTGCATAAACTCGGCGCCAACATTACCACCGTCGATGCCGGCGGCGGTTTGGGCGTGGATTACGACGGCAGCGGTTCGCGGCGCGAATGTTCGATCAATTACAGCGTCAACGAATACGCAGAAAACATCGTCCGCGCTTTTGCCGAAGTGGCTGAGCAACAGGGTTTGCCGCAGCCCAATATCATCACAGAATCAGGCCGAGCCATCACTGCTCACCACGCGGTGTTGATTACCAATGTCACCGAAGTGGAAAGTCTTCAAGGCGCTGCTGCGCCGGTGGAAATATCCGGGCAAAATATCGCGGAAGCCTATCACAACGCCCAATTCAACATGGCCGAAGCCCGCGCTCAGTTCGTGCAAGGCGATTTGTCGTTGACCGAACTGGCGGAAGCCGAGAAATACTATGTGAGCTTGTGCCAGCAAATTCAGCGCGAGTTGAACCTGGATAACCATCATCACCGGGAGATTTTGCAGGAATTAGACGAAAAACTGGCGGACAAGGTATTCTGCAATTTTTCCCTGTTTCAATCGATGCCCGACATTTGGGGTATAGACCAGATTTTCCCGATCATGCCCATTCACCAGTTGCACCAGCAACCCACCCGGCGCGCGGTGTTGCAGGATTTGACCTGCGACTCGGACGGCCGTATCGATCAATACGTCGATCATCAGAACATCGCCAACACCATGCCGTTGCATACCATCGCCGAAGATCAGGATTATCTGATCGGCTTTTTCATGGTCGGTGCTTATCAGGAAATTTTGGGGGATATGCATAACCTGTTCGGCGATACGCATTCGATTAATATCGAATTGGACGAACAGGGCTATCGCTTCGGCGACTTCATGGAAGGCGAGGATGTCAGCGAATTGCTGGATTATGTGCATATTAATACCGAAGCTTTGAAAACCGCCTATCGGCAAAAGCTAGACGGCAGCGGATTGTCGGCCGGGCAAAAGCAGGCTTTCGAGCAAGAGTTGCTGGCCGGATTGAACGCTTATACCTACTTGGAAAAATAAGCGCGACGATTGCAGTTTCGGTACTGCGACAGCGTGGCGTTTTGTAAATCGCAGTGCGGTCTGTCAGGGCCAGACCAAGGCGCTATAATGGCTCCCAAAACATTAAAGGGGTTATGACATGCGGGTAGGCTTGATCGGATTGGGGGCAATGGGCCAGGGCATGGCGCGCAACCTTGCCAAGGCAGGATGCTTGACTACGGTTTACAATCGGACCGCTAGTAAAGCCGAGACGTTAGCGGCGGAATTGCAAATCCAGGCTTGCGAGACTATCGAACAGTTGGCTGGTCAAGTCGATGTCGTGTTGATCTGTGTGTCGGCCGATAAAGACGTGTTGATGGTGGTGGATGCTATCGCCAAAACTATCCGGCCCGGCTGCGTGGTGGTGGATATGTCCACGGTTAGCGGCGAGACGGCGACTGTGGCGGCTCAAAAACTAGCGGAAAAACAGGCTGCCTTCCTGGATGCACCCGTATCCGGCGGCGTGGAAGGCGCCAACAAAGGTACGTTGGCCATGATGGTCGGCGGCGACGCACAAATTTTGGAACGGGTTCGCCCAGTGTTGGCGGCAATGACCGCACGTATCGAGCATATGGGTGGTGTCGGCGCCGGGCAAGCCTGCAAGGCGGTGAACCAAATCATGTGCGCCGGGATTAACCAGGCAGTGACGGAAGCCTTGGCCTTTGCCGAGGCTCAGGGATTACCGATGGAAAAAGTCATCGATGTTGTTAGCGGTGGCGCGGCCGGTAATTGGTTCTTGCAGCATCGCGGCAAGACCATGACGCAAAACCAATTCCCGCCGGGTTTTAAACTAGCGCTTCATCATAAAGACTTAAAAATAGCTCAGCATATGGCTCAGCATGCCGGCGTAGGTTGCTCGCTAACCATTACTACGCTGGCCGATTATGCCAAACTGATGGCCAAAGGTTACGGCGACGAGGACATTTCCGCGTTGTATCGATTAAAACAGAAACGAACTTCCAATTAGTTTACAAGGTGTAACGATGAAAATTACGGTGTTTGGCAGTGGATATGTAGGTTTGGTGACGGGCGCCTGTCTGGCCGAAGTGGGTAATCAAGTGCTGTGCATGGATGTCGACCAGCGCAAAATCGACCAACTTAAGCAAGGTGTCATTCCGATTTATGAGCCTGGTTTGGATGAAATGGTTAAGGACAATGTCGCTGCCGGCCGTTTGAGCTTTACCACCGACGTCAAAGAAGCCGTGGATTTCGGTTTGTTTCAGTTTATTGCGGTGGGTACGCCGCCGGACGAAGACGGCTCCGCCGATTTGAAATACGTGTTGGCGGTGGCGAAAAGCATCGCCGAACACATGAGCGATTACAAAATCGTCGTCGATAAATCCACCGTGCCGGTCGGCACCGCTGACAAAGTTAAACAGGCCATCAAGGACGTTTTGGCCGAGCGCAGCCAGGAGTTGGAATTCGATGTCGTCTCCAATCCCGAGTTTTTGAAAGAAGGCTCTGCGCTGGACGATTTCATGAAACCGGACCGCATCATCATCGGTACCGACAACCCCAGAACTGCCGAATTGTTGAAAGCGCTTTACGCGCCGTTCAATCGCAGCCGCGAACGAGTTATCACGATGGACATACGTTCCGCAGAATTGACCAAGTACGCCGCCAACGCCATGCTGGCGACCAAAATCAGCTTCATGAACGAGCTGGCCAATTTGGCGGAAAGATTGGGTGCCGACATCGAAAACGTCCGCCATGGCATTGGTTCCGACAGCCGCATCGGTTACAGCTTTATTTACCCGGGCTGCGGCTACGGTGGCTCCTGCTTTCCGAAAGATGTCAAAGCCCTGGAACGCACCGCCCGAGATTACGGCTATCAAGCCGAGCTGCTTAGCGCGGTCGAAAACGTTAACGACCGGCAAAAGCACCGCTTATTCGAAAAAGTCTCCACGCATTACCCAAGCGGCGTGAAAGGCAAAACCTTTGCCTTGTGGGGCCTGGCGTTTAAACCCAACACCGACGACATGCGCGAAGCCCCTAGCCGGGTATTGCTGGAAGCCCTGATCGATGCCGGCGCGACAGTACGCGCTTACGACCCGGAAGCGATGGAAGAAGCGCAGCGCATCTATGGCGACAAAACCGGATTGGTGTATTGCGCGAAACAGGCAGACACCTTAAGCGATGTGGATGCGTTGATCATCGTTACCGAATGGAAACAATTCCGCAGCCCGGATTTCGATGACTTGAGCCGCTTGTTGAAAGACAAGGTGATATTTGATGGGCGGAATATGTATGAGCCGAGGTTGGTTAAGCAGTTTGGGTTGCAGTATTACGCGATCGGGCGGTAATACTCTCCCTCTCTTGCTGGAGAGGGTTGGGGTGAGGAGATTTTGGTGTCGCTGGCACGACGGCTTGATTTAATGTCGGTTCGCGGACCGACAACCGCGATACTTTCTTTTGCTCCGCCAAAAGAAAGTACCCAAAGAAAAGGCGGCCCGGATGCCGCTTGTTCCCTGCGCTCCGAAGCTTTCGCCGGGGGGTGACGAAAGGGGCTTCCTGCCCCTTCGTCAACGTGCGGCATCCCTGCCGCACCCCTTCGGGCTGATCCCGCCAAAAGCTCCGGTGCTCGGCGCGGCATACGGGAGACCCCCCGCCCCAAATCCGCAGCTTATTGTTTACGAAGTTTTGTAGGGCGAAGTACGGAGATAGTCCAGGTAGAAAAGGCAATATGGCAGGCAATCTTGGCATATGTCACCAGCCTAACTAGGTTCAACGCGGATAAAATTCTTCGTTCCCTCTCGGGGTGAGAGAACGAGATAGATTGGTTTGAGCTGCAATTGCGGGGTGGTTTCTTCCCCCGAATGCCGCGCCGCCTTTTCTTTGGATACTTTCTTTTAGCGGAGCAAAAGAAAGTATCTCGGCCGTCGGGCCGAGACCCGACTTCAACATAGCCGTCGCGCTAGCGACACAAACCTAAGAAGACCGAAGCTGACTATGCTTCACCCCATACCCAAAATAAATCAAAAACCCAATCAGCAACCAAACAAATAACCTAATCCAAGTATCAATCGGCAATCCCGCCATCAAACTCAGACACACCAAAATCCCGCCAATCGGCACATAAGGCACGGCCGGACATTTGAAGTGGCGTTCCATTTCCGGGTGGCTGTTGCGCAGGATCCAAACACCGCCGCACACCAGCACAAATGCAAACAAAGTACCGATACTGACTAGTTCGCCGAGTTTTTCGATAGGCATGAAGCCGGCCAGCAAAGACACGGCCACCCCGACCAGGATGGTGGATAAATGCGGAGTTTGGAACTTGGGGTGGACTTGCGCGAACAATGGCGGCAACAATTGATCCTTGGCCATCGAGAAGAATATGCGGCTTTGGCCCATCAGCAATACCAGCATTACCGAGGTTAAGCCGGCGATGGCGGCGATTTTAATGATCGGTGACAGCCAGTTCATGCCGACATGATCGACCGCCAGCGCAATGGGGGCCGGGACGTTCAATTCGGTGTAAGGGATGATGCCGGTCAACACGCCGGCTACCAGTATGTAGAGCAGGGTGCAGACGGCCAGCGAGGCGATAATGCCGATGGGTACGTCACGCTGAGGGTTAACGGCTTCCTGGGCGGCAGTGGATACCGCATCAAAGCCGATATAGGCAAAGAAAATTACCCCGGCACCGGTCAAGACGCCGCCGAAACCAAAGGGTGTGAAATTCGCCCAGTTTTCGGTTTGGATATGTCCTGAGCCGGCGACAATGAACACTACAATTACCGACAGTTTGATCAAGACCATGACGAAATTGAAGATCGCCGACTGGCGGATACCGATCACCAGCAAGCCGGTCAGTAATAAAATGATCGTCACGGCCGGCAAATTGATGAAGCCGGCCTCCGGATTGGCCAGATAAGCAGTGGTCAGATAGGTGGGTAAATGTATCCCTAGATTTTCCAGAAAACTGGTGAGATAGCCGGCCCAGCCTATCGCCACCGTGCTGCTGGCCAGGGCATATTCCAGGATCAAATCCCAGCCGATGATCCAGGCCATCAGTTCGCCCATCGTCGCATACGCATAGCTGTAGGCACTGCCCGATACCGGAATCATCGCCGCCAGTTCGCTGTAACACATCGCCGCTAAGCCGCAGGCGATGCCGGCCAAAATGAACGACACCACGATGGCCGGGCCGGCGTATTTGGCCGCGGCAATGCCGGTCAGGACGAAGATGCCGGCGCCGATCACCGCGCCTATGCCCAGGATGGTTAAATCCTTGGCGGTGAGGGTTTGCTTTAAGCCGTGCTGAACATCGGTCAAGGCTTCGACGGATTTACGTTGCAGTAATTGCTTGGGGATTTGCATGAAGTGGTCTCGATTATTTGGAAGGGGCCGGCTTTACTGAATCGGGCAGGTTTTGGGCGCCGTCAAAACGGGTGCCGGTAGTCACCGCCTCGGTGAAAATCGCATCGTGCAATTTGGCTTGCGAGAAATTGGCATTGGTCAGATTGGCTCCGGTCAGATTTGCGCCATCCATCTCGGCGGAATACAGGTCGGCGTTTTGCAAGTTGGCGTTATTCAGTTTGGCGTGTTTCAACATGGCTCGGCCGAGCTGGGCATTGCTGAGGTTGGCGCCGGTCAGATTGGCGCCTTTCAAGCTGGCGCGCATCAAGCCCATTGATTGGTTTTTCATATCCGCCGCCCATTGCACGTTACTGAGATTGGCGTGGCTCAAATTGGCACCGTCCATGATTGCTACCACGCGGCTGCCGCTCATGTCGGCGTTGCTGAGGTCGGCGTGCATCAGGCTGACGCCGAAGATGCTGGTGTTGGCTAGATTCGCGGCGCTGAGCTTGATATTGGTCATCACCGTTAAATCCAAGGTCAGGCCTTGCAGGTTACTTTTATTCAGATTGGAACGCCGTAAATCGGCGCCCCATAAATCAGCGTTGCGAAAATCCAGATTGGACAAGTCCAGGTCGGTCAAATCCTTACGACGCAGGTCGGCGGGATGTTGTTTGTCCGCTTTGGCCAGCATTTGCTCGACTTGGGCGCGGGTGAGATCGGCGGCATAGGCTATGCTTTGACTAGCCAGAAATAGCGTTACTACTGTTTTGATCGATAAGTTTGTCATTAAAACCTCCGCAATATTGTCATTGTTGATTCGGATAATCCGCTGCTCAGGACCGTATTTTCGTTGATAGTAACAGGGTCACAGACAGACTCAACGAGAAAAATGCGGCGGGGATTGTCCTTGGGTTTTTATCGGGATTATGCGGAACCTGGCAGGGGGAATGGCTTTGCATTGTGATGCCGGCCCAGTTAAACGTAGCTTGCGGAATTGCTGTTACATTACAATGTGTTTGATAGCCCAGGTGTTTTCGACTTTTCAGCGTTGCATTAATTGCCTTATAGAAAAATAACATGACAGAAACTTCGCTAGCCGCGCTTGTCGTTGATTTGGATGGCACGCTGACGCCCACCGATACCCTGGTCGAATCGGTATTACAGGTCTGCAAACGGCAGCCGCACGCTATATTCAAATTGCCGTTTTGGTTAATGAAGGGGCGGGCAGTTTTTAAAACCCGCGTAGCGCAAGCATCGTCTCTTGATGTCGAGAGTTTGCCTTATCGGACTGATTTGCTGGAGTATTTGCGCGCGGAAAAGCGCCGGGGCAGACAGTTGGTGCTGGCTACCGCAGCGCATACCGATATTGCCGATGCGGTTGCCAAGCATCTGGATTTGTTCGATAAGGTGTTAGGTAGCGATGAAAACCATAACCTAAAAGGCGTCAACAAGCTGGAGGCCATCCGCGAGGCTGTGGGGCCTAATTTTGTCTATGCGGGCGACAGCAAGGCCGATTTGCCGATTTGGCAGGCTGCGCAGGCGGCGATACTGGTCAATACCTCAAAGTCCGTCGCTAAAACTGTGCGGACAAATACCCGGATAGAACAGGAGTTTACTTCCGGCGTCAATCAACTCCGCTTGTGGCTGCGGGCGTTGCGGGTGCATCAATGGATGAAGAATCTATTGATATTCGTACCGCTGTTAACGGCCTTTTCGTTTGACGATTTGGATAAGCTAGGCACTGTTGTGCTGGGCTTTTTCGGGTTTTCCTTGGCCGCTTCCGCCACGTATATGGGTAACGATTTGTGGGATCTGGACAGCGACCGCAACCATCCACGCAAGAAATTCAGACCGTTTGCCAGCGCCGAATTGCCCATTCTGAAAGGCCTGGCAGCCGCTTGTGGACTATTGCTGATCGGCCTGGTTTTAGCTCTGACCGTATCGCAGGCTTTTTTGGGCATGCTGCTGCTGTATTTATTCGTCACCACTACTTACACATGGCTGTTGAAATCCTATGTATTGATTGACGTGATGGTGCTTTCGTTGCTTTATACACTCAGGATTATTGCCGGTTCCGTGGCTGCGGCGGTAGCGACCAGTTCCTGGTTGTTGGCGTTTTCGGTGTTTATCTTTTTCAGTCTGGCTTTAGTCAAGCGTTGTTCCGAGCTCGTGGCCTTACAACAAAAGGGGCGAGAAAGCACGCACGGTCGAGATTACCGGGCGGTGGATCTGGTAGTGCTTTGGCCCTTGGGCGTCAGTTCCGCATTGTGCGCGGTGGTGGTGTTTGGTTTGTTTATTACCTCGGCAGACACGCAGGCGCGTTACTTAAATCCGCAACTATTGTGGTTGGTCGCGATAGGCCTGATTTACTGGTTGGCGCGCCTGTGGATTAAAACCGCTCGCGGGGAAATGCACGATGACCCGCTGGTGTTTGCGGTTCGCGATTTCGGTAGCCGGATGACAGTTCTGTTGATGCTATTCGCTACGCTTGCCGCTCATTTTTTACCTTGGGAATAACTCATGCAAATTCTACTGATCGCCATTTTTAGCATCGTGCTGTCTGTTGCCGCGCAATTCATGTTGAAACTCGGTATGTCCAGTTTGGATGTCAAACAGGCCATGGCCGGGCCGCTGACGCCGCGTCTGCCCTGGATCGTATTTACCAACAAATTTGTGTTTGCTGGTTTTACCTTGTACGGCGTCGGCGCCATAGTTTGGTTGAAGGTGTTGGCATCATGGGATGTCAGTAAAGCCTATCCCTTAGTAGGCTTGGGCTTTGCGTTAACCGTGCTGATCGGGATGCTGCTCGGCGAGACTGTCACCGCTTTCCGCGTCTTGGGCATTTTGTTGATTTGCGAGGGCGTTTGGTTGGTGGCCAATTCCTAATTCTGTTCCGAGATATTTAACAAGTATGACTTGGCAACTTAGAGCACTGTTACATCAATTATTCATTCTGTCGGCGATATCGCTACTGGTGATGGTGCATTTGCACTACAGGTCGCCGAGTTTTCCGTTTACGCCGGATAGCGCCAGTTATATCGAACAAGCCAGAAACTTTCTCGATTCCGGCAGCTTGCTGATTACCCCGTATGGCTTGGCGCCGGGCGACCAGGATCAGATCGAGAATCGCTTGTTTCCCATCGGCTTTGCCGTGGTGTTGGCGGCCGTTTCCAGTTTTGGTATCGATGCGAAAGATGCGGCTATAGGTCTGGCGCATTTTTCCGCGATCACGCTGCCTTGGCTATTGTTCTTTAGTTTTCGCCGTAGCATAGGTCCCATCCTCTCCTTGCTGTTGGCCGGACTGGCTGCGTTATCGCCGGGTGTGCTCAAGCATTCGCTGATGGGGCTGACCGATGTATTCGGTTTATGGTTAGCGGTGGCTGTGATTGGTTTGATGCTGAATTCGCGGTCTATCTCCGGCTTTATCTTCGCCGGTTTGCTCGCGGGTGTGGCTTATGCGATCAGAAATGCCCATTTAGCATTGTTGGTCACCATTGTTTTATATTTTTGTTATGGCTGGTTAAGCGGCGCTGCGGGGGAACGGCGCGCTGTTTTGCTACAGGCTGTCGCGACGATGTTCGGTATGGCCGTGATTGTAGCGCCGCTGTTACTCAGAAATATAGTGATATTCGGCTCGCCGAATCCGTATTTGATGGGGCCAAGCACGATAGGTTTTGTCGAGAATCTGCGCACTTATATCGAGGCTTTGCTAAAGGATGGAACGGCTTGCAGCGAATGTGCCCGTTATGTGGCTTGGTCGCTACCGGGTTTACTGGGTTTCGGGGGGGTAATTATCGCCGCTGCCTACGCGGTTTATAAATACCGCTGGTCCAATCTACCGACTTCCGGCAAAAAAGCCTTCGCTATTTCAACGATTTATCTGGCTATGGGATCCTGTGTGGTCGTCGCCGCCCGTACCCGCTATCAATGGGGGGAACTGATTAATCTTCGCCACACCCTGCAATATTCCCCCTTTTTATTGGCTGGAATGTTTGCGCTGATGGCAGATTATGGCAAGAAGCCCGTTCTTCATCTTAATGGCTGGAAGAAGGCCAAGTTGGCGATTTCTGTCTGCTTGGTGTTTTTCCATGTTAACTATGCGGTCAATTCGGAGAGTTTCCGCAATAGCGATAACGAATACCCGAAATTGGCGAAGGCATTTTCAACGGGAAAAGCCTATTTGTGCGGCAATCAGGCAGACACTTACTTGGTGTCTAATTGGGCGCATGTATTTCGGATAGAGTGCGGCGCACGAGTCCGCCAGATTGAGGCAATTACGGCTGGGGCAAAGGGCGATGAAATGCGAGCATTCATGTCCGCCGGCGATGGGTATGTTTCAGTGCTCGATGCTGTCAGCGATATAAAACAGCAAGCTGGCAGCAGACCAATACGCGTCGGTTTATTTCCGGGCCGATTCGGTGTGGGGCCTGAAAATTTGCCTTTGTCAGCCGTTGATGAGCGGCAAGTAGCGGCAAAAGGCTGGCAAATTATTAAAAATGATCAACAGGGCCTGATTCTGGAATATTCAAAAGTCGGCATCCAGCAAATGGATGCGCTATGACTCGCTATCGCAAAAATGCATTTAAAACTGCGCTGGATTTTGACAACAAGCAGCTGAATCTGTGTTTGGCGCAAATTACCAAGCAACAAGCCTTGCTTGCTATTGTTAGAACGGCGTTACCGGCTGATATTGCCCCGCACGCCGTACATTGCGTGGCCTCCGGTTCGCAGCTGCTGTTGTACTGCGATTCGGCCAGCTGGGCATCGCAAATACGGTTTTTCAATCGAGCGATTTTAGACAAGTTGCATGGCGCAGGGCATCCCTATATTGTCCGATTGCAAGTGCGCATCGTTCCGCCGATAGCCGAGCCGGTTCAGCCGAAACGCGTGCCGTGTTTACCGTCGGTTGAAAATATCGGTTTGATTTGCGATCAAGCGCAGCGAGGCGATGAGCTAGACGTGTTGGGCGCAGCTCTGGCGCGCTTAGGGGCGACACTTAACAAGCGATTGATGGAAGGCAGGTAGGTAGTCAGCTTGCTTCGTAGATATGGGCGATCACCCTAAAAAACATACGGCTGCTTTGGCCGCAGTTGTCGGATCTACTATCAAACTGGAATAAGCTCAGAATGAGCGCTCTGAGGGATTGATTGCGGCTAGTAGTCAGGGGCTGCACTTGCAGCCTAGCGTTTTGAGATAAAGACCCCGATGATTTTAATCTCGCCGTTTTCAGAAGTCACCGGCCAAAGCCGGTGACTGTGGATTGAAGTTTAAGCCCGCTATGGTGCCAAATATTCTTCGAAAGGCCGTATCGGCGATGAGTTGCCTTGCGCGCCAACCGCTTCAATGGTCAGGAATTGATCTTTAGCGAGAACGCTGGCCAGCGGATTGCCACCGCTTACTGCCTGCTCAGTGCCCACGTGACCATGAGGTATTTTGATTTCAGGATGATCGAAGGGCGCTTTTTCGTACCGGACTCTGTCATCCGTCAGGGTCTTCAGGAAGGCGATCAGGTCGGCTCGGTTTTGTGCATCCAGTTGTAAATTGGGCTGCGGAAACACCCGAGTAACTTGCTTGCTGTCGTAGGCGAAGTTCCCGCCTCGCGAATAAAACTCTATCGCTTGTTCCAGCGTGGCCATGCTGCCGTTGTGCATGTACGGTCCGGTTAACTCGATATTTCGTAGCGACGGTATTTTAAATGTCGAATCGACGGCGGCAACCATTTTCTTGCTGTTGGGCTTGTTCAACTCCGCTAAAGCGGCAGCTGTGGTGGGCAAAAAGGCATTGCTGGCCGGTAGAAAACAGTTTTCCGTACTTTGCGGCTGGGGTCTTATGCCGTCGGTAATCGCAAACAAACTCGGCAGTGAATAAGGCAGCTTCAGATTTAGGGCAAGCGCCTCCTGAAAATCGCAGGCGCGGACTTTCTCGACATCCTCTTCCAGCACGCCGGCGCTATTCCCCGCCAGATACTGTAAATATTGCCGGCTGAACGATAACGGGTTGCCGAAGTCGTCGATGCCGCCCACGCCAATATCAGCGGCTGCCTCGGTTACCCCGGTGGAGGAGAAGCCGGTATCGAAAAACGCCGTGACTGGCGCGTTTTGGATAAACAAGGGGATGCGATTCACCACATTGGTTGATGCGCTGATGTAGAAGGCCGGCTCGCCAAATGCTTCTGGATGGGTTTTAGCAATGGCTGCGTTGGCGTTGATCGATGCGGCGCTGAAGTTGGGGCCCAGATGGCAGAGTGCGCATTGATTTTTTCTGAATTGTTTCAAGCCGTTCAACTCCGAAGCGCTTAGCTCTATGGGTTGATTGCCGGCGTCGCGGGCGCTGTTGTCGAAGGGCGATTCATCCGAAATCAATGTGCTTTCATACAGTTGGATGGCCAGACCAAAAAACATCCCAAAGTTGGCTTCGGTCTGATTGTATGGCGCCAACCCTTTGGGTACCGGAATTGGCGTGCTACCGTTGAACGACCAGTATTTGGGATTGAATGCCTGCATGACCAGCAGCTTATACATGGTGTTCATGCCTGGTTTCGTATTCAGGCTGTAAGGTCCTAATACACTATCTTCAGGATGCACTTTCTGGTTTTGCAAAGGGCGGCGTAACAGCAGTTTTCTGCCGAGCTCCATCAAGGTCCGGTTGCGGCAGGCCATCTCGGTGGTGTTTTGCGGTGGAGCTACCGCTAATGACGCCAACGAGGAATTGAGCAAATGCAGGCGTTGTTTGCTGAGCGTCGTGGCGTTCTGTTTTACCCAGACGCCGGCGTTGGGATCGCGGTCGCCCCAGGGGCTGCTGCCGTTAAACACATTGTTGGCGCGACCGTCCCAAAAATTGCGATGATTAAACACCGCATTGATGACGCTGGGCGCGTTGCGCGACGTCACTTTGCGGGTGCCGACGGCGCCGGCATGAAATAGACTATCGGCGCTGCGGCTGCACGAGTCGTTAGGGGCGGTGTAGCGGTCTACTGCTCTGAAATCCCCGCCGAAAGTACCGGACGAACCGACTACATTGTCGGTGTCGTAGAGGATCGTGGAATGTTCCTGTAGTGGGTCTTCTCGTTGATGTAACGGGAAGTCGCCGGCGCTGAGGGTATGATTCGGTCCCAACGACGCACCAGTCATGGCATTGCTGAATTCTTGGTTGCTTAAAGGGCTGGATTGGCCGCCCGGTGCAAGCTGATTTTTTACCCTGCCGTCGGCGCCGGCGTGAAAGTGGCAAGATGCGCAGGCCATGCCGTCGCTGCCAACGTTAGTATCCCAGAATAGCGCCTTGCCCAAGACAATCGCGGCATTCTTGTTGACGACAATAGGGTCCGGGCCGTCCAATAATCCAGGGACGGGCGGAACGGGCAAATGCTTCAGGCTTATCGGCATCGGCCCTAGCGCCAATTCGAACGCGGCTGCATTGAAACTGAGCAGCGCAGTTCCGGCTAAGACAATCGCTAATAGGCTATGACGAAACAATGTCATGGTGAAACTCCACTGAGAAATGGTTAAGTGGCGAAAAAATACTGCCCAAACCGCTTACAACGGGCGGGCGTGAACGAAAAAAGGCCGATAAACCACAGCAAGTAATTTATCGGCCATCCTTATTCCTTTAGCGAAGTCTCTCGCCAAATTCCGTATTTACACGAACACAGGCTTAAGTCTTTTGGGTTTAAGCGCTTCCTTGTGTGTTGGTTAACGCTTAAGCGTTGCGTTTGCCTCGGCCTATGCCCAAAAAGCCGGCCAGCGCGCTACCGAACAACCAAACAGCCGAAGGCACGGGTACCGCGGCAGGTGGGGTGTATGTAGAGGCGGCCGCCGACGCGGAAATGTTCAAGGAGATACCGGCGCTGGAGCCGAGGACGTCTGCGCCGCCGACGAACACTGCATACCAGCCGGCCTGCAAATCGTTCAGCGTCAAGGTAGCGTATCTTTTGGTGTTGGCAAACGCAGGGTTACCGGTGACACCTGTCGAGCCGGATACGCCGGTTTCATAGAGGTCGTCGATACTGACATCGTGTGCACCGGAGTCGATGACGTCGCCGAACGAGTTAACGTAGTTTTTGCTGGAGGAACTGACGTAGCCCAGCGTTTCGACAATGCCGTCAGCGCCTGTTGCCCAGATGATGCCTGGATCTCCGGCTTGGCCGACCGAGTTGAATTTATGGATTTGGCCGGTTAGCTCTGCCGGTGTATCGACGCCGACCGTTTCGCCCGAATAAGCCACATTGGTTCTGAAGATTGAAAACGCCGGAAAGTTTGCAGCGGATGAGCGCGCGTCTACGGTCACGGATTGGGCTGATGAGCTTAGATAGAAGTTGGTAAATGCGCCTTGCATGCCCCAGCCATCGTTGGACAGAGCCGGATTGCCCGCGAAGCCCAGATTGCTGGAATTGAAACTGGGGTTTGAGATGCTAGTGCCCAACTCAAGGGTGTTATCGGCACCTGTCCAAGCCGCCGCGGCGGGTTGAGCGAAGGCAAAGGATAAGGCAGCGGAAGATAGGGTGATTTTGAAAATGTTTTGTAAATCGATGTTCATTTTTGAGTGTCTCCAATATCCACCACATCGCGGTTTACGATTGTGGTAGATTTAAGTTGCTGTTTAATCTGGATTCGTCTGAGGTGTTTCGGGCCTGGCAGCCAAAAGTGGACGATTCCAAAGTTTTAATATGCATTGCGAGGGGTAAGTCGATAGCTGATGTCGGTTTACCTACTCGCTCTTACTCCCTGTGGTTTATGCGGTGCGGCGTTTGCCGAATACGCCTAATCCCGCTAACGCAGAACCAAACAACCAAACGGCCCCTGGCACCGGTACTGCGCTAACGCCCTGTGCAGTTATGGTTAAAGGCAGGTTGGCTCCAGTGACGTAGTCGTTAGCGGTAAGGGTTATTTGATAGTCAAAATGATCCTGACCTGTGGTGCCAGTTACAGGGTTGAGGCCAGTTGCACCGGTAATCGTGTCGCCCTTATTGAAACCCAGCACGGCTTCTTCAATGGTGAGAGAGTAATCTCCAAAAGCAATAATGTAATTGCCTACGTCCAAAGCAGTCGCCAGATAGGAGTCTCGGCTCAACAAGCTGCCGTCGGCCCATCCGCCGGTATTGCCAGGTATGGTGTAGGCTGGACTGTCGTCGCCGCTGACTATTTCCGTAGTGAGTGAGACCGTATCCTGAAAAATGCGGAATTGGCTATCCGCCAGGGTTAGTTCGCCGTCGCCGTTGATATCGACATAGGCGCCGGGATGTGCGCCCCAGCCCGCTGCGTAGCCTTCATTCGCCAGCACATCGATGACAACATTGGCAGCCGATGACAACGAAAACGAATAGAAATCGATTGTGGTACCGGCGCCGTGAACCGGGTCGACGGTCTTATAGATGGTTCCGTTTACGACCTCGGCCTGTGCGCTGCTTAGGCCTAAAAGTGAAATGGCAAGTGTTGCAGCCACCTTTTTTAAGGTTTGGGCATTTCTAGTGTTAACAGACATAATTCAATTCCTTTAAATAGAGTAAGACGTAGATTTTTACCGGTAGTCTCTACCGGCGACATTCAAGGTTTCGTATTTCCCTTTACGAGTTGTTGTCTAACGCACATGTGCCCGCTGCCGCGATGCCAGGCTCTTACTGTTCGATCCTGTTCGTACGGTAAGGGCCTAGGGCTGGCCGTTTGACCAACGGCTTCCCGCGCAATTTGAACGGTCTTAAAACCACTAAGTATTTCAATATTCCCGGATTGATCATGCCGCGCTATGTTTGCGAGAGAAGCAGTCCAAAGAGTTTGAAATACCGGGCTAGTTTGCACAGTGTGTTAAACAATGGGTTCAGACCAATCAGGTGATATAACAAACTATTCCTGACCAGTGAGCGACTGCTAGGGGATAGTTGTCGTCGTTTCCATATCGACCCGCTAATCCCTTCTCTTGCCTGCTCAAAAGAGGTAGCTCGACTATCTGAATCAGATCCGCAGCTTTCCGGCCCCGCCTTGCGACGAGTGTGGCGACTTGTTGGCTGCGCCCAGAGGGTGCAGCATTAATAGCTAAGCAAAATATGCGCCAGAATAACGCTAAGTGTGGGTGGTCAGCTTTTTTGTATGAATATTTATATATAAAACAAGGGGATAAATGGTTTGCTTTGAGATGGTGGGGCTGCAATAAGCGTGGCTGTTTTCCGGGGCTCCAGCTGGCTTTAATACTAGGGGATGAGTTATTTCACGTATTTTGAGTTATATCCCTTACTTTTTGCAGGGATAGACTTTGCCATCGGGATGAGCAGATGAATTAGAGCCAGCCTAGAGAGTCGGCCATTTCTGAAAGGGCCATGGCTACTCATTTAGGGCAATATTAGCTGGAAAATTCTTTAAAAATTGGCTGGAAGGGACGGGGAGGCTTGGGCCTCCGCCGTTTATTCCGGGTATTTGGCGGGGTTGGTCTTAGCCGGTAGCTCTAGCCGAAGTTTGCGCGGAATGCATGAAGGATATGGGTGCTTCTTCGGCATTTTCGAAAGTCACCATTTCCCAGGCGTCTTTGTCGTTCATTAGACTTAGCAACAACTTGTTGTTCAGCGCGTGGCCGGATTTGAAGCCTTGATATTCGCCGATCAGGCTGTAGCCCAGCAAATATAAGTCGCCGATGGCATCGAGGATTTTGTGTTTCACAAATTCGTCGGCATAACGCAGACCGTCTTCGTTCAATACTTTGTCGTCGTCCACCACGATGGCGTTATCCAGGCTGCCGCCCAGCGCCAGATTGTTTTCACGCAAAAACTCGATGTCCTTCATAAAACCGAAAGTGCGGGCCCGGCTGACTTCCTTCACAAACGTAGTCGAAGAAAAGTCCATCACAGCGGTTTTTAGATGTTCGGAAAACGCCGGATGTTCGAAATCGATGGTAAAGGTGACTTTAAAGCCATCGAACGGTTCGAACGCGGCCCATTTATCGCCGTCTTCCACGCGGATTGCCCGTTTGATGCGGATGTATTGCTTGGGGACATCCTGCTCGACCACGCCAGCCGATTGCAACAGAAACACAAATGGTCCGGCGCTGCCATCCATAATCGGTACTTCGGCGGCGCTGACATCGACAATCGCGTTGTCTATGCCCAAGCCGGCCAAAGCCGACAGCAAATGTTCGACGGTGGACACCTTAACGCCGTCGCGGACCAAAGTCGTGGACAGCTTGGTTTCGCCAACATTTTCTGGGCGCGCGGCTATCATCACCGGCGTTTCCAAATCCACGCGGCGAAAACGGATGCCGGTATCGGGCTCGGAGGGGTGCAGGGTCAGATAGACCTTATCGCCGGTATGCAAACCGACGCCGGTGGCTCTGATGGTGTTTTTTAAAGTACGCTGTTTAATCATGAAATGCCGACAAATAGGTAAAACAAAGTCGGGGAGTCTATCACAGATTATGCGATAGCTCCCCCCGAACTTGGCTCAGCTGCCTCATAGACGTGCCGCAAGCGACCCTTAGTCTGCTTGGCGTCTCAAGAAGGCCGGTACGTCCAAGTAATCCAGGTCCACATCGTTTCTAGGTTGCGCGCCAAAGCGAGATTCCCGAGCCGATTCCTGTTTTTGCTGGCGGACGATGGTCGGTTTGTCCAATTGATCGTAATTGATCTCGCCGGCCGCGACTTTTTTCACCAAGCTGATTGGCGAAGCGGCTTGCTTGGCTTTTTCGCCCATGCCGGTGGCGACGACGGTGACCTTAATTTCCTGACCCATGGCTGGATTGACCGCCATACCGATTTTCATGTCGGCGTCTTCGGAAGCGAATGCATGCATGATGCTGCCGATTTCGTCGAACTCGTTCAAGCCCAAGTCGCCGTTGGAGGTAACGTTCACCAAAATACCGCGTGCGCCTTGCAGATTGTTGTCGTCCAACAAAGGGCAGGCAATGGCTTTTTCTGCTGCCAAACGCGCGCGGTTTTCGCCGCTGGCGACGCCAGTACCCATGATCGCGCTGCCCATATTGGACATCACGGTTTTGACGTCGGCGAAGTCGACGTTCATCAGGCCTGGGTGAGTAATCAGCTCGGTAATACCTTGCACCGCATCGCGCAATACGTCGTTAGCCGCTCGGAACGCTTCCACCAGCGATTTATTGTTGCCCAAAGTCGGCAGCAATTTTTGGTTTGGAATGATGATCAATGAATCGACCAGTTTTTCCAGTTCGCGCAAGCCGGCATCGGCCACGCCTTTTTTCTTGGAACCTTCAAAATCAAAAGGTTTGGATACGACGGCTACGGTCAGTACGCCCAGTTCTTTGGCTACTTCGGCAAATACCGCGATAGCACCAGTACCGGTACCGCCGCCCATGCCGGCAGTCAGGAATACCATGTCGGCGCCAGCAATTACTTCGCGGATGCGGTCGCGATTTTCTTCCGCTGCGGCTCTGCCTACTTCAGGACGAGTGCCTGCTCCCAGGCCCTTGGTTAGTTCTACACCCAGTTGCACAATGGACTCTACGCTCATTTCCCGCAGGGCTTGGGCATCGGTGTTGGCACAGATAAATTGCACGCCGTCGATACCATCTTCCACCATGTGATTAACCGCGTTGCCACCACCACCACCGACGCCGATGACCTTGATAACCGCGGTGCCGCTACTATCCAATAATTCATATTTCATTTTCACACCCTCCAGACAAAAAATTAAAAATTTCCTTGAAACCAGCTCTTGATTTTTGATAACAGATCCGCGCCATCATCGTTCATGCCTAACGCCCGGCCGTGATGATCCTTGCCATACAGCAACAAACCCACCGCGGTCGAATAAATCGGGTTTTCCGCTACATCGGTCAAGCCGGATACATGCAGCGGTACACCCATGCGAACCGGCATATGGAATATTTCCTCCGCCAACTCGACCAATCCTCTTACTTGCGAACTGCCTCCGGTAATTACCATGCCGGCCGCAATTAAATCTTCATACCCACTTCTTCTTAACTCTGCTTGTACCAGCAGCATTAATTCTTCGTAACGCGGCTCGACAATTTCCGCCAGGTTTTGCGCGGAGATCTTGCGCGGCTCACGGTCGCCGATGCTGGGGACCGCGATGGTTTGTTGCGGATCGGCCAATTGCGTCAACGCGCAAGCGTATTGGCGTTTGATTTCCTCCGCGTTTTTGGTCGGCGTCCTCAGCGCCACGGCGATGTCGTTGGTGACTTGATCGCCGGCGATGGGAATCACCGCTGTATGCTTGATCGCACCTTCCGAGAAAATCGCAATATCGGTGGTGCCGCCGCCGATGTCGATCAGACACACCCCCAAGTCTTTCTCGTCGTCGGTCAAAACCGCCGCGCAGGAAGCCAGTTGTTCCAACACGATGTCATCCACATCCAGTCCGCATTTGCGGATGCATTTGACGATGTTCTGTTCGGCGCTGACACTGCTGGTGACCATGTGCACCTTGGCTTCCAAACGAATGCCGGACATGCCGATCGGCTCTTTGATGCCTTCCTGTTGGTCGATCACAAACTCCTGCGGCAGGATGTGCAGGATCTTCTGATCGGCCGGAATCGCCACCGCCCGCGCCGAATCGATTACTCTATCGATGTCGTGTTGGGTGACTTCCTTTTCCTTGATCGCCACTATGCCGTGTGAATTCAGGCTTTTGATATGGCTGCCGGCGATACCGGCAAACACCGATTTGATCTGGCAACCCGCCATTAATTCGGCTTCCTCAATCGCCCGTTGGATGGAATGCACGGTCGATTCCAGATTGACCACGATGCCTTTTTTCAGGCCCTTGGACGGTGCGGTGCCGATACCGATCACTTCGATTTCGTCGCCACCTCGGTATTCACCGACGATGGCAGCGACTTTCGACGTGCCTATATCCAGCCCCACTAATAAATTTCGATCTGTCTTTTTGGCCATTGTTTATGCTCGGTAAGCGTTTAAATCAGGTTTTTGTTTTTTTCCACGATTGCTTTCCAATCGATATTGGTGACTTCCGGTTTCCAGGTCACTGCAAAGCCGTTCGGGTATCGGGTATCCACGCTCGCTATCATGGCTAGCTGTTCCTCACCCAATAAATCCATGGTTCTTAGAAAGCGCTGCATATTTTCCAGCGGCGCCTTTCTGCCCAACTGCATTTCCATGCCGCTGGCTAACTTGATCCGCCAGGCTCGTCGTTCGTTGACGTGAAACTCGGCGAGCTGCATCGATTTATCCTTCAAGACGATGTAGACGCCTTTCATAATCTCCAACAGTTTCTTTTCCTGGCCGTCCGGGCCGGTAATCAGCGGTAAATTTTTAAATTCGTCGATATTGTCCGGTACCAGCAAATCGCCCTGTTTGTTCAGCAGTGCCGATTTGCCCCAGCGCACCACCGGCTTTTGCTCGGTAATTTTTATATGCACCGCATCCGGCCACACCCGCTTTACATCGACCTTATCTACCAAGGGCAGGGCTTTAATCGCTTGATGAATTGCATTCATGTCTGCCTGGTAATAGCCTTGTTTCATTTGCGGCGCCAACACTTCTTTCAGTCTGTCCTTGCTGGTGTATTGGAACGCGCCTTCAATCTTGACGTAGCGGATCGGCTTGCTGCTCAGCGCGCTGGCGCCGAATTGCTGCCAAGCCCACCAGCCGCCGCCGATCAACAGCGCGGTCATCAAGATCACACTAAACCGGCTCACCTGCACCTGCCATGCTGGTTTCCAAAATGCGCCAAACCAATTCTTCGAAACTAATCCCCACCGCCTTGGCCGCCATCGGCACTAGGCTGTGGTCGGTCATGCCGGGTACGGTATTCACTTCGATCAGTTGCGACCGGTCGTTAGCGTCGATAAATACATCGACACGCGCCCAGCCTTTCACGTCCAATGCCTGACAGGCTTGTACCGCCAAGGCTTGTAATTGTTGTTCGCGCTCCGCACTCAAGCCGCAGGGGCAGTGGTATTTCGTGGTGTTAGCTCGATACTTGGCATCGAAATCGTAAAAGGTATTCGGCGTTTCCAATCTGATTGCCGGCAGCGCTTCGCCGTCCAGCACGCCGACAGTGTATTCCTGACCCTGCACCCACTGCTCGGCATAAACGTCGCATAGATACTGCTTGGCCAATTGCAGTGCGGCGACCAGTTCGTCACGGTTGGTGGCTTTGCTCATGCCGATGCTGGACCCTTCCTGCGCTGGTTTAACGATCACCGGAAATCCCAGTTTGGCGATGCAGGCGTCAATATCGGTCTCGTTTTTCAGTATGAACCAAAGCGGCGTGCTCAAGCCCAGACCTTGCCAGCACAACTTGGTGCGTAATTTGTCCATACTCAATGCCGAAGCCATCACGCCGGAACCGGTATACGGCAAACCCATTACTTGCAAGACGGCCTGCAAGACACCGTCTTCACCGCCACGACCATGGATCACATTGAACACTCTGTCGGCTTTGACGCCTGCCAACGCATCGATTGGGCTAGCGGTGACGTCTATCGCGACCGCGTCAACGCCTTGCGCCTTCAGGGCCTGATACACTGCGTTGCCGCTGTTCAAGGATATTTCGCGCTCGGCGGCCGAACCGCCCAGCAGGACCGCGACTTTGCCGAAATCGGCGGCATTTTTGATGCGTAATGGCTTCATGCTTTATCACCTACCCGGCAGACTTCAGTTTGCAGACTGATGCCGAATTGCGTTTGTACTTGAGTTTGAATATGTTCGATCAAGGTCTCTATATCTTCAGAGCTGGCGTTGCCGCGATTCTCGATAAAATTGGCATGCTTTTCCGACACCACCGCGCCGCCTATTGCAAAGCCCTTCAGGCCGCAGGCTTCGATCAGGCGTGCCGCGTAATCGCCGGGCGGGTTCTTGAATACCGAGCCGCAAGTCGGTTTGTTGGTCGGTTGCGAGGCGTTGCGTTTTTCCAGCAAGGCTTTGATATGTTGCTGGCTGGCCTCGCTGTTGCCTTTGCTCAATTTCAGCTGAGCAGATAAAAACCATTCGTCGGCCAAACCTTTTACCGAACGGTAGGCCACTTCAAATTCGTGATGGTCGCGTTCGGTCACTGCGCCGCGCGGGTTGATCATTTCCACCCGTTCCACAATGCTCCAGGTTTCGCCGCCAAAGGCGCCGGCATTCATTTTCAATGCACCGCCCATCGTGCCGGGGATACCGGCTAAAAATTCGGCGCCGGTCAGGCCTAAATCCGCGCAAAAGCGGGCGACATGGGCGCAAGGTACGCCGGCTTCTACGTAAACTCGTTCGGAGTCGGCCAGATACATTTCTTTCAGACGGCCACGGGTGTTGATTACCGTGCCGCGAATGCCGCCGTCGCGCACCAATAAGTTACTACCTAAGCCCATCCAATACAGCGGCTCGCCAGCGGGTAGGCTGGCGATAAATTCGATCAGGTCGGCTTTGTTTTCCGGAATGTACAGGTGTTGGGCTGGACCGCCGACGCGCCAGCTGGTGTATTTCGCCAGCGGCTCGTTGTTTAATAAAGTGCCTCTGGTCACCATTACCTCAGGGCCTCAGCCAATTGTTGCGGCAATTCAGCAGCGATCTGGCCGACATTGCCGGCGCCCATGGTCAATACCACGTCGTCTTTTTCGACGATGCCGGCCAGAATGGTGGCCAAGTCTTCACGGTTTTGCACGAATACCGGATCAACTTGGCCGCGCACCCGAATTGAGCGGCTCAGCGCTTTGCCGTCGGCCCCGGTAATCGGTGTTTCGCCAGCCGAGTACACATCCAACAAAATCAATACATCGACGCTGGACAACACTTCGACGAAATCTTCAAACAGGTCGCGGGTGCGGGTGTAGCGATGCGGTTGAAACACGACGACTTTACGCCGGCTCGGCCAGGCTTGGCGCAAGGCTTCCAGCGTGGCGGCCAGTTCACGTGGATGGTGGCCGTAATCGTCGACCAATGTCAGCTTGCCGCCTTGGAAATCCACATCTCCGTTGATTTGAAAACGTCTGCCCACGCCTTTGAATTCGGCCAGACTTTTGACGATAGCGGCATCGTCTACCCCTAATGCGGTGGCGATAGTCGTGGCCGCCAAGGCGTTCAGCATGTTGTGCCAGCCGGGTAGATTTAGCGTGACTTTCAGCGGTGGTTGTCCGCCCCAACGCAACACGGTGAAATGCGTGCGCAAACCATCCTGTTTGATGTCGATGGCGCGCACATCCGCGTCTTCATTGACGCCGTAGGTTTTCACCGGTTTGGAAATGTTTGGCAAAATGGCGCAGACGCCGGGGTCGTCGCTGCATAAAACCGCCAAGCCATAGAAAGGTAATTGGTGCAGAAACTTGATGAAAGTATCCTTCAAACGGCTATAACTGCCGCCGTAGGTTTCCATGTGGTCTTGATCGATGTTGGTGACAATCGCCATCATCGGTTGCAAATACAAAAACGACGCATCGCTTTCGTCCGCTTCGGCGACCAGATATTTACCCAAGCCCAATTTAGCGTTGGCGCCAGCGCTGTTCAAGCGACCGCCGATTACAAAAGTGGGGTCCAGGCCGCCCTCTGCCAGCATCATGGTGGTGAGGCTGGTGGTGGTAGTCTTGCCGTGAGTACCGGCGACGGCGATGCCGAAACGAAAGCGCATCAATTCGGCCAGCATTTCCGCGCGCGGAATCACCGGAATGCGATTTTCGTAGGCGGTGACGATTTCCGGATTGGTTCTATCGACGGCGGTGGAAGTCACGACCACATCGACATCAATGACATTGTCGGCGTGGTGGCCAAAGTAGACCTTCACACCCATGGCCTGCAGGCGATCAGTAACCGCCGAGCCTTTAATATCCGACCCGGACACGGTGTAACCTAGATTGGAGAGAACTTCGGCGATGCCGCTCATGCCGGTGCCGCCGATACCGACAAAATGGATTTTGTCGATGTCGCCTAGCGCTTGGTTTTCGATGTTGGGGCGGTTCATACGGCGGCCTCCGCAACGCAAATATCGGCCACAGTCTGAGTGGCGGCGAGTCTGGCCTTGGCTTTGGCGGCCCGGCTCATGGATGTTAATGATGTCATGGCTTGTTCTATGGTTTTACGCAGATTGTCCGCGTTTAATTCGGGTTGCGGCAGCAACAATGCGGCACCGGCTTCTGTTAAATATTTGGCGTTGGCGGACTGGTGATCGTCGATGGCGTGCAGCAAGGGCACGAAAATCGCCGGCAAGCCGCAGGCCGCCACTTCACTGACCGTCATCGCACCGGCCCGACAAATAATCAAGTCGGCCCATTGGTAGGTGGCGGCCATATCCTCGATAAAGGCCAAGGCTTCGGCGTTCAGACCCAGTTTGCGGTAACGCTCGGCCACTTCAGTTTGCATGGCGCTGCCGGTCTGGTGTTTTACGTCAAGATTGCTCAATCCGGCCAAGGCCTCCGGCACAGTGTCGTTCAGGACTTTAGCGCCCTGGCTACCGCCCAAGGTCAGAATCCTTAAATTGCGTCCGGCTTGTGGATGCCATTCGGATTTTTCAGGCAGGTCAATGAACGCATCTCTCAACGGATTGCCGGTGCAGATGGCGTGTACCGACTTGGCGAAGCTATCCGGAAACGCTTCCAATACTTTGCTGGCAGCGAGTTTCACCAACAAACGGTTGGTGGTGCCCGGTATCCGGTTTTGTTCGTGTATCACCAGCGGGATGCCCAGCCATTTGGCCATCAATCCGCCCGGTCCGGCCACAAAACCGCCCATGCCCAATACCACGTTAGGTTGGCGTTGCTTCAGTATGCGTCGTGCTTGCAGGCAGGCTTGAATCAATTTAATACCGGCGCCCAGTTTGGACAGCAAGCCCTTGCCGCGCATACCGGCTACCGCCAGCCAGTCTATGTCGATATTGTTGGCGGGCACTACCCGGCTTTCCAAGCCTTTCTCGGTACCCAGCCAGCTGACTTGCCAGCCGCGTTCGCGCATCTCCTGCGCAACTGCCAGTGCCGGAAACACGTGTCCGCCGGTGCCGCCTGCCATGATGACGATGCGGCCGCTCATGCGTGTTTCCCCTTCACATTGCTTTTATTGTGTTCGGTGACTTCGTAATGAATCCTAAACAATACCGCCATCGCGCCGCACATGACGATCATACTGCCGCCGCCGTAGCTCATCAGCGGCAAGGTCAGGCCTTTGGTGGGCAGCATGCCCATATTCACGCCCATGTTGACGAAGGATTGGAAACCAAACCAAATGCCCAGGCCGTATGCCGCCAAGGCAGAAAATTTCAGGCCGGCTTGTTCGGCTTGTTCGCCAATCGCAAAGGCGCGGACCACCAAGGCGGCGAACAGGCCGATGATCAGCAGCACGCCGAGCAGGCCGAGTTCTTCACCGAGCACAGAAAACAGGAAATCGGTGTGCGCTTCCGGCAGATAAAACAGTTTTTGCAAGCCGTTCCCCAAGCCAACGCCGAAAAATTCGCCGCGACCGAAAGAAATCAAGGCCTGGGTTAGCTGAAAGCCGGTATCTCTGGCGTCGGCCCAGGGGTCCATAAAGCTGGTGACCCGCGCCAATCGATAGGGCGACTCAATGACCAATATCGTCGCCAAGCTAGCGACCAGGCCCAATAAGATAATGAACTGGGAAATACGGGCACCGCCCAGGAACATCATGCCCATGGCAATGATCAGAATGACCACTGCGGAGCCGAAGTCAGGCTCGAGCAATAACAGTACGCAAGCGACCGAAAACAGCATCAACGGTTTGACCAAGCCGAATGCGGAGCGGCGGACATGTTCCGAGTGGCGGGTGACGTAACCGGCCATGTAAATCACCGAGATGAATTTCACGACTTCCGATACCTGGATCCGCAAACCCAGAATGGATAGCCAGCGGATACTGCCGTTAACCCGGATGCCTACACCGGGAATCAATACCACCAATAACAAAGCCAGGCCGGCGATAAACAGGGTTTGGCCCATTCTTTCCCAGCTTTGCATCGGGATGTTCAAAATGATCGCGGAAAAGCCCAAGCCGAACGCAATATGTATCAATTGCTTGAACGGATAGTGCGAAATGTCATCGGCCATTTTGACGCCCAAATGCAGAGAGGACGAGGTGACCAGCATGAAACCGATGCCAAGCAGGCTGAAGCACGCCAACATCAACACCGGGTCGATGTGCAGGCGGTTTTGCGCGCGGGGCTTGGTGGTGGGTTTCAACATAAAGGCAGGCTCATCACTGCTTCGGCGAATTTGTTGCCGCGGTCAACATAGCTGCGGTATTGATCCAGGCTGGCGCAGGCCGGTGATAGCAGTACGCTGTCGCCTGCGCTGGCCAAACTGGCGGCGATGGTGACTGCTTCTTTCATATTGCCGGCGAAATGGACAGGCACACAGTTATTCAAAGCCTGTGCAATCAATGGTGCATCTTTGCCTATCAGCACCACGGCTTTGGTTTTTTCGGTGACGACCGGTACGAGTTCGCTCATGTCCGCGCCTTTGGTTTCGCCGCCGGCAATTAAAATCACTTTATGCTCGTAGCCGTTTAGGGCTGCGATACAGGCGCCGATGTTGGTGGCTTTGGAATCGTTAACCCAATTGATGCCGCCTTTTTCCGCGACTTTTTGCATGCGGTGCGGCAAGCCTTTGAATTGTCTGAGCGCATCGCACATTTTGGTGATGCTTAGGCCGGCAGCCGTGCCCAGAGCCAGCGCTGCCAACGCATTGGCGATGTTATGGCTACCTTCCAGGCGCAATTTGCTTGCCGCCATTAGGGCTTGTTCGCCTTGCATCAAAGTATCGGTTTCGCCGCGGCGCAGATAAAAGTCGGCTTGAGTTTGCGTGGAAAAAGTCAATGTTTGCCGGGCGGGATCGCGCATGGCCATGACCATCGGGTCGTCGGCATTCAAGATCATCACGCCGTCGCCCCGGAATACACGCTGCTTTTCCGCCGCATAGCCCGCCATGCCGTCATGGCGATCCAGATGATCCGGACTGACGTTTAATACGGTGGCGACTTTGGCGTTTAACGCTTTGGTGCGCTCCAGCTGGAAGCTGGAGAGTTCCAATACGTAAAGTTCGGCGTCTTGTTGCAGCAAATCCAGAGCCGGTGTGCCGAGGTTGCCGCCAATGGCAGTTTTGACGCCGGCGGCGTTAGCCATTTCGCCCAGCATGGTGGTAACGGTGCTTTTACCGTTGGAGCCGGTGATGGCGATAACAGGTTTATCAGTGGCGCAAGCGAATAAGTCGATGTCGCTGAGTACGGTAACGCCCGCCTGTACGGCTTTTTGGATGGCCGCTTCGTGTAAAGACACGCCAGGGCTGACCAGCAAGTGAGTGGCGACATCCAGCGCGGATTGGTCGAAACCGCCGGAAAACACCGGCACGTCCGGCATCTGTTCGCGTAGATTGTCGATCAGCGGCGGGTTTTTTCGGCTGTCAATCACCGCGAATTTAATCGGCGTCTTTTGCAAAAATTGCGCAGCTGAATAGCCGGTAGCGCCCAGACCTACGATCAATAGGCGAGCGCTATCCGGATTTAAGTTGAAATGGGTTTCCAGATTACTGAGTAGGGCGGTGGTGTTCATGCTTATCTCAGTTTCAACGTGGCCAGACCGATCAACACCAGGATGACCGAGATAATCCAGAATCGGACGATGATGCGCGGCTCCGGCCAACCTTTTAATTCGTAATGATGATGAATGGGGGCCATCAAAAACACCCGCTTTTTGCGGGTTTTGAAAGAGGCGACCTGGATGATCACCGAGATGGTTTCCATCACAAAAATGCCGCCCATGATCACCAAGACGATTTCCTGTCTAACCAGAACTGCGACGATACCCAGCGCAGCGCCCAGGGCCAGCGCGCCGACGTCGCCCATGAAAACCATGGCCGGATAGGTGTTAAACCACAAAAAGCCCAAGCCGGAACCGACCAGGGCCGCGCAAAATACCACCAGCTCGCCGGCTTTGGGGATGTGCGGGATAGCCAGATACTGCGAGAAATTAACGTGACCGGATAAATACGCAAAAATCGCCAAGGCGGCGGCGATCATCACGGTCGGCATGATGGCCAGGCCGTCCAGGCCGTCGGTCAGATTGACCGCGTTACTGGAGCCGACAATGACGAAATAGGTCAGCACTACGTAGCCCCAGCCGATGTCCACGGTGACGTTTTTGAAAAACGGCACGATAAACTGGGTTTCCGCGGCGACCTGGGCGGTGTTGTAAAGGTATAAGGCGGCGCTCAGCGCTACCAGCGATTGCCAGAAATATTTGGCGCGGGCGGACAGGCCGTCGCTATTGCCGAGCAGGACTTTTTTATAGTCGTCGATAAAACCAATTACACCGTGGGCTAGTGTCACCAACAACACCACCCAGACATAACGATTGCTGAGATCGGCGCAGAGTAGGGTGCTGATCGCTACCGCGAACAAAATCATCGCACCGCCCATGGTGGGTGTGCCTGATTTGGAAAAATGGCTTTGCGGACCGTCGTCGCGCACGCTTTGGCCGATTTTTTTTCGGGTCAATTTTTCGATCATGGCCGGGCCGACCATCAAGGAAATACTGAGTGCCGTCAGTACGCCCAAAATCGCGCGAAAGGTCAGGTAGTGCAGCACCCGGAAGCCGCTGTCGATATTGCTTAAATAATCCGCGAGTAAAAGTAACATTAGGCTGCTCTGAAATTGTTGACCATCGCCGCTACCACGTTTTCCATTTTCTGGGCGCGCGAGCCTTTAACCAATAGGGTTTCCTTCCCTGTGATGGCTGTCGTCAGTGTGTCTATTAATTGTTCCTGATCGTCGAAAAACTGGCCGCCGTCGCCAAAGGCTTCAACGGCATGTTTTGCCAATGCACCGGTGGCAAACAAACGCTTCACCGATTTTGCCTTGATTAATTCGCCCATTTCCCGGTGTATCGCCGGGCTGTCCGGGCCGAGTTCGCCGAAAGCGCCCAGGGCCACCCACGCTTCGCTGCCGCAATCGGTCAGTACGTCCAACGCGGCTCTCAAGGAGTTGGGGTTGGCGTTATAGGTATCGTCGATGACGATATTGCCCTTACGGCCCGATAAGGGTTGCATGCGGCCGGTAACCGGCTGGAGTTGTTCCAGGGCTTGTTTAATGTCTGATAGGCTGATCCCGAATTGCAGTGCAACTGCCGCTGCAGCCAAGGCGTTTTTCACATTGTGGGCGCCGGCCAGATGCAATCGGATTGGTAAAACGTCAGTCGCCGTTTTTAATTCGAAATAGGTGTTAAAGCCTTGGGAGTCTAAGGATGTGTCAATATTTAAAGCAGTAATGTCTGCCGCGGGGCTCAAGCCGAAGGATACGCTTCGATGGCTGCCGGCCACGGCTAGTAAGAAATCGTAAAAAGCGTCGTCGCGATTTAATACCGCCACGCCATTTTCACCGAGGCTTTTGAAGATTTCGCTTTTGGTTTCGGCGACGCCTTCAATACTGCCGAAACCTTCGATATGGGCGGCACCGATATTGGTGATGACGCTGACATCGGCTTGCGCATAGCGGCTGGTATAGGCAATTTCGCCGGGGTGATTGGCGCCCATTTCAATCACTGCGTAGCGATGGGAATCGTCCAGTTTCAGGAGCGTCAGCGGCACGCCGATGTCGTTGTTCAGATTGCCTTGAGTCGAAAGCGTGTGGCCTTGGGTGGCGAAAATCGCCGCAATCATCTCCTTAACAGTGGTTTTGCCGTTGCTGCCGGTGACGCCGGCTACTCTGACAGGTAATTGCTTGCGCCAAAAACCGGCCAGTTCCGCCAATGCCAAATGGGTATCGGTGACGATGAGTTGCGGCAACGCCGATGAGCAGGCCTGTTCGATTAACAGCGCTGCCGCGCCGGCTTGCTCAGCCTTATCGATAAAGCTGTGGCCGTCGAAATTCTTGCCTTTGATGGCGATATACAGCGCGCCGGGTGGTAAGGTGCGGGTATCGATACCCGTCGCGCTAATTTCTCTGTCTTCGCCTATCAGTTTGCCGTTGACGGCTTGGGCGATTTCGCTAAGTAGCAGTTTCATGGCTTGCTCCACGCCGCCAGTGCTTGCATGACGACAGCGCTATCGCTGAACGGCTGCTTCACGCCGCCGATTTCTTGGTAGTCCTCATGGCCCTTGCCGGCTATCACTACGCAATCGTCTGGGTCTGCTTGTCGTATCACTGTGTTTATGGCCGTGGTTCTATCGTTAATTACCGTTATTTTTTGGCTTTGGCAGCCGCTCAAAATGTCTTTAATAATTGCTGCTGGTACTTCACCGCGCGGATTGTCGTCGGTGACGATAACTTGATCCGCCCAGGTTTCGGCAATCCGGCCCATCTGCGGGCGCTTGCCCTTGTCACGGTCGCCGCCGCAGCCAAACACGACTCTTAACCGGTTTGCGCCTTTGACGGCTTTCAGCACTTTTTCCAGTGCGTCCGGGCTATGCGCATAATCCACAAATATCGTAGGCTTGCCGTGGCCGCCGAATTTTTCCATGCGGCCGGCAATGGCACTTAATTTGGCCAACTGCGCGACGGCGGCTTCGAATTTGCTGCCGGTCGCCAGTAGTACACAAAGCACCGCCAGCACGTTATCCAGGTTAAAGCCACCAACCAGCGATGTTGTAGCCCGGCACTTTTGCTCACGCCAGACGACATCGAATTCAATGCCGCCAGCGCTGTGTTTTACTTGTTCGGCGCTTACGGCTTCCTTAGCAATACCGCGTCGGCCGGTCGCGCTGAAAGTCCAACTCTCAACGGCGTTCGGTACGCTTTGCAAAACCTCGGCGCTGCTCGGATCGTCGAGATTGACCACCGCAAATTGCAGCCCCGGTGTCTTGAACAACGCCAGTTTGGCTTGCAGGTATTCCGCCATGCTGCCGTGATAATCCAGGTGGTCCCGGCTCAAATTGGTAAATACCGCGCCTTTAAATCTGACCCCGTTAACCCGGCCCTGGTGCAAGCCGTGCGAGGAAACTTCCATGGCCGCGTTACGCTTATC
The DNA here is from genome assembly GCF_000515215.1 of Methylomonas sp. 11b. Classification (NCBI taxonomy): domain Bacteria; kingdom Pseudomonadati; phylum Pseudomonadota; class Gammaproteobacteria; order Methylococcales; family Methylococcaceae; genus Methylomonas; species Methylomonas sp. 11b. The sequence goes on from NZ_KI911557.1 coordinate 3,454,046, forward strand.
TTGCTTTACAAACTCACTCAGCATCTGCTGCACCGTCAGTGCATCGGGTGTGGTATTGGCGGTTGGCTGCAAGTTGCCAACATCGCCCCAGCCCAATGTGCCTATTACGCCGCACGCGGGCAAAGCCTGCGCGATTAATTGGCTGCAGGTGGTCTTGCCGTTGGTGCCGGTCACGCCGATCACATCCAATAATTGCGATGGATTACCGTAAAATCTTGCAGCAATCTCGCCCAGCTTTTGGGGCAAGTCGGTTATCGGCAAACTTGGTACTTTCAACTTATCAACATTGGCGCCGATTGGGTCGTAAAGCACTACTATCGCACCGTTGGTAATGGCCTGTTCCGCATGTGCGATGCCATGCTGAATTGCGCCGTTCAGTGCAATAAAAGCCTCCCCAGTCTTTATGTTTCTGCTATCCAAACACAAGCCGCTAATCTCCAAATCCGGTGGCGATACTGTCAGTCCGTTTAGCAATTCGGCCAGTTTCATTGTTTGCTCAACAACAAATGCATGTTGTCCATGCCGTCAGGCTCAACGCCGTAAACTCTTAGAGCACCCGCCATCACTTTAGAGAATGCCGGAGCCGCCACCAGGCCGCCGTAATACTGGCCGGTGGTGGGTTCGTCGACCACAATTGCGATAATGAAGCGCGGATTGCTGGCCGGCGCCATGCCCACAAATACCGATAAATATTTGTCTTCGCTGTAACCGCCGGCGCCGGCCTTTTTCACGGTACCGGTTTTACCCGCTACCCGATAACCCTCGACTCTGGCCTGATACGCAGTGCCCTCTTTGCTGATCACGTGTTCCAGCATTTCCCGAACCTTTCTAGCGGTTTCGGGTTTGAAAATCCGTTGGGCGTCAGGATCTTCGTCGCGCTTCAGTAAAGCCACGGAATGAATGATGCCGTCGTCCGCCAAAGCGGTATAGGCTCTGGCCAATTGTAAAATCGAGGTGGAAACCCCGTAACCAAACGATAAAATCGCCTGGTCGAATTCATGCCAGCCTTGATAATCCAGTAAGGAGCCGCTAGCTTCTCCCGGAAAACCGACGCCGGCGGAGGTGCCAAAGCCTAACCGGCTATATACGCCCCAAAAATACTCCGGTGGCATGGTCATCGCGATTTGCGTGACCGCGATATTGCTGGATTTTTGCAGCACGTGGGTCAAATCCATCGTGCCGTAGTTATGCACATCCTTAACCACGTTGCGGCCCAAGTGATATACACCATGGGTTTCTATCATTACGTTGGGCTTGATATAGCCGCCATCCAGTGCCGCCGCCACCACAAAGGGTTTGACCGTCGAGCCCGGTTCAAAACTGTCCACCATGGCCCGGTTGCGGTAGCGGTTACTGCTCAATTCTTTGCGATTATTGGGATTGAAAGCCGGTTGGCTGACAGTCGCTAATACATCGCCGTTTTTGGCATCCAGCACCACCAGCGATGCCGAATGCGCTTTGTTCTGAATCATTGCATTCTGTAATTCCCGGTAAGCCAGGTATTGCAGACGCTCGTCGATAGTCAACACCAGGTCGCGGCCCGGGATGGCTTCTTCAATATTTTCCACGTCCTTGATGATCTGACCTTTGCCGTCCTTAATCACGCGCTTTTTGCCGGGCTGGCCGCGCAGAATGTGCTCGTAGCCGTGCTCTATGCCTTCCTGGCCGATGTCGTCGATATTGGTAAAGCCCAATAAATGCCCTGATACCGCACCGGCCGGGTAGTAACGCTTAAACTCCCGTTCGAAGTACACACCGGTAATTTCCAGGGCTTTGACTTTTTCGGCTATATCCGGGTTAATCTGTCTGCGCAAATAGACGAAACGCTTGTTGGCGTCTTTTTCCTTTTTCAAGAGGGCTCGAAGTTCCTTTTCCGGAAAGCCAAGGATCTTTGCCATCGGTGTCAATTTGTCCTGTTCGGCATCTCGCAGTTGCCGCGGGTTGACCCAAATTGACTGCACCGGAGTGCTGATCGCCAGCGGTTCGCCGTTCCTATCCTTAATCTGCCCGCGATAAGCCGAAACCGACACCACGCCGACGTGCTGCATATCGCCTTTGTCCTGCAGGAATTCTTTATCGAGAATTTGCAGGTATACCGCGCGGCCCACCAAGGCCAACATGGCCAACAACATCACCGAAAGCAGCAATCTGCGCCGGATCACAAAATCTGTATTTTGGCGCGGTATCGTGCCCGCACCGGTGGCAATTCGCATTTACGGCTTTATATAAATAATTTTGTCTTGGGCCGGCAAAGTCAGCATCAGCCGTGTCCTTGCTTCGATTTCAACCCGGTTTTCTTCGGTGAGCGTCGTCAATTCCAGTTGTAGCCGACCCCATTCCACTTCGTAGTCGTCGAGCTCTTTTTCTTTTTTCTGAATGTCGATAAACAGCAGTCGCGATTGGTATTTGCTGTAAATCACGGCAATTCCGGAGATCATCAGCATCGCCACCAGCAATGTCAGCAGGATATTTCTTGCAATCGCCATTAACGTTTCTCCGCAACTCGCATTACCGCGCTACGTGCGCGTGGGTTTTGTTGCAATTCCTGTTGTTGTGCCCGTATCGACTTTCCTATTTTGCGTAACTGGCCTTGTTCGATGTCCTGCTCTTTAATCGGCAGCTTGCCGGGATTGGTTTTCGGGCCGGCTTGGTCGCGAATGAAGCGTTTGACGATGCGGTCTTCCAATGAATGGAAGGCGATCACCACTAAACGTCCGCCCGGTGCCAATACGTTCGCTGCTTGTTTCAATCCGGTTTTAATCTGCTCGAGTTCTTGATTAATCTCTATCCTGATTGCCTGGAAGCTGCGAGTTGCAGGATGTTTGTGCTTGTCGCGAAACGGCACGCTATTTTCGATCAATTTTGCCAATTGCAGAGTGGTCTGCAGCGGCTGCTGTTGGCGTTGGCTGACAACAGCGTTGGCAATTCGTCTGGCAAAGCGCTCTTCGCCATATTCAAACAGCACGCGAACCAATTCTTTTTCCTCGACTCGTGCCAAATAATCCGCCGCCGATAGACCGTGATTGCTATCCATACGCATGTCTAAAGGACCATCGCGTAAAAAACTGAACCCGCGTTCCGCATTGTCCAGTTGCGGGGACGATACGCCCAAATCCATCAGAATGCCGTCGACTTTGCCGGTATAGCCTTGCTGTTCAATGACGGCGCTCAGATCGGCAAAGCTGGCGTGATGTAAACTAAAACGGCTGTCTTCCGAAAGGCGTTTGGCTTCGTCGCTCGCGATGGCGTCCATGTCTCTGTCAAGCGCCAGTAATCTGCCGGAGCTATTCAGTAACTTCAGAATGCCGCTGCTATGTCCTCCGCGTCCGAAAGTGCAGTCCAGATAAATACCTTCCGGTTTTATGTTGAGCTGCTCTAAGGCCTCTTCATACAAAACCGTCTGATGGGCGGGCATCTCCGTCAAAACGACAGCGAGCCAAGTTCTTCAAGGCCCTCTGTGTCGTTACCGTCCATCCATTCCTGTTCTTTGGCCTTCCAGGCCGCTTCGTTCCAGATTTCAAACTTATTCAGCTGACCAACCAGCATGATATGTTTTTCCATGCCGGCAAACTCTCTGAGGGTTTCCGGCAGCAGCAGGCGGCCTTGGCTGTCCATTTCGCATTCCGAGGCGTTACCGATCACAAAACGCCGCAGTTTGCCGGCCATTTTGTTTAGAGTCGGCAATTTGCTGATGGTTTGTTCGAGCTTTTCCCATTCCGGTAACGGGTATAACCATAGGCAGCCCGGCTCGCCGACGCATTTGTCGTCAACGGCAACAGTCACAACCATTTGGCGGTCGCAGGATTCCTGTAACTCCTCCCGATAGCGGGTAGGAATTGCAATGCGCCCTTTCGCATCCAAACTGATTGAACTTATGCCTCGAAACAAGATGAACCTCAAAATTCCAAAAAAATCCATTTCTAACCACTTTACATCACTTTTGCACCACTATAGTTTTCAAAGGGGGCTTAGTCAAGAGGCATTTAAATTAAATTCTTTCTTTTTCTACAAGGACTTACGCAGGGTTGAGGTGTGTTGGGTGCTAGGGGTAAGGGTTTTGGGTAAAAATGATTTTTATCAAAAAGTTAATGATGGTTTTTGATGTGGATTGCAGTTATTAAGTGCTAATTCTCACTTTTTTGAAGGCGATTTGTTGTAGTGAGCAGATTGAATCGCTTGGCGCGAGACTGGCTTTGCTTGGTAAAAGTTTGGTGGTCACTGGGGTTTGGGTAGTGGCCATCGAGCCATTGGGCTCAATATCGTTGAATAGTAAGGCAAAGCTTACAAACTTTCCGGCTTTTGATCGCGTGTCAGCAGGTTTTGGACGGCTTGTTTAGGCGGGAGATGTTCGAATAACACCTTATAGACTTGTTCGGTAATTGGCATTTCGACGCCGTATTTTTGCGATAGGCGGTGCGCTTCTCGGGCGGCCGATACGCCTTCGACTTCCTGATTGATTTCGCTTAAAGCGTATTTTTGGTCTTTGCCTTGGCCTAATGCCAAGCCAAAGCGGCGGTTTCTGGATTGATTGTCGGTACAAGTCAAAATCAGGTCGCCGAGTCCGGCTAGCCCCATGAAGGTGTCGGCTTGGCCGCCAAGTTTGATGCCGAGGCGCATGATTTCGGTTAGGCCGCGAGTGATCAGTGCGGCTCGGGTATTGGCGCCAAAGCCAAGGCCGTCGGCTATGCCCGCCGCGATTGCCAGAACATTTTTGCAGGCTCCGCCTACCTGAACGCCAATTATATCGTTGCTGGTGTAGATCCTAAAACGTTGGTTGTGCAATCGTTCGCTGAGTTGGGCGGCGAAGCTTTCTGAGGTAGAGGCAATGGTGAGTGCGGTTGGCAGGTCGGCGGCTACTTCTTGAGCAAACGTAGGGCCGGAGAGTGCGGCGCTTTCGATATTCGCGCCCAGCACTTGTGCCGCTACCTCGCTTAACAAGGCGCCATCTTGGCAATCGAAACCCTTGGTGGCCCAGGCAATCCGCGAGCTTGCGCTGAGCATGGGTTTGATTTGCGCCAATGAGTCCCTAAAGGCGTGGCTGGGGACTGAAATAAGCAATACCGAGCTGAAAGCCACTGCTTCCTCAAGATTGTCGGTGAATTGCAGGTTTTCTGGAAAATGTACGCCCGGTAAATACCGTTTATTTTCGCCGGTTTGCTTTAGTGCGGCTATATGTCTGGGATTATGGCCCCACAAAAGGGTATCGCAGCCATTTCTGGCTGCCTGTACCGCTAAAGCGGTCCCCCATGAGCCGGCGCCAAGAATACTGATTGATGGTGGCATCCCGCTTAATTTAGCGTTTTTGCTTCAGGTTCCTGTTCAGCTTGTGCTTGTTGCAGGTGCTGCATATACAATGCGTCGAAATTGACCGGCGCCAAGATTAACTGAGGAAAGCCGCCTTTATTGACAAGATCGGAAATTACTTCTCTCGCATACGGGAACAAGACGTTGGGGCAAAAGCTGCCTAACATTGGGCCCATTTCTTGTTCGGTGAAGCCGGCTATCGAAAAAATCCCAGATTGATTTACTTCAACTAAATAGGCAGTGCTGTCGGCTATTTTTACGGTGACAGTTAATGTCAGGGATACTTCGTACATCGAGTTTTCGATGGGTTGAACGTGTGTGCCGAGATTAAGATCCAGCGCGGGCTCCCATTTTTGGGTGAATATCTTTGGAGCGTTGGGGGTCTCAAAAGAAATGTCTTTGGTATAAATCTTTTGAATCGCGAATTGCTTTTCGCTGGATGTGTTGATTTCGGCCATGATGATTATTTGTTGGGTTTGGTTGATTAATCTTTAGTTTTTACTGCTGACTTTGATGGGGAGTTTGTTGTCTTCCCAGGATTGCATGCCCCCAGTCATATTAAATACATTATCAAATCCGGCTTTGGTGAGCGTTTTGCAAGCGGCTACGGAGCGGGCGCCAGTCTGGCAGGTAACGATCATGGGATGATTTTTATGCTTTTCCAAAGAGCCAATTTGTTCTTCTAATTTGCCTAAGGGGATATTGATCGCATTTTCGATGTGGCTTTTGACGAATTCGTTGGTTTCCCGGACGTCGAGCACAACGACATCGTCGCTGTTCATTTTGGTTACGGCTATCAGTGGAGAAATGCTTTCGTACTTATTGAATGAGTTCGCGAGCAAGTCCTGGATTAGTAAGAAAATAACGCATACCAGCGAGAATGCTAGCAAATAGTGATTGGTGGCAAATTCTATATATTGGTCCATCGCGGTGGTTTATTTTAGTGGTTATGGAATGCTGTTTACGTGCCGCAAAAAACGCTGCGCATCATTTGAATCAGATGTATTACGCGCTCATCGTCGATAAAGTAGTAAACCCGATTGGCTTCTTTTTTGTAATCGAGAATGCCTTTGTCTCGCAGGATTGCCAGGTGCTGGGAAATATTGCTTTGACTCGTACCTACTTGCTCAACGATGTCTTGTACGCTGATCGAATTATTACCGAGCACACACAGGATTTTTAGGCGCAACGGATGAGACATCGCTTTCAAACAGCGCGCAGCCCGATTAATATCGTTGTCGTCGTAGTGGATGGTATCGTTTTTGTCTTCCATTTATTAACGATGATCGTGGCTAAGGTTAAGAACAGTGAGCGAACAATGGTACTTTTCGAACTATGACGACATCCTTGTGCTGGTATAATGTCGCTATGGTGCAAGTGGGTTTAATTGCTTGCGCTAACGCAATAAAAGGTGAGCAAATCTAACAGAGTGGGCTTTATTGTTCAATACCCTCGGCTAGAGGCTTAGGAAAATAGCTCGGGGCTGCGCGGGTGGACTCGCTTTTTGATGAGGCCAAATTTTATCTTCATTAACGCCTACACATTTAATGTTTGGAGTCTGTAACAAATGGCCCGCCAATCAAAACTGTTACTGTTGCTACCCGTGGAAATGACTGGACGGTCATTGTTGGTTGCCTAGTCGATGCGTGTCGGCAGCTATTTTTTGCTCACTTGGGTTGCGATTGTCTGGGCTTTGCCCGCTAAGAGCGATTCCGTAAAAGCCCGCAGTTTGGCAGAGGTGCAATCGCAAATTCAGCAAGTTGGCTATGACGTGAAAAGCCTGGGAGCTGAAAAGTCTCGATTGTTAGAGCAGTTGCAAAAACTGGAGCGGCAATACGGGGAGCTTGCAAATAGTCTGCGCGGCATCAAAGCCGAAATCAGGCAGCAAGAGCAGGCATTGCAGGAAGTGCGTAATAAAAGCGTTGCCACCCAAAAAGACATGCGTAGCCAGGAGAAGGAGCTTGAGGGGCTGATCAAGTCGGTTTATGCGATGGGCGGCGATAAAGAAGGCTTGAAGGTTATTCTCAATCAGCATAATCCGGCGGTATCAAGCCGAATGTTGGTTTACTACGATTACATTAGTAAGGCCCGCTTACAAAAGCTGCAGGCGATGGCTGAGGATTTCAAGGTTTTGCGGCAGTTGGAAGCACAAAAAGACACGGAAACTCAGCTGTTGCAAGTGTCTCTCGAGAAGAAACAGCAAGAAACCGAGGCGATGCAGGCGCTGAAAAAACAGCGAGAAACATTGCTTGCCGACATTCAGCAAGACTATGCATCGAAAAGTGTTCAGCTGGCTGGGTTGATGCATGACGAGAAAAAATTGCAGGCCTTGGTAGCATCATTACAGAAAACTGATGATAATGAAGCTCATGAGCCCGCGGTTGAGCCGGAGCGCGTGCTTGAGAAACGCGAAAAGCCTGCCGAACAACCCGAACCGCCTAAAAAATCCGAAGCCAACCCGGTTCGCGAGCCGGTGGGTCTATCTTTTGCCGAGTTGCAAGGAAAGCTGCCTTGGCCGGTGCAAGGTGCGATAACTGATCGTTTCGGCAGTCGCCGCTACGAGACAACCTGGGACGGTGTGGTGATTAGCGCTCGTGAAGGTGCCGATATTCATGCGGTTAATGCCGGGAGAGTTGTTTACGCCGATTGGTTGCGGGGTTATGGTTTGATGATCATTGTCGATCATGGTAAAGGGTATATGAGTTTGTATGCATTCAATCAAAGTTTGCATAAAAGCGTGGGAGAGCATGTTAGAGCCGGCGAGACACTGGCTTCGGTTGGACGTAGCGGTGGGCGTGCGGATGCGGCGTTGTACTTCGGCATCAGGAAAAAAGGTCGGCCCATTGATCCCGAGCAATGGTGCCGTAAGCCGGCCAAGGGTTAATCATTTACAGGAACAGGTTGTTGGAGTTTTAAAACACATGCTAAAAAACAGAAATATTTTGATTTTATTGGTCGGTTTTATTTTGGGTGCGACGCTGAGCTTGTGCAGCAGTGTCCTGGCGGAAAAGGAATCGCCCGTTTCGACGAAGGTGGATGATTTACAGGCCTTGCCTTTCGATGAGTTGCGGACGTTTACCGAGATATTCGGGCGAATCAAGCAGGATTATGTAGAGCCCGTATCCGACAAAAAGCTATTGGAAGATGCGATCCGCGGTATGTTGTCCGGTCTGGATCCGCACTCGGCTTATCTGGCTAGCGAAGAATACAAAGAGTTGCAAGAAGGCACTACTGGGCAGTTTGGCGGTTTGGGAATTGAAGTGGGCATGGAAAACGGCTTTGTTAAAGTCGTTTCTCCGATTGACGATACGCCTGCCCAGCGAGCCGGCATCAAGGCGGGCGATTTGATCGTGCGTCTGGACGATAAGCCGGTCAAGGGTATGACACTGGCCGATGCGGTAAAAATTATGCGCGGCGAGCCGGGTAGCGATATCGTGTTGACCGTGGTTCGCGAAGGTGAAGAGGCGCCGCTGAAATTTACGTTGACCCGTGACATCATCAAAGTCAAAAGCGTGAAAAACAAACTGCTGGAAAAAAATTACGGTTACTTGAGAATCAGTAGTTTTCAATCCGGTACCGGGCAAGGTTTGGTGGACGCGGTCGACGAACTGAAAAAAGAAAACGAAGGCCCGTTGAAAGGTATTGTGTTGGATTTGCGTAACAACCCGGGCGGTGTATTGAATGCTGCTGTCGATGTCAGTGATGCGTTTATCGAGTCCGGTTTGATCGTGTATACCGAGGGCAGAATCAAAAACTCAGAAATGCGTTTTAGTGCCACGCCTGACGATATTATCAACGGTGCGCCGATTGTGGTGCTGATTAATGGCGGCTCGGCTTCCGCGTCGGAAATTGTTGCGGGTGCGTTGCAGGATCACAAACGAGCCATCATCATGGGCGAAAAGTCTTTCGGTAAGGGTTCGGTGCAAACCATACTGCCGACCAGTAATGGCGCGGCGGTGAAGTTGACCACAGCCCGGTACTTTACGCCATCCGGTCGCTCCATTCAGGCGCAGGGCATTGAGCCTGATGTGACTTTGGCAAGAGTGAAGTTGGAGTCGTTGGAAAAAGCCAAGATCGAGTCGATTAAAGAAGCTGATCTGACGCACCACTTGACTAATGGTAACGCGAAGCCTGAGAAAAAATCCGAAGAAGAGGATAAAGATGATGCGAAAGATCAGTCTGAAAAAGACGGAGATACTAACGAATCCTCAGAAGCGGAAATTCGCGACTACCCTTTGCATGAAGCGTTGAATCTGCTGAAAGGTATCAGTATTATGAGAAAGTAACCTAAATGTATTAGGCAAATAAAAACCCGCTTGGCTATATTCGTCAAGCGGGTTTTTTATTGTCTGTTTTTTGTACTTCTTGTCAGGTGCTTAAGGCAATTCTCCGACTTTGGCTTAGTTCGTCGATGCCTGATAGCGTACCGAGAAATTGTTCATGGCTGCCAGGGCCTCTTGGATATGGTTGGGATCGGAAAACTCAAACGCATTCACGCCCACGCGCGCCAAATAAAATACTTGGTCAGGCAGGTAATCGCCGACGGCTCTAATTTCCCCTTGATAACCGTCGCGGCTCCTTAACAAACGTGCTTGCGAAAAAAGTCTGCCATCGCCGAATATCGGAAAATTAAGCTCTATTACACCAATTTTACTCAGGTCGTCAGTCAGCGGTTCAATTTGATCGCTGGGGATGAGTCGAACGCCGGTTTGGCTGGAACGTTTGATTAGTTGTTCTTTATCTGCCAGCCAACGAGCTAATGTGACTGTAATGTCGCCATTTTCTGGCAGCGGACTGTCGTCGGCAATAAAAGTCCAGGTGTTTTCTACCAACTGTCGATCTTTAATGATTTGCATAAACTCTTTCTTTAAATGGTTCCAGGCCAACGCGTTTGACGGTCTCTAAGAATGCTTCGTCTTCAAGGCGTTGCTTGAGGTAAACGTCTAATATCGTTGTGATGGTAGAAGTGATTTGGTCCTTGGGAACCGATGGCCCTAAACGTTCGCCTATTGCCGCTTCGTTTTCAGAAGAACCGCCCAAGGTGATTTGATACCACTCCTCGCCATGCTTATCGACGCCGAGAATGCCGATATGGCCGACACTTTGATGGGCGCAGCCGTTCATGCAGCCGGACATGTTGATTTTAAGGTCGCCGATGTCGTGGATATAATCCAAATCATCCAATGCTTCGTTGAGTTCTTTCGCTACACCGATAGAGCCGGCATTGGCCAGGGAACAAAAATCCAGGCCCGGGCAGCAAATCATGTCGGTGACGGTGCCGATATTAGGCGTAGCCAATTTGATGGCGTCTAGTTGCTGCCATACTGTAAACAGGTAGGCTTGTTTCACATCAGCCAAGACCAGGTTTTGTCTATGCGTGCTTCTAATTTCGCCAAAGCTGTATTTATCAGCTAAATCGGCTACAGCTTCGAGTTGCTTGTCGGTCATGTCGCCCGGAGGCGAGTCAGGGGCTTTTAGCGAAACGTAAACGCCACGGTAGCCGACGATTTTATGCTCGACGGTATTGTATTTAACCCATTTTGCAAAGGCTGTGTCAGCGGCTAAGTGCGCGTTGAAGGCGTTATCGTTGCTTGCCGACGCATCGTATGGCGGTGGTGCAAACTGCGCTTTCATCTCTTCTATACGTTCATTGCTCAGCAGCATTTCATCTTTGATGCGCAGCCATTCCTTTTCGACCATGGCGGTAAATTTTTCCAGGCCGGTTTCCTTGACCAGGATTTTGATGCGGGCTTTATATTTGTTGTCTCGTCTTCCGAACAGGTTGTAGACCCTTAAAATCGCTTCTAAATACGACAGCAGATGTTGTTTTTCCAGGAAGGGTCTAACGGTTTGGCCAATGATGGGCGTTCTGCCCAGGCCGCCGCCGGCTAGGATTCTAAAACCGATTTCATCCGCTTCGTTTTTTACCAGATACACTCCAATGTCGTGGAACTGCACGGCTGCGCGATCATGCGTGGCGCCGCTAACTGCGATCTTGAATTTGCGCGGCAAAAAGGCAAATTCCGGATGCAGTGTCGTCCATTGCCGGATGATCTCGCAATACGGACGCGGATCTTCGATTTCGTCCTTGCAAATGCCGGCTAAGGGGTCGGAGGTTGTGTTTCTCAGGCAGTTGCCGCTGGTTTGAATGGCGTGCATTTGCACGGTCGCCAGTTCGGCAAGCAAGTCGGGTACCCGGCTAAGCTCTGGCCAGTTGTATTGGACGTTTTGGCGGGTTGTGAAGTGGCAATAGCCCTTGTCATAGTCGCGAGCTACCGATGCCAGCTTGCGTAATTGCTTGGACGAGAGCAGTCCGTAAGGTACTGCGACACGAAGCATGGGCGCATGAGTTTGCACATACAAGCCGTTCATTAGGCGTAAGGCTCTGAATTGGTCGGGGCCGAGTTCGCCGCTTAAAAAGCGTTGGGTTTGACCGCGAAACTCATTGACGCGCTCCTCGATAAGTGTTTGATCTTGCTTGTTATATTGATACATTTAAAGGCGATGCTTGGTTTACATACTATTTTGCTAGGTATCTGAATAATATACTGGCCGGGATTAAATGACAAAGAATATTGTATGGTGATAACATGCCCGGTTAGTTTTTTCCGCTTTCAATAATGACTAAAACATAGAGGATAAAGGGGGCTATCTTGTTGCGCTTACTGTTAATTTTGGCCGGCTTGCTGTTTTTGCCGGAAATCGCCATGGCTGAAGAGTTTCACAACCTCGGCTTAACCGGAACCGAGCGGGGCATCTACACCGTTCTGATCTTTTTGGTGGCCTATGGTTTCGTGATGGCCGAAGAATTTACGCATTTGCGTAAATCTAAGCCAGTCATTTTCGCCGCAGCTGTGATTTGGGGGCATGTAGCGATACTGGCTCAGGAAGCCGGTGTGTCAGGTGAGGAGCTACACAAGGCTTTCGAACATGACTTAAAAGAATATGCCGAATTGATGTTGTTTTTGCTAGTGGCGATGACATACATCAACTCCATGGCGGAACGCAATGTATTCGAAGCGTTGCGTTCTTGGCTTATCAGAAAACAATTCGGCTACAAGCAATTGTTCTGGATCACTGGCATCATTACATTTTTTCTGTCGGCAGTTGCCGACAACCTGACTTCCGCGTTATTGGTCGGGGCTGTGGTGATGGCGGTCGGTGCTGACAACGAGAAATTCGTGTCTATCGGCTTTGTAAACTTGGTGATCGCGGCCAATGCTGGTGGTGCGTTTTGTCCTTTCGGAGACATCACTACTCTGATGGTGTGGCAGGCTGGTTACGCTGAATTCTTTGACTTCTTCAAGCTGTTTATTCCGTCAGTTGTGAACTTCGTGGTGCCTGCATTCTTCATGGCGCAAGCGATTCCAAACGGTCAACCGTTGGCAACCAATGAAGCAGCCGTGGAATTGAAGCCAGGTGGCTGGGTGGTTTGCGGCTTATTTGGCGTCACTATCGGTTTGGCTGTTAGCTTTAAGCAGTTGCTGCATTTGCCACCATTCATGGGAATGATGTTTGGTCTGTCGATATTGATGCTGTTTAGCTACTACTTGAAAGTTCGCTTTCCTGCGGAAGATGGTTCCCGCGTTGATGTATTTGACCGCGTAAAAGAAGCTGAGTGGGATACCTTGTTATTCTTCTTCGGTGTGGTCTTCGCGGTAGGCGGCCTGGGTTATATCGGTTATCTGGAGTTGTTATCCAGTGCAATGTATGACGGCTTGGGTCAAACCACCGCCAACATCCTGGTGGGTATCATTTCTGCGGTGGTTGATAACATCCCGGTAATGTTTGCGGTACTGAACATGAATCTGGATATGGATTTGTACCAATGGCTGCTGGTGACATTGACTGCTGGTGTCGGAGGTTCATTGTTCTCGGTGGGTTCTGCGGCAGGCGTAGCGTTGATGGGGCAATCCAATCACAAGTATACCTTCTTCAGTCACTTGAAATGGACGCCAGTTATCGCTGCAGGCTATGCGGCGAGTATCGTTACTCACTATCTGATCAACGGTTAATTCGTCGATTTTGATAAAGCTGTATTAAAACCAGGGAAAGCGCGTGACAAAGGCTGTCAAAAGTTGGAGTAGCGCTTTCTCTGTTTCTGCTTCGCACAGAGCGTGTGCAGCAGACTTTTCTCGGCATTTCGGCCGGCCTCCGTTCTCGTTGGGTTCTTCGTCTTTATCTGTCTGGCTGGTCGATGGACCGGTTTCGCTGTTAACTATTAGTTTTTTCGGTCTGGCGGACGTAGCTTGCTCGGGTAAAGTATTGTTTCTGCATGAGCACGCCAACGAACGGTACTCCCTCTTTGCCTGACAAGTCGTCGCAAGAAGCCCATTCAATAACCGCGACTAGCTCCGCCGCGCGCCGTAAACGCTCTGCGCTGGAAGTGATGCGTGAGCTTAAACAGCCCAAGGTCGCTGTCATGCTGGCGCTGGGTTTCGCCTCAGGCCTGCCCTTCCTGCTGACGGCCAACACTTTCGGCTACTGGCTGCGGGACGATGGTACTAGTCTGGTTGCCATTGGGTTTATCTCCTGGGTTGGCTTCGCCTACGCTTTCAAAGTGTACTGGTCGCCGCTGGTGGACCATGTCGATGTGCCGCTGCTGGGGCGTCTGGGACGGCGTCGCGGTTGGATGCTACTGTGCCAGATTCTGGTCGCCATCGGGTTGCTTGGCATGGCCACTGTCGGGACGGCAGGCGGGTTGGTGGCAATTGGTGTGTTCGCCTTGTTGACGGCCTTCGCGTCAGCTACTCAGGACATCGCCATCGACGCTTGGCGAATCGAATCCGCTTCCGACACCGACGAAGTGGGTTTGATGACTTCGGCGGCGCAGGTCGGATACCGCGTCGCCCTCATCATTACCGATGCCTTGATCATTGCTGCGGCGGCCCGTATCGGGTGGAGCATGTCCTACGCTGCCATGGCAATGTTGATGGCATTCTGCACAATGGCAACCCTGTTTGCCTCTGAGCCAGTCCGCGCCGAGGTGGTGCTGCACCAGAAGCCTCCGTTATTGACCTTGCGCGGTCTCGCCAATGCGGTCATCGGCCCATTTATCGATTTCTTCGCCAACCACAAGGTGGCCGGATTGCTTATGCTGCTGATGGTGGCGCTCTATCGTCTGCCCGACTTTGTGATGGGGCCAATGTACAATCCGTACTATCACGATCTGGGGCTCTCCAAGGATACGGTGGCTTGGGTGCGCGGCTCATTCGGGCTGGTTGCCACTTTTTTCGGTATTGCCGCTGCGGGTCTCAGTGCGGCTCGACTAGGTCTATTACCAACACTGATCGCGGGGCTTGTGTTTGAGGGTTGTGGCACTGCGGCATTCGCCTTGCTCAGCGTCAACGCTGACACGGCAATTTTCGCCGCAATCATGACGCTCGACGCTTTTGCCCAGTCCTTCGCTGGCGTGGCCCTAGTAATCTATATGTCGAGCCTGACCAGTCTGGGCTATACCGCTACTCAGTACGCCATGCTGTCCTCAACCTATGCCTTGCTTGGCAAATTTCTGAAAGGATTCTCCGGGATTGCGGTTGAAACGCTCACTCCGATCTACGGGTTGCTCGGAGCCTATGCTACCGCGTTTGTGGCCACTGGTCTGACTGCGGTGCCGCCCCTGCTGTTATTGCTGCTGCTTTGGCGTGTGCAGAATATTAAACGATAGAACTCTGGTCTTTACCTGGTTTTGAGCCAATTGGTCTAGCGGTAGTGATTTTATTGGCGTTGCTGATGAGCATGGCTGATAACAGTGCTACTCTCGAATCCTAAGTGAATAGCCAAAGTTCTTGCAGATCGCCTTACGAGATCGTATCATAAGCAGTTCTCTATCAAGTATGTAGCCCGGAACGGGTATGTGAGCGCTATGAAACCAGAAATACATCCAGAATATAAACAAATTACCGTCACCTGCGGGTGCGGCAATACTTTTCAAACCGGTTCTGTGCTGGCTTCTGATTTACACATTGAGGTGTGTTCTTCTTGCCATCCGTTTTATACCGGTAAACAGCGCGTCGTTGATACGTCGGGTCGTGTTGATAAATTCCGTAAAAAATTCGGGAAATAAAGATTTTCGAGAAGTCTTGTTCGGCCGTCGGTCAATTGGCGGCCAGATTCTTCCGAACTATATAACACCTTCAAAATAACGCTTCTTCAGCAAAAATCTCTTCCTCTGCAGGGTCTTCAGATTTAGGTGCAGATTTTGCCGTTGGTACCGTCTCTTCACTGAAATATTCCCAAATACCGCCTCTCGCTTCCTGATCGAGCAATAATCCGTCCGCCGGATTAATGTATGCCTGGACTATACCGCTCGGCTGCGCTAATGGCTTTTCCGGGAAGTTTTGTTGTACGGCCTTTATGAATTTAATCCACATCGGTAAGGCCGCTTTGCCGCCAGTCTCGCCGTGACCAAGCGGTAATGAATTGTCGAAGCCTATCCATGCAGAGGCCACTATATCCGTAGCAAAACCGTTGAACCAAGCGTCTCTTTGCTCGTTCGTGGTGCCCGTTTTGCCGGCCAAATCGTTACGGCCCAATTGTTTGGCCTGGGTTGCCGTGCCGCGTTGTACAACATCTCTTAGCAAGCTGTTTGCCAGGAAATTGATTTTTGCTGAAATGGCGCGAGGCGCGCGGTTTGGCGGCCGCGGGTCCTGATCCGGACAATCGGCGCATGCCAGCGGTGGGTTTGCCTGAAACAACAAGTTGCCTTTGTGGTCTTCGATGCGTTCGATGAGATAGGGTTTTACCAAAAAACCGCCATTGGCAAAGACCGCATAGGCCGATGCCATGCGCAATGGTGAGGCATAGCCGCTACCCAAGGCCAGAGACAGCGTGCCGGGTAATTGCTCTTTGTCGAAACCAAAGCGCATGGCCGTATCTATTGCCTGGGATACGCCGATTTCCTGCAGCAAGCGCACTGAGACCAGATTGATCGATTCCCGGAGCGCAACCCGCAGTGATGTCGGGCCCAGATAACGGCGACTATAATTTTCCGGGCGCCAGTCGTTTTCTTGTGAAGGATCCTCGATCACGATGGGTGCGTCATTAATAATGCTGGCTGCGGTGAAACCTTTTTCTAATGCGGCTGTGTAAATAACAGGTTTGAATCCCGAGCCAGGCTGGCGTTTGGACTGAGTAGCCCTGTTATATTTGCTGTGATAAAAATCAAAGCCGCCACATAAGGCCAAAATTGCGCCGTTGTTGGGATTGAGCGCTACAAAAGCAGCTTCGGCGTCCGGAATTTGCGTGAGCGCCCATTCGTCCTTTACGAGTTCTCTAACCCAGATGATGTCGTTCGGCTTAAGAAATGCTTTTGCGGTACCGATATTTTTTTCCGGGTAAGGTTTTGCCCATTCAATATTTTTCCAGGCGATGGCAATTTGCGTGTTGTCGTAGAGTTTTGCGGTAACACCGGAATCGGCTACTGCCGTTATCAGGGCTTGCCGGGTATCTCCAACAACATTGTCGGTTAGCTGAGCGCCGTTTTTTTGCGTATTTTTATGGGGAAAGCCTCGATAGCCGTGGCGCTCGTCATATTCGTGCAGGGTTTTTTGCAAAGCGTCTTCTGCTGCTAACTGAAATTGACTAGGGACGGTGGTGAAAATTTTCAAACCCAAGGTATAGGCTGTCTCGCCGTATTTGGACATGACTTCTTGCCTAACCATTTCCGCGATGTATGGCGCCTGCAGCTCGACATTTATCGGCTGAATCTCCGCATTATCAACTGCTTGCACGGCAAATTCGTAATCGTGCTGGCTTATGTAGTTTAGATCCAGCATTCGGCGCAACACGTAGTTCCGCCGCTCTATGGCGCGCTGCGGATTGGCTATCGGATTGTAAATGGATGGTGCTTTCGGCAGGCCGGCAATCATCGCTTGTTGATGTAGGGCTAACTCGGAAATATCTTTACCGTAATAGGTTTGTGCGGCTGCTGCTACACCATAGGCACGTTGACCCATGTAAATTTTGTTTAAATAAAGATCCATAATCTGATCTTTGGAAAATTGCCGCTCAATTTTCAGTGCAAGAATGATTTCCTTGAGTTTGCGTAAGTAGGTTCTTTCGTTGCTGAGCAGGAAATTACGGGCCACTTGCATGGTGATGGTGCTGCCGCCTTGCCGCTTCTTGCCGGTGAGGGCTAATTGGCTTACCGCGCGCAGCAGGCCTTTGAAATCGACGCCGTTATGCTTATAAAAACGATCATCTTCGGCCGCGATGAAAGCCTTGATCAATTGTGGTGGCACTTGCGCGATGCTGGTCGGGATTCTGCGCTTCTCGCCAAACTGAGCTATCAGCAGGTTATCTTGGCTGTAGATGTTCAACGGCATCTGATATTGAACGTGTTGTAACTGGTCTATATCCGGCAACTCCTTGTCGAGTTCGAGCAGGAAAAAATAAACAGCAATCAGAAATGTGCCGATAAAAGCCAACGAGCAGAAGGCCAGCCACTTAAAAAGTGTCTTGATCAGGGATTTGGGTTTGGGGGCTTTCTTAATGGGCACTGAAATTCAAACGCACTGCTAAAATACAAATTGCCGGTCAAAATAAACCCTTTTGATTTTAGGAACAACCTAAAGTTACTTGTAAAGTGGTTTATCTAAGAGGATGAAAATAAAAAAATCTACTATACTTCAGGCCCATGTGGGTTCTGCAAGCCTCGTCTGAGCATGCTTGAGCCAAATTCAATCATATTCGATCTAAAAAGGGTTCATTCATGAGCTGGTTGAGCAGGAATCCGTCGGCTGTGCTGGGTGTGGATATTAGTACAGCTGCGGTTAAATTGTTGGAATTGAGCCGGGTTGGTGCGCGTTACCGGGTAGAAAGTTACTCGGTGGCTCCGTTACCTCAGGATGCGATAGTCGATAAGAACATCACCAATATAGAGCAAATCGGCGCGGTAATAAAAGCGGCGGTAAAGCAATCCGGTACTCGGGCAAAACAGGCGAGCGTTGCGGTTGCGGGTTCATCGGTGATGACCAAGATTATTTCGATGCCTGCCTCCTTGTCCGATAGGGACATGGAAGAGCAAATCATGGTGGAGGCCGATCAGTACATTCCTTATTCGTTGGACGAAGTCAATCTCGATTTCGAAGTTCAGGGCATCACCAAAAATAATCCGGATATGGTCGATGTGTTGCTGGCGGCTTCTCGGCGGGAAAATATCGAGGACAGGGTGGCCGCGCTGGCCTATGCCGGCCTGAAGGCTGTTGTGGTCGATGTGGAAGCTTTTGCGATGGAAAATGCGTTTTCCTTGTTGGCGGATCAGTTGCCGGAAGGTGCCGGCAATATGACTGTCGCAATCGCCGACATTGGCGCAACCATGACATCTCTGAACATTCTGCATGAAGGTAAAACTGTTTATACCCGGGAGCAGGGCTTCGGCGGAAAACAGCTAACCGAAGAGATTCAGCGCCGCTACGGGTTGTCTTATGAAGAAGCCGGTTTGGCCAAGAAGCACGGCGGCTTGCCGGACAATTACGTAACCGATGTGCTGGAACCCTTCAAAAAAGCCATGTTGCAGCAAATCGCCAGATCGTTGCAATTCTTCGTTTCCTCTAGCGCTAATCGAGGTGTGGATGCGTTGGTGCTTGCCGGGGGTTGCGCATCCATCGCCGGTTTGGACAAATTGGTGGAACGTGATCTGGGCATCCCGTCTTACATCGCCAATCCGTTCATCAATATGGCGCTTTCTAATCGGGTCAAGCCGCAAAGTCTGAGTAACGATACGCCGGCGATGATGATAGCGTGCGGGTTAGCGTTAAGGAGTTTTGATTAATGGCAAGAATTAATTTACTCCCCTGGCGAGAAGAGCTACGTAAAAAAAAGCAGCAGGATTTTGTGGCGGGTATCGGTGCCGGTATTTTGGTGACAGCACTGATTTTGGTCGTCGTCTTTATGTATATCGAAGGGATCAAAGAATATCAGACCCGTAGAAACACGCTTCTGCAAAACGAAATAGCCATCTTGGATAAGCGAATTCAAGAAATCAAGGAAATTGAAGACAAGAAAAATAGGTTATTGACCAAGATTGAAGTGATCCAAAAATTGCAGGAAAGTCGGCCCGAGGTGGTGCATTTGTTCGATGAATTGGCTAAAACCACGCCGGATGGTATTTACCTGACGAAATTCGCCCAAGCCGGGTCGGTTTTGACTTTGGACGGGAAGGCGGAATCGAATGCGCGGGTGTCTGCATACATGCGGGCTATCGATAACTCGCCGTGGATGAATACCTCTGTGCTGACTGTAATCAAAGGTGAAGGTAAAAAAGACGGGCAGATGAACGACTTCACGATGACTGCCAAGCAAGGTAAGAAGACCGATAAGCCGCAACAAGGAGCCGTCAAATGAATTTGTCTGAAATAAATTGGGACATCAATTCGGCGGGTAGCTGGCCGACGCCGCTAAAAATCATTGTCATACTTATTTTTTCGGTATTAACAGCGGCTGCGGGCGTGTACTTTGTGACGGTGCCGCAGCTGGATGAATTGGATGTGCTTGAAAAACAAGAAGAAAGTTTGAAAAGTGCGTTTGAAGTTAAGCAGAAAAAGGCTGTCAACCTCCAGGATTACCGCGACCAGCTGGATCAAATCGAAGCGTCGCTAGGTGAGATGTTAAAGCAAATGCCCACCAAGGCTGAAGTGGCCAGCTTGTTGGTCGATATTTCTCAAACCGGTTTGGCAAGTGGCTTAGAGTTTAAATTGTTTCAACCCAGCACCGAAATTAACAGAGAGTTTTATTCCGAATTGCCGATTGGTATCCATGTTGTCGGCAAGTATGAAGAATTGGGATTGTTTGTCAGTGGTTTGGCTTCGTTACCAAGGATTGTGACGGTGCATGATGTGGTGATGACACCGCTGGGTAAAGAAGGCAAAGATGGTATGAGTATGACTGCAACCATAAAAACCTATAACGAGGGTGAAACAGCGCAAGCCGCTGGCGGATCGGCAGCTAAGAAAAGGAGAGGTCAATGAGGTGCGGTAGCGTGAAAGTGTATTCGACTCTGCCGGTATTGAGTGTGCTTTTGATCGGTATGACGGGTTGCGGTGGGGATGATGTCAGCGATCTAACAAAATATATTCAAGAAGTAAAAGCCCGCCCCAAGGCTCCTATCGAACCATTGCCCGAGATTAAAGTGGTGGAATCATTCATATTTAAACCCGATGGTTTGCGGGATCCTTTTCGGTCTATCGAAAGAAAGGATGACGATAGCAGTATCGACGTTTCCGGCATAAACGGTGTTAAGCCCGATATAGAGCGTCGGAAGGAAGAGTTGGAAGCTTATCCGCTTGATAGCCTGCGCATGGTTGGAACGCTACGTAACGATAAAGGCTATTGGGGCTTGATAAGGGCTAGGGACGGGACTATCCATCGGGTCCAGGTCGGGCATCATATGGGGCAAAATTACGGCAAGATTCTGCGAATTCTCGACGACAAAATAGAGCTAATGGAAATCGTACCTGATAAGCCGGGCACTTGGCGCGAACAACAGTCTTCACTGGCATTGGCCGATGAAAAAGGGTTATAGAAATGAGTACTAAACAAAATAAAAACGGGTGGAAAGCGGCCGGCTTCGGTTTCTGGTGTTCAGTGTTGCTGGGTTGTTTTATGCACGTTGCGCTGGTGCGCGCTGATGACGGAGCTATAAACAACTTAGAGTTTTCCACCTTGGCCGGAAACCAAGTGCAGGTGCAACTGGAAATGGATGGGCCGATAGTGGCGCCAAAAATTTTTCAGACCGATAATCCTTCCAGAATCGCCTTGGACTTTGCCGGGGTAAAAAGTAATTTGGCGAAAAAAAGCTTTCCTATTAACCAAGGAGCCGCGGGTACGGTTTATGTAGTAGAGGCGTCGGGGCGGACTCGGGTTATTATCAATCTGATAGAAAAAGTGCCTTACGAAACCAAAATTGAGGGCAATAAATTTTATGTGGTTTTGAGGTCTAGTGGAACTGTCGCTGCGGTAAATCGGGCGGTACAGCAAGCGCCCACCGCGAAGGATTCGGTGATTAGTAAGTTTTTGCCGGAACAAAACATAAAAAGTATTGATTTTAGACGCGGCCCCAACGGTGAGGGACGCTTGTTGCTGGGTTTATCAGCGGCGAATACTGTCGTGGACGCTAAGCAAAATGGCGGTAAAGTGGTATTAAGTTTCCTAAATACCAGGTTGCCGGAGTCGTTAGTTAAAAGTTTCGACGTATCGGACTTTGCGACACCCGTGCAAAAAATCGAAGCCTCTCCAAGAGGTGATAGCGTCAACATCGTCATAACACCTAACAACGGTAATTACGATTACTCGTCCTATCAGTCCGATAATCTATTGACGGTTGAGTTTCGACCGTTGACGCCGGCGGAAAAGGAAGCGCAGCAAAAAGAAAAATTCCCGTATATCGGTAACAAGTTGTCATTGAATTTTCAAGATATCGAAGTGCGTTCGGTCCTGCAAATTCTTGCCGACTTTACCGAGCTTAATATCATTGCCGCCGATTCTGTGGCGGGCAACGTGACGCTTAGATTGAACGATGTACCTTGGGATCAGGCTTTGGAATTGATTCTAAAAGCTAAAGGATTGGCAAAAAGACAGAATGGTAATGTGGTGATGGTGGCGCCGGTTGCCGAAATCATGAAAATAGAGCAGGAAGAGCTGGATTCGAAAAAAATATTTGAAGAGTTGGAGCCGTTAAAAACCGAAAATATTCAAATCAATTACGCGAAAGCAGGGGAGATTTGCGGTGTATTAATGGGGGTAGGTAATAACTCGCAGGGTGGGCAGTCGGGGGCAGGCGCGAGCGGAGGTGGTGGTTGCGGCGGAGGAGGAGGTGCTTCCGTAGCCTCGCAACAGTCCGGAGCCGGGCAGAATAGTCAAGGCGGTGGCTCGGCAAGTATGCGCTTGCTGTCGCCACGCGGTACGGCGATTGTCGATGCCAGGACCAACACGCTGATTGTCAAAGACACTGCAAAGGCTATGGAAGATGTAAGAAGAATGATCAAGCTATTGGACGTGCCAGTACGCCAAGTATTGATCGAATCGCGGATCGTAATAGCTGATACATCATTTGCGCAGAACTTGGGTACCAAATTTGGGGTGGCGCATAAAGCCGATGTCAATAGTGGCACCCAATATGGGATGACTGGTGCCGGTGTTGAAACAAGTGAAAATTCTCAAATTTTGTCGGATTTGGGGTCCGCATTGGCTGCCTCCAGTGGTGGTGCCTTGGCATTGACTTTGGCGCGCGGTGCGGATTATCTGTTGAATCTTGAGATAAGTGCCTTGCAGGATGACGGCAAAGGCGAGTTGGTATCCAATCCGCGGGTAATGACTAGCGATATGGTGCAAGCTTCAATCAAACAAGGTGTACAGATTCCGTATCAAACCCAAAGCCAGGCAACAGGTCCGGTGACGGAGCTGGTCGATGCGGTGTTGGAGCTGAATGTCACGCCGCAGATTACGCCAAGCGGCAGTGTTATCATGTTGCTCGACATCAAAAAAGATTCTCCGGGAACGCCGCTTGCTACGGGCGGTAATGCTACCGTACCCATCGATACCCGGCAGTTGAAAACCAAAGTTCAAGTTGAAGATGGCGAGACGGTAGTGTTGGGCGGTATTTACGAGTCAACCGTTCAGGAATCGTTTAATACCGTGCCCTGGGTGTCGGATTTGCCGGTGATAGGCTGGATGTTCAAGAAAAGTGTAAAAAACGATACCAAAAAAGAGTTATTGGTGTTCATCACGCCTAAAGTGGTGAAAGAGTCTATGACGGCAAAGTGAAGCGTCGTTTGACTTAGTGGCAAAAAGGGGCTTCATGCCCCTTTTTTTGTGGCTTGCCGAGATTGGGCGGCCACCTCGTGTTCGTTCTTTTAAGCCGCCGGCTATGCTATATTCCGCGTTCACCAGACAATCGTTACGAATATGACGACAAACAATATTTTAACTCTAGTTCTTTGGGCGCTGTTGTTGCAGGCCTGCGGTCAGACAGGGCCTTTATATATGCCGGATAGCCCGCCGCCAATTTACGTACCCAAACAAGATAAATAAGCCATGGATTTTTTTAATTATCGGCAACATGAACTGTTTGCCGAAAGCATTCCTGTTGACGAAATTGCCGAAAACTACGGCACTCCCTGTTATGTCTACTCGCGAGCTACCTTGGAAAGACATTGGCAAGCTTTCGATCAAGGCTTTGCCGGTCACCCTCATCTTATTTGTTATGCCGTAAAAGCAAATTCAAATATTGCTATTCTCAATTTATTAGCACGACTGGGATCTGGGTTCGACATCGTGTCGCTTGGCGAAATGCAGCGCGTGCTAGCTGCGGGCGGAAGTCCGGACAAAATTGTGTTTTCCGGAGTAGGCAAGCGCGAAGATGAAATTTTGGCAGCGCTGAAAATAGGTATACGCTGTTTTAATGTGGAAGTCAGCGGTGAGTTGGATCGTATCAACTGTTTAGCCGGTGAGTTGGGGGTTGTCGCACCCGTGTCTTTTCGGGTTAATCCCGATGTTGACGCCAAGACGCATCCCTATATTTCCACTGGTTTGAAAGAGAATAAATTCGGGATCGATATCAAGCAAGCTATTCACGAATATCGGCGAGCCGCCCAGATGCCGAATATCGAAATAGTCGGTATTGATTGCCATATCGGCTCCCAGCTAACGGAAGCCGTGCCGTTTCTGGACGCGTTGGATAGGGTGTTGGCGTTGGTCGACGAACTGCAGGCGGAAGGTATTGAATTGCACCACCTTGATTTAGGGGGAGGGCTGGGTATTTGTTATCGCGATGAGTGTCCCCCGCAACCTTCTGAATATATCGCGGCGTTGCTGCAGCGTCTGGATGGGCGAAACTTCGAAATCTTATTGGAGCCGGGGCGAGCAATCGTTGGCAATGCCGGAATATTGTTAACCAGAGTGGAATACCTTAAGCCGACAGAGAATAAAAACTTTGCCATTGTTGATGCGGCAATGAATGATCTGGTCAGACCGGCTTTATACGGGGCGTGGCAGGCAATCATTCCGGCGAATGCCGAAAGTGATCAGCCCGAGTTGGATTGGGACATCGTTGGGCCAGTTTGCGAGACGGGTGACTTTCTAGGAAAGGCTCGGGCATTGAAGCTAAAACAAGGTGATTTATTAGCGGTTCGCTCAGCCGGTGCCTACGGATTTACGATGAGTTCAAACTATAACTCAAGGCCTCGAGCGGCGGAGGTAATGGTGGATGGCGATAAAACACATCTTATTCGAGCCCGAGAAACTCTGGATCAATTGTGGGTTGGCGAGCAGCTTTTGCCGGAGTAGCTATGATAATTAACTTCACCAAAATGCAGGGGCTGGGAAATGATTTTGTCGTGATCGACGCTATAAACCAGCAAATACAATTGACGACCGCACAGATTCGATTTTTGGCGGATCGCCATTTTGGCGTGGGCTGCGATCAATTGTTATTGGTGGAAAAGCCGATTAGTGATAACGCCGAGTTTAAATACCGGATTTTCAATGCTGACGGTAGCGAGGTTTCTCAGTGTGGAAACGGTGCGCGTTGCTTTGCTCGTTTTGTGCGTGACAAAGGCTTAAGCAATAATGACGAAATTATTGTCGATACCGATGCAAGACAACTGACACTGCGATTCGATGCAAGAGATTTGATCACCGTTGAAATGGGTGTCCCGGCACTTGAGCCTAAGCAGATACCGCTGAAGGCTTCCGAACAGTCCAAGCTGTATAAAGTGAAGTTGGCGGAAACAGAAGTTCAGTTCGCCGCGGTATCCATGGGTAATCCTCATGCAGTTATTCAGGTCCATGATGTGGCGAACGCGCCTGTTTCGACTATCGGAGCTAGACTGGAGTGTCATGAGTTGTTTCCAGAGCGAGCTAATATCGGGTTCATGCAAGTTGTTAATCGCCGGCACATCAAATTGCGAGTTTACGAACGCGGTGCAGCCGAAACTTTAGCTTGTGGTAGCGGGGCGTGTGCCGCCGTGGTCGCTGGTATCGAACAGGGATTGTTGGATCAGGTTGTTCAGGTTCAATTGCCTGGCGGGGAGCTAACTATTAGTTGGATCGGCAGCGGTCATCCTGTACTGATGACGGGCGCGGCTACCACGGTTTTTGAGGGACAAGTAAAGTTATGAGCAGCGAACCAAAAGTCTTATTGACCGAAGCCCACGTTAAGGCTTATTTGCAAGACCACCCTGAGTTTTTCCAGAATCACCTGGATTTGCTGGAGAAGATGCATATCCCTCACCCCAGCGGAAATGCAATATCGCTAATCTCCAAGCAACTGGAAATTTTCAGAGCGAAGCACCAGGAACAAGAAAATCAACTAACCGCATTGATTGATATTGCTCGGGAAAACGACGCGTCGTTCAATCGCATGCATGAGTTGACCTTAGCTATGCTGGAAGCAAATTCTTTGGAGGATGCGGTCGCTAATTTAAGCGAGGTGTTGGCTGAATGTTTTTTCACTGATTTCGTGGCCATTAAAATCATTAAAGAGCAACCGCTATCGCCGATCAGTAATTTATTTGTCGGGGCGGATGATGCTAATTTGAAGCATTTTTCCAATGAATTAACCACAAACCAGCCGAAATGCGGTCGGCCGACCTTGCCTCAAGCGAGGTTTTTATTTGGTGATGTGGCTGCGGAAGTTCGCTCTTGTGCAATCATTCCTATGGTGTTCACTCAGCTTGATGGGCTGTTGGCAATCGGCAGCCGCGATGAATCGCGGTTTCACTATAGTATGGGCAGTATATTTCTTACCCAAATGAGCGAAATTATCGGGACGCGTCTTATTTCATTGCTACAACAAACGGATTGATTGTTATGCATGCCGAAGCGGATGACGCCTTGCAGCTGTATTTTTGCTATCTGGTTTCGGAAAAGCGTGTTGCCGACCATACGTCGACGAATTACCAGCGGGATTTAAAGCGTTTTAGAAGTTTTTGCAATGTGCAAGAGCTTAGGCTTTGGCAGCAAGTTCAAGATCGCGATGTGAGGAACTATATTGCTGGACGCCATAAAAACGGGATAGGAAGCAAGACGATTCAGCGCGAACTTGCTGCGCTACGTAGTTTTTATCGATTTTTGCTCAAAACTAACCAAGTGACGCATAACCCTGCTCAGCATGTGCAGGCGCCTAAAGTGTCAAAAAGGCTTCCTCATGTGTTGGATGTTGATCAGATGATGGGGATGTTAAATGCGACGCCAGATTCGGTTTTGGAAGTCCGCGATTTGGCGATGTTCGAATTGTTCTATTCATCAGGGTTGCGACTGAGCGAGTTAGTGATGCTTGATTTGTCGGACATTGATCTTAGCGAAGGCTTTTTGAGAGTGCGTTTTGGTAAAGGCGGCAAGCAAAGGCAATTGCCTGTTGGTAGTAAAGCACTTGATGCGCTTAAGGTTTGGCTGACAAATCGGCCTGAGGGGGGGCAAGCGGTGTTTGTTTCCTTGCAGTGTCGTCGATTATCTCGAAGAAGTGTGCAGCTTAGATTGGATCGTTGGGGTAAAAAAAACGGTATAGCCGAACACCTTCATCCGCATATGTTAAGACATTCGTTCGCAAGCCATCTGCTTGAAGCTAGTAAAGATATTAGGGCTGTGCAAGAGTTATTAGGGCATAGCAATATATCTACTACGCAGATATACACGCACCTGGATTTTCAGCATTTAGCGGCCGTATATGATCAAGCACATCCGCGATCACGCAAGGGTTGAAGGCTGTTGGATAAAAAAGTTCTTGACGCGGGGTGTATGGGTGATTAAAATGCGCGGCTCTTCACTGCTTTAGCTTTTTGGGTTTGGCGGTGAAGGAGTCGGCTGGGTTCGGCGGGTTTAAGGTTGTGAGTGGCGGGTTTGTTTTGAGTGTTTCGGTTTTTGAAATGGCTTAAAAATAAATTTGACAGGAACTGAAAACGCTGTAGAATATGTCGGCTCAACAGGGCGAAATGCTCTGGCTCTTTAACAAACGAAATCGAAATAATTTGTGTGGGTATGTGTAGCGACTATGTGCTGTTTAAAAATAGTCGACACAGAAACCACGTCAATTCGCAAGAAAAGATGTTCTGTAGTCGAGCCAAGATTGGTCACTAATCTTATTTAGTGACAAGTTAAAATTAAACTGAAGAGTTTGATCATGGCTCAGATTGAACGCTGGCGGTATGCTTAACACATGCAAGTCGAACGGTAGCAGGCCTTCGGGCGCTGACGAGTGGCGGACGGGTGAGTAATGCATAGGAATCTGCCTATTAGTGGGGGACAACGTGGGGAAACTCACGCTAATACCGCATACGCCCTACGGGGGAAAGCTGGGGATCTTCGGACCTGGCGCTAATAGATGAGCCTATGTTGGATTAGCTAGTTGGTAGGGTAAAGGCCTACCAAGGCGACGATCCATAGCTGGTCTGAGAGGATGATCAGCCACACTGGGACTGAGACACGGCCCAGACTCCTACGGGAGGCAGCAGTGGGGAATATTGGACAATGGGCGAAAGCCTGATCCAGCAATACCGCGTGTGTGAAGAAGGCCTGAGGGTTGTAAAGCACTTTCAATAGGAAGGAATACCTGCCGGTTAATACCCGGTAGACTGACATTACCTATACAAGAAGCACCGGCTAACTCCGTGCCAGCAGCCGCGGTAATACGGAGGGTGCAAGCGTTAATCGGAATTACTGGGCGTAAAGCGTGCGTAGGCGGTTGTTTAAGTCAGATGTGAAAGCCCTGGGCTTAACCTGGGAACTGCATTTGATACTGGGCAACTAGAGTTTAGTAGAGGGGAGTGGAATTTCAGGTGTAGCGGTGAAATGCGTAGAGATCTGAAGGAACACCAGTGGCGAAGGCGGCTCCCTGGACTAAAACTGACGCTGAGGTACGAAAGCGTGGGTAGCAAACAGGATTAGATACCCTGGTAGTCCACGCCGTAAACGATGTCAACTAACTGTTGGGTTCTTAAAGAACTTAGTAGTGGAGCTAACGTATTAAGTTGACCGCCTGGGGAGTACGGCCGCAAGGCTAAAACTCAAATGAATTGACGGGGGCCCGCACAAGCGGTGGAGCATGTGGTTTAATTCGATGCAACGCGAAGAACCTTACCTACCCTTGACATCCAGAGAATCTGTTAGAGATAGCGGAGTGCCTTCGGGAGCTCTGAGACAGGTGCTGCATGGCTGTCGTCAGCTCGTGTTGTGAAATGTTGGGTTAAGTCCCGTAACGAGCGCAACCCTTATCCTTAGTTGCCAGCGGGTCATGCCGGGAACTCTAGGGAGACTGCCGGTGATAAACCGGAGGAAGGTGGGGACGACGTCAAGTCATCATGGCCCTTATGGGTAGGGCTACACACGTGCTACAATGGCCGGTACAGAGGGCTGCGAACTCGCGAGAGTAAGCGAATCCCAAAAAGCCGGTCCCAGTCCGGATCGCAGTCTGCAACTCGACTGCGTGAAGTCGGAATCGCTAGTAATCGCGGATCAGAATGCCGCGGTGAATACGTTCCCGGGCCTTGTACACACCGCCCGTCACACCATGGGAGTGGGTTGCAAAAGAAGTAGGTAGTTTAACCTTCGGGAGGGCGCTTACCACTTTGTGATTCATGACTGGGGTGAAGTCGTAACAAGGTAGCCCTAGGGGAACCTGGGGCTGGATCACCTCCTTACAAAGACGGCACACCGTTACACGTACTCACAACAAATTATTTCGATTGAAAGACGCACCTGGGTCTGTAGCTCAGTTGGTTAGAGCGCACCCCTGATAAGGGTGAGGTCGGAGGTTCAACTCCTCCCAGACCCACCAACGCATAAAAGGCGAAAGCAATAAGGCGGAAAACGATCAGACAACACTCCTGGTTAGAAATGGGTAGGGTTGTGCATAGTTGGATTCCGGCTTGAGTCTTGGTCTTTAGTCTGTTTTAGGGGCCATAGCTCAGCTGGGAGAGCGCCTGCCTTGCACGCAGGAGGTCGGGAGTTCGATCCTCCCTGGCTCCACCATCACGCTGAACGCTGAGGGTAAACCAGTTCGTCAAATGTAAGCACTTGGATGTGGACATCAGCGCTATACGGTTTTATCGCATGATAAAGACTGTATAGCATTGGTATTCGTACCGATAGCTCTTTAACAATATGGAAATCTGTAACTATAGTAACGATCAGCAATGATCGAAACTGAAACGAGTTGCGGTTTGAATGAAGTCAATGTCGAAAGATAAAGATGGAAAGCAAGCAGCATGTCGTTCTCAAGCAGAAAAAATCAGCGAAAATGTCAGCTGACAGTATAACCAAAGTACAGACGTATTCGGGTTATATGGTCAAGTGAATAAGCGCATACGGTGAATGCCTAGGCAGTAAGAGGCGATGAAGGACGTTGTAGCATGCGAAAAGCTTTGGGGAGCCTGCAAACCGGCTGTGATCCAGAGATGTCCGAATGGGGAAACCCGGCGTGCATCAGCACGTCATCTTTGAGTGAATACATAGCTCACTGAAGCGAACCCGGAGAACTGAAACATCTAAGTACCCGGAGGAAAAGAAATCAACCGAGATTCCCTAAGTAGTGGCGAGCGAACGGGGACTAGCCCTTAAGCTAGGATAAGGTTAGTGGAACGGTCTGGAAAGTCCGGCGATACAGGGTGATAGCCCCGTACACGAAAACCTTTTTTTAGTGAAATCGAGTAGGTCGGAGCACGTGAAACTTTGACTGAATATGGGGGGACCATCCTCCAAGGCTAAATACTCCTTACTGACCGATAGTGAACTAGTACCGTGAGGGAAAGGCGAAAAGAACCGCGGAGAGCGGAGTGAAATAGAACCTGAAACCGTATGCGTACAAGCAGTGGGAGCCCCTTCGTGGGGTGACTGCGTACCTTTTGTATAATGGGTCAGCGACTTACATTTTGTGGCAAGCTTAACCGAATAGGGGAGGCGTAGCGAAAGCGAGTCTTAATAGGGCGTTTAGTCGCAAGGTGTAGACCCGAAACCGGGCGATCTATCCATGGCCAGGCTGAAGGTTGGGTAATACTAACTGGAGGGCCGAACCCACGTCTGTTGAAAAAGACGGGGATGAGCTGTGGATCGGAGTGAAAGGCTAATCAAGCTCGGAGATAGCTGGTTCTCCTCGAAAGCTATTTAGGTAGCGCCTCGTGTATCACTGCTGGGGGTAGAGCACTGTTTCGGCTAGGGGGTCATCCCGACTTACCAACCCGATGCAAACTCCGAATACCAGCAAGTGCAAGCACGGGAGACACACGGCGGGTGATAAGGTCCGTCGTGAAAAGGGAAACAGCCCAGACCGTCAGCTAAGGTCCCCAAATCTATGCTCAGTGGGAAACGATGTGGAAAGGCACAGACAGCCAGGAGGTTGGCTTAGAAGCAGCCATCCTTTAAAGAAAGCGTAATAGCTCACTGGTCGAGTCGGTCTGCGCGGAAGATTTACCGGGGCTAAGCATAGTACCGAAGCTACGGATTTACGCGTTAAGCGTGAGTGGTAGAGGAGCGTTCCGTACGCCTGCGAAGGTTCATTGAGAAGTGGGCTGGAGGTATCGGAAGTGCGAATGCTGACATAAGTAACGATAAAGGGGGTGAAAAACCCCCTCGCCGAAAACCCAAGGTTTCCTGCGCAACGTTAATCGACGCAGGGTTAGTCGGCACCTAAGGCGAGGCTGAAAAGCGTAGTCGATGGAAAACAGGTTAATATTCCTGTACCAGTAGTAACTGCGATGGGGTGACGGAGAAGGCTATATCAGCTGTCGGTTGGAAGTGGCAGTTTAAGCAGGTAGGCATGCATCTTAGGCAAATCCGGGGTGCTTTATGCCGAGACGTGATGACGAGCGGTTCGAAAGAACAGCGAAGTGATAGATGCCCTGCTTCCAGGAAAAACCTCTAAGCTTCAGGTTACTAGTGGCCGTACCCTAAACCGACACAGGTGGGTGGGATGAAAATTCTAAGGCGCTTGAGAGAACCCAGGTGAAGGAACTAGGCAAAATGATACCGTAACTTCGGGAGAAGGTATGCCCTCATTACGTGAAGGTCCTCGCGACTGGAGCGGAAGGGGGTTGCAAAAAATCGGTGGCTGCGACTGTTTAGCAAAAACATAGCACTCTGCAAACACGAAAGTGGACGTATAGGGTGTGACGCCTGCCCGGTGCTGGAAGGTTAATTGATGGGGTTATCTTCGGAGAAGCTCTTGATCGAAGCCCCAGTAAACGGCGGCCGTAACTATAACGGTCCTAAGGTAGCGAAATTCCTTGTCGGGTAAGTTCCGACCTGCACGAATGGCGTAACGATGGCCACACTGTCTCCACCTGGGACTCAGTGAAATTGAAATCGCTGTGAAGATGCAGTGTACCCGCGGCTAGACGGAAAGACCCCGTGCACCTTTACTATAGCTTGACACTGGACTTTGAACCTACTTGTGTAGGATAGGTGGGAGGCTTTGAAGCGGGAACGCCAGTTCTCGTGGAGCCAACCTTGAAATACCACCCTGGTATGTTTGGAGTTCTAACCTCGACCCGTTATCCGGGTTAGGGACAGTGTCTGGTGGGTAGTTTGACTGGGGCGGTCTCCTCCTAAAGAGTAACGGAGGAGCACGAAGGTACCCTCAGCCTGGTCGGAAATCAGGCAATGAGTGCAAAGGCATAAGGGTGCTTGACTGCGAGACGGACAAGTCGAGCAGGTACGAAAGTAGGTCTTAGTGATCCGGTGGTTCTGTATGGAAGGGCCATCGCTCAACGGATAAAAGGTACGCCGGGGATAACAGGCTGATACCGCCCAAGAGTTCATATCGACGGCGGTGTTTGGCACCTCGATGTCGGCTCATCACATCCTGGGGCTGAAGCAGGTCCCAAGGGTATGGCTGTTCGCCATTTAAAGTGGTACGCGAGCTGGGTTCAGAACGTCGTGAGACAGTTCGGTCCCTATCTGCCGTGGGCGTTTGAGATTTGAGGGAAGCTGCTCCTAGTACGAGAGGACCGGAGTGGACGAACCTCTGGTGTTCCGGTTGTCATGCCAATGGCATTGCCGGGTAGCCACGTTCGGACAGGATAACCGCTGAAAGCATCTAAGCGGGAAGCCCCTCCCAAGATGAGATCTCACTGGGACTTTAAGTCCCCTGAAGGGCCGTCGGAGACTACGACGTTGATAGGCACGGTGTGGAAGCGCAGTAATGTGTGAAGCTAACGTGTACTAATTGCCCGTGAGGCTTGACCATATAACACCCAATGCGTTTGGGTAAAGTCAAAAGACAACAGTAGCTGAACACGCAAGAGAACGACAAACTCAATACAGATTTCCATGAAAGCAGGTCAAAGCGAAACGCTTAAAACCTGCGCATGACGGCTGCAACAACAGCCTAACCAGTTTGCTTGGTGAACATAGCAAGCGTGAACCACCCGATCCCATCCCGAACTCGGAAGTGAAACCGCTTAGCGCCGATGATAGTGTGGCAGGTTGCCATGTGAAAGTAGGTCATCGCCAAGCGCCTATCCCAAAAGCCCTGCTAACGCTAGCAGGGCTTTTTTTTGACTCTAAAGTCCCTCATCAATAATCACGCTTCAATTTTGCAGTAGTGGTTGTTAGAATCCCGTCTCATCAATGTTTAGCGAGAAAAGTCATGAGTGCAATAGATAGAATCCAAGCCCAACTAGCCAGTCATCCCGTCGTCTTGTACATGAAAGGCACCCCTGATTTCCCCCAATGCGGGTTTTCCAGTCGGGTGGTGCAAGCCTTGGATGCTTGCAACGCTGATTATGCTCACGTCAACATCTTCGAAGATCCTGAAGTGCGTGAAGCCTTGAAAGAATACTCGCACTGGCCTACCTATCCCCAGCTCTACATCAACGGCGAATTAGTTGGCGGCTGCGACATCGTTATCGATCTGTTTAATAAAGGTGAACTGAATAATATGCTGGCTAACGTGACCGTAGCGCAATAGGTGTGCAGTCTTAGTTCTGTGCTCCGTTTATAGGAAACGCTATTCTGAGCATCCAGCGCTAAAAATCCGCGAGGCGAAATAAGTATAGGCCGTTGTCTGCCATTTTTATCTCAAAGCCTTTGGGACTCAGTTAGTCGGATGATGAATGCAAGGCTTACTGATGTAGAAATTGAAGATATATTCGGTCAAGTCACGCACGAATAGTCTCGGCGTGATTGGCATGCTGGAGGCGCTAGGCGCGCCCTATTTTTAGATTGAGTCAGAATCGTGCCATGACCGCATTATCCCGGTAGTTGTCCTTGCTACTCATGTTGCCTTGAATCTCATGGCGGCTTAGGAAATCCTGGTACTCGTGACTAGCTATTGACAGCCCCTGCGGACGAAACCAGGCAATGGTAACCCGCAAGAAGACCTGCAAGCCAGCTCTGCTGGCATGGTGGGCACCAGTCCACTCGGCGAATTTACGCGAATACAGGTCTAACACGGCCGCCAAATATACCCAAGGGGACTAGATCAACCACTCAGTGTCCGCGTGCAATTGATGTCTGAAAGTCTGGCTCGATTAGCGGCTACTTGCTCAGACTGGCGTCCAGCGCATCATCTTACAGCGGCAGGCTTTGGTTGCTGTCGGGGTATGCCCGAACTAAGGCTTCGAGCTTGGATCGAGCTGAAGTTCCTTCATCAGCCGGCGCAAACGATAGCGCCGGATCTTGATGCTCTGCTCTGCCAATGCCTTGCGAAGTAGGCGGCTACCATATGACTGACTACTAGCCCCGAACGCTCTGCCCAGCTGAAGCCGCGTGATGCAGGTCGTTTTAGGCTAACGAACTAGCTGCCGGGCCACATAAAATCCCGAAGGCTTGTCCAACAGCTAAGAACCCTGTTGCGCCGAGATGGTCTTCTCCCCTGTTTACGTCCGAATCATTTGATGTTCATTGCTGTTCCCTGGCAAAGATATCCATGGTACATAATAGGCCAAAACCTGTTTTAGTAATTCGTTATTCGCCCGCAGTTGCCAACTTTTCTGTTCCAGTAGCCGAATACGCTGCTTCTCCAGGGTTAACGGGTTGGCTCAACTACTCGGCTTACACATGCTTTAGTCAGCGACGCACTCCTTTATCGCCCAGCTATAGTTCCTGGCAAGCCAGGGTCACTGTTCAGGCCTTGCTCCTGGATCATCTTCACGAATCGCCGCTTGAATACCTCATCGCAATTCCTTATTTCTTGTTTTATTCGTTCCACCTTGAAGAGTGATGGGTATCGACCTATCTCGGTGTACGAAAAAAGTTGATCACTACAGACTCAAGCGCTCAGATAAAATAGCTTAATTTATCTTGACAAGGATTTGGCAAGTGGTAGACTGCCACGCACCTCAAGGGACCGGGGTGTCTTCGATACGAAGGCTAAATAACATGGAAAAACAAAGAACTCCCGATTTGATCGGGGATTTAGATAATCTTTTAGGAGGTAGAAATGGCTGCTACAACTGAATCAGTTAAGGCTGATGCTGCGGAAGCACCGCTTTTAAATCAAAAAAACCTGTGGGCTGGCATCAGCTTATACCTGGTTTTTTATTCTTTCATTCGTTGGTACGAAGGTGTTTACGGCTGGTCAGCTGGCTTAGACTCTTTTGCTCCAGAGTTTGAAACATACTGGATGAACATGCTGTATATCGAGATCGTTATCGAAGTACTGTTGTTTGCTGGTATCAACGGCTATATCTGGAAAACTCGTGACCGTAAAGTTATGTCAATCACTCCACGTGAAGAGTTGAGAAGACACTTTACACACTGGACATGGTTGGTTTGCTACGGCTGGGCTATCTACTGGGGTGCTTCTTACTTCACAGAGCAAGACGGTACATGGCACCAAACTATCGTTCGTGATACTGACTTTACTCCAAGTCACATCATCGAGTTCTACCTGTCATACCCAATCTACATCATCACTGGTTCAGCTTCTTTCATGTATGCAAAAACAAGATTGCCTACATACCACGAAGGTCTGCACTTGATGTATCTGATTGCGGTTATCGGTCCATTCATGATCTTGCCTAACGTAGGCTTGAATGAGTGGGGTCACACATTCTGGTTTATGGAAGAGTTGTTCGTTGCTCCATTGCATTACGGTTTCGTATTCTTTGGTTGGGCTGCTCTGGCTATAATGGGTGTTGTGAACACCGAAGTAATGGCAATTGCAAAATTGCTGAAAAAAGATTTGGCTTAATAGCTTATCTTTAAAAGTAAAAATACTATCTCCTTTCCTGCCGCTGCTTTTTTCAAGTGGCGGTAGGATAAAGAGAAGTGAAAAAAATATAATTTTAATTCTTTAGGAGGTAAGCTAATGAGCGCATCTCAATCAGCTGTACGTTCACGTGCGGAAGCGGTACAAGTTTCCCGTACGTTCGACTGGATGATTCTTTTTACACTGTTCACAGCGGTTCTGGGCGGTTATCACATTCACTATATGTTGACTGGCGGTGACTGGGATTTCTGGACCGACTGGAAAGATAGACGTCTATGGGTAACCGTAGCTCCTATCGTTTCTATTACATTCCCTGCGGCTGTTCAAGCTTGCTTGTGGTGGAGATACCGTTTGCCAGTTGGCGCAACTCTTTCTGTAGTTGCTCTGATGGTTGGTGAGTGGATTAACCGTTACATGAACTTCTGGGGCTGGACTTACTTCCCAGTAAACATTTGCTTCCCATCTAACCTGTTGCCAGGTGCGATCGTTCTTGACGTTATCCTGATGATGGGTAACAGCATGACTCTGACCGCTGTTGTTGGTGGCTTGGCTTATGGCCTGTTGTTCTACCCAGGTAACTGGCCTGTT
This sequence comes from Methylomonas sp. 11b, assembly GCF_000515215.1. NCBI lineage: Bacteria > Pseudomonadati > Pseudomonadota > Gammaproteobacteria > Methylococcales > Methylococcaceae > Methylomonas > Methylomonas sp. 11b. The sequence goes on from NZ_KI911557.1 coordinate 3,490,080, forward strand.
ATCGCTCCGTTGCACGTGCCTGTAGAATACAACGGCATGATGATGACTTTGGCTGACTTACAAGGTTACCACTATGTTCGTACCGGTACACCTGAGTACATCCGTATGGTAGAGAAAGGTACATTAAGAACTTTCGGTAAAGACGTTGCTCCAGTATCAGCGTTCTTCTCTGGATTCGTTTCTATCATTATTTACTTCTTGTGGCACTTCTTCGGCAGATGGTTCGCTAAAACCGACTTCATCGCTGACGACGCGTCTTAATTAGAAGAATAGTAAGAAAATGAACCTGGTGGTTCTAGATAGCTGCCAGAAAGTCTTAATTAAAATTCTCTAGTGATAGAGGAGGAAATATGAAAATAATAAAAGACAAAGTTGCAAAACTGTCCTTTGTCGCACTGTTGGTCGCAATGACAGCAGCGATGTTCTATGCTCCAACAGCATCTGCTCATGGTGAAAAATCACAGGCTGCGTTCATGCGTATGCGGACGATTCACTGGTTTGACCTGAACTGGTCAAAAGAAGAAGTGCCTGTTAATGAAACTATGACAATTTCTGGTAAATTCCTGGTATTCGCAGGCTGGCCAGAAACTGTTGATAAACCAGAAGTTTCATTTTTGAACGTTGGTATCCCTGGTCCTGTATTTATCCGTGCAGGTTCTTGGATCGGCGGTCAATTGGTTCCTCGTTCAGTGTCTTTGGAATTGGGCGAAGTTTACGAGTTTAAAGTTCTGTTGAAAGCTCGTCGTCCAGGCGACTGGCACGTTCACTCTATGATGAACGTACAAGGCGGTGGCCCTATCATCGGCCCAGGCAAATGGGTAACCATTACTGGTTCTATGAGCGAGTTTGTTAACCCAGTTACAACTTTGACTGGTCAAACAATTAACTTGGAAAACTATGCTCTGGACAACGTTTATTTCTGGCACGCAGTATGGTTCGCAATCGCGTTCGCATGGTTGTTGTTCTGGATCAAACGTCCATTGTTCGTTCCACGTCATATCGCTGTTAGCACTGGCAAAGCAGATTCTCTGATCTCAGCCGGCGACAAAAAAATCGGTATGCTGTTCGGTGTAGGTACTATGGTTATCGTTGCTGCTTCTATGGGCGCTACCAACGAAAAATATCCTGTAACTACTCCTTTGCAAGCTGGTTTGTTGCGTGGTATGAAAACTTATCAAATGCCTGAAGCTAACGTTTCAGTTAAAGTTGATGATGCTACATACCGTGTTCCAGGTCGTGCAATGCAAATGACTTTGACCATCACAAACAACGGCGATTCAGCTGTTCGTTTGGGTGAGTTCAACACAGCAGGTGTCCGTTTCTTAGATCCAGCGGTTCATGAAGATGATACTGCTTACCCAGATGATTTGTTGGCTGAAGAAGGCTTAACTGTTAGCGATAACAGCCCTCTGGCTCCAGGCGAAACACGCACTGTCGAAGTTACTGCTTCTGATGCTGCTTGGGAAGTATATCGTTTAGCTGACTTGATCTACGATCCAGACAGCCGCTTCGCAGGTCTGTTGTTCTTCTGGGATGAAAAAGGTAACCGTCAATTGGTAACAGTTGATGCTCCTCTGATTCCAACTTTCATCTAATACTGAAAGTTTTCTAAGTCGAAATACTTAGGAAGAAATTGAAACCCCCGCTATTGAAAGATAGCGGGGGTTTTTTTTGGAAAATACGCTTTGAAAATGCAGGAAGATGTAAAAAATGAAAAAGATGTTAGTAATTGTAGGAATATTAGTACTAAGCGGTTGCTCGGAGAAGGAAGAATATCAGTCCGTAGTCTTAGAGCAGATGAAGCAAGATAAAGATATTAAGGACTACGGAATTGAGCCGGAAGTAATGACAAAATGTGTCGTCGATACTTCGTCTAATGATATGCCAGGGTTGTTCCTATTAGATCCTGAAAGGCGCAAAGCATATAAAAATTACGCGAAGATGTTAGATCTTAATAAGTCAACGGATCCACAAAAGACCTTAATCGAATTACGAGAAAGTTTCGGTGCAGCTAAAGAGCTCGCAGAAGCACATTCAAATTATGTCGAAAGCGTAGTCGAATGTATGTCCGGTTTAGTGACTGGCGGAGAGGAAAAATTGAAAAATGCAAAATAGGGGCTGTTGCCGTTTCACATGGGTAGCCATATAAAAGCACAAGCCAAAGCGATGGCGCTTCCAACATTGCGTTTCAGTTTGTTATACCGTGTTGCAATGGCTCTGAAATGTTTCAGTCTAGCAAATTCATTTTCAACCAGGTGGTGATACTTATAGAGCCACCAATCCACGGCATCATTGCCAATGTGGAGTGGTCAACTTTTTTCGGACACACCAATAGATTGTTGTTCTGCCATTTTCATTTCATAGCCATTGGGCGGAAGGTAGCCCAATGACGAATGCAAGCGCCGACTGTTGTAGAAATTGACGATATAGTCGGTGATGTCGCGGATAGCCCCGCTGTGGTTGGCATACTGCGGTACGTTTTTGGCTGAAGCAGGTGCAGTCTGAACAATCCGGTCAATCGGGCATTGGCAAGCCGTTAATGCCGGATCAGCAGCGTTTTCGGCCGTTGGAACAAGAAAATTGTCAACTGCGTACGGATAACTAAGTACTAAAAACGGTTTCGGCCTTTTATGCCCTGTGGGTATCTTTGCCAAGGAACTGCGATGAAACACCAAGTGATCCACTAGTTAACGGCAGATAAGGTCGTCACGGTGCAGCAGGGTTACCAGTTGTTGGGCGTCAGCCGTTCGGGATTTTATGCGGCTCGGAGGCGAATTCATCAGCCCAAAACGCCTTTCGGCACGCGGGTTCGCTTGCGCAGTCCGTTCGAAGCCATCGGTCAATGCTATGGCAGTCGCCAGGCCTGAATAAGTGCATTCCGACCGTGACAGCCAGTACGCCAGTCAAGAGAAACGGGATTTACTGATGCGCTACGGCTTTCAAGGCAGCATGAGTCGTGAGGGCAGCTGCTGGGATAATCCGGTAATGGGGCGCTTCTTTCTCAATTTAAAAATGGAGCATGTCTGACACCTCCGCAGTCCCACCCAGTTTGAGTTCCTGGCAAACCTGATCCAACCTCAGCCCTTGCTCCTGGAAAATATTTACCACTTGCAGCTTGAACGCCGCATCAAAACTTTGCCTTTCTCGTTTCATTCGTTCCACCCTGACGGTGGATAGTTTATCAATCTATTTTGGTGTCAATTTTTATTGAACCACTACAATTGAGTTCGCTTGAGTGATGATGGCTTGGATTGATTGGTTTTCATAAGGCTCCTCAGGTTGCGAGATTACTCTCTTAGCTGGGTGCCTTGGAGTTAGGGGGTAAGATCAAGGTTAGACTGCTAAAATAACCAAGTTTTTAGATAAAAGCTGATGTAAGTTGCTAAGCTATTTAACTAATGCTAACGGTAGGACGACAATCGTGCCAATTATCTTGAAAGTACTTTCTTACAAAGGTTTGCCATTACCTGCTGAATTGAGTGCCGAATTCGGTCAGTTAGGCGGAACAATAGGCAGAAAAGCAGGAAATACCTTGGTGTTACCTGATGCGGAAAACTTTGTATCAGGCCATCATGCTGAAATCATTTATGAGGACGGTGGTTATTTGATAAAGGACACAAGCAAAAATGGTACATATTTATCAAATGCCGGACTGAATATAAATGATACTCAAGCAAGATTGCTAGATCGTGAAATTTTGCGCATCGGCGAATATGAAATTATTGTGGAACTGTCATCAGGCGAAATATCTCCAGTTTCACCCATTAGCATTGAGAGTCTTTCGCCTTCACCATTCGCCGAATCGTTTCAAAATGACCAACAGTCAATAGTCAACGAACCTCTGAATTTCTCGATTCCCCATAACGCAGCGAGTTCTCCCTTCGGAGAGCGCCCCCCTGCTTCCCCTTTTCACGATCACTTTGCGGCGCCAGAGGTGTTATCTCCCGAGAGCGATGGTAAAGATATTGCCGAATTCTTAAAAGGCTTAGATTCCTTAGGTGCGTTGGATACACCATTCACAGCGCCTCCCAAGTTAGAGTTCCCGAATTCGGAAGCAATAAATTTATCCGAGCCTAGTTCTTCGAACATCGCCTTAGACTCTAAAGACCTATTCCAAAATACGTCTAATATTGAGCGCGAGGATGAGCCGAAAGCTCCGCAAGCCGATGTAGGGATTGCGCTAACACCGAATAAGGAGCCATATATCAGTCCTAAATCGGGTGATGCGGCGCTCATGAAGATGTTTCTGGATGGTGCGGGAATAAAAGATCAATCGTTTTTGACAGAAGAGCAGTGGCCGGAGGCGATGAAAGCGAGCGGTGTGTTATTCCGAAATTTGATCGAAGGCTTGATGGATGTTTTACGCGCACGCGCAGAAATGAAAAGTGAATTTCGAGTTTCTGTCACCACAATCCGCTCATTTGACAATAACCCGCTAAAATTCAATCCTGATGTGGAAAGTGTACTCAAGCTGATGCTCGCGCCGAATAATCCCGCGTTTATAAATTCAAATGATGCGGTAACTGAAGCGTTCAAGGATGTTAAGTTTCATCAATTGGCGATGACGGCGGGTATACAGGCCGCATTAGGGGAGATTTTGCATCGTTTCGATCCTGACACTTTCGAAAAAGTTCTGGGCGAAGGGATTGTGTTTCAGCGAAAAGCCAAGTGTTGGGAGCTTTTTTGCGAAAAATATCCGGAACTGAAAACACAAGCAATTGAAGGATTTTTTGGGGAAGAGTTCGCTGAAGCTTATGAAAAGCAGATGCGTCTATTTGCGAGGCGGTGAAAGTTTGCAACTCAATTGAGTTAGTAATGCAATTTTCATAACTCATTGTTATTAAATAATAAACGGTACCTAATAGAGTATGTCAATCAATAACAGGATTGTTTGGTCGGAAGGCATGTTCCTTAGACCTCAGCACTTTCAACAACATGATCGTTATCTTGAAAGCCGTATTGATGGCCGTTGTTATGGAATCAGGGCATATGATTGGGGTTTTTCTTCGTTAAAGCTGGATGGTGGGCAATTGGCGATTGGAAAAATAACTCTGGCGGCTGCTAGGGGGATTTTTCAGGACGGTACCCCATTCCATTTACCAGACGAGGACGAACTGCCGCTACCACTTGATGTCTCAGAAGATATCGCCAATGAAGTGGTGTATTTAGCATTGCCGCTGAGTCGTCCGGATGCTGTCGAAGTTGATAGCGATCAAAACCCCGATGGATTGGCGAGATATCGAATTACTCATAGGGACGTCAGAGACAACAATGCGGGTTACGACGCTCGTTATCCAGTACAAATAGGCAGCATTCGTCCGAGACTTATGCTTGGCAACCAAGAAAGATCAGGCTATCTGTGCTTAGGGGTCGCCAATATCATTGAGGTGCGCGCCGACAAAACAGTCGTACTGGATGACAAATACATTCCCGTAGTGTTGCAATCGTCAGCCAGTAATATTTTGAACGGCTTCGTCCGGGAACTGCAAGGCCTGTTGCATACCAGAGGGGAGGCGTTGGCGGCCCGAGTGGCGGGAACGTCGCAAGGTGCCGGGGTGGCGGAGGTTGCAGACTTTATGTTGCTGCAAACCATTAATCGTTATGAGCCATTGCTGGCACATTTGGCTGGAGATGCGCTGTTGCATCCGGAAACATTGTTTTCGTTGTGCTTGCAGTTGATGGGAGATCTAGCGACCTTCTACCGTCAAAATAAACGACCCGCAGTGCTGCCCGAATATAGACATGACGACTTGCGTATTTGCTTTATCCCGTTAATTGATGAGCTACGACGCCTGCTAAGCATGGTGCTTGAACAAAATGCGATCCAAATTCCTTTAACCAAACATAGTCAGTCGGTTTATTACTCGGGTCGCCCCGATGTGAAATTATTGGAGCAGGCAATTTACATCTTGGCTGCCAGCGCGCAAGTATCTTCGGAGATGTTGCGCACGCATTTTCCTCCGCAGGTGAAAATTGGTCCGGTGGAAGAGATCACGCAGTTGGTCACTGCTGCACTGCCCGGTATTTCAATTCATCCTTTGCCCGTTGCCCCCAGGCAATTGCCGTATCACGCCGGATGCTCTTATTTCGAATTGGATAAGCAAAGCCCGTACTGGAAGAAGATGATGGATTCCGGCGGTTTTGCGTTTCATATTGGTGGTAATTTTCCGGGATTGGAGTTGGAATTCTGGGCAATAAAAAAAGGGTGATGACATGGTGCAACAAGGACCTTTCGGCGACGACGACAAAACAGTGTTACGGCCTTCGCCTGGTGGAAGAATGCCGCAGCAGCCTTCAGTTACGCAAATACCGCCATCCCCGCCGCCCCAGCAGCCGACTTCAAATATCAATATTCCCGCGCTCAGTTTGCTTTCCGGAGCGGATAGCGGTTCATTACTGACCCTATCAGCGGGTATTTTGTCCTTGGCAGCTAGACTAAGAACAACCGTTAGCTATTCAGGGGTTGATGAACTAAAGCAAAAGTTGGCTAAAGAGGTCAGGGAATTTGAGAACCGTGGGTTGAATGCAGGGTTTCAGCAAGAAACTATGCGAATGGCGAGCTACGATTTATGTACTTTTCTGGATGAAATTATCCAAAACACGCCTTGGGGTTCGCAGAGTAATTGGGGGCATCAAAGCCTGCTTATCCTTTTTCATAAAGAAGCCTGGGGCGGCGAACGCTTTTTCCAAATACTCGAACATCTGGTGAAACAACCCGCGCAAAATTTACCGCTCATCGAGCTTTGCTATGTGTTGTTAAGTTTTGGATTCGAAGGCAAATATCGGGTCATGGCCAATGGCGCCAACGAATTGGAAAAACAACGGCTTGAGTTGTACCAATTGATTCAGCGAGTAAGAGGAGATTTTCCAGCGGAGCTGTCGCCGCGCTGGCATGGGCAAAAAAGCGGAAATAGCTCGTTGATCACGCAAGTGCCGCTATGGGTGTTCGCCAGCGTGGCAGGCGGGATATTGTTGCTTTGTTATTTAGGTTTTGCGTTTTTTATTAATTCGGCATCCGATCCGGCGTATCGGGATTTGCTAAAACTGGCCAAGGAGCCAGTGCAGGTTGCAGCGGCCGCAACGATAGCGCCACCTGCACCTGCACCTGCACCGGATATTGCCAACAGATTGGAACGCTTTAAACCTTTATTGCGCGATGAAATTTCCCAAAATATGGTTGAAGTGGTGGACGATAGCATCATTCGCGTTCGTAATTCCTTCCCATCGGGTAGCGATCAAGTCAAACCGGAGTTTCTGCCCATGTTGAAAAAAATCGCCAAGGAACTTGAGAATGAACAAGACTCGATTTTGGTAACGGGGCATACCGATGATAAACCCATCGTATCCGCCCGCTTTCCGTCCAATTGGCATTTGTCTGCGGCACGCGCTAAAAACGTATTGGCGATTTTGACCGCATCCGCCCAATTAAAAGGTTCGGCCAGAGCTGAAGGCCGGGCCGACGGCGAGCCTTTGGCACCGAATGACACTCCTGAACATCGAGCCTTAAATCGGCGCGTCGACATCCTGATAAAGTGAGAATACCGCGTGGAACGGATAATCAGTTTTTTTATAACAAAGTGGGTGCTTGAACTGATCGGTATCGTGATTTTGTCGGTACTGATTTGGTTTATCGGGCCTTTAATCGCAATTGCCAGCAGTGTGCCCTTGGAAACCGATTTAAGCCGGATTATAACCATAAGCTTCATATTCGGATGTTGGTTGCTTTACCGGTTGGTCGCGTGGCTGTTATCGCGTAAGCGCGAGCAGCGTTTAATGGCCGATTTGGCTGGCGGAGCCGATGCAAACGATGCGCAAACGGCCTCCGCAGCCGAGCTGGATGTGTTGAGTCGGGGGTTCGATGAGGCTTTGGCATTACTGAAAACCACCAGCTCCAAACAGCGCGGCCGGAAGCAGTATCTTTACGAATTACCTTGGTACGCCATTATCGGTGCACCGGGCTCCGGCAAAACCACAGCGCTAATCAATTCCGGATTGCATTTCCCCTTGGCCGAACGCTTGGGCAAGCATTCGGTAAAAGGCGTCAGCGGCACGCGGGATTGCGATTGGTGGTTCGCCGACGAAGCGGTGTTATTGGATACCGCCGGTCGGTATACCACCCAAGATAGCCATCAAGAAGTGGATGCTACGGCCTGGCACGGTTTCTTGCAGCTGTTAAAAAAATACCGACCACGCCGCCCTCTGAACGGGGTATTTGTGGCGGTGAGCGTCAGCGATTTAATCCAGCAGACTGAGGAAGAATCACGCCAACATGCCGCAGCAATTCGGCGGCGGATTACGGAACTTAATGCGCAACTGGGTGTGCAATTGCCAGTCTATGTATTGTTTACGAAAGTCGACCTCGTGGCGGGGTTTAGCGATTTTTTCGCCAATTTAACGGAAGACGAGCGCAGCCAGGTGTGGGGTGAGACGTTTATTCGTGCAGATAACGATAAAGAAGATCTGGCCGCTCACTTACTGCAATTTGAAAAGGCCTATGACGAATTGACCGAAAGGTTGGTACAACGCCGATTGAAGCGTATCCAGGAAGAGCGCGATGTGCAGCGGCGTACGGCTATTTTCGACTTTCCGCAACAAATGATGCTGTTTAAGTCGGTGGCAATCGGGTTTCTGGATGCCGCGTTTTCCACCAATCGCTACGAAGAGCCTTTCTTGTTACGCGGCGTGTATTTCAGCAGCGGCACCCAGGAAGGGACACCGATTGACCGGGTGATGGCGGCGTTGGCCTCAAGCTTTAGATTGGAAAGGCAAGCAACACCGTTAATGAGCGGGCGCGGTAAAAGCTATTTTCTGACTAAGCTTCTGAAGCAAGTAGTGTTTCCCGAAGCCGAATTGGTTGGCGTGGATCCAAAGGTCGAGCGGCGTTTTCGTTTGATGAACCTAGCCGGCTTTGCTGCCACCTTTGTGATTGTGGCGATAGCTGTAGTGATGTGGATGGTCAGTTTTGCCACCAATAAGTCGGCGATTGCCGATGTCGAAAAACAGATAGAAATTTACCGAGCCAGTAATCTTTCTCCAACAGATTCACGTTCCGGCTTCTTGGCGTTGCTGCCGAAGCTAAATGCCCTGCAAGCCGCCAAGGATGTTTATGCTCAAACCGGCTGGAGCAGCGGATTTGGCTTATATCAGGGCGATAAAATCGATTCTGCTATCGATATTGCCTATCAACGCTTACTTCGCGAAAATTTTCAGGCCTTGATTACGCTGCGCTTGAAAGAACGTATGCAAAGCGATGAAGGCAAGAATCTGGATGTACTCTATCAACTGTTGCGCGTCTATTTGATGTTCGGCGAGCCGCAACGGATGGACGCCAAGGTTGCGCAGCCTTGGGTGAAATTGGATTGGGAGCAAATGTTTGCCACCGACCCGGAGACTCAAGCCAAATTGCAGTTACATCTGGATAATTTGTTGGCTTTGAATTTGGATCCGGCCGCACTAGACAGCAGCTTTGTTGACGCGGTGCGCAATAAATTGACGCAAATTCCCTTGGTCAATCAACTGTATAGCCGCTTTAAAAGCGAGGCGCTATTTGATCGCAGTCACGACATTTCGGTCGCCGGGCAGTTGGCACCGAACGGCGGCCGAGTGTTTACTGCGAACGGCAAGGAATTGGATACCTTGGTTGTGCCCGGTCTGTTTAGCAGTTACGGTTATACGGAGTTGTTTCTGAAAAAAGGCATGGTTTACGTCAAGGAAGTCAGTGAACAGAATTGGGTGCTCGGCGTAAACGGAGCAAGTACGCCTGTCGAAATGGATCGTTTATATAGCGATTTCAAACGCCTGTATTTGGGGGATTATCAAAAGACCTGGGATGGCGTGCTGACGGCGGTTAAATTCCGTCCGCAACTCAACAATAATCAGCTGGTAGATACGCTGGATCTGCTGTCGCGTCCAGATTCGCCATTGAAGTTGTTATTGGAACTGGTCGAAAAAAATACCGCGTTAAGCAAGCTCTCGTCCGAATTGGCCGATGCGTTGGCAAAATCCACAGGCGGCGCCTTGGCGGTTCCGGAAGCCGCTACCCAAAAACTGTTGGCAATGGCTAAGCAAAGTGACGGCGGTGTTGACCCGGTCAAGGCCTTGGAGACTTACTTCGAACCTTACAATATGCAAGTGCGGGGTGCAGCCGATAGGCCGGCTCCGATCAATGCGACGATGGCGAGTATCAAAAATCTGCACGATTATCTGATGCAGATTGGTTCGGCACCCAATAGCGGTGGCCAAGCCTTGTCTACTGAGGCGGCGCGGTTTGCCGGCGGTGGTGTCGATCCTTTGCAATCCGCAAAAATGGAATTTGCCCGTTTACCTGGTCCGGTTGCAGCCTCACTGAACGCGTTGACCAGCACGGGCGGACAACAAATCAAAACCGGCGCGAAAGGGCAACTCAATGAAATGTTGAAAACCGCGGTGACGATGCCCTGCAAAAGCGCTTTGGCCGGCCGTTATCCGTTTGCAAAAAATACTCAGCAGGACGTGTTGATGGCTGATTTCGGCAAAGTGTTTGCCGCTAACGGGATTGTCGATCAATTTTTTAACACGAATCTCAAGGCATTTGTCGATACTACAGCGGTGCAATGGCAGGAACTCAGCTCTGATAAGGCTTTAGGTTTATCGGCAGCCAGTATTCGCCAGTTTCAGATCGCCGCGAAAATTCGTGACGCATTTTTTCCCGGTGGTGGCGCGGTGCCGCAAGTGCAATTCGAGTTAAAACCCTTGGCATTGGACGACAAAGTCAGTACCTTCAGATTAAATGTCGAAGGCCAGGAGTTGGTTTATCGCCACGGTCCTGAGCAACTTACCAAGTTTCAGTGGCCCGGCACCAATAACAGTGCCGGTGTCAGAGTGGTGTTTGAAGGTTTGGATGGCAAACAGCTTAGCAAGTCCAAGGAAGGGGCTTGGGCACTATTTAGAATGTTCGACGAGTTCAATATCCAGCCTACCGGCTTGCCGGACCGCTTTAATTTGACCGTACAACTGGAGGGCTATACCGCTAAGTTCGAATTGCGCGCAGCCAGCGTCAATAATCCATTTGGCATCAGTGAATATCAAAGTTTCCGTTGCCCGGAGTCGCTATGAATTCTATGGATGGGCTGAGCGTCGGCTTTTTTGGGAAAGTACCGGGATTGGGGGATTTTGTCAGTCGGCGCTTGCCCAGGCACTTTATCGAGCCATGGGATAATTGGTTACAAGCCTCTATGCGTTCCAGCCAGGAAACATTAGGAGAGAGCTGGTTATCCTTGTTTTTGGTTAGCCCGCTTTGGCGTTTTGCTCTGAGACCGGGTGTGTGCGGTGCGAGTGCCTGGGCCGGTGTCATGATGCCCAGCGTCGATAGGGTGGGCCGCTATTATCCGTTGACTTTGGCGCAAGCTGTAAGTGCGGAATCGTTGCTGTCATTGTTTTCGCCGGAATCGGATTGGTTTGCACAATTGGAAGACGCCGCGCTATCGGTGTTGAACGAGTCCTGCGATCTGGATCGGTTTGATAAGGGGCTGATGGAAATCGGTTCGGCTGACAGCCTGACGCCGCAGCGTTTTCAAGCTGATTCTAACGGCGGCTTGGCTGCATCCAACGGCAAGCCCGCGTTTCGTTTCGATTTGGAGGGCCTGGATCAGACGGATGCAGTGTTTCCACGCTTGAGTCAGAGTTTGCTGGAACGCTTTATGCCCGGTTACAGCATTTGGGCGAGTGAAGGCGGCCAGACGAATCGTCCGAGTTTGCTGGTTTGCGAAGGTTTGCCGCCTATCGATGCTTATGCGAGTTTTTTGCAGGGTATGCCGCAGGCTGGCAGATCTTGGCATATGCAGAGTTATCGGCAAGACCAAAGTGTCAAAAAAATCGAGAGCGAGCCAAGTGCATCTGCGGTAGGCGCTGCGGCGAGTCAGGTCTTAACGCCGCCTAACTCGACAATGTGGGCGTCCTACGGGGTTACAGTGGTCGGCAATAAGCGCAAGCATAATGAAGATGCCTTGCTCGATTGCCCGTCACTGGGCTTATGGGTGGTTGCTGATGGCATGGGTGGGCATCAATCCGGCGATGTTGCCAGCCGCTTGGTGGTGGATTCTCTATCGACGTTGGAATTTACCGAAAACCTGGATAATCAGGTCGAAGAGGTTTCCCGCAAATTACATAAGATCAACGAAGATTTATGCCGCTTTGCCTCGGGCATTCAGCAAGGCAGTATTGTCGGAACCACGGTAGTGGCCTTACTGGCTAAGGGGGACAAGTGCGCGGCGATTTGGGCTGGTGACAGTCGCTTGTACCAATTGCGCCAAGGCGAGTTTACGCAGATTACCCGCGACCATACCTTAATTGACGAATTGATGGATTCCGGTGTGATGACCCGGGAAGTCGCGGCCCAACAAGTTGGCGCGAATGTGATTACCCGCGCGGTGGGCGGGCAATTGACGCTGGCATTGGATGTGCTGCGCTTTCAGGCGGCCGGCGGTGATCGTTATCTGCTATGCAGCGATGGCTTGGATAAAGAGTTATCGGAAGCCGAGATTGCGGAATTGATGGGCTTAGGAAGTTGTCAGTCGGCCGCCGAAGCCCTGATTAACCAGGCGTTAAGCAGAAGCGGCCGAGATAACATTACCGTATTAGTCGCCGAATTTAGTGGTTAAGCCGAAATCAGGATGTTGTCCTAAAGTCCGGAATCTTAGGTTTCAAGCATCTTTGGGAAAATACGATTCAACAATTGTATAAACGCGTGAATTCCCGAACGGGCGGCGGTGTTCGGTGGTGTCTTTGGGTAATGTCTGTCAATGAGTGCTTAGTGCAGATAGACCAAATGACGTGAAGAAGCCGATGTGATCATTTGGCGACGCTAAGACCGCGAGGTTTTAGCGCCACGAAACACTAGACGGATTTTCTCAATGGAAAACGGTATTTCCCATCTCGGTAGCCCATCCGCAAGTACCGAATATCGTATCCGTTACGAAATATCGTGCCGACTTGTCTTTGCAATGGTGTGTCCATGTTGCGATTTAATACGCTGATTCAGTTGTAAGTTATTTTATTTCAATGTCTTATAGTTTGCTTGGCGATGGGTTCATAAGTTGGCATGTTAAATGATAAAGATGAGTTACCTATTGATGAGCAAATGCAAATTGATAGGTATAAGATTCTGCGACATTTAGGGTTGTTTTAGTTTAAAGCGTGACATGAAAAACCGACTAGACTAATGCGAATTAGTTTTGGGCTTAATAAAGGCGTAACAAGTCCGGGGCAGTATAGAATTGGGTCGATTGTAAGAAACGGGGCGCCAGGCACAAGGTTTCGTTGCAGCTTTTCAATCGGTTGATGTTAACAATTGCATGACCATAGAGGCGTAAAAATGGCGGATTTGTCCGGATTACTAGAACCTGTTTCGGCCGAGCAGCCTTGTGGCGATAACCTTGAGTATGACAATGCCAGAGTGGCGTTGGACACCAATATTTTAGGGACCCCGGAAAATCAGTTTTCTGGAGAGAAAGCGCTACCGCCTAACTGGCGCGAGGTCTATAAAGAGGCCTTGGCGTTGTTGCAACGTTCCAAAGATTTGCAAGTCATTTTGTACTTGATCCGGACACTGATCAACGTTGAAGGTTGGAGAGGTTTTCGCGATGGACTGGGCTTTCTGGAAGAATCTTTGACTCGTTATTGGGATTCCATACACCCTCAGCTTGATCCCGACGATGGTATGGATCCGACGTCGCGAATCAATATTTTGGAAGAGCTTGCCAGCTTCGACCTGATAATCAGGCCCCTAAGTTTGGCGGTGCTGGTTGAGTCGAAAGCAATCGGCAGGTTTTGTTTGCGTGACATTCAGTATGCAACCGACCGGCTGGAAGTGCCCAAGGGCCTTGCAAAGCCAGACAATGGCGCTATCAACGCGGCTTTTCTGGATATGGATGACGCGGCGTTAACCGATAATTATCAGGCGGTACTTGATAGCATCAAAATTGTCGAGCGGATCGACGCTTTCGTTAACGAAAAAGTCGGAGCCAGCCAAGGCGCGGTATTGACGCCGTTGAAAGCTTTACTGAAGGAAGTCCGGGATGATTTCGATCATTACGCCGGGTCGCGGTTGTCTAGCGATGTCGAGAGTGAGGCAATCGACGATGGCAGCACCGCCGAGGCAGGTAATGATGTAAAGCCAGTCAAATCCAAAGCAGTGGGCGGTGCTATTGAGTCGCGTCAAGATGTGGTGAGAACTTTGGATGCGCTTTGTAAATATTATGCGGATTACGAGCCGTCTAGTCCCGTGCCCATTTTGTTGCGCCGGGCCAAGCATCTGGCAAACGCGGATTTCCTGGAAATCGTCCAAAACTTAATGCCGGATGCGCTTTCCCAAATAACTGCGATAAAGGGTCCCGACCCGAGTTAGAAACTGATTTTTGGTAGTCCTTCTTAATGTCAAGCGGAGAATACAATGGCTGAAAGTAGTCAGAAGTTTATACAACGAAACCGGGCTCCCCGGGTGCAGATTGAATACGATGTCGAACTCTATGGTTCCGAGAAAAAGGTGCAGTTGCCGTTCGTGATGGGCGTCATGTCGGATTTGTCCGGCAAGCCGGCTGAACCGTTGGCACCGGTGGCTGATCGTAAATTGTTGGAAATCGATGTCGATAATTTCAATGATCGATTGAAATCGATGAAACCGCGGGTCGCGTTTCAAGTTGCCAATACCTTGACCGGTGAAGGCAATTTGAACGTCGACATTACGTTCGAAAGTATGGATGACTTTTCTCCGGCAGCCGTTGCCAAAAAAGTGGCAGGTTTGGACAAAGTGTTGGAAGCCAGAACCCAGTTGTCCAATTTGATTACCTATATGGACGGCAAAACCGGCGCAGAGGAATTAATCGCGAAGTTAGTTAACGACCCCGCGTTGTTACAAACCTTGGCTGCTTCGGCGAAACCGGCGGAAGCAGGCGGTGATGCGGCTGAAGGAAAAGGGGAGTAAGCCATGGCTGAATTAGAAACCCAAGGCGGACAAGGCGCTACCCAAACCCTGGAATTGGACGATTTTTCCGCATTATTATCCAAGGAGTTCAAACCAGGCACCGAGGCAGCCAATCAGGTCAATACCGCAGTAACAACGCTGGCGCAATACGCGTTGCAGGATGTTTCCAAAGTATCCGACGATGCCATTAAAACGATCCAGTCGATTATCGCCAGCCTGGATCAGAAAATCACCGAACAATTGAATCTCGTCATACACCATCCCGATTTTCAAAAACTGGAAGGCGCTTGGCGCGGCTTGCATTACTTGGTCAACAACACCGAAACCGACGAAATGTTGAAAATTCGGGTGTTGAATATCACCAAAAACGAGCTGGGTAAAACGCTGAAAAAATTCAAAGGTACTGCCTGGGACCAAAGCCCCCTGTTCAAAAAATTGTACGAAGAAGAATACGGCACGTTTGGCGGCGAACCCTTCGGTTGCTTGGTGGGCGACTACCATTTCGATCACAGTCCGCAAGATGTGGAATTGTTGGGCGAGATGGCAAAAATCAGCGCCTCCGCGCATACCCCGTTCATTTCCGGCGTGGCGCCATCGGTGCTGCAAATGGAAAGTTGGTCTGAATTGGCCAATCCACGCGATTTGACCAAAATTTTTCAAACGCCGGAATACGCGGCGTGGCGCTCGTTGCGGGAGTCCGAAGATTCGCGTTACCTCGGTTTGGCTATGCCGCGCTTCCTGAGCCGTTTACCCTATGGCTCGAAAACCGATCCGGTCGAAGAGTTTGATTTCGAAGAAGATACCTCTGGGGCCGATAGCAGTAAATATACTTGGTCTAATGCTGCTTACGCGATGGCAGTCAACATCAATCGCTCGTTCAAATATTACGGTTGGTGTTCGCAGATTCGCGGTATTGAATCGGGTGGCGCAGTGGAAGGATTACCGGTGCATTCGTTTCCGACCGATGAAGGCGGCGTCGACATGAAGTGCCCGACCGAAATCGCCATTACCGACCGCCGTGAAGCGGAATTGGCCAAAAGCGGTTTCATGCCCTTGTTGCACAAAAAAAATACCGATTTCGCCGCATTCATCGGTGCGCAATCGCTGCAAAAACCGGCTGAATACACTGATCCGGATGCTACCGCCAACGCCAATCTGGCGGCGCGTCTGCCTTACTTGTTTGCTACCTGCCGGTTTGCGCACTACCTGAAATGCATCGTTCGAGACAAAATCGGCTCGTTCAAGGAGCGCCAAGACATGCAGGCGTGGTTGAACACCTGGATTAGCCAATACGTGTTGACCAATCCGGCTGTGGCCACCGAAAAAGATAAAGCGCGTCGACCATTGGCTGGCGCGGAAGTGGTGGTCGAGGAAGTCGAGGGTAATCCTGGATATTATCAATCTAAGTTTTTCCTGAGGCCGCACTATCAGTTGGAAGGGTTGACGGTTTCCTTGCGACTGACATCTAAATTACCGTCGCAAAAAGGTTAGGTCCTATTCGTTGAATAAGGCTAGGAAGTACGCTAGTTGCCGGGGTAGTAATACGAAATTCCCGGCAGTGGCGGTAAGTCGTTTTATATCCCGGCTTGCCGGAGCTGTAAATCAGTGGGTGGATACCCGTTTATATTTTTATCACTAACTTCGAAAGGAGAGCATTATGATCTTATTAAAATTCGCGACAGAAATTAAAGGCGATAGCACCGTAGCCAGCCATACGGACTGGATTACCGTAGACAGTTTGCAAATGGGCGTAGGTCGTTCTATTTCCACCAGCGGCGTCGGCAAAGACCGCGATACCAGCAATCCTTCGTTTTCCGAAGTCACCCTGACTAAAAGCATGGACATCGCGTCCGTGGACCTGTGGATGCAGTCTATCTGCGGCAAAAGCTTAGGCACAGCAACATTCCATTTCATTCAAACCGGCGGCGCAGATGCCAAGGGTCAAGTGTATCTGGAAATCGAACTGGCCGACGCTATCATCAGCGGCTACAGCCAATCCAGCGGCGGTGACCGCCCTCACGAGAGCATATCCATCAACTTCAACGAAATAAAAATGAAGTACAACACTTTCGGCGAAGGCGAAGCACCGGCCGCCGGCGCATTCAAAGGCTGGAACTTGATGAAAAACGAAACCGTGTAATCCCCGACCCCGGTGGAACCAACACCACTGGGGTTATTTTTACACTCATCGGAGAATCGTATGCAGGACGTTTCACGTCTTATCGCCGAAGGCGAGCTGGACGCGGCATTGCAGCAGACCCAGCAGCACATCAGACAAAATCCGGCCGATCCTAAATCTCGGATCCTGCTGTTTCAGCTGTATTGCGTGCAGGGCTTATGGGACAAGGCGCTAAATCAGCTTAATGTGCTGCGCGACTTGGACGCCTCCACCTTATTGATGGTTAGTACCTACGAACAAGTTTTACTCTGCGAAGCGTTGCGCAAGGACGTGTTTGCCGCACGCAAAACGCCGCTGATTTTTGGCGAGCCGCCAGCGTGGTTGGCTTTACTGCTAGAAGCCCTAATACGGGAAAACAACGGTGATTTTCAGCAGGCCGCAGCGTTACGAACAGAGGCTTTGCAGCAGGCACCGGCTACTGCCGGAGCGCTGGACGGTACGCCGTTTGAGTGGTTAGCGGACGCTGATAGCCGTTTGGGGCCGGTGTTGGAGGCCATCGTCAATGGCCGCTACTACTGGGTGCCGTTTATGCAGATCAGCAAGATACAGCTGGAAAAACCCACCGATTTACGCGATTTGGTATGGATACCGGCGCAATTTACCTGGATCAATGGCGGCGAAGCCAGCGGCTTGATACCTTGCCGTTATCCGGGCTCGGAAGCCGACTCGGACGCTCGCATCCGCCTGTCGCGTCTAACCGAATGGAACGAAGTCGCCGACGCTGTAATGCATGGTAAGGGACAGCGCTTATTGGCCACCGACGTCGACGATTACGCGTTGCTGGATGTCCGTACTATAGAATTCAATGCGCCGGCAGGGCTTGAATAATGGCCGATTTACTGCATGCGGAACGTCTTCAACCATCCCTGCTGGATCGGTTGACCGATGAAGCTCCCGACAAACGCGCGGAAACCCGCGAGCAACGCGTGATGTCCTTACGCCAGTTGCGGCAAAGCGTATTACGTGATTTAAGCTGGCTGCTTAATACCGCGGCGTTTGAGAGCATGGTCAATTTGGCCGACTATCCGTTTGTAGCGCGTTCGGTACTGAATTACGGAACGCCGGTCCTTTCCGGCGTTTCGCTGACCGGGATTGACGTTAAAAAGATCGAACGCAAAGTCAGGCAGGCGATTAACGATTTCGAGCCGAGAATCTTGGCGGACTCGCTGTCGGTGGAATTGGCGAAAGCCGATGATCAAATGAATCACAAGGCGCTGTCGTTTCGTATCGAAGGCGATTTGTGGGCGCAGCCGTTGCCGATACATTTATACATTCGCAGCGATCTGGATTTGGAAACCGGCGAAATCAGCGTGAAGGAACTGGACGGTTAACGATGGATCCCCGGCTGCTTAAATACTATAACCGCGAATTGCAATACGTCCGTGAAGTAGGCGCGGAGTTTGCCGCAGAGTTTCCGAAAATAGCCAATCGCTTGGGGTTGGATACGTTCGAATGTTCCGACCCCTACGTAGAGCGCTTATTCGAAGGCTTTGCCTTTATGGCTGCTCGGGTGCAATTGAAGGTCGATTCCGAATTCCCCAACTTTACCCAGCAATTATTGCAGATTATCTATCCACACTATTTGTCGGCTACGCCTTCGATGACCGTGGTGGAGTTAAAACCGGATTTTGCCGAAGCGGCTCTGGCAGAGGGGGTCACGATAACCAAGGATACGGTGTTGCGCAGCCAGATCGCCAGAGGCGAACAAACCGCCTGCGAGTACCGTACGTCGCAAGACGTGCAACTGTTGCCGTTGCAAATAGGCCAAATTGAATATCTGCCGAGTTTGGCCGCCGTTTCCAGTCGCGGCTTGACGGCCAAACATTTTCGCAGACCGGTCAAGGCGGCATTACGTATCGTCCTGAACAGTGTCGGCGGTTTAAAGTTCAACGAAATTGCCCTGGACCGGCTGCCGCTCTTTCTGCGCGGTGTCGGTAATATCCCGTATCGCTTGTACGAACAACTGCTGGCGAATGCCAGCGGCATCGTCGGCAGTTTCCATAACGGTGCCTCGACGGAAATTCGTGCGCTATCTGCTGGCGCAATACGCGGGCTGGGTTTCGAACCGGACGAGGCTTTACTCAGACAGACGCCGCGCTCGTTCGACGGTTATCGAATATTGCAGGAATATTTCGCTTTCCCGGATCGTTATCTATTTGTCGAACTTAGCGGACTCGGCGATCTGGCGGCCGCCTGCGATAGCGAACAAATTGAGTTGTTCGTGCTGTTTGACCGCAGCGAGCCGCAACTGATTAACGTATTGGATCAGAACAATTTGGCTTTGTTCTGCGTGCCGGCTATCAACTTGTTCCCTAAACGTGCCGACCGGATCCATATCGACCAGCGTCAGTCTGAATATCACGTTGTGGTGGATCGCAGCCGGCCGATGGATTACGAAGTGCATAGTGTCAATGAAGCCACTGGTTTTGGTGCTGATCAGGGTAATGAGCAGGTCTTTTTGCCCTTTTACGGCTCTAAAGCGTCCTACCAACACGCAGGTGAAACCGCATTTTTCAGTCTACGGCGCGTGAATCGGGTGCTGTCATCCAATCAGCGTCGCAAGGGCGTACGTTCCAGTTATATCGGCAGCGAAGTTTTTGTGTCGTTGGTCGATGCGGCTCAGACACCTTATTCCAGTAAATTGGCGCAATTGGGTTTGGAAACATTATGCACTAACCGTGATTTGCCGCTGGTGATGCCTGTCGGTCAAGGTGATACCGACTTTACTTTGCAGGTTAGTGCGCCGGTGAAGTCGATACGTTGCATCGCCGGCCCGACCCGGCCGTTGCCCGCTGCTTATGAGGCGGATACCGTGTGGCGGCTAATCAATCATTTGTCACTGAACTATCTGTCGCTGCTGGATACCGATGCCAAGACCGGCGCGGCGGCATTGCGGGAATTATTGGGCCTGTATGCCGATCAACGTGAACCGGCCATCAAGAAGCAGATCGAGGGCGTGATTTCCGTAGCCTCCAAAAATGTAGTCAGACGCATCGATGCCAAGGGGCCGATGGTGTTCGGGCGCGGTTTGGAAATTACTGTCACGCTGGACGAGTCGGCGTTTGAAGGTGGCGGCTATTTTCTGTTGGCAACGGTATTGGAGCGCTTTTTCGCTCGGTATGTATCGATCAATTCTTTCGTCGAGACGGTGGTTCGTACCACCGACCGCGGTGAAGTGGCGCGCTGGCCTGCGAGGATGGGATGTCGGCACACGATTTAATCGGTGAATTGACGAAGGATGCGTCGCGCTTCGATTTTTTTGAGGCGGTGCGCTTGATCGAATGCATGAACAGGGACAAACCGCGTTTCGGTACCAGCGTCAAAGCGGTTGATGACGCAGTGCGTTTTTCCCAGGAGCCGGAGCTGGAATTTCCTGCTACCGCAGTCGATTACTATTCTCCAGCCGGCATCGGTTCGGCTAAACCGAGATTGGCAGTCAATTTTATGGGGTTGTTCGGTCCCAATGGTCCGTTGCCGCTGCATTTGACCGAATACGCCCGGGAGCGACAGCGCCACCATCACGATCCGACTTTCTCTCGTTTCGCCGATGTATTCCATCATCGGATGATTAGTTTGTTTTACCGGGCTTGGGCCAACGCCCGGCCTGAAGTGCATTACGACCGGCCGGACTCCGATCGCTTCGGGTTTTACGTTGGGGCCATGCTGGGTCTTTCCGGTGCGCCGTTTCAGAATCGGGACGCATTGACAGACCGGGGGAAATTGTTTTATGCCGGGCATTTTGCCGCACAGACCAAACATCCTGAAGGTTTACAGGCCATTGTCTCGGATATTTTTAAAGTGCCGGTCCGCGTTGCTGAATTCGTTGGCGAGTGGATGGACATTCAGCCCCGTGAGCAAACGCGTTTGGGCTGGAGCACAGACACCTGTTCTCTGGGGAGCTCTGTCGTAATCGGCGCCAGCGTCTGGGGTTGCCAACATAAATTTCGTGTCGTGATAGGGCCGTTGCGCCGTAGCCTGTATTTGGCGTTGCTGCCGGGAGGGGCGCTGTTGCCCAAATTGGTGGCTATTGTCCGTAATTATGCCGGTGACGAAATGGTCTGGGACGCACAATTGATTCTGGAAAAAACCGAAGTACCGGAAGAGCTGGCCTTAGGAAAACCTGAAACGACTGGTGCGAATAGCATGAACGGTGATGCTCAATTGGGTTGGAGTACTTGGTTGGGGCCGCGTCGCGATGAAAGCGATGCCGATGATTTAACGCTTAATCCGTTTATACAGGCTGATGCTGCCTGCTGAACCACACTTAAACTTTAGCGAGGAATAAACACCATGGCGGAAATTAGCCGAGTCAAGTTGTTTGGGAAATTGAACAAGGTTTGTTACAAAGCCGTCGAGGGCGCGACGGTGTTTTGCAAACTGAGAGGCAACCCCTATGTCGAGCTGGTGCATTGGTTGAGCCAACTGTTGCAACTGCAAGACTCCGATTTGCACCGCTTGGTCAAACATTACGGTTTGGATGCCTCGGTGATTGCCAAGGACGTGACGACCGCCCTGGACCGCCTGCCGCGCGGTTCCACGGCTATTTCCGATTTCTCACCGCATATCGAGGATAGCGTCGAACGTGGCTGGGTATTCGGCACGCTGATGTTCGGCGAAGCCCAAGTACGTAGCGGCCATTTGTTGGTCGGTATGTTGAAAACCAAATCCTTGCGCAACGAGTTGCTAGGCATTTCCAAAGAGTTTGAGAAACTCAAACCGGATACCGTTTCCGACGAGCTGCCGAAGATTGTGTCGGGTTCACCGGAAGACGGTTTGGTTGCCAATGATGGTTCGTTGGTCGGTGCTACCCCCGGTGAAGCCAGCGGCGCGATTGCGCCGGCGGCGATGGGTAAGCAGGAAGCGCTGAAACAATTTACGGTCGACCTGACCGAGCAGGCGCGTAACGGCAAAATCGATCCTATCGTCGGTCGCGAGGAAGAGATTCGACAGGTCATCGATATTCTGATGCGCCGTCGGCAGAATAATCCGATTCTGACCGGTGAGGCCGGCGTCGGCAAAACTGCGGTCGTCGAGGGTTTTGCTTTGAAAATCGTCGCCGGCGACGTACCGCCGTCACTACGCGATGTGAGCTTGCGCACCTTGGATGTCGGCTTATTGCAGGCCGGCGCCAGTATGAAAGGCGAATTCGAAAACCGCCTGCGGCAAGTGATTGAAGAAGTGCAAGCCTCGCCCAAACCCATCATTTTGTTTATCGATGAAGCCCATACCTTGGTCGGCGCCGGCGGCGCGGCCGGTACCGGCGACGCAGCCAATCTATTAAAACCGGCTTTGGCGCGTGGGCAATTGCGCACCGTCGCGGCCACGACCTGGGCAGAATACAAAAAACATATCGAAAAAGACCCGGCCTTGACCCGTCGTTTTCAAGTCGTGCAAGTGTTGGAGCCTAGTGAAGCCAAAGCGATAGGCATGATGCGCGGCGTGGTGTCAGTGCAGGAAAAACATCACCAGGTGTTGATTCTGGATGAAGCGCTGGAAGCTGCCGTCAAACTATCCCACCGCTATATACCTGCCCGGCAATTACCGGATAAGGCCGTCAGTTTGTTGGACACCGCCTGTGCCCGGGTTGGCATTAGCCAACACGCGGTGCCCGCCGAAGTGGACGACTGCCGTAAACGCATAGAAGCCTTGGAAACCGAGTTAGCGATCATCGGCCGGGAAAAAGCAGTAGGTGTCGAAGTGACTGTGCGGGAGCAGGTGGCGAATGAAAAACTGGCAGCTGAACAACAGCGCCTAAGCGGTTTGGAAGAGCGTTGGAATGCTGAGAAAGAGTTGGTCGGAAAAATTTTGGAATTGCGCGGCAAACTCAGATCGGCTGGGCATGCCGTTGATGCAGCCGAACCGTCCGGAGATGCCGATGCCGCGGCCAATGACCGCGATGCCTGGCTATCTGAATTGAAAGCCTTGCAGGCCCAATTACATGCGCAACAAGGCGAGTCGCCGCTAATTTTGCCAACCGTCGATCAACAGGCGGTAGGTGCGGTCGTGCAAGATTGGACCGGCATTCCGGTTGGGCGCATGGTCAAAAATGAAATAGAAACCGTGTTGAAACTGCCGGATTTGCTGGAGCAACGCATCATTGGCCAACGCCATGCGCTGGAGATGATTGCCAAGCGCATCCAGACTTCCCGAGCCGGCCTGGATAACCCAAACAAGCCAATTGGAGTATTCATGCTGGCCGGTACTTCCGGTGTGGGTAAGACTGAAACCGCGCTGGCGCTGGCCGAAACCTTATATGGCGGCGAGCAAAATGTCATCACCATCAACATGAGCGAATACCAGGAAGCGCATACCGTTTCCACCTTGAAAGGTGCGCCTCCGGGCTATGTCGGTTACGGCGAAGGCGGGGTGTTGACCGAAGCGGTGCGCCGCAGGCCTTATAGCGTCGTGTTGCTGGACGAAGTGGAAAAAGCCCATCCCGATGTGCACGAGATTTTCTTCCAGGTGTTCGACAAAGGCTGGATGGAAGATGGCGAAGGCCGGGTCATCGATTTTAAAAATACCTTGATCTTGCTGACCACCAACGCCGGCACTGACCTAATCGCCAACTTGTGCAAAGACCCGGATTTAATGCCGGAGCCGGAAGGCATTGCCAAGGCTCTTCGGGAGCCCTTGTTAAAAGTGTTCCCGCCTGCGTTGCTGGGCCGTTTGGTAGTGATTCCGTACTACCCGCTCAACGACGAAATGATAGGCGCAATCGCCCGTTTGCAATTGGGCCGGATCAAAAAGCGCGTCGAAGAATCGCACAAAGTACCGTTCACTTACGACGACGAGGTCATCAAACTTATCGCCAGCCGTTGTACCGAGTTGGAAAGCGGTGGCCGGATGATAGACGCGATCCTGACCAATACTGTGTTGCCGAAGATTAGCGAGGAGTTTTTGACAAGGATGATGGAGGGCCGCGAGATTGGACGGGTACATGTACAGGTTATTGGTGGGGAGTTTGGCTATGACTTTGAATCTTTGTAATGCGAATACTAAGAGTTTTTTATAGGGGAGTTTGAGATGCCAGTATCTAAAAGTGATGCAATCGCGGCAGCCAAGGCGCTTAACGGCTCTGTCAATGCTGTAGCCAATAATGCCAAATTCCATGACAAGAGTCATTGGAGTAAGCAGAACGCGATTGCTGCCTTGAATCACAAACCGGTGTGTGGCTACTACTGGAGAAAAGAGGTCAAGGAAAAGTGGACCAGAAAGACGGATAACGATGTGTTGTATGTAAGACCTACGCCCAAGAAGCTCAAGCAATATGAAATGACGATAGAGACCTCATACCATCCTGTCGACATAAATGATTGTTGGAAGCTTCTTAGCCATGCCTTGGGGGAGGCTTCAAAAGGTTCTGGTGAATTCCGGGAAGGAGGTACCGCGACACGATTTGTTGTTGCTATAACGTTCCCGGATGGTTACGGCGGACAGACCCTTTACGGAAACGGAGGAGCCGCCACGGCTTGTAATTATATCGCCGTGGCGATTGAGTCCGGCGGTGGTGCGGCCAACGCTCAAATAGTGACGCACTTTCCCTCATCCCAAAGTTACATAGACGGCAAAACCAAATTGGTATAACAACTTGGTTTTTTATTTAGGGTTGCATATTGGGCTGATTGGCAGATCGTTTTCGCCTAACAGGCTTTATATGCATTAGTTACAAGATGTTTTCGAAGAACTGGGGCCCCGGCACATTCCGAAACAAAAGCAGATAGCATGAGATTTTCTACCTAGCTTGGAGGAATGTCTTTTCGAGGCACGCATGCTGAATACATGCAGAAAAACCGCTAGCCCCGTGCAAATTTTTGAAAACGGTCGTATGGAGGATTCGCCGTACGACAATCCACCTGGGGATAGGCTGGCGGCAATTTGTTCCGGCTGTTTGCTCAGACGGTATCGATTTATTTTGGGTTGGATGACGATTTGCTGTTGTGAAACCGCCTTAAGGCTTAATTCCGTTTTTTATGGGTAGCCGATAAGGCTATTTTTGGGGCCAAACCAACTGGGGCAATCCCCATTAGTTTTGTTATAAATTTGGAGAACTGCCATGTCATTTTATTTAGATTTACCTTTTGTAACGCAACTCGGCATTGGCGCACATGTCGATCCTGCTACAGCCAGAGATGACCCTACTGGGTGCTGGTATGCTAGTTTATGTATGGTGGGTTATTACTTTGAAGCAGGCCCTCGTTTAGGTAATCCTGAGTTATTTAATAAGCCGCTCGATAAAAATATACACGGCACAGATGTTGGTCATTTTCCTATCGGCGGCGCTGCTGAATTGAAAATGATGCAGAACGAAGGATTGGAAGAAGTTCCAGAGCCCGCTGACAAAAAATGGAAAGGTTGGCAGCTTGCTAAATTGCTTAAAGAATATGGACCTTTGATGATGTCATGGAGAGCTCCCGGAGCACATGTTTCCGTTGTCATCGGTGTGGACACTGATAAGAATCAAGTGATCTACCACGACCCGGAAAATGCGCCAAACTCCCGGATGTCGCTAAATGATTTCAACACTAAGTTAATGTGGGGAAATAGAGCATTGATACGTAGAAAGGGCCAGCCACACCAAAAAAGGTAAAAGAGCCGTAGACACTGTGAATTTAGCGAATGGTTTTCAGATTTATATCGACAAGGTGAACGGAAAGTGGGGAATACATGGCAGGCGCGGCATCCTTAACAAAAGTATCAATTCCTAAAGCTTCGGCGATTTGCCGGGATATTCAATTGGATCAGCAGGCAGTTGCAGGTCTGGTTGCCGATCCTGCTCCGGTTGACTTTTTGAATACGCTGCTCGAGCAGAAACTTTATCCCGATGCAGTGCGGTTTTTGGCCAGAGCGCTACCCAAGCGGGAAGCGACCTGGTGGGCCTGTCTTTCTGCGCGCAGTGTGGTTAGCCCGCAAACTGCCCCTGAAGTCGTTAAAGCGCTTGATGCTGCGGAGTTATGGGTATTTAAGCCAACCGAACCGAATCGCCGGGCCGCCAACGAGGCCGCGCACAGTGCGTCTTTCGAAAATCCTGCCGCATGGGCAGCCATGGCGGCGTTTTGGAGCGATGGCAGCATGGCGCCGGAAGATGCGCCATCGGTTCCTCCGGCGGACAATCTGACGGCCAAGGCGGTGGCCGGTGCGGTGATGTTGGCGGCGGTATTGACCCAGCCGGAAAAAGCCTATGAGAAATACCAGTTTTTTATCGATCAGGCTATTGATATTGCCAACGGCGGTAATGGCCGACTTTGGCAGGCTGCTTAAGGAGATTGCGATGGGACAGCCAGCTGCACGTATAACTGATATGCATGTTTGTCCAATGTTTACCGGCCCCGTGCCGCACGTCGGTGGCCCGATTTTGCCTCCTGGTGCGCCGACGGTGATGATAGGCAAAATGCCGGCAGCACGCGCTACCGACATGGCGACGTGCGTCGGCCCGCCGGATACTATTGCCAAAGGCTCGGCGACGGTTTTGATAGCCAATATGCCGGCCGCCAGGATGGGCGATATGTGCGCCCATGGCGGCACCATTGTCCTTGGTTACCCTACGGTATTGATCGGTGGCTGACGCCGGCTTTATCAAAAAATTATCGTTTTAGCGTTAGGATTTCACCATGCCACTTTCTCAAGAATCTCGCACCGCTTCGGTGGTTACGGCCGCCGGTGCGGATACCTTTGTGCTGTATCGGATGACTGGTAAAGAACAATTGAGCAGTTTGTTTGAGTACGAGTTGGAATTGCTGAGCGAGAACGGCGATATTGATCTGCAAACGGTGTTGGGCACCAGCATTACCGTCAAATTGCAACTTGATAACGGCGCGCTACGCCCGTTCAACGGCATTGTCACGCAGATTAACCAATTCGGCATGCTCGGCGATCTGTATTTCTACCGGGCTATTGTGCATCCGAAAGTGTGGTTACTGACGCAAGCCAGTAACTGCCGAGTATTATCGCCGGCGCCGGCAACAAAAAACGTGCCGGACATGGTCAAGGCTGTTCTCGCCGAGCACGGTTATACCGACGTGACGACAAAATTTTCCACCACTTACCAGCCCCGCGATTTTTGTGTGCAATACCGGGAAACCGACTTCAATTTCATTAGCCGGCTGCTCGAAGAAGAAGGTATCTACTATTACTTCACGCATACCGACAGCATTCATTCCCTGGTTTTATGCGACGACATTACCAAGTTGACGGCAGCGACACCGGCCACGGTCAAATACTACCCAGCCGCAAATCAGGGCGGGCGCGACGAGGAGCATTTTTACCAATGGCGGCTCGGACGGCAAATTCGTTCCGGCAGTTACCGCTTAAAGGATTTCGATTTCGAGGCGACGACCGCGCCTTTGGATAAAGTCACAGAGCTGCCTGGCGAACATGCTCAAGCCAGTAAGTCGGTCTACGACTATCCGGGGGAGTTCAAAGTGGATAGCGAAGGTGAACGCTACTCGCGCTTGCGTATGGAAGAGCTACGCGCGGAGCACGAGCAAACCGTTGCCCTCGGCAATATACGCACGCTGGCCGTGGGGCAAAAATTCACCTTGTCGGAATTTCCGCGCGCCGATCAAAACCGCGAATACCTGACGGTATCCACCCAATTCCAGATTCAAAATAATGATTATGGTATTGCAGAAGCGGGCGGCATGGACGAGTTTCAATGTACCTATTCCGTTATCAGTACCGAATATGCCTACCGTCCGCCGCGGCGGACCCGTGTGCCGGTGGTGCAAGGGGTGCAAACCGCGATTGTCGTCGGGGCAAGCGGCGACGAAATCCTGACCGATCAATATGGACGGGTTAAGGTGCAATTTCACTGGGATCGGCTCGGCACAAAAAATGAAAATAGCTCATTTTGGGTGCGGGTTGCGCAGATTTGGGCCGGCAATAATTGGGGGTCTATGTTTATTCCGCGCGTCGGCCAGGAAGTAATCGTCGATTTCCTGGAAGGCAATCCGGATAACCCCATCATCACCGGGCGAGTTTACAACGCCCAACAAATGCCGCCGTATGCCTTGGATGCCAACAAAACCCAAAGCGGTATCAAGACCCGCAGTACGCCGAATGGGGCTGCTGAAAACTTCAACGAAATTCGTTTCGAAGACAAGAAAGATAACGAAGAGCTGTATATCCACGCCGAGAAAAACTTTACGCGTATCGTTGAAAACAACGATGTGCAAAAAATCGGCTTCGAGAAAAAAGATGCCGGCGACCAAACCGTGGACATCTACAATCACCGCACCATCACGCTGGACCAAGGCAACGATAAATTGACGGTCAAAACCGGCAATCACACCGTTGAAATCGACAAAGGCAACGATAGTTTGACAGTCACTCAGGGGAACCGGACCATCAAAGTCAATGCCGGCAGCATTTCCGAGGAAGCCGGGCAGTCCATAGAGCTTAAAGTGGGCTCCAACAGCATCAAAATCGACCAAAGCGGCGTAACGATCAAAGGTATGACCGTTAAAATCCAGGCAGACACCCAGGCCGAATTGAAGGGCTTGCAGACCACGGTGAGTGGTGATGGCATGCTGACCCTTAAAGGCGGGATGGTCATGATTAACTGATGGTCATTTTGCCGCCGCGCAGAACAATACGGATTGAGTAAGGATTATGCTGGGATACTTTAGGGATAAGCGGCGCCGGACCGGCGTCAGGCTGGAGCGCGAGGAGGCTTCGTCAGTCTTCTCTATCGCATTGCCTCCGAGGATGGCATAGATGGCCGGATGGAAAGACCCCAGGCCAACGGGTTCCGAAATCAGGCCGCGCAACATCGATGCCGGCACGACGATTCGCGATGCTTCGCCACGGCCGGCACCCATAGGCGTATTGCCCGGCCAACCGGCCAAGGCCGCGCCGCGCATAGTACCGAGTCGTAGCGGTTTATCGACATTAAAGCCCGGCTCGCAAGGTGCCGAGGTTCGGCAGTTGCAAGGCTTACTCAACGCCTGTCTTAGTCCGTCGCCAAACCTGGCCCTTGATGGGCGGTTTGCTCAGGCTACTGCGAATGCCGTGCGCCAGTATCAACAAAGCGTCGGCATTAACGCCGACGGCATCGTAGGCAAAGACACCTGGTTTTATCTGCTGAAGGGGGATAAAGCGAAAGTCGCTGCACCGATGCCTCCACCGCCACCCGCAAGTGCCAGTAGTAGCGCGGTCCAACCGGCTCCCGCGCCTAACATGCCTATGCCGATACCGGTGGAAACGGTGGGGAGCTGGACGCTGGAACGCAAATTTTCCGAAGTCTTGCGTTTAACCGCGCCGAAACTGCCCGGCAGTATGCGCCGCGAGTTTGAAGCGCTGCTCAGTCCGGAAAGCTTGGCGATCATGGCCGCAACATTGGTTATTTGGGCTGGCGCCCACGTGTTTGGGGTTGGCGAAATCGTCGATATTCTGATGCTGGTCGGCGGCATCCTGATGTTCGGGCTCGCGGTATTCGGTGTCGCCCGCGATTTGGGCGAATTTTTGGCGATCACGGCCACTGCCGGCAATGAACAAGATCTAGACGAAGCTGCCACGCATCTGGCGGACGCCATCGCGGTGATCGGTGTAGCGGCCTTCGTCGCGCTGTTGGCAAAAGTGCGTTCTTTACGCGGAAAAAAAGGCTTGGCCCGCGAATCGGGAGCCGCCTCGGAAGCAGTAACGCCATCGCAAGCAACCGGCAAATCGGCATCCGGTAAAGCGCCGGCACGCGCGGGCGCGGCGGCGGAGGGGGAAGCCGCTGGCGGGGCCTCCACCTCCAAACAAACCGCATGTCCGGGTAAGGATTGCAAAACCGCCGGCGAGCCGATCAGCATGCTCACCGGCGAGGAAATGCTGGAAAAAATCGACTTTACTTGGGATGGCCCATTGCCCTTGGCTTGGCGGCGTTATTACCGTAGCAGCCAATCCGATGTCGATCATCAATTGGGCTATGGTTGGCTGACGCCGTTGGACGAATGGCTGGAAATCGGCGAGCGCGTGACGTTCTGCAATGCCGATGGTCAGCGTATCGATTTGCCCTTGCCCAAGCCCGGAGCCTATAGCATTAATCTACCGGAACAGGTTCGCCTGTACCGGGAAAACGGCCAGTATCGCATCGTCGATCCTAGCGGTTTGGCGAAAACCTTCACCGGTCGGTCTGGCCGTTGCCCTCTGCGGGCCTGGCACAACAGCCAGGGCCAAAGCCTGTATTTTCACCGCGACGCCAACGGCGACGTCGAGCGCATCTCCGCCAGCTGGAACAAACATTTACTGTTGGAACGCCAAGGCCGGCGCATTGTCGCGATTCGTCCCGGCAAGCGTAGCGGAAGCGGATTCGAAGCGGCCGGCGAGCCGTTGGTGAGCTATCTGTATAGCGATGAAGGCGATTTAATCGGCGCTCGCGATCGGCTCGAGCAAGGCGAGAACTACGCCTATCGCAACCACGTCATCGCCCGCCGTACCCTGGCTAGCGGCTTTAACTTTTATTTCGAATGGGACCAAGACACGCCGCAAGGTAAATGCCTGCACAACTGGGGCGATAACGGCGTCTACGATTACCGTTTCGAATGGTTGCCGGACGGCGTTAGCCACGCCATCGACTCGCGCGGCGGCGTCGCGATTTATCGGCACGATCCGCAAGGCCTGTTACTCTCGGAGCGCAGCCCGGAAGGCCGGGAAACCCGCCACAGCTACAACGCCGACAATCAACTGGCGCAAACCGTGGCGCCGGACGGCGGTATCACCAGCTTTAGTTACGATAAAGAAGGCCGCTTGATCGGCGTGTCCGATGCGCTGGGTTTTAGTCAACGCGTCAAGTACGACAAACAAGGCAATCCGGTAGAGCTGATCGATGCCTTGGATCAGCGTTGGCTGCGCCGCTACGACGCTAGCGGCCGGCTGGAAGAAACCGTCGCCGCCAACGGCGCGGTCACCCAGTATCAATATAATGCCCAAGGCGTACCGGTGCGCATCACCGATGCGCTGGGTCGGACGCGTTCGCTGTTGTGGGACGAACAGTTGCGCCTGGTCGGCGAGATCGGCTTCGATGGCATCAAGACTCGCTACCAATACGACGATGACGATCGAATTGTCGCCATCGTCGATCAGGACAAACGCACCACCCGTTACGGCTACGATGCCGCAGGCCGGGTCACGGCCGTGCAGCACGCGGACGGCAGCACTGTGCAATTGCGCTACAACGCCGCCGGCTTGTTGACCCATTACCTCGACGGCCTGGGTAACACCACCGAATATCGCTACGACGACGGCCTGTCCCAACCTACCGCCCGCATCGATCCGCTGGGTCATGAAATGCGTTATCGCTACGACAGCGAACGCAATCTGATCGGCCTGATCAACCCGAAAGGCGAAACCTACAGCCTTAACTACGACCGCGACGAAAATCTGGTCGAAGAAATCGGCTTCGACGGCCGTATCCAGCGTTACCGCTACAACGCCGCCGGTGCGCTGGAAGCCTACCTGCAACCCGGCGCCGACGGCGATTGGAGCGTCACCCGCTTCGAACGCGACCGTCTCGGCCGCTTGCTGAAAAAGCATGCCGCCGACGGCAGCCTGAGCCAATACGGCTACGATCCGCTGGGCCGCTTGCAACTAGCCAAAAATGCCGACAGCCTGGTGCTGTTGGGGTACAACGCACTGGGTCAGATCAACCAGGAAAACCAGAACGGCGCCATCGTCCGCCACAAATACGACTTGCTGGGCCGGCGCATCCACACCGAAACCCCGGACCGGCATCGCATCGACTACCGTTTCGGCGAGCGCTACCTGGACAGCATCGAATTCGACGGCCAAACCCTCACCAGCCACCGCTACGACGAACTGGGCCGGGAAATCGGCCGTAGCCAAGGCCAACTCAACACCGACTACGACTACGATCCGCTGGGGCGCTTGTTGCGGCAACGCGCCGCGCTCAAAGGCCAAGCGGTGCTCATCGGTCGCCAGTACAACTACGATGCGGCCGGCAAACTCCGCGAACTGGACGACCTGCGCCAGGGCCGCAGCCAATACCACTACGACCCCGCCGCCCGCCTGATCCGTAGCGAAGGCCTCAGCCCGGAAAGCTTCGTTCACGACCCGGCCGGAAACCTGCTAGGTGCCAGCGCGGAAGGCGGCCGAATCGAAGGCGACCGCTTGCTGATGATGGGCGACCGCCACTACAGCTACGACGCCGCCGGCAACCTGATCGAAGAAAAACGCGGCAAGGCCGGTCAAATCGTCACCCGCTACCAATACGACGCCGACAACCATCTGGTGCGCGCGGAAACCCCGCAAGGCACCGCCCAATACCGCTACGACGCCCTGGGCCGGCGCATCGCCAAACACACCGCGCAAGGAGAAACCCGGTTTCAATACGACGGCCCGCGCCTGCTCGCAGAAACCGATAGCCAGCGCAGCCGTATCTACCTATTCGAACCCGGCAGTTTCCGACCCTTGTTGCTGCACGAACAGGACAACACCCATGCCAGCGGCACCACCTACCACTACCACCTGGATCATCTCGGCACCCCTAGGGAGTTGACCGACGGTCAAGGCCACATCGTCTGGTCTGCCCGCTACCGCGCCTACGGCAACCTAGCCCTGGCAGATATTGAGGAAATCGACAATCCGCTACGCTTTCAAGGCCAGTACTACGACGCCGAAACCGGTTTGCATTACAACCTGAACCGGTATTACGATCCTAATGCGGGGCGGTTTGTTCATCAGGATCCGATTGGGTTGGCCGGTGGAAGTAATCTTTACCAATATGTTCAGAATCCAGTGAACTGGATTGATCCTTTAGGATTGACCGGAAAGGATTGCGGGCTTCAGGACGAGACAAGGCCTCCCAACATGAGCCCCCCTGGTTCAGGACGGAGCGGCGCTTTCAATGAGGCTAAGCGTCAATCGGGTGTTCCTACGAGTCAACAACCGAGCCGGGTACTGCCGAATGTGGATCGGCGGGGTAACACCCAACCAGGTCGGATATACGAATATGAGGTTCCCACATCGGGTGGAGGTACTAAAACCGTTAGGATTCGTGATGACGCAGGTGGTCATGATTTCGGAGTTGGCAACTCTCAAAATCGGGGGGCGCACTTCAATGACGAAGCAGGTAACCATTATGACTACTGAAATCATGGTTGGGGTTACTGATGATCTATCAGAAAAAAACGAAGTTTTTAATTTCAAGGAAGGTGTATGGCCGAGCGACCATGTTGTTGCAGGGGCCAGTTGGACTGTTAAGAATGTTCCTTCCCGTGACTCGCTTTGTATGATTTTGCGCTTTATTTTTGGTTTATTTTCGAAAAATATTCCGGAATACGATGTTTGGCTATTGATCGGTAATTCCGCTTGGCAGCCCGATACGCGTGTTGTTCGTTATCGAAAGCTTTGGGGAGCACTGAAAGCTAGGGGAATGGTTATACCTGATTCAGAAAATTCACTTGAGATTCTCATGGAAAGCAATGGGAAAGTGAAATTTTTTGGAGCAACTCAATTCTATGAACATGCAATCGAGGATGTTATTAAGGCTATTGCGGATGAGCGTTGCGCTTATATTGTTGCCTTCCCTGGTCATTGTGGAATTCGAGATGTGCTAGAAATGGGATGGAGCGGTGACCTTAACGAGGATTCTAAAATGCTTGTTTCCTTACAAAATAAGGGTGCATTGATTTTTAAGAAAATTGGTGAATTTGATGATTGCGAGGTCGGGTTTTTGGTGCTTGGTAATCCGGAACTTGTAAGAACATTGCTGAATTAATTCAGACCTATAATTTGTAGTGGTTAAAACTTAATCTGGTAGTTACTGGATTTTTATAGGTGTCTGTCAGGCTAAGGGGATATTCGGCTCACCTTGTGCTTCAGATTGTAGCTATGTAAGCCTCCATCTGCCCCACCTCGCCAGGCATTCAGCCCGCAGGTACGGTTAGCGTCAGCGTAATCGTGCGCAAGGAAGTGCACTGATTCGCAGTTAAGCCCTGAATCAGAAAGCTTGGTTCTCGTTCGGACGGCAACCGAATATAAGAAAAACGCGGCAAGGCCGGCCACATTGTCACCCGCTACCAATACGACAGCGACAACCGCCTAGTCCGCGCCGAAACGCCAAACGGCATCACCCAATACAGCTACGATGCCCTGGGCCGGCGCATCGCCAAACACACCGCGCAAGGCGAAACCCTGTTTCGATACGACGGCCCGCGCCTGCTCGCAGAAACCGATAGCCAGCGCAGCCGCACCTATCTATTCGAACCCGGTAGCTTCCGGCCCTTGGCGCTGCACGAACAGGACAACACCCAAGCCAGCGGGAATGCCTCTACCACTACCATCTGGATCATCTCGGCATTCATCAAGGCTAGCCAGAATTAAAGTCTTTTTCGTAAAATTTCACCAATCTCCTCATCCGCCAACACAATCGGATTGGTCTGCATGCTGCTGCCGCGCGCATTGGCGATGACGTGCGGGAAGTCGGCCTCGGTAATACCGTAGACGCTAAGACGGTCCAGTTTCAGCCTATTACTCCAGTCGGCCAGCAGCGCGATCAATGCGTCGCGGGCCAATTGGTCGTCTAGTTCGTTTTGGCCGCTTAGTAACCGGCCGACTGCGGCGTATTTGGCGAGGGCCGGATTGGCCGGTTCGCGGGCTTGCATTGCGCGGATGTTGACGTCGGTTGCGACAGCGACTAGCGTGCCGCATACCACGCCGTGCGGGATCGGGAAGAAGGCGCCCAGGGGGGATGCCAAGCCGTGCACGGAACCCAAGCCCACTTGTGCCAACGTGATGCCGGACAACAGCGCGGCGTAAGCCATCGCGGCGCGGCCTTCGCCGGCTTCCGGTTCGGCTCCGTGCCAGGCTGCGAAAAAGCCGTCTTTGACGGCCTGCATGCCACTCCAGGCCAACGCGTCGGTGAACGGATTGGCCTTGGCCGAGACGTAGGATTCCAGCAATTGCGTCAATGCGTCCATGCCGTCGGCGGCGAGTAGTGCCGGCGAACAGCTGGCCAACAAGTCCGGGTCGAGGATGGCGTATTCGGGTACCAGGCATTCGTCGCGAAACGATTTTTTGAAGCCTTGCGGGCCTTGGACACTGAGCACCGAATTTTTGGTGGCTTCGCTACCGGTGCCGGCGGTGGTCGGCACCGCGATGAACGGTGTGCTGGGACCGCGATACGGTTTGTTGCGGCCTACGCCTTCCAAATAATCCAGCACCGAGTCGCCGCTGGGTAGCAAGCCGGCGATGGCCTTGGCGGCATCCAATACACTGCCGCCGCCAATAGCGACCACGACTTCAATATGCTCGTTACGGAATTGGTCCACTGTGTCGTCTATCAGTTGCGGTGACGGTTCGCCGGACACCGCGCAATGCCGCCATTCGACGCCTTGCCCGGCCAGCGCGTCAATAAAGCTTTGCCAGCGCGGCGTGCCGAAAAAAGACTGTTTGCCAGTAACCAGCAATGCTTTGCGGCCGTATCCGGCGATCAGCGCCGGCGCTTCGTTTAAGCGGCCGCGGCCGAACAAAATCCTGGGCAAGCGGGCAATGTAAAACGGTTTGAAAGCCTGCATGCTCAAGCCTCCGGAAACAAGGCTTTATAAGGAACGCCTTGGCGCGGCTGGGCCATCCAGTCAGCGACCGTGTCGCGCCAGGCCAGATAATGTTCGGTTTGTTTGTGCGCCGCCGCGTCTTCGGCGGTTGCGTAGACTTCGTACAGGATAAACTGGCTGGGGTTGTCTGGGACTTGCAGCACGTCGAAGCGGCGGTTGCCGGATTCCTGTACCGAAGCCAAGTGGTTCAGGCGGGTGGCGGTAATGAAATCGTCGATGTGGTCGGGTTTGACGTGGACGTGAACGAGGGTAACGTGCATGGCTAACGAATTAAGAAGTGATACCAGCCGCTAAGCATAGGCGAAAACCGGCGGCGATGGCAACGCCAGGCTGCCCAAGCCCCGATCTTGCAAAATTTCTGAATTCGGTTGTTTGTGCGTGCGTTTGCTCGAATCCTTACGCCAACTCAGGCCGTCTATGGCAGAATGTATTCATTTATGTTTTTAAGGGAAGATCGTATGTTGTTACCCAGAATGCTGCCGATTTTGTTTGCTTCCATTCTTGCCTCATGTGCCGATGTGCCCGAGCAACCGGCCCCGCCACCGCCGACAGTAGTGGAGTTGACGCTAAAAAGTACCGCTTCAATTAACCCCGACGCCGACGGCAAAGCGTCGCCGGTGGTGTTAAGAGTCTATGAGTTAAGGGAGCAGAGCGGTTTTAGCGGAGCCGATTTTTTTGCCATATTCGATAAAGAGCAGGCCACTTTGGGCGCGGATTTGGTCCGTAAGCAAGAGTTGGTGTTAAAACCCGGCGAGATTAAAACCTTGCGGATCGAGCCAGCCGCCGATACGCGGATACTGGGTTTTTTCGCGGCTTTTCGTAAACTGGATAACGCCGGCTGGCGCTCGTTGACCGAGTTGAAGGCTCATCAGAACAACGCGGTTGAACTGACGCTGGATGGGAATACCTTAACCGTCACCAATACGCCAACCGAGCCACCGCCTGCGGCACCTAAAGAAGATTAGCCGGAGAGAAAATTTGCGGGACTATCGGTTTCTACACCCTTAGTCCCTGATCGTTAAAAGCGTTTAAAAAATCGGCACGACCAGCACAAATACGAAGGCGATTACCGTCCAAATCACGATCTTGGTTTTCAGAGGCGTGTTGCGCCACAGCGTTTTCAACTCATCTCGCAGGGCTTGCGAATGGTTTTCGGCGGCGCGGATGCGTTTAAACGCGCCTTTTAGGGTCAGACTTTCCTGTTTTTGCTGTTCTGCGTAAAGCAGTTCGTCGAGCTGGGAATAAAACACGTCGCAACTCGGACATTTAAATGCCTCGCCCAACCTGGGCTGGCCGCATTGTGGGCAGTTTTTCATTTTTGCTCCTGAAAAACTCGATTGCCTTGATGACGAGCATCAAGGCAATGCAGGAAACATTTACGCAGCGATACCGTTATGTCTGAGCAGGGCGTCGATATTGGGTTCGCGGCCGCGGAAGTTTTTGAATAAGGTCATCGCATCGCTGCTGCCGCCTTGTTCCAGGATGTTGTGCAGGAATGACTCGCCTGTATCGCGGTCGAAAATGCCTTTCTCTTCGAACAAGGAAAATGCGTCCGCCGACAACACTTCCGCCCATTTGTAACTGTAATAACCGGCGGCGTAACCACCAGCGAAAATATGCGAAAAGCTATGGGCGAAACGGTTGAATTCCGGCACCTTAACCACGGCCACCTGATCCCGAACCTGTTTCAGGACGCTGTAAATCTGGCCTCCCTTGGCTGGACTGTAATCCAGGTGCATCTTGAAATCAAACAAACTGAATTCCAGTTGCCTTACCATCATCATCCCCGCTTGGAAGTTCTTCGCCGCCAGCATTTTGTCGTACAAGGCATCGGGCAGCGGTTCGCCGGTCTGATAGTGGCCGGAAATTAAACCCAGCGCTTCTTTTTCCCAGCACCAGTTTTCCATGAATTGACTGGGCAGTTCCACCGCATCCCACTCGACACCGTTGATGCCGGATACGCCTAGGTGGTCGATCTGGGTCAACATGTGGTGCAAACCGTGGCCGAACTCGTGAAACAGGGTTTCCACTTCGTCGTGCGTCAGCAAAGCCGGATCGCTAACTGTTGGCGGCGTAAAGTTGCAGGTCAAATAAGCGACGGGTGTTTGTAATGCGTCGCCGATTTTTTTACGGCAGACGCAATCGTCCATCCAGGCGCCGCCGCGTTTTTTGGCGCGGGCGTACAAGTCCAGGAAGAAGCGACCGCGCAATTGGCCGTTCTTGTCCAAAATCTGATAAAAGCGGGTGTCCGGGTGCCAGGCGTCGAAGTCTTTGATCTCGCTGATTTGCAAGCCGTAGAGTTTTTCAACAATGGCAAACAGGCCGGGTACGACCTTATTGTCGGGGAAGTAAGCTTTTACTTCTTCCTGTGATAACTGATAGAAGTGCTGACGCATCTTTTCCGAATAATAACCGATGTCCCAGGCTTGCAAGTCGCTGAGGCCGTGTTCGGCGGCGGCAAACTCTTTCAGTTCGGTCAAATCGCGGCGGGCCTGACGCCAGGATTTATCGGCCAGGTCTTCCAGAAACTTCACGACATCGTCGGTGGATTTGGCCATTTTGGTAGCCAACGAATATTCGGCGTAGTTGTTAAATCCCAGCAGTTGGGCTTTTTCATGGCGCAAGGCCAGGATTTGCTCCATGATCTCCGAGTTATCCCACTGTCCGGCATGGGGGCCTTGATCGGAGGCGCGGGTGCAAAAGGCTTCGTAGTGTTCGCGGCGCAGTTCCCGATTATCAGCGTAGGTCATTACCGCCAGATAGGATGGAAATTGCAGATTGATCAGCCAGCCTTCCTTGCCTTCGGTTTCTGCCGCTTGTTTGGCTTGCGCCAGGGCCGATTCCGGCAGTCCGGCCAAGTCTTCGATATGGGTGATCTGTTTATGCCAGGCGTTGGTGGCATCCAGCAAATTTTCTTCGTACTGGCTGGCTAGTTTTGATAGCTGTTGGTTGATGTCTTTGTAACGCGCTTGTTGCTCGGGCGGTAAGTCCACGCCGGATAAATGAAAATCGCGCAAGGCATTATTGACAATTTTTTGCTGCGCTTGATCGAGTTTGGCAAAGTCCGCGCTGTCGTGGATGGCTTGGTAGGCCTCGTACAAGGCGCGGTTTTGGCCGGTTTCGGTGGCATATTCGCTGAGTTTGCCGAGGCAGGCATTATAAGCATCGCGCATCGCTTCGCTGTTAACCACCGAATTCATATGGCTGACCGGCGACCAGGCTTTGTTGAGGCGATCTTCGGCGGCTTCAATCGGTTCGATCAGGTTTTGCCAGGTGTAAGGTCCGCCGGCTGCCAACTGTCGGGCGATGGTTTGTCGAGCGTCGCTAAGCAGCTGATTGATCGCAGGTTCCACGTGTTCGGGCAGAATTTTAGAAAATTGCGGCAGTTCGGTGTTTTCAAGCAAAGGATTGGTCATGTCGGTAGCCAGTCTGATATGAATATCGGGATGATTAGGATAATAAATGCATGGCGGCGTTGACCCGGTTTTGGGCTTTTTTCAACACCATCAAGGAAAAGTCAGGGTTCAGTTTACCGTGATTTAGTTTGCTGTAAGCCGGAATCGAGTTGATATAAGGCAGATCCCGGGCATTGCCGGAACCGAAATAGCTGTGCAATTTGGCGAGGATGACGATGTCGGTCATCGTTAGTTCCGGGCCGCTGTCGTACAGCCAGTTTTCTGCTTGATGCGGAATGTTGCCCAGTTGTTCGGGAAATCCGAGGGTATGCAGCATCAGCACTCCGACCGGGCCGCGTAAATAGGGCAGCGCGGTTTTTAGTTCCTGAAAGCTGGGGCCGCCGTCGGGAAATTGTTCGGCAAAATGCAGTAAGGGAATCGCGCCGATGTCGGCAATCAAACCGCCCAGCAGGGCGTCCTCCGGGTTGATGTTGCTGCACTCCTGTGCCAACACGAAGCTTAAACTTGAGACATATAGGCTGTTTTTCCATAATGTCTGCATGCCTTTCATGAGTTCCGGGTCGGTGCAGCTGAATAATTGTTTCATACTGATGCCCATCACCAGATTCCGCGTCGCATTCAGGCCGATGCGGGCTACCGCGTCATGGCAATTGTTGATCGGTATTTCTGTGGCATACAAGGGGCTGTTCGCCACCTGGATTAATTTTGCCACGATAGGCGGGTCCAGTTGAATAATGTCAGCGGCCCCACGGATACCGATGTCCTTTTGCACCGCATCTTTCAGTTTCAGTGCTACGTCAGGTAAGGAGGGCAGGCGGAGTTTGTTTTCCCGATAGGCTTGGGCGAAGCTGTTGAAGAAGCGGCTGCCGTTAATCGGTTCCGGCAGTTGAATATCGACCAGTTCCACGCAATTGGCGCTTTCCTGACTTTTATCCGTCCACAAACGGTTGAGTTGGATAGGGATTTCCAAAATGCGCACATCGCTGAGCGCCGTGGCGGTAGCGCCGCAGCGGCTACCGCTGTTCAGCGGCAGATTGGCTAACGTGGAATCGGCGTCGATTTGATAGCGGCTAGCACTATCCGGCTGCATAGACAGTTGTCCGGCCAACAAATACAGGACGCTGCTGGTCGGTTGCCCCAGGGTAAAAATAATCGCCCCCTTGGCGTAGGCCAAACTGAGATGCGGCAATGAGCTTAAGGCGGCGTCATCCAGATCACGCAAGGGAGCGAATTTTTTCAGTTGTGCGACTGTAAGAGTTTGCTGATGGGTGGTGTTGGGTTTGGATGCCGCGCTGTCGGTTGGCTGACTATACGGGCGTTCAGCGCCAGGTGTCACTGCTCTCGGGGTGGGCCTTTTGGCGGCGGTATTTTTTTCCAGTAGCTTGGAAAACCAGTTCATCTTATGTCCTGAAAAAGTTTATGGCCTCGGCAATTTGTTGTTTTGCGTCCTGTAGCGCTTTCAGCGACATATCTGGCGTCAGTGCGCTATCGTCCAGTTTTTGAAAGGCCGGCAAGGTGTTGAGTGGCGGCAGTTTTTGGGTATTGGCGCCGCCGAGTTGGCTGTGAAATTTGGCTAACAAAACGACGTCATACAACTGCAAACCCTGGCCGTCGTCGAAGTACCAATTTGTGGTATTGACGGGAATTTGCTGAAAACTATCGGGGAAATGCCATTTTTTCAAAATATAGGTGCCTAACAAACCTTGCAGACAGGCGATGCTAGCCTGTAATTCTTCTTCGGTATACTTTGAAATATCAAGGCTTTCGGCAAAGGTGACGATAGGTAAAGCACCAATATTGTGAATTAACCCGGCCAGTAAGGCTTCGTCGGCGTTCACTTTTCGGGTTAGTCCGGCCAAGGTGTGGCTGAGGCTGGCAATCTGGATGCTTTGTTTCCAAAGTGTCTGAATAATGTTGTTCAATTGCCGGTTGCGGCTTCTGAACAACTGGTGCAGGCTGATGCTGGTCACCAGGTTTTGCGTGGTTTTAAACCCCAGCCGGTTCACGGCATCATGGCTACTGGTGATCGGGTTGCTGCCGCGGTAGATTGGGCTGTTTGCGACCTGAATCAATTTGGAGGATATAACCGGGTCCAGGTTTAAAATTTTGACCGCATCGGCGATGCTGATGTCTTTTTGCAAGGCGCTGCGCAAACGCAAGGCAACATCCGGTAGGCTGGGAACATGCAGATTGTCGGCTCTGAACGCATCGCAAAAGCTGTCGAAAAAAAAGCTGTCTCGCAGCTTGGGCGGAATGCTCTCCGGGTTGATCAGCGGATTGTTGACGGGTTTGCTGCTGTGCTGCAAGTTGGACAGCGGCATGTAGATGATTTGGGTCGGTGATTTGGCAATCGCGCTGAACGCGTGTTCGCCGGATGTTGCCAGCGGATAACAGGCTTTAAAAGTATCGGCTTCGACCGTATAACCGGCGCCATTATTCGCTTCCAGATAGACGTTGCCGGTGTACAGATAGCTTAATTGTTCGGCCTCGGCGCCACGGTTAAATATGATGTCGCCGGGGTTGAAGTTCCGCATGGTCACCGGTATTGCCAACAAGTCTGCCGCCGGCAAGTCCCCCAGCGGGATGAGCTTTTGCAGGTAGCTCAAGGGCAATTGGTTGACGGTTGCTGCGGGGGGGCTGCTCTCTGTCGGCGTTTTGTCCGGTGATTTTTTTAAAAATTTCCAGATCATGCGGCTAGGACGAAAAGATGCTCAATGCTTCGTGAATTTTAGTTTTGGCATCGTGCAAGATTGCCAGCGTATTTTCCGGAGACAAAGAGAAGTTTTTCAATTTGGCCGCGGCGGGGATGGCGGTAATCGCCGGCAGATCGGCGGTGGCTTTTTTGCCGATCAAGGCATGGAGTCTGGACAGGACTACTATATCGGTCACCGTCAAGGTATCGCCGCTGTTTTGAAACCAGTCGCTGGACGACTTGGCCACGTCGATGAATTCTTCGGCAAAATCCCATTCTTTCAACACCACGGCGCCGACCGGGCCTTTGATGATGGGCATGGCTTCCATGATTTCGGCGTCATTATGGTATTCGGGTGGTAAGTTGGCGGTAAAACTCAGAAAGGGAATCACGCCGATGTCGCAGACCAGTCCGGCCAGTAAGGCATTCTCCGGATTTTGCTGCATGCTGTGGCTGGCCAGCACATGGCACAGGCCGGACAGATAAAGGCTTTGCTTCCACAGATCTTCCAAATGATTTTTAATCAGCGGCGATTTGCTTTTGAAAATCTGCTTCATACTCAACGCTGTTACCAGGTTGCGCGTGGCATTCAAGCCGATACGCACGACAGCGTCTTTGCAGTTTTTCGCCGGTACGTTGGTCAGATATAACGGGCAATTGGCGACTTCGATCAATTTCGCGGAGATGGCAGGGTCCAGTTGGATGATTTTGACGGCTTCGTCGATGTTGACATCTTTTTGGATGGCTTTGCGTAAATTGATCGCCACTTCGGGTAATGAGGGGATTTCTATCTCGTGGTCGTTATTTTCGAAGTGTTCGACGAATAAGCTCAATAGCCGATTGTGATGCAACTCTTCCGGGATAGATAGTTTGCCGTGGTCTTGGCGGCTCGGCGTCAGCATGATTTTCAGGGATACCCGCAACAGGTCTATCTCGGTTTTTGCGGTCGCGGTGGCGGTGTGCTTGATACCGCTGCATATCGGGAATTTGGCTTGTGCGCTGCCTGCCGATATTTCATAGCTTTTGCCGTTGTGGTCGGCCAGGATCACTGTGCCGCGCAACAAATACATTGCGCAAGTCGCCTGCTGATTGACGCTGAACAAGGTGCTGCCGGCTGGCAGGGTTTCGACGTGATTTTCAGTGGCGAAAGTTTGTAATATCTCGTCGCTTAAATTCCTGATGGGGAATAACTGTTTTAGAGTTTCCGGCGTAATGCGTTGCCCACCGCTCTGCGGTTTGCCTTTAGCTTGGGATTTTTCAAAAAAAGCTCTAATTCCACTCATAGTATTCCAGTAAACGTTAATGGCGGGCGGTTTGGGGAGATTGTTACCATGGACATCGCCCCGGTCAATAATTTCATCCGTTCGTGTTGTTTAATTCTCTTTCGGCGTTTAACAGGCCAATCACCGGCGATGTGTGCGGACGCACGCCTCGCCAA
Source organism: Methylomonas sp. 11b (assembly GCF_000515215.1). Lineage (NCBI taxonomy): Bacteria > Pseudomonadati > Pseudomonadota > Gammaproteobacteria > Methylococcales > Methylococcaceae > Methylomonas > Methylomonas sp. 11b. Next base: position 3,533,318 of record NZ_KI911557.1, read on the forward strand.
ATAAAGAACGCTTCGGCGGCCTGCTCTACCAGCATGCCCAAGCCGTCCAGGCTGTGAGCAGCGTTATTCGCCAAGCCCCATGTCACAAATGCAGTGGCTTGGTTGGCATAAGCCAGATCGTAGCAACTACCGCCCGCTTTCAACAGCGCGGCGGGCAAGGGCGGCAAATCGCCGCTGAGGCTGGCCGACGTGGCGTTGATGATCAAATCGAATTGGCGATCTATAAGATTAGCGTAATCGCAAGCTTGCACCGCGCCTAGTTCCGCGAAATCCTCGGCAATCGCTTGGGCTTTGCCCGCATTGCGATTGACGATGACCAATGTCGATGGCCGTTGTTCCAGTAGGGGGGGGGCGATGCCGCGTGTGGCGCCTCCAGCCCCTAGAATCAAAATCTTGGCGTCCTTCAGCGTGATGGCATGGTTTATTGTTAAGTCGTTAAGCAAGCCGATGCCGTCGGTATTGTCGCCCAAAATGCTGTCATCCGCTTGGCGGACTAAGGTGTTGACGGCTTTTGCTTGAAGAGCGCGCTCTGTCAAATGATCGGCATATTGCCAAGCCAGTTCCTTGAGTGGGACGGTGCAGTTCAGGCCTTTGCCGCCTTCGGCGAAAAAATGGGTTGTCGCCGCTGTAAAATTTTCCGCAGGGACCTCCTGGGCGACGTAATCCATGAGTTGGCCGGTTTGCTCGGCAAATAATTTATGGATGCGCGGTGATTTACTGTGGCTGATCGGTTGGCCGAATACCGCGTAATTGTCAATTTTCATCATCGGTACTGTATTTGCTGCGCCAATATTCCCAGAGGAAGGTGCAGGCTGTCACCAGCACGCCCAGTCCTATACTGATAGGCATAAAGTTCTCAAAATAGGCGACGATCAGCGCGCAGGTCGCGAGGAAAAAGCCGAGTAAGCTGTATTGCCAGCCGATGCGTATGCCATCCAGCATCGTCGCCAAGGCCAGGATCAACAAAATCACCAAGCTGGCGCTTCTGTCGGACAACTCTTCGGATTTGTTAAGTAATGCGGCTGCAATCACGACTACCAGAGTGTGCAACCAATGCAGACCCTGGGCTTTGACGATGTCGCCAAAGTCGTTGTCGTTGGTTCTGGTTTGCAGCCAGGACACGAAAATAGACAGCATGCCAAACACGATCACCATGAATAACCAATAGCCATAGCCATCGTGTGGGTTGAATTCGGTGATAGCGATGCCAAGCAGCGACAAAACAACCAGCAGGATAAATACCGCCTGTTCCAGGCCGAAGTAACGTCGGCGCTGTTCAGGCGGTTCGTCGGTCGAGTTGTTGTCATCGAAATCTAGGTCGTCGTTCATGCCGAGTCCATTTGTGTAGTTGTTATTGTTGTTTTAGCCACTGGGCAGCGGATTTCGCGTAGTAAGTCAGTATGGCGTCGCAGCCGGCGCGCTTGAATGCCAGCAGGGATTCCATCACCACTTGTTGTTCGTTTAGCCAGCCGTTTTGGGATGCCGCTTTCAGCATCGCATATTCGCCGCTGACCTGATAGGCAAAGGTCGGTACGCCGAATTGATCCTTGGCGCGGCGGATGATGTCCAAATAGGGCATGCCGGGTTTGACCATGATCATATCGGCGCCTTCGCGTAAATCGAGCGCAATTTCCCGTAACGCTTCATCGGAATTGGCCGGATCCATTTGATAGCTGTATTTATTGCCGCCGCCGAGATTACCCGCTGAGCCAACCGCATCGCGGAACGGGCCGTAGAAGCTGGAGGCGTATTTGGCCGAATAGGCCAGAATTCGGGTATTGATATGGCCATGTGATTCCAGGGCGGTTCTGATCGCACGGATACGGCCGTCCATCATGTCGGAGGGGGCGACGATGTCGGCACCGGCTTCGGCATGCGACAAGGCCTGTTTGCAGAGCACTTCGACAGTTTCGTCGTTGACGACGTAGCCTTGGTCGTTCAGCAATCCGTCCTGGCCGTGTGAGGTAAAAGGGTCTAGCGCCACATCGGTGATTACGCCCAATTCCGGCAGAGCATCTTTCAAAGCCCGAACGCAACGTTGTGCCAGGCCGTCAGGGTTGTAAGCTTCTTCCGCGCTTAAGGATTTTTTGTCCGGATCGGTCGCCGGGAATAGGGCAATGGCGGGTACGCCCAGATTTAATAAGGTTTCGGCTTCGCGTAGCACCAGGTCGATGGATAATCTACTGACGCCCGGCATGGAGGCGACAGCTTCTTGTTTATTATTGCCCTCGATAACAAATAGCGGGCAGATTAAGTCGTCGCTGCTTAAGCGATTTTCCCGCATCAACCGTCGGGAAAATGCCTGATAACGCATCCGGCGCATCCGGGTGGCCGGGAAAAAGTCGTTAGGGTATGACATCTCTTCCATAGTAATATAATGGGGTACTTGCCGGCCCCGTGGGCTGGCTAGAATCTGGAGCCGGTTTAGTGCTTCGGCCTTTATTTTAGCAGTGTATCGAATGAAGGCGGTTGAAATTAGCCGGCGATACTTTTTTGAGATGGTTTTTATGAATATCAAACGTCATATGCATTTTATATTTGTAGTGGTTTTTAGCTTGTTTGCCGGCATGTTTTTGTCTTTGCCTGCTGCCGCGGCTGATCTGAGCGAGCCGCAACGCACTATTGAGGAGGCGTCCAACAAGTTGAAGCAACGCTTGCAGGATCCTGCCTTTCCGCATGATTTCCAAAAAATCAATGCCTTCGTCCAGGAAGTGATTTATCCAAATGTGGATTTCGATCTGATTTCTTCGCTGGTGTTGGGGAAAATGTGGAAGGATGCTTCGCCGGCGGAAAAAGAAAGCTTTAAAAAAGAGTTTCAGGTGTTGTTGATCAGGACCTATTCCCGAGCTTTCTTTGAATTTAAAGATTGGTCCGTGCGGTTTTTGCCGATCACCCCGGAAGAAGACGAAAGAAAAGTCCTGATTAAAACCGAAGTGCTGCAACCCGGTTTGCAGCCTATCGCTGTTAACTATCGGATGCTGAACGTCAAAGGCCAATGGAAAGCTTACGACATCATGATCGAAGGCGTAAGTTTGGTGACCAACTATCGCACCAGCTTCAAAAACGAAGTGGAGCGCACCGGTTCGTTGCAAGAGGTTATCAACCAATTGGCCAAGCGCAATACCGAAGCGTTAAACAGCAAGAATAATTCATAAGCTTTTCCCCTCTTAGTGTTCCCGGTTGTGCCGTTCAGGGCAGCCGGGAATGATCATCAGTATGCAATCCGTTAAAGATTCTCTTTACGCCAGTCCGCTGGGCGAAATCAGAGCATTTACCTTCGACGACGCTGTCGTCAAAGTCTTTCCGGACATGATTCAGCGCTCGGTTCCCGGTTACAGCACTATCATCTCGGCGATCGGTTTATTGGCGGCGCGCTTTGCCAAGGAAGATAGTGTTTGCTACGACTTGGGGTGTTCGTTGGGTGCTGCAACCTTAGCTATGCACCAGCAAATCACTACTAAGAATTGCCGAATCGTTGCTGTGGATTATTCCGCCGCAATGGTCGAACAATGTCGGAAAAATCTGTCGGTTGCCTCCGAAGGAGCCGAGATAGAAATCATATGTGCGGATATTCGCGACATGCCGATTAGCAATGCCTCGGTGGTTGTGCTGAATTTTACCTTGCAGTTTATCCCGTTGGCTGATCGGCAGGCTTTTTTGGCCAAGATCTATCGCGGTTTGTTGCCGGGCGGGATTTTGATTTTGTCCGAAAAGCTGGCGTTCGACGATGCTCGACAGCAGGCTTTGCAGATTGATATGCATCATTTATTTAAAAAAGCCCAAGGCTATAGCGAGCTGGAAATCAGCCAGAAGCGCAGCGCTTTGGAGAATGTGCTGATTCCGGAAACCTTTGCTGCGCATCAACAGCGCTTGAAAGTGGCGGGTTTCGCCAGCGCGGAAGTTTGGTTTCAGTATTTCAACTTCGCTTCGATGATTGCATTGAAATGACGCTTTACGAAGGTCTTTATCAAGCATTGGCGGCGGCCGGCGACGAAGTCTGGGTAAACCGTTTGCCTGAGCAATTGGCGGCGGCTTTTGCGGATTCGTCGCATGGCGATCTAAGGCGCTGGCAACAGGCGGTAGAGGATTTGCCGGACTTGATGCCGTCCAGTGTCGATTTGTTGGAGAGTGTCAGAATAGGTCAGGCAGAGGATATTTCCGAAGAGGTGCGGGCCGGTTTGCGCGAACAATTGATGCAGTTGCATCCTTGGCGGAAAGGGCCTTATTGGATATTTGGCATCGACATCGATACCGAATGGCGCTCGGATTGGAAATGGGATAGGGTGAAAGAACAGATTGCACCACTACGGAATCGACTGGTTTTGGATGTCGGGTGTGGCAATGGTTATCATTGTTGGCGCACGCTCGGTGCGGGAGCGAGACTGGTGGTTGGCATTGACCCTACTTTGCTCAGCGTGATGCAGTTTCAGGCTATCCGTAAGCTGCACGGCGAAGCGCCGATTTATCTGTTGCCGCTGGGGATAGAAGATGTGCCGCCCAACATGGGGTTGTTCGATACGGTGTTTTCGATGGGGGTGTTGTATCACCGTCGCTCGCCGATCGATCATTTGCTGGAATTAAAGGGCTGTTTGCGTTCGGGCGGCGAATTGATTTTGGAGACTCTGGTGGTTGAAGGCAATTCGGAACAAGTGTTGGTGCCGGAGGGGCGTTATGCGCAAATGCGCAATGTGTGGTTTTTGCCTAGCTGCGCAGCTTTGATGTTATGGATGCGTCGTTGCGGGTTTAAAAATATTCGCCTAGCGGATGTTTCCAAAACCTCTCTTGAGGAGCAGCGCAGTACCGAATGGATGCGGTTTCATTCCTTGGCAGATTTTCTCGATCCGCATTCTCCGGATGTGACTTGCGAAGGCTTGCCGGCGCCGGTTCGGGCTGTGATTGTGGCTAGCGTCGATTAATCAGTGGATTTTTGTTTTTGAATTGTAAAATTGAAAGAAAGGGCTAAGATTGCCTAGCTCACAAGATCAGCTGATTTTTCATGCGCTGATTAGTCCGGGCGTTCTTTATTTATCTTACAGTCGGAGAAAATCCATGAAAAAGTTATTTATGCTTTTAATGCTGTGTTCTTTTGTCGTTTTGGCCGATCCTATCAATATCAACCAAGCCGATGCTGACACTATTGCCAAGACGCTGACCGGCATAGGTCCGAAGAAGGCCGAGGCCGTGGTCCAATACAGGAAAGAGCATGGTGATTTTAAATCATTGAAAGATCTGGAAAATGTGCCGGGAATTGGTGAGAAAACCATCCAGCAGAATGAAAAGAATATCTTGATTGGCGATCCAGCCCCCGCTACTGCCGTGAAAGCCGATAAGCCAGAGAAGCCGGAAAAACTCCAAGAAGCCAAAAAATCAAAATAAGGCGACTGAGTTGGCGTGCTTGGTATTGGCTCGCCAACTCATTGAGTCTGTTTTGTCTGAAATGCGCGCTCGTATTTATTCGACGTCCGGGTAGTTTAGCCAAATGTCGAGCCGTTCCAGCCCCAAAAATCAGCCGGACAGTTACTGAACTCGATATAAATCCGATCTTGAGGGATTGAAAGCCGGGTATTGAGCAATTGGCATATTGATGCGGACAAGCTTTTGGCTTGGCTGCTGCTCAGGCCAATGCTCTTGCATTCCAGATATGCCAAGGGCGATGTGTTGCCGGCAAACAGCATGGCGTTGTGTTCCTCAATACTAATCATGACGTAGCGCTCCGGCTTGCCTGTCTCTTTGGACACTAGTTGCGATAGTTCGCCTAGCAATTTTGATTTCAGTTCCGTGTCGAGCGTTGAATTGGTGTTCAATTTTAAAAAAGGCATGATTAGTCTCCTGTTTTTTGGGGCTAGATTGTCGGCCAGCGTTGAATGATCCGGTATTCAACACCATCCGAACCTGAGCAGGATTCTACCAAGCAGAAGCCGTTTGACCGCCAAAGAATGGGGGCGAAATCGAGATCGATTGCCGAATTAGCCTTTTTAACTAAAGTGACATGCGGCTTGAACGGTCTGTTTTCGATGGGTATGCCTTGTTGTTCGGCTATGCGGGCCAAGTTTTCGTTCAATATCGACACGCTTTGATCGAATTGACAGGCAGTCAGGCATAGTACGGCAGGTTTTTTCCAGAAACTCAGGCGGTCAAAACTCAACGTTATCGGCGGCGATGGCAGTTTTCCCGCTTCCCCGGTGATTACGGCCTGTTGTTCTGGAGAAATTCTCCCTAAAAACAACACGGTGACATGTAAATTTGCTTCTTTAACAGGTTTTCCGGTCCGGTTTAGTTTGTTGATTAACGCCGCGCATTGTTGTCTGGCGTTTTGTTCCGGCCATAAGGCAAAAAAGAGACGTTTCAAGCTGTCCTTCTCCGGTTGTTGTTAGATGGAGGTATGACTTTTTCATATTTTCGATGGTAGGCAAAATACTGCGATTTGGGTGCCGAGAGCTGGCGATCAGGCTAAAGGATGCTGTTCAATTGCTGCGAGGATAGGCAATTCGCCAAAAAAAAATCAAGATTTATCAGCTCGTAAGCGGTGAATCCTAAAATGGAAATTGAATTTTGCTCGGCTTGCCTGTGGGTTTGTTCAGCTTTAGGTTCCGTCGCGGAATTGTCTAGTAACAATTTGTCCGCATAACCTATAGACTGCGCGTAGTTGCTAAGCATTGACATATATCCCATTTCTACCTTACAGTTACAAATGCATCACACGTACGTGACAAGCCTAGCGGGTTGTGGCAATTTGCAAGAATCGGCTATTACTAAAAATTAAAACTTTCGGAGCACATCACATGGCAAGACCATTAATTCAAATGGCGTTGGATTCACTGGATTTCAACCAAACAGTTGCATTGGCAGATCAAGTAGCACCCTATGTCGACATTTTTGAAATCGGCACTCCTTGCATTAAATACAACGGTATCAACTTGGTTAAAGAACTGAGACAACGTTACCCGGACAAATTGTTGTTGGTTGACTTGAAAACCATGGACGCTGGCGAATACGAAGCCGGCGCTTTCTATGCTGCTGGCGCGGATATCTGCACCGTATTGGGCGTATCCGGTTTGGCCACTATCGCAGGCGTTATCAAGGCTGCGAAAAAACATGGCGCTGAAACTCAAATCGACTTGATCAACGTTGCCGACAAAGCAGACTGCGCTAGAGAGTCCGTTAAATTGGGCGCGCAAATCGTTGGTATTCACACAGGTCTGGACGCGCAAGCAGCCGGTCACACACCGTTTACTGATCTGAACGACATCGCTCGTTTGGGCTTGAATGTGCGTATCTCTGTTGCCGGCGGTATCAAACAAGCGACTGTACAACAAGTCGTTGAAGCTGGCGCTAACATCATCGTTGTTGGTGCAGCTATTTACGGTGCTCCTTCACCTGCTGAAGCAGCTCGTGAAATCCGTGAATTGGTTGACGCAGCGGCGGTATAAGTCATGCATCAGCAGTTAATTATTGACAAAATCTCAGGGATTCTGGAAGCGACACCCGACTCGCATGACAAAACCTTGGTGGACATGCTGGATCAGGCTAAGCGCATTTTTATATCGGGCGCTGGCCGTTCAAAGCTAGTCGGCAATTTCTTTGCTATGCGTTTGATGCATGGCGGCTATGACGTTAGCGTTGTCGGTGAAATTGTTACGCCAAGCATCAAAGCTGGCGATTTGTTGATCATTATTTCCGGCTCCGGTGAAACCGAGCAGTTGATTGCCTTTACCAAAAAAGCCAAAGAAGTCGGCGCAAAGATTGTGTTGATTTCGGCTAAGGACGATTCAACGATTGGCGACATGGCTGATGTCACTTTGCAAATCGGCAGATCCGAACAATACGGTAAAGTCAAAGGCATGCCTATGGGTACTGTGTTTGAATTATCTACCTTGTTTTTCCTGGAAGCGACAATTTCGCATGTAATCCACGATAAAGGTATTGCAGAAGAAGAAATGAGATCAAGACACGCCAATTTGGAATAACTTAGCGTGTGAACCTGTGGCCGGAGCAATTCGGTCACGGGTTTTTTACATTACATTCGGGTGTCAAGGCGATACCGATTCCAGCAGTCTGAATGAACGAGAGTGTGGTTTTGGTCTTCCTTGTATTTACCAGCCTCAGCCAGAGTGATGTTTGAGTAATCAAATGTCGCAACTAAAATAACAAAATAAAAAGGAGACCAACATGCCTTCGCGCCGAGACTTAGCGAACGCCATCCGCGCACTTAGCATGGACGCCGTACAGAAAGCCAACTCCGGGCACCCCGGTGCACCGATGGGGATGGCCGACATCGCAGAAGTATTGTGGAACGATTTTCTGCAACACAACCCCAGCAACCCTAAATGGCCCAACCGCGACCGCTTCATCCTGTCCAACGGCCACGGCTCTATGCTGATTTATTCTTTGCTGCACTTGGCCGGCTACAATTTGCCGATCGAAGAACTGAAACAGTTCCGTCAACTGCACTCGCAAACCCCAGGTCATCCTGAATACGGTTACACCGACGGCGTCGAAACCACTACCGGTCCTTTGGGCCAAGGCATCACCAATGCCGTCGGTTTCGCTTTAGCGGAACGTACACTGGCCGGCCAATTCAACCGTCCGGGCCACGACATCGTCGACCACCACACCTACGTATTCCTGGGTGACGGTTGCTTGATGGAGGGTATCTCCCACGAAGCCTGCTCCCTGGCCGGCTCCATGAAGCTGGGCAAACTGATCGCCTTCTACGACGACAACAACATCTCCATCGACGGCGAAGTCCGCGGTCATGGCAACGTCGCCGGCTGGTTCCTGGACGACACGCCCAAACGTTTCGAAGCCTACGGCTGGCACGTCATTCCTAAAGTGGATGGCCACGATGCCGACGCCGTCAAAGCTGCCATTGAAGCCGCGAAAAAAGTCACCGACAAACCGAGCATTATCTGCTGCCAAACCACCATCGGTTTCGGTTCGCCGAACAAACAAGGCAAAGAAGAATGCCACGGTGCGGCCTTAGGTGAAGCGGAAATCGCCCTGACCCGTGAAAACCTGGGTTGGCCGCATGCGCCGTTCGACATTCCTGCCGACATCAAAGCCGGTTGGGATGCTAATGCCAAAGGTGCCCAACTGGAAAGCGCCTGGAACGCCAAATTTGCTGCCTACAAAGCCGCACATCCGGAATTGGCAGCCGAATTCGAACGTCGGGTCATCAAAAATGAACTGCCGGCCGATTGGGCGGATAAATCCAACGCCTTCATCGCCGCTGTCAACGAAAAAGGCGAAACCATCGCCAGCCGTAAAGCGTCGCAAAACACCCTGAACGGCTTTGGCCCCTTGTTGCCCGAACTGCTGGGCGGCTCTGCCGACTTGGCCGGCTCCAACCTGACCCTGTGGTCCGGCTGCAAAGACGTCAACCAACCGGGCTTCGATGGCAACTACGTCTACTACGGTGTGCGTGAATTCGGTATGTCCGCCATCATGAACGGCATCACCCTGCACGGTGGCTTCAAACCCTACGGCGCTACCTTCCTGATGTTCAGTGAATACGCCCGTAACGCCCTGCGCATGGCCGCGTTGATGAAAATCCCGACCATCTTTGTGTACACCCACGACTCCATTGGTCTGGGCGAAGACGGTCCGACTCACCAACCCGTCGAACAAACCGCCACCCTGCGCATGATTCCGAACATGCAGGTCTGGCGCCCTTGCGACGCCGTCGAGTCGGCTGTGTGCTGGAAAGCCGCGATTGAGCGTCAAGATGGACCAAGCACCCTGATCTTTTCCCGGCAAAACCTGGCGCACATGGCGCGCAGCCAAGCCCAGATTGACGGCATCAGTAAAGGTGGCTACATCCTGAAAGACAGTGCCGGTACCCCGGATGCCATCATCATTGCCACCGGCTCTGAAGTGGAATTGGCGGTTAAAGCCGCTGAAGCGCTGGAAGCCAGAGGCAAAAACATCCGCGTGGTGTCCTTGCCATCGACCAATGTCTTTGAAGCGCAAGACCAAGCGTACAAAGACAGCGTATTGCCACCGAGTGTGACCAAGCGCGTAGTAGTGGAAGCGGGAGTAACCGACAGCTGGTGGAAATACGCCGGCAGCGCGGGTAGAGTCGTAGGATTGGACCGTTTCGGCGAATCGGCCCCGGCAGGTCAACTCTTCAAAGAGTTCGGCTTTACCGTGGACAATGTCGTCGCTAATGTGGAAGCCGTTCTTTAATTTTGTAAACTTAGGTGAGGCTTGGGTTAAATGACCGAAGCCTCACGTTTCTAACAGCATAGGTGATAGACGTGAAAAGAAATGAATTAACGAAAGGCGTGATGGCAGCTCTAATGCTGACCAGTTCCTTAGCTATGGCGGGATCGGATTATCCGGCGGCTGATTATCAGCCAAAGGTGCTCTATACCAATCCTGAATATAACGACAGCAAATCGGCGCCAGTTGCTGCTCCAGCACCTGCGGCGAAACCTGCTGCAAAAGAAGTTGAAGCGGATCCAGCTTTCCCTGCGACGAATTTTCAACCTAAAGTGTTATACAGCGATGCTGAGTATAAGCACAGCGCAGCAGCACCAAGTGCGGCTAAATCGTCAAGCTCATCTGCCTCCACAACTTCTGCGGAAGCAGCGGTAGATGTTATACAAACAGAAAAAGCCGCGTCCTCAGATTTTTCCTACATTGGCTTGGTTTTGCTGGCGGTAGCAGGATTTTTTATTTACAACAAAAAATCGCCTAAAAGTGCCAAAGGTTCTTCAGCTAATGATTACCAAGTTGCATCTGGTGCTACCGGCGTGGAAAAGTATTTGGAAAAGATGGGTGCGAATAAAACCGGTGTTGCCAAATACTTGGAAAAACAAGATTCCAATCCTGCTACAGGCGTTGCTAAATACATGGCAAAGCAAATCGTAAGAGATCGGGAAGCTGCCGCTGCGAAAGCGACTGGCGTGGAAAAGTATTTACGTGATAAAGCTTAATAGCATCTGATTTATGATGCTGATCGCGGGAACTTAAGGGTTAAGCGTTAACTCTTATCCGGCAGATTTAAATGATCGCCACTTCGTATGTTTTAAAGCGTTTGTTTCGGCTTTGAATATATGCCAAGTGGCGATTCAGTCTTATCAAATTATCTAAAAATAGAGTTTCATCACCAGGGACTCTTTTGCAATCAATCTCCTGCAAGAATTGCTGAACATCTTTTACTTGTAAAGCTCGGTTCAAACGAGGGGGAAAAATTAACAACACATCTGAGGATAATCCTATGGCAAAAAATTTACTCGAACAACTCCGCGAAATGACTGTTGTTGTTGCCGACACCGGTGACATTCAAGCGATTGAAACATTTAAACCACGCGATGCGACCACTAATCCATCATTGATTACCGCTGCCGCGCAAATGCCGCAGTATCAAGGTATCGTTGATGATACGTTGAAAGGTGCAAGAGCAACCTTGGGTGCTGCCGCCGCTGCCGCGGATGTCGTTTCTTTGGCATTTGACCGTTTGGCGGTATCTTTTGGCCTAAAAATACTGGAAATCATCGAGGGTCGTGTATCAACCGAAGTAGATGCGCGCTTATCTTTCGATACTGAAGGAACCATTGCCAAAGGCCGGGACCTGATTAAACAATACGAAGCCGCCGGTATTTCTAAAGAGCGCGTGCTGATCAAAATTGCTGCAACATGGGAAGGTATCCAAGCTGCTGCTGTATTGGAAAAAGAAGGCATTCACACCAACCTGACGTTGTTGTTTGGCTTGCATCAAGCGATTGCTTGCGCAGAAAACGGCATCACACTGATTTCGCCATTCGTCGGTCGCATTCTGGATTGGTACAAAAAAGACACCGGCCGCGACTCTTATGCCCCGACTGAAGATCCAGGGGTATTGTCAGTAACTGAAATCTACAACTACTACAAAAAGTTCGGTTACAAAACCGAAGTAATGGGTGCAAGTTTCAGAAACATCGGTGAAATTACCGAACTGGCCGGTAGTGATTTGTTGACTATTGCTCCATCGCTGTTGGCTGAACTGCAATCCGTTGAAGGTGACCTGCCGCGTAAACTGGATCCTGCTAATGCAGCGAACGCCGCAATCGAAAAAATCACTGTCGATAAAGCAACTTTTGAGCGGATGCACGAAGAAAACCGTATGGCCAAAGAAAAATTGGCTGAAGGCATCGACGGCTTCGCCAAAGCTTTGGAAGCTTTGGAAAAATTGTTGTCAGAGCGTTTGGCTAGTTTGGAAGCTTAAAAAGATAGCTGGCAGCGAGTTGTTCTTGTTGCCAGTGTTCCATTACGAATTTCTCGGGTTGCCTGTTTATTGAGCAACCCGATTTCTAAGCAGGATTTATGGCATGTCTCAAAAAATATTAGATGTTGTTAAGCCCGGTGTCGTAACCGGTGAAGATGTACAAAAAATCTTTGCAATTTGCAAAGAAAATAAATTTGCTTTACCTGCTGTGAACGTGATCAGCACCGATACGATCAACTCGGTATTGGAAGCAGCGGCGAAAGTAAGGTCGCCGGTTGTGATTCAGTTCTCCAATGGTGGTGCGGCATTTGTTGCCGGTAAAGGCTTGAAGTTGGAAGGGCAAGGTTGTTCAATTGTTGGTGCGATCTCTGGCGCTCATCACGTGCATGCTTTGGCTGAGCATTATGGCGTCCCTGTTATTTTACATACCGACCATGCGGCGAAAAAATTGTTGCCATGGGTTGATGGCATGTTGGATGCGGGTGAAAAGCACTTTGCTGCAACCGGCAAGCCATTGTTCAGCTCGCACATGCTGGATCTTTCCGAAGAAAGCTTGCAAGAAAACATTGAAATCTGCGGTAAATATCTGGAGCGCATGTCCAAAATGGGTATGACTCTTGAAATCGAACTGGGTTGTACCGGCGGCGAGGAAGACGGTGTCGACAACAGCGGTATGGATCATTCTGCGTTGTATACCCAGCCGGAAGATGTTGCTTACGCTTACGAGCAACTGAGCAAAATCAGCCACAGATTCACTATTGCTGCGTCGTTCGGTAATGTTCATGGTGTTTACTCTCCGGGCAACGTTAAATTGACGCCGACAATTTTGGCTAACTCGCAAAAATACGTTTCAGAAAAATTCGGCTTGCCGCAAAACTCATTGAACTTCGTGTTCCATGGTGGATCCGGCTCTTCTCCAGAAGAGATTAAAGAATCTATCAGCTACGGCGTCGTTAAAATGAACATCGATACCGACACTCAATGGGCATCTTGGGCCGGTGTGATGGAGTTTTACAAGAAAAACGAAGCTTATTTGCAAGGCCAAATCGGTAACCCGGAAGGTGCTGATAAGCCGAACAAAAAATACTATGACCCACGGGTTTGGCAACGTGCCGGCCAAGTTGGCATGGTGACTCGTTTAGAGCAAGCCTTCCAAGAATTAAACGCCGTTAATTCGCTGTAATATCTTGATAAAACTGCAAAGGCCATGAGGTCTTTGCAGTCCTTTCTGTAAAACATTCACAATCTGAGTCAAAAATTTGACTTAGGAGCTACAATTCTTCCAGGTATATTTTGCATACCTGAACTCCGCTTTATGCCTAACTGCTTTCAAGTGACGGCTATACTATTATTCTAAAACGATGTTTTTTCTTGTATGATCAAATCCAGCTGTTTTTAGGGCTGTGGTCTGATTGAACTTGAGTATTTTGGCGCGTATTGTGCTGTAAAAATTTAAAAGGTGGAAAATGGCAGAAGCCCATGGGAAAGACGAAGGTAAGAAGTCTTCCAAGAAAATAATCATAATAATCGCCGCGGTTATATTGATTTTGGCTGGCGCAGGAGGTGGGGCTTATTTCTTTCTGAATAAGCCAGCTGACGCCGAGCATAAAGAAGAAGGTGATGCCAAGCACGGCAAGGAGGAGCACAAGGAAGAAGCCGCGCATGAAGAAGAAGCCGACCATGAAAAAGTCGCTGAGCCTGATGTTTATTATGATTTACCAAGTCCCTTATTGGTTAATTTTCCCGCCGGCTCTGGCGCAAAAGTGATCAGAATTTCCCTGACAATACTGATGAAAGGCGAGGCGAGTAAGGATGCAATGAAAAAACATGAGCCGATGATACGCAATAATTTGTTGATGGCCATTAGTGCGGTGGGTGCGGAAAAAGCGAAAACCTTGGAAGGAAAGCAAGAACTAAAAGCTATGATGCAGGCAGAAATTGGCAAAGTTTTGGAAAAAATGGCCGGTAAAAATACCGTTAAAGATGTGTACTTCACTGAATTTGTAATGCAATAAATGTCAACCGCCGATCTATTATCACAAGACGAAATCGATGCGTTACTGCATGGCGTGGACGACGGTGATGTCGATACAGGAGTTGATGATGACTATAGTCGGGGCACGGCTAGAGTCTACGATTTTAATAGTCAGGAACGGATTGTCCGGGGGCGGATGCCCACCTTGGAAATGGTCAATGAGCGTTTTGCTCGCCATTTCCGGATAGCGTTATTTAATTTTTTAAGGCGCGCTGCGGAAATCTCCGTTTCCGGGATTCAGGTACAGAAGTTTTCTGAATTCATTCAGGGCTTATTCGTACCCACAAATTTGAATGTTATTCGGATGTCGCCTTTACGCGGCCGGGCATTAATCGTAATGGAACCGCGTTTGGTTTTTACCGCTGTCGATAACTTTTTCGGCGGTGGCGGTCAGTTTTATAACAAGGTTGAGGGCAGGGAGTTTACCCCAACCGAAATGCGCATTATTCGGCTGATTATCGATATGATTTTCAAGGATTTGGCTGAAGCCTGGAAGCCGGTAATGGATATCGACTTTGAATATATCAATTCGGAAGTGAATCCGCAGTTTGCTAACATCGTCAGTCCTTCGGAAATAGTGGTGATTTCCACTATCCATGTGGAGTTGGAAGGCGGCGGCGGCGATATCAATATCGCGATGCCTTATTCCATGATTGAGCCGATTAGAGAGTTGCTGGATGCGGTAACCAGCGACCGAGGTGAGGTCGATGGCCGTTGGCAAGATTCGCTAAGAGTCGAAATTATGCGTAGCGAAGTGATCGTCAACAGTAAACTGATAGAAAAAGAAATGTCTATCAGTGAAGTGATTGAACTTAAAAAGGGCGACGTGATTCCTATAGAAATGCCGGAAACCGTATTACTCGAAGTTGAAGACGTACCGGTTTTTCGAGGCAAATTGGGTCTTTCGGATGGTAACTACGCCATCGAAATTACAGAAAAAATGACGCTGGATAATATTTAACAGCAGGGAAGGATAAGCATGAGTGAAAACGACGAAATCGGCGACGACTGGGCCGCAGCGATGAACGAGCAAGCCGATGCTGAAGCTGATTGGGGCGACGCGCTGAAGGAACAAGCAAACGCCGCCAAGAGCTCTCAGCAAGGTTTTGCCGCCGCCGAGTTCCCCGAGTTTAGCGAGCAAAAATCCAGAAATAACGGTCCTAGCAATGATGAAGTCAAACTGGACGTCATTCTCGATGTGCCGGTGACGGTGTCGCTGGAGATCGGTCGAACCAAAATCAATATTCGAAATTTGTTGCAGCTAAACCAGGGCTCAGTTGTGGAGTTGGATCGTTTTGCAGGCGAACCGATGGATGTGCTGGTGAATGGTACTTTAGTCGCTCACGGCGAAGTAGTGGTGGTCAACGACAAGTTTGGTATTCGGCTGACCGACATTATCAGTCCGTCGGAACGGGTCAGAAAGCTAGGCTGATGTCTTTATCTCGCTTGGCTACCCAAATTATTTCGGTATTAATTGCACCTGCTGTATGGGCTGACGAAACCGCTGCGTTGCCCAGGCAGACCGCGAAAGTAGTGACTTCCGGAGATGTCGCACAATGGCTGTTGGCATTGTTATTGGTATTGGCGCTATTTTTTCTGTCGGTGTGGCTATTACGTAAAAGCGGTAGTTTGGCTTTTGTCGGTAAAAGTCAGCTAGCGGTGTTGGCCGGATTGTCGTTGGGTATGCGCGAAAAATTGGTGTTGGTTAAAGTCGGTGAGAAACAGCTACTGTTAGGTGTTAGTAGCGGACGTATCGATAAACTGCTTGAGCTCGAAGGCGACCAGCGCTTGTTTATGAATAGCGCAGAGGGGCAGGAAACCAGCGTATTTGCCAAGAAATTGCTGCAAGTCATGCAAGGTAAGCACCATGATTAAGTTGATTTTTTCGTGCCTGATGATCAGCTTACTGTTTTTACCGGAAGTTGTTTACGCCGCAGTAGGCATAGATGCCATTACGGTGACCAGCAACCCTAAAGGCGGCGAAACCTACACGGTCACCATCCAGATTTTAGCGTTGATGACGATGCTGACCTTGTTGCCGGCATTGTTATTATCCATGACTTCGTTTACTCGCATCATGATCGTACTGGGCCTGCTGCGCCAAGCCATAGGTGCCGCGCAAGCGCCAAGCAATCAAGTGTTATTGGGGCTATCGCTATTTCTAACTATTTTCATCATGATGCCAGTGTTAGAAAAGGTTAATGAAACTGCTGTGCAGCCTTATATGGAAGAAAAAATTGACGCCGTAACTGCGTTGCAAAATGCCTCGGAGCCGTTCAAACAGTTCATGCTCAAGCAAACCCGCGAGGCGGATTTGGATACCTTTGTGCGGATTTCCGGCCGCGAGCAAATCGATAAACCGGAAGATGTGCCGTTTTCCTTGTTGGTGCCGGCTTATGTGACCAGTGAGTTGAAAACTGCTTTTCAGATAGGTTTCCTGATTTTTCTGCCGTTCCTGGTCATCGATCTGGTGGTAGCCAGTGTATTGATGTCCATGGGTATGATGATGCTGTCGCCGATGATCGTCTCGTTGCCTTTCAAGATTATGTTGTTTGTGCTGGCGGACGGGTGGACCATGGTGATGGAAATGCTGGCAGCCAGCTTTTACGTATAGGCCAAGCCGATGATGACACCGGAAACCATCTCGGCAATAGCCCAGGACACCGTATTGATTTCCTTAAAATTAATGGGGCCCATCTTGATTGCATCCTTGGTTGTTGGTTTGCTGGTGTCCATGTTTCAGGCCGCAACCTCGATTCAAGAACAGACTCTGACCTTTATCCCCAAGCTGGCGACTATTATCGCGGTATTGATGATAGCCGGTCCCGGCATGTTGCAAATGCTCATCGATTATTTCCAAGATTTGATGCGCGATATTCCTACGCTAATAGGATGAACTTCGGCGAAGACGAGTTACTGCGGTATCTTGCTTCGTTTGTCTGGCCATTCTTTCGCATCAGTTCCATGTTTATCACCGTGCCGGTTTTTAGCGTCAAAGCGGTGCCGGCCAAAGTAAGATTAATCGCCAGCCTATTGATTACCTGGGTAATTATGCCGACTTTGCCGGCGATGCCGGACATTGAAATGTTTGGCTACCAAGGGTTTCTGGTGGCGGTACAGCAGGTTGCCTTGGGCCTGACCACTGGATTTATCCTACAGATGGTTTTTTCCATAATGTTGTTTGCCGGACAGACTATCGCTTACAGCATGGGTTTGGGTTTTGCATCCATGGTCGATCCGGCAACTGGGGTGCAGGTGCCGGTGATTGCCCAATTATTTGTAATTAGCGGCAGCTTGTTATTTCTCGCGGTGGATGGTCATTTATTGCTGATCGAGATGTTGGCGCAAAGCTTCCATACTTTGCCGGTGGGTAGTATCGGTATGGATAAGACTGACTTGTGGCGGGTAATCAGTTGGAGCAGTCTGATATTTGCTGACGGCCTGCTGCTGGCCATGCCGGTGATGGCGACATTGTTATTCGTCAACATCAGTTTCGGCGTTGCGTCAAAAGCGGCGCCGCAGTTACAGATATTCGGTGTCGGTTTCCCAATCACCATCATGCTGGGTATGGGCTTAATCTGGATTGGCCTGCCGACCATGCTGGAAGGCTTTAGCGATATGCTGCACAACGGCTTCGCGCTGGTCGGTGCATTGTTGAGGTTGCAATAAATGGCAGAAGATTCCGGTCAAGATAAAACCGAAGACCCCACCGGTAAGCGACTTACCGATTCACGTAAAAAAGGCCAGGTTCCGCGGTCCAAGGAACTCAACACCTTTGTAACATTGATTACCAGTTCGGCGCTATTTTTCTATTTCGGGCAAGGTATGTGGCGTAGCATGCTGGAGATGATGAGGCATCCCTTGCAGTTGTCGCGGGAGGCTGTGTTCGATCCGGCGACGCCTTTGATTTATTTGAAGGCGGCGTTTGCCGAAGGTTTGTGGGTAATTCTGCCGTTTTTGGTGGTATTGGTGGTTGCCGATTTGGCTGCGGCGATGATGTTGGGCGGTTGGAACTTTACCAGCGAAGCCTTCGAGGTGAAGTTTTCCAAGCTGAATCCGCTGACCGGGATAAAAAAAATCATCGGAATTCAAGGCTTGGTCGAACTGGTCAAGGCCATCATCAAAACCATACTGGTTGCGATTGTCTCCTGGAATTTGTTCAAACTGTACTTCGACGATTTTATGGGTTTGAGCCGCTTGCCCCTCGATCAAGCCATCCATCATGTCGGCGATATTATTTCCTTCTGTTTGGTGATTTTAAGCGCTACCTTTTTGCTGTTGGTGATGCTGGATGCGCCCTATCAATTGTGGAATCACCAGCGCCAATTGAAAATGACCAAGCAGGAGGTTCGCGATGAAGCCAAGGATCAAGAGGGTAATCCGGAAGTTAAAGGCAAAATTCGCAGGATGCAGATGGAGGCCGCACAACGGCGGATGATGGATGCAGTGCCTAGTGCCGATGTCATCGTCACCAACCCCACCCATTTCGCGGTAGCCTTAAAATATGATCAGAGCGGCAATGGCGCGCCCTTGCTGGTTGCCAAAGGTACCGATTTGGTAGCCGCGCAGATTCGGCAACTGGCAATGGCCTCGCAAGTACCCTTGGTCGCAGCCCCTTCGCTGGCGAGAGCTTTATATTATTCCACCGACCTGAATCAGGAAATACCGCGCGGCTTATTCTTAGCGGTCGCCCAAGTATTGGCCTACGTTTTTCAATTACGGGCTTCGACGCAATACGGCTGGAACAAACCGGTTCCACCCACCGATGTGCAAGTACCCGACGACTTTAAGCAATAGCCCGGTATCGAACTGAATTATGGATTTTACGAAACTACTCAACGCACTGAAAGCATTGACCGGCTTGGGCTTGGGTGCGCCACTGTTGATTGTGATGTTGCTGGCATTGTTGATCTTGCCGCTGCCGCCGTTTGTGCTGGATTTGTTTTTTACCTTCAATATTGCGTTCTCGCTGATTATCCTGCTGGTGGTGATTTACACCCTCAAACCGTTGGAGTTTGCGTCCTTCCCCACTGTGATTTTGGTGGCAACCTTGTTGCGGCTGTCCTTGAACGTGGCTTCCACCCGGGTGGTGTTGATTCGCGGCCATGAGGGTGGGGATGCCGCCGGCAAAGTGATCGAAGCCTTCGGTTCGTTCGTCATCGGCGGCAATTTTGCGGTGGGTATCGTAGTGTTTGCGATTTTGGTTGTCATCAATTTTATGGTGGTAACCAAAGGTGCCGGACGGGTAGCGGAGGTGAGCGCCCGTTTTACCTTGGACGCGATGCCGGGCAAGCAGATGGCTATCGACGCCGATTTGAATTCCGGGTTGATCAACCAAGATGAAGCTCGTGCCCGCCGCGAAGAAGTGGCTGCCGAAGCCGATTTTTACGGATCGATGGATGGCGCCAGTAAATTCGTGCGCGGCGACGCGGTAGCGGGCATCATCATTTTGTTCGTAAACATGATAGGCGGCTTGGCGATAGGCGTGGGCCAGCACGGCATGAGCTTCGCCGATGCCGCCAATGTGTATGTGTTACTGACCATCGGCGACGGATTGGTGGCGCAGATTCCATCGCTATTATTATCGGTCGCTGCCGCGATGGTGGTCACTCGGGTTCGCGGCAGCAAGCAGGACATCGGCAAGCAGTTGAGTTCGCAACTGTTCGAAGATCCGCGCACGCTGCTGGTCACTGCGGCGGTTATGGGCATCTTAGGCATCATTCCCGGCATGCCGAATCTAGTGTTCATCTTGCTGGCGTTGACACTGGTCGGCGGTGCTTATCTTATCGACAGACGCCGTAAGCTGGAGGAAGAAAAAGCCCTGGAAATGGAACGCATCGTCTCGCCGCAACAGCTGGCGAAAACCGAGATCAAGGAATTAGGCTGGGACGATGTGATGCCGGTCGATGCGATTGGTCTGGAAGTGGGGTATCGCTTGATTCCGCTAGTAGATAGAAATCAGGGAGGGCAATTAATGACGCGCATCAAGGGCGTGCGCAAGAAATTGTCGCAAGAGCTGGGGTTTCTAATTCCTTCGGTGCATATTCGGGACAACCTGGATTTGTCGCCTACCGAATACCGGATTTCCTTGATGGGGGTGAGCGTCGGCGAAGCCAATATCATGCCCGAGAAAGAAATGGCGATTAACCCAGGCCGGGTGTTCGGCACATTGCAAGGCGCGCCTTGTAAAGACCCGGCTTTTGGCTTGGATGCTATCTGGATCGATGCCAATCAAAAAGACCAGGCGCAAACTCTGGGTTACACGGTAGTCGATCCCAGCACCGTGGTTGCCACGCATCTCAGTCATATTCTGCAAAGCAATGCGCACGAATTGTTTGGTTACGAAGAGGCGCAGCAGTTACTGGATAATTTGTCCAAAGTGGCACCGAAGCTGGTCGAGGATCTGGTACCGAAAACCTTGCCCTTGGGTATTTTGGTGAAGGTTTTACAAAATTTGCTGCAAGAGCGGGTTTCGATTCGCGATTTACGGACCATCGCCGAAACTTTGGCGGAGTACGGGGTGAAGAGTCAAGATCCGGACATCTTGACTTCGGCGGTACGGGCGGCCTTGGGGCGCTCAATTGTCCATGAAATCAATGGCGTACAGACGGAAATCCCGGTTATTACGCTCGATCCAGGGTTGGAACAGATATTGCATAGGTCATTGCAGACGGCGGGCGAAGGTGGTGCGGGTTTAGAGCCTGGCTTGGCCGAGCAGATGCACAAATCCCTGGAGGAAAGTGCGCAAAGGATGGAAATGGAAGGACAAACCGCAGTATTGTTGGTGTCCTCTTATATCCGCCCCTGGTTGGCTCGCTTCGTTCGTCATTCGATATCCGGCTTACATGTGCTGGCCTATAATGAAATCCCGCAAGATCGGCAGATCCGAGTGGTTTCCACAGTGGGACAGCGTGGACAATAAAACAGAGGTTGCGCGATGAAAATTAAACGCTTTTTTGCAGCAGACATACGGCAGGCCATGCGCATGGTCAAAGAAGAATTGGGCGCCGATGCAGTGATTATGTCCAACCGTTCGGTGGATGGCGGCGTGGAAATCGTGGCGGCCCGCGACTTTGACGAGCAGGTCATTCATAAAAATCTCAAGCAACGCGAAGATGAAAAATCGCCGCCTAATGAAGTTAAAAAAGTCGATTTGCCTGATCTCGAAGCCGAAAAAAAATCGTTGCATGTTTTAAGCAGCGCCAGAAAACGCGGCGCAGAAGGCAGTATTCCGGAAAATCCGATACGCCGTAATCTGGATCAATACGTCGGTTATGCCGAAAAACTCCAGGTCGGTCATAACAACGCGCAGAAAATCTCCGAAAAAGTTCGCCAAGTCGAAAAACCAGCGTGGGCGAATGCCGATCCAAAATTAAAACCGTTGACCGAGCCGCGTCCGGTGCAAGCGCACAATGGCGATAAATTCATCGACGAAATGCGTGCGGAAATGAAAGAACTGCGGACCATGTTGGATAGTAAGCTGTCGAATATAGTCATGCAAATGCCCCAACACGGACTACCTTTACACGACGATTTGCGTGATCGGATGCTGGAGTGCGGCTTCTCGAAAAATTTGGCGGGCAAGATAGCCAACCGGCTTGGTAGTCATAAACAATTCGATTTGGCCATCGGCAAAGCCCAGGAAATGTTAGCTAGACTCGTGCCGATAGCCGATGACAACTTGCTGGATCAAGGCGGTATTGCTGCATTGGTCGGCTCGACCGGCGTTGGTAAAACCACGACAGTCGCTAAGTTGGCCGCTCAGTTTATTTTAAAACACGGCTCCCGGCAGATTGCGCTGATTACCACGGACAATTATCGGATCGGTGCCCACGAGCAAATCAATACTTACGGCAGAATCCTGGATGTGCCGGTCAGAGTGGCGGGCGATGCGGAGGAATTGCGCAGGCATATCAATAGTTTTTCCGACAAACGCCTGATTTTGATCGACACCGCCGGCATGAGTCAGCGCGATATGCGCTTGGCGGAGCAGCTGAAAACCTTGCAACATGGCGATTTGCCTATACGCTCCTATTTGGTGATGTCCGCCACCACGCAATATAAAGCAATGCTGGAAATTATGGACGCGTTCCGAATACTCGAACCACAAGCGACTATACTAACGAAGTTTGATGAGGCAGTTAGCAAAGGTACCGCGTTGTCGGCGATTATCGAGCGGCGAATGCCATTGTCATTTATCACTGACGGTCAGCAGGTTCCAGAGGATATTTACTTACCCGATGCCAACGGTTTGATTCAGCAGTGTATGGAAAATGTCGATCAGGACCATGGCTATGGCGACGACGTGAATGTTGAAGATTGGCTGGCGGAAAGCCATGCATAAGTCATTCGATCAGGCAGCTGGAATTAGACAAATGAGACATATGAAACCGGTGCGAGTAATCGCTGTAACAAGTGGCAAGGGTGGGGTTGGTAAAACCAATCTTTCCGTGAATATCGGCGTGGCGCTGTCCAAAATGGGCAGGCGCGTGGCGATACTCGATGCCGATATGGGCTTGGCTAATGTCGATATTTTGTTGGGGATGTTTCCCGAATTCAATTTGTCGCATGTATTGAGCGGCGAAAAAAGTCTGAAGGAAATCATGATGACCGGGCCTTCCGGGCTAAAAATCATTCCGGCTTCGTCGGGTATTCAGCGGATGTCCGATTTGTCGAGTATCGAGCAAGCCGGCGTGATAAGGGCTTTTAGCGAAATCGACCGAGAGTTGGATGTGTTGATCGTCGATACCGCTGCCGGTATTTCGGCAAGCGTGGTGAATTTTGCCCGTGCTTGTCAGGAAATCATTGTGGTGGTTTGCGATGAGCCGACTTCACTGGCCGACGCCTATGCTTACATCAAATTGTTGAATAGAGATTACGGGCTTAACAGCTTTCACATCATTACGAATATGGTGCAGTCCGCAGAACATGGACAGGCTTTGTTCAATAAGTTGAGTAAAGTGACGGACCGTTATTTGGATGTGGCCTTGCAGTTTGTCGGCGCAGTACCGCAGGACGAATATTTGAAAAAGTCCGTGCAAAAGCAAACCCCGGTGGTGGAAGCGTTCCCGCAAAGTAAAGCGGCACTGGCCATCAAGAATCTGGCGCGGAAAATCGACAGCTGGCCCATCAAGCCCAAAGCGGGCGGCTACCTGGAGTTTTTTGTCGAACGGATGATCCAGTACAGCGCGAAAGAGGATGTTGCATGAGCGGAGCGGCAATGTATGCTGCCGTGCAGGCTGGAAATGTTGATGCTTTAGTCATTCAACATGCGCCGCTGGTAAAACGCATTGCCTACCACTTGATGGGCCGGTTGCCCGATACGGTGCAGCTTGATGATTTGATTCAATCCGGCATGCTGGGTTTGCTGGAAGCTCTGAAACATTACGATGCCGGCCAGGGTGCCAGCTTTGATACTTACGCCGGCATCCGCATTCGCGGGGCTATGCTGGATGAATTGCGCCGTTCGGATTGGACGCCTCGTTCGGTGCACAAGAAAGCCCGGATGGTGGCGGAGGCGATACGCGAGGTTGAAAACCATCTGGGTCGCGACGCCAAGGATACCGAAGTGGCCGGGCATATGGGTATCGATCTGACCGAATACCATCATATTCTGCAAGACGCGGTGTCTTGCAAGACCTTTAGCGTCGAAGAATTGGTGCAAGGCGAAGACAGCGTCATTGACGATGTGCACGGCAATCAGCAGCCGGATGAGGTGCTGATCCAACAGAATTTTCAAAAAGCCCTGGCCAAGGCCATCTCGGAATTACCGGAACGGGAGCGCTTGGTGATATCGCTGTATTACGACGAAGAGCTGAATTTGCGTGAGATTGGCAAGGTGCTTGATGTCAGCGAATCGCGGGTTAGCCAAATTTGTAGTCAGGCGATGTTGCGCTTACGCGCTAGACTTGCGGATTGGGTGGAAGGGAAAGATAATGAAAAGTGCAGCTAATATGTGGTTATTGCAGGAATTTTTCGCAATTATTAGCCACAAATTAGAGGTTTCTTAACAATAAAGTAATCTGGGTGGAGATTATCCTTGGATAAAAATATGCGTATTCTGGTTGTCGATGACTTTTCGACAATGCGGAGAATAGTAAAAAACCTGTTGAAAGATCTGGGTTTTACCAACACTGTGGAAGCGGACGACGGTAAAACGGCACTGCCTATTTTGGAAAAAGGCGGTATCGATTTTTTGATTACTGACTGGAATATGCCGGGTATGACCGGCATCGATTTATTGAAGGCCGTCAGGTCTACTCCCAGTTTGGCCAATCTGCCGGTGTTGATGGTCACAGCCGAAGCCAAGCGCGAGCAAATCATTATGGCTGCGCAGGCCGGTGTAAATGGGTATGTCATCAAGCCTTTTACTGCTGCTACGCTTAAAGAGAAAATCGAAAAGATTTTTGAACGCATCGACGGCTGAAGCACAGGGAGATTACGATGAATACTGACCTGCTGAGTTTGGCCCGAGATTTGGTCGCAGCATTAGAAAAATGCGACGAAGCGGCTGCCGATGAAATTCTCGATCAAGTAGCCGGATTAAGAGAAACACAATTGTTTAAAGAAATTGGCCGCCTAACTCGCCAATTGCACGACACCATGGTTAGTTTTTCCGTCGATTCTAAAATAGCGGCCATGGCTGAGCACGATATTCCGGACGCCAAGGAGCGCCTGCATTATGTGATCGCCATGACCGAACAAGCCGCAGATCAGACGCTAACCGCCGTTGAAGAGTTGTTGCCGGTATCGGATGAACTGAACGGGCAGGTTAAACAATTGTCGGCGCAATGGAATCGCTTTTTGGATCGGGAAATGCCGTTCGACGAGTTTAAGGCGATGAGCGCCGACCTCAGTCAATATTTTGAGCAATCGCAAGTGTCTCTGGAAAAAATCCAGGCGGGTTTAAACGATATTTTGATGGCGCAAGGGTTTCAAGATATTACCGGGCAGATTATCCGCCGGGTTATCGATTTGGTGCAGGATCTAGAAGGCAGCATGGTTAATCTGATCAAAATTTCCAGTCGCAAAATCACGCCAAGCAGCGGAGCGGCGTTGCAGCCCGAAGTGCCCGGACCGGTTGTCCCCGGAGTAGATGACAGAGCCGGCGATGTCGCCACCAGTCAGGTCGATGTTGATGATTTACTGTCTAGTCTAGGTTTCTGAGGAAAACAACATGGCGATCGATCTGGACGACGAAATATTGCAGGACTTTCTGGTCGAGGCCGGGGAGATTCTCGATTCACTGGGTGAACAACTGGTAGAACTGGAGCAATCACCCGGCGATCTTGATCTCCTCAACTCGATATTTCGCGGGTTCCACACCATAAAGGGCGGTGCCGGTTTTCTGGCTATCAGCGCTCTGGTCGATGTTTGTCATAACGCCGAAGACGTTTTTAACGTGCTCAGGCAGGGTGATCGCCAAGTCACCCCGGATTTGATGGATGTGATTTTGCAAGTAGTGGACATCGTCAACGAGATGTTCGGGCAAGTCCGTTCAGGCAATACGCCAAAATCGGCCGATCAAGGCCTTTTAAAACGCTTGAAAGCCTACGCTGGTCCGGCCGAAGCTACCGCTGCTGAGGTTGCGGTAGAAACGGTTATAGTGAATGAAACTCCGGAATCTCATCAATTATCCCCTCAAGAATCCGCAGCGCAAGATTACGATGCGATGCTCGATCCCGAGGAGTTATTGGCCAGCGAATCCGCCTCGGAAGATGCCGACGAAATTACCGAACAGGAATTTGAGGATTTGCTAGATGCTTTGCATGGTAAAGGTGGTTCTCCTACTGTACACGTAGCGCCGCAATCGGCAGCCCCGGCGGCGGATGACGAAATTAGTGAAGACGAGTTTGAAAATTTACTCGACGAGTTGCATGGCAAAGGCAAGTTTTCGGTAAAAGCCGAGGCGCCTGTTCAAGCCAACGATTCGGGCGATATTACCGACGAGGAGTTCGATAAAGTACTCGATGCTTTACACGGTAAGGGTAAGTTCGATGCTGCCAATTTGGGCAAGATTGACGAGCAAGCTGCGGGTGAAAAAGACGCACCAATTAAAAATGTGGCGGCGCCTGTCGAGAAACCGGTGGTGGCTGCTAAACCCGAGCCGGTCGAGAAACCGCCCGCCGATGTGGAACCCGAAAATAACCTCGGCAAAGTAGCGCCGGTAGTAGATTCCGTTTCCGACAAAAGTAAAGCCGCAACACCGCAAGCCGATACCACTGTCAGGGTAGATACCCAGATTTTGGACGATATTATGAATATGGTCGGGGAGTTGGTGCTGGTACGCAATCGCTTCCAAACCCTTAAAGCCAATGCCGAAGCTGGCGAACAGTTGTCC
Source organism: Methylomonas sp. 11b (assembly GCF_000515215.1). Lineage (NCBI taxonomy): Bacteria > Pseudomonadati > Pseudomonadota > Gammaproteobacteria > Methylococcales > Methylococcaceae > Methylomonas > Methylomonas sp. 11b. Next base: position 3,559,901 of record NZ_KI911557.1, read on the forward strand.
AAGGCTATATCCAATCTGGATGTGGTGACCGCCGATTTACAACTGGCGGTGATGAAAACGCGGATGCAGCCTATCAAAAAAGTCTTCGGGCGTTTTCCGCGTGTGGTACGCGATTTGGCTAGAAGTCTGAAAAAAGAAATCAGGCTGGAGTTGGTGGGTGAAGAAACCGATCTCGACAAAAATCTGGTCGAAGCCCTGGCGGATCCTTTGGTGCATTTGGTCAGAAACGCGGTAGATCACGGTATCGAATCGCCGGATGAGCGCGAAGCCAACGGCAAACCTCGGGAAGGCGTGGTGATATTGAAAGCTTCTCAGGAAGGCGATCATATCCAGTTGTCCATCAAAGACGACGGCAAGGGTATGAACCCCGACATACTGCGCGCCAAAGTAGTGGAAAAAGGCTTGATGGATGAAGAAAGCGCCGCCCGTCTTGACGATAAGGAATGTTACAACCTGATTTTTCTACCCGGCTTTTCCACCAAAACCGAAATTTCCGACGTATCCGGTCGCGGTGTCGGCATGGACGTGGTGAAGACCCGTATCGCGCAAATGAACGGCGTGGTGGAAATCGATTCGGTGGAAGGCAAGGGCAGCACTATTCTGATCAAGGTGCCGCTGACTTTGGCTATCATGCCGACCCTTATGGTGAAGCTGCGCGGACAGGCTTTCGCGTTGCCCTTGGCCAGCGTTCTGGAAATACTCGATCTGGATTTGAGCAAAACCAATAAGGTAGATGGTCAATTGGTGGTAATGGTCAGAAACAAGGCCTTACCGCTGTTTTATTTAAGCGAATGGCTGGTCAGGGGTTCTTATTTCACGGGCGAAACGCAGCCGACCAATCATGTGGTGGTGGTGAACGCCGGCGGCAGGCATGTTGGTTTTGTGGTGGATCAATTGATCGGTCAGGAAGAGGTGGTGATTAAAGCGCTGGGTGCCAAGTTACATGGATTGGAAGGGTTGGCGGGAGCAACCATTACCGGTGACGGCAAGATAGCGCTGATACTCGATGTGCCGGGTCTAATGAAGAAGTATGCGATGTGACGCGGCAATATGACCATTCGGGTGCTGATCGTCGACGACTCCAATTTTATCTGTAAAAGAATTCGGGAAATTTTAGAAGAGGATCAAGAGTTTAAAGTGATAGGCGTCGCCCATGACGGTCGCGAAGCCATAGAGCTTGCGGCAAGTCTGCAACCGGATGTTATAACCATGGACGTGGAGATGCCAATCATGGATGGTATCACGGCAGTCAAAAAAATCATGGGCACCCGGCCCTGTCCGATTCTGATGTTTTCGGCAATGACACAAGTCGGCGCTCAAGCCACTCTGGATGCGTTAAATGCCGGCGCTATCGACTTTTTGCCCAAGCAGTTGGAAGACATCGATGCTAATCGTGAAACGGCCCGCTACTTGCTGAGATATCGGGTGAGGATGGTGGCTTCTCAGGCTACTAGAATGACTTCCCCTCGACCTCTGGCCCGCGCGAGCCTAGAAGAACATCAGAGCTCAACCGCAGAAAGCCCCGCAGCTAAGCCGATACGCGCTGCGTCGGCGTGGTCCAAGACAGCAACTAGCGGCAAAATCGAGCTTTTAGTGGTTGCCGCCTCGACCGGCGGTCCGGTCGCCATGCAATACGTGCTGAGCAAAATTCCGGCTGAGTGTTCGATACCCATATTGCTGGTGCAACACATGCCGCCTAATTTCACCAAAAGCTTTGCCGAACGCTTGAATTTGCTGTGCAACATTAATGTCAGGGAAGCGCGAGATGGTGACGTATTGCAGCCGGGTACCGCATTATTAGGGCCAGGGGCAATGCAGATGCAAGTAAAGCAAGTAGCCGGTGAGCGGCGGATTGCATTGAGGGCCAAGCAAAGCGGGGAAATTTATAGTCCCAGCGTCGATATTACTTTTGACTCGCTTGCCCAGGTGTTCGCCGGGCATGTGTTGGCGGTGGTGTTGACCGGCATGGGGGCCGACGGCAAGGCTGGTGCTATGAAGTTAAGGCAGCGCGGCGCGCAAATCTGGGCGCAGGACGAGGCGACAAGTACTATCTATGGCATGCCTAAAGCCATCGCAGAAGCCGGTCTGGCGGATCATATTTATTCTCTGGAAGAGATTGCCAACCAATTTAAAAAATTACATTGATGGATATTCTCAGTATTTTGGGCGTGTTGATAGGTTTTTCCGCGATTATCGGCGGTAACCTAATGGGCGGAGGAGAGCTCGGGTCCCTAATCAATTTTCATGCCTTCATTATTGTGGTGGGGGGTACGCTGGGAGCCACGCTGTTGCAATTTCCGCCCAAGGTATTTCTGCGCAGTTTACGAATTTTGAGTTGGATCTTTGTGCCGCAAAATTTGCAGCTTAAAAAGCAAATCGACAAGATCGTACGCTGGAGCTCTCTGGCGCGCAAGGAAGGCTTGCTGGGGTTGGAATCCGTTATCGAAACCGAAAAAGACAGTTTTGCCAAAAAAGGTTTGCAGTTGCTGGTCGATGGTAACGAGCCGGAAGTGATACGCGATTGCCTTGAGGTTGAGCTAACGACAAAAGAGCATCTGGATATCCAGGCTGCCAGGGTTTTCGAGGCAATGGGCGGGTATGCGCCGACTATCGGCATTATTGGTGCGGTAATAGGCTTGATTCATGTCATGCAGAATTTAGCCAAACCGGAGTTGTTGGGTAGCGGCATCGCGACAGCCTTCGTCGCGACTATTTACGGTGTCGGCCTAGCCAATCTATTGTTTATTCCCATAGCCAATAAGCTGAAGAGTCTGATTTTCGAAGCATCGCAAGCCAGGGAGATGGTGATAGAAGGCATTTCCTCGATAGCCGAGGGCGAAAACCCGCGTAATATCGAATTGAAATTATCCGGTTTTTTATTGGAAAAATAATGGAGGCCTTATGAGTCGGCGCAGACGCAGGCCATTGCAAGAGGCCGATAATCACGATCGCTGGATGGTGTCTTACGCTGATTTTGTGACCTTGCTCTTTGCCTTTTTTGTGGTGATGTATTCGATTTCTTCGGTTAATAAGGGTAAATACGAAACATTCTCCGAATCGCTGGACCAGGCACTGTTTCACAACGAGAAGATTCAAAAGGAAGCCGAGCCGATTCAGATCGGTGTGATTCCTACTACGATCCAACCTATCGAGCTGCCTAATTTGGCTACAGCCGAAGAACGTGAACTAAGCGAGGAGATTTTGCAAGAAAAGCAGCGGCTTAGCGAAGTCTCCGAACAGTTTCAAGGCGCTTTGCAGCCTTATGTCGAAAGCAAGCTCGTCGGTATTAAAAAGCACGATTTCTGGGTGGAATTGGAAATGAACAGCGAATTGCTGTTCGCCAGCGGCAAGGCCGAACTGTCCGCTAAAGCGCTCCCCGTGCTGGCAAAAGTCGCGGAAGTGATACGAGATGTGCCTAATGTGATTAACGTGGAGGGTTACACGGATAACGTGCCTATTTCCACTGGCTTTTACCCGTCCAATTGGGACTTATCCTCGGCCAGGGCGACCAGCGTGGTCAAGGAATTGGTAAAAAACAATATTCCGGCGACACGATTATCGGCGGTGGGCTATGGAGAATTTCATCCGATCGCCGATAACAAAGACGAAGAAGGGCGCTTTAAGAATCGGCGAGTCGTATTAGTGTTGATGTCGCAAGCCTTTGCTCGTTACGGTATGACTGACGATGAACGCGCGAAAGTGCTTAATTTGGCGCCGTCGCAGCCCAGCCCTCCACCTGAAACCGCAGTTGAAAAGTCGCCGGAACTGCCGGCTCAGTTATGAAAATATGGTCAGTTTCCAATCAAAAAGGCGGAGTCGGTAAAACGACTACCGTGGTGACGCTGGGTGGCTTGCTGTCTTCCTGGGGGTTTAGGACTCTGCTGGTCGATTTGGATCCGCACGGTTCGTTGACCAGCTATTTCAAGATGAATCCGGATGAGATCGAGCTTGGTGTTTACAATTTATTTCTCGATGCCAGCGAGAAAAAGAAAAACATCGATCCTCAGGTCTATATCGCCAAGACCGACTTTGATGGAATCGATGTCTTGCCCGCATCGACTGCTATCGCCACTTTGGATAGGCAGGTCGCCGCAATCGGCGGCATGGGCTTGGTGGTTGCTACCGCATTAAACAAAGTGGCCGACCAATACGATTACGTGATTATCGATAGTCCGCCGATGTTGGGGGTGTTAATGATCAATGCGTTGGCGGCTTGCGATCATTTAATTATTCCGGTTTTAGCCGAATTTCTGGCCTTAAAAGGTCTGGATAGAATGGTGCACACCATAAAAATGGTGTTCCATTCCCGGAAAACGCCGCCTAAATTCACTATCGTGCCGACCATGTTTGACAAACGCACCAAGGCGGCCCGTGACAGTTTAGCGGCGTTACATCAGCAGTACCCGGAGAATGCCTGGAGTTCTGTGGTACCGGTAGATACTAAAGTGCGGGATGCTAGCCAGGCCGGTATTCCATTACCCCTGTATGACAAAAGTGCACGTGCAGCGGAAGCGTATGCCGAATTGTTGGAACTGTTATTGCTTGATAAGAGTCCAGACAAAAACTTGGCGCCGCATAAATGACTCAGGCAAAACCACCCCCCAGTATCGTTCATCAACAGTTAGCGCTCGATGTTTATTTGCAGACTCTGTTGGATGAGGTGCCCGAGGCAGAGGAAGCTGTTAGCGTAAAACCGGCGATAGCGCTGGAACGGCTTGTCGTTGAGGAGCCGATCAAGTTGCCGGATCCTGTTCCGGTCGTGACCAGCAGTCCAAAAGCAAGCTCCAAAGCATTAGTCAGGAACCGACAACCCAAGCTTGTAGAGCCGGAAATCCCGGCTAAACTACAGGCACTGTCTATAATGCCGGATTGGTCGCAGTACGAGTTTCAGGCTTTGTTTTTTAAGGTTGATAAGCTGATATTGGCAACGCCGCTGATCGAGTTGTCCAGAACGATAAAAATCGATCGCAAACCCACGAAAATTCCCGGACAACCCTCTTGGTTCTTGGGTTTGCTGGACGAGCATGATAGCCGTATCGGCGTGCTTGATACCCGGCAGTTGATTTTCGGCAAAAGCCGAGGCTTGCAGCCGGATAGCGAAGAATATCCGTTCGAGCGCATTCTAATAACCCAGGACAAAAAGTGGGGGTTAGTGTGTGATGAAATTCTCTCCATCGGTAAAGTAAAGCCGGACGGTGTCAGGTGGCGAACGGCCAGACAAAAAAAGCCATGGTTAATTGGTACGGTAATAGACGAGTTAACAGCGATTATCGATGTTAAACAGTTGGTACCGCATAGAAAAAATAGTTAAACAGCATCTGGATACAGCAAAATGAGCGAAGATAAAAAACAAGGCGACCCTATCATGCAGTGGGTGACTTTTTGTCTAGGCGACGAAAAGTACGGCATTAATGTTATGCAGGTGCAAGAGGTGTTGCGTATTACCGAGATTGCCCCGGTGCCCGGCGCGCCTTCCTACGTATTGGGTATCATCAATTTGCGCGGTAACGTGGTGACGGTCATCGATACCCGTAACCGTTTCGGCTTGCCTTCCAAGGACACCGATGATGCTTCGCGGGTGGTGATTATCGAAACCGACCGGCATATTATCGGCATTCTGGTGGACAGTGTCGCTGAAGTCGTGGAAATGCGCGCTTCCGAGATTGAAACCGCGCCTAACGTCGGCAATGAAGAAAGCTCAAAATACATTCAAGGCGTTACCAGTCGCGACAATCATTTGTTAATTCTGGTGGATTTGAATAAATTCCTCAGCGACGACGAAAAAGCCGAGCTGGATATGTTTTGATTGCCTGACTAGGCATGCGAGGTGCAACATGACCCAGATAACACCGATCACGCCTTTTTCTCCAGTGCATACGATATACAAGGTAGAGCGGGAAGAACGTGAAAAACGCCCACCGCAAAAACAACCGCAAACCAAGCCCGACCAGAACAAAAACAATAAACAGCCTGCCGAGCATGTTGACGAAATAGTGTGATGAGTGAATATTTATTGCTGGTTTTGGCGGGTATAGTCGTATTTGTACTAGCGATCTTGGTTTGGTTATTGCGTCAGCAGCAAACACTAAAACAGCAATTTCAACTCCTTGAAGAGCGGGTACAGCGTAGCAACGACGACGTCGCCGGCCTTTGTTCCGCCGCTGTGGCTGTTGATCGGCGGCTGGCCGCGAACGACTCGCGCTTAAATAGCATTGTGGATCAAGTCAATACGCAGCGGCAAACTGTTACTAACGTCGCGCCCGCAGAACCTATCCCCGCAAGCGGCTATGAAGATGTGATCCAAAAAATCCGCAATGGCGTCGGTATTGAAGAATTGGTCAGGGATTGCGGGCTAACCCGCGACGAAGCGGTTTTATTGATGCGCTTACATGGCGGCGGTAAGCGTTCCGGCTTGGGTTAGCTGCGGATCGTTTCCATATACTGATCCACCCCCAGTTCCGCGCGCATCATCGTTGTATCCGCAACTCGCTGTAATAAACGCTGATAGTTTTCATCGTGTTGGCTTCTATCGTTATGTCGGTGCCAAAGATGTAACACAGGCACCGCGAAGCGGCCCTCCTTGCGTTTGACGCCGTAATGAATCAAACGGATCACCAGATCCGAGTCTTCATATCCCCAGCCTTCGAAGACTTCATCAAAACCATTTGTTGCCAGGAAATCGTCTTTCCAGACCGCCAGATTGCAGGTCATGGCTTTTTGCCAATTCTGCGGTTGCCAATAACGCCAGCCGTATAGCGGTAAATACAGCAAAGGCAACAGACGATTGATGCGGCCTCGCAGCCATTGGCATAAAAAAAAGCCAAGGGACTGTTCATGCAGCGGTATTTTTTGCCCTAATACCAGTGATGTGTAAGCTTCGTTCAATAATAGCCGGTTGCCCGGAACGAAATAACCGGTTTCGGCCAATTGTCGATGATGACTAATAAAATCCGGTAGCGCTACGCAATCGCCGTCCATAAATAGCAGATAATCGCCGCGACTGTCGGCAACCGCCTTGTTACGAATGGTGCCGGCCCTAAATCCCTGATCCTCATGCCAAATATGCCGCAACGGAATTTCGCTGGTTTCGATAAAGTCTTTGATCAATTTCTGCGTTGCAGCGCCGGACCCGTCGTCGGCGACGATAATTTCGAACCGGCGATCTTGTTGAGCCATTAGTGCGAGTAAACAGGCGGAAAGCGCTTCCGGCCAGTTATAGGTGGTGACGATGACCGAGATCAAGCCGTTCATTTGCTGGCTGTTTTGCGGCAAAGCTCGCGTAGTTTCAGGTATTTGTAATAACTGCCCTCGGCGTTGGAGATGGCCAACATCAGGCCTTCCTCGCCGTCCAGAATAGCTGCCTGGACGAAGTAAGTGCGGATGAACGTCCACAAACCCTTGCCGATGGCTTTACCCAAGCTGGCGCGCTTACCGTTGGTGAACAGTTTCTCGGCGCCCAGCGAAGAATAAGCGTTGATCTTATTCAGTACCTCCGCCGGATCTACGAAGGCTTCATGCAAAAGTGGATTGTTAAGTTGACGGATAGTCCCCTTAACTTCAATACGCTCATGCACGATTTCGTTGCTGAAACGTCCGACATCGCGGCGAAACAGCCTTAGCACATAATCCGGCCACCAGCCGCCATGTTTGATTTGCTTGCCGCAGTAGCTGGATAAACGGGGGATTTCGAAACCTTGCACGTCGTTTTGCTGCATGGCTTGCAGGATTTCGGCTTTTAGGGTCGGGCCGACTTCCTCGTCGGCATCGATAGAAAATACCCAGTCGCCGCACGCTTTATCCAATGCTCGCTGCTTTTGCGGGCCAAATCCGGGCCAGTCGGTGATGAAGACTTTATCGGTAAATTGTCGGCAAATCGCCACCGTTTCGTCGCTACTACCCGAGTCGAGAACGATGATTTCATCGGCCCAGGCAACTGATGCCAGACAGCGGCCGATATGTTGCGCCTCGTTTTTGGTGATGACGATAACGCTAAGCATCGGCCTGACGAAGGCTGGAATCGGCCGGACGACTTAGCAAGGCGCCGAGAAAAAACGCCAGCAAATAACCTTCAGCAAAAGTTTTGAAATGCGAGTTGAACAGGCTTGAAGCACAGATGGCTACTAAAAAACTGGCGGCAATTGGACCGTAGGGTAGGTTATTCATACCTTGGCGCAATGCGACATAAATGTAAGCAAAAAACAGCAGCAAGCCGACCAAGCCATTTTCCAGCCAAATGAACAGGTATTGATTATGCGGATCGCTGGTGCTGGTACCCTGCCATCCCTGGCTTTTCGCCGAGGCATAATTACTGTAGGTCGGTTTGAACGATGAGGTGCCGTACCCGAACCAAGGCGCTTTCTCAATAAGCTCTAAGGTGTTTTGATAAAAAACCACCCGAATGCCTACTGAGGTTAAATCCTGGCTGCTTTGATAACTAGCTTGTTCGTCCCAAGCCAGTCTGAATCGTTCTTGCAATGTGCTGGAACTAAGGCCAAATGCCACCAGCACGATGGCGGCTATCCCAATAATCTGTGGTAGTTTGCTGTAGCCATATATTGAGCCCAATGCAAAAACTGCGGCGATGGGTACGGCTAAATAGCCACTTCTACCCGTACTAACGAAGAAAATATTGAATAGAAAGATGGCTATTCCGGCCCAAACTGCATATTTTTGCCGGGTGTTTAGCGGTTCTTGCACCAGGAAGATAGCGCAGAGCAGGGCCGCCACAAAAGCGGTACTCTGTGTGGCGTGATTGGTCATGAAAATGCCGACTTCACGGTCTTGTCTCACTACAAGATCGAAAGCCCAAAGTGGTATGGCGATAATGCCAGCTCCAACCATGGCGATGAAATAGCTGTAGACAAACCGTTTTTGCCAAGCCTGTTGCTGAAAAATGCCGATTAGCAGGAACACATATAGCAGCTTTTTCCAGCTGGATAATGTCTCCAATTTGCTGTGCCAGTCTGTATCCGCGTAAAGAGTGCCAATTATCAACCAGGCAATGAATAGCAAGATCATTTTTCCGAGAGGTTGCCGCCAAGATAGCTTGAGGGTCTGCACTGCTTGGCCGGAGAGTAGCCAGAATACTAACAAAGCCACACTGGCTATGCTCGCGATGGCCGTGGAAATGGGCGCGGCGATGGCTGCAACAATAGTCATGCTGCGACAGATATTGAGTGATGTCTCGGACGTCAGGGGGGATGCAAACATGTTTTGTGGTCTTAACGCCATAATTGGTAGATATGTTTACGCTTGAGTTTTTCCCAGCGGAAAAACAGTCCTTTCAGCCAGGTGGGCGGATCGGCTTCCAATGCGCTTTTGAATAAGCCGTTTTTGCTGCCTTGTTCGATGACCGGGTCCTCCAGCCAAATCATTTGAATGCCGAGCTGTTTGTCGATCTTTTCGAATTGATTGTCTATCGGTTCAGCGATTTTGTGAGCTTTAATCCAGTCCAGTCGCCGGCGAGCGGTACTGGCATCGATCAAGTACGAGTCGGCAAAACGACCGCGATGACCTAGATAAAGGTATTGACCGGGTTCGCGTTGGCTCTTGGGGGTAAAAAAATTACCGCCGGAGCCAATGTAGATCACTTTGTCACCCGGAAAGCGAGCGCTTTGGGCGATAGCCCGCTCTAAACCAAGCTTAATATCCTTGCCAAACACCGCGTCGTCTTCCAGCACTAATGAATAGCCCTGTCCGCCAGCATCGGCAATTTTTTGTAAAGCTGCCACATGTTTTAATGCGCAGGATTGTTGGCCGGCCGTAAGCTGGTTGTCGCGGAAAAATTCGGCCATTACGCTGTCAGTCAAGTCTTCAATGTCCCAGTCGAAAATAAATTCGGCCGATAAGCCGAATTTGCGCAACTGTTGTTCCATGAAAATACGGCGTTGAGCGAATTTCTTAACATTCAAAACCAAAATGCGGTCAAGGCTTGGCGATAGCATCATGCGAATTTGGAATCAGGTAGCTGACGAAAAGCCGCGATTATCGACGGTTTTGTGGAAAATAACATCAACGTCATTACTGTTGTCCGGTAATCATCGCGATGCGGATGGCTGTTTGGCTTGCAATGTTTGCGCGATTACCTCAATCACCCGGGCCCCGGATAACTGATCGAGGCAGGCGCTGTGGCTATTGCGGTTCCTATCGCAACCTTCCAGTTGGCAGGGTAGGCAATTTTGTTCGGTTTGGCCTTGCAGCAGATACACATTATGTACTTGGCCCGAACCACGAGACGGGAAAGGCGTTTTATTCTCACTGTATCCATACGGCCAGGGTGCCCATTTCTCCGGGTCGGTGGGGCCGAACAAGGCAAAAGTCAGTGTGCCGGTGGCCGCAGCCAAGTGGGTGATACCGGTGTCGGGACCCACGAATAATCTGGCTTTGCCGATCAAGGCGGACAATTGCCCGAGTGACAGTTGACCGGCAAGATTGATTACATCCGATGGCAGTCGTTGCTGTAATTCTCGCAACGCGTCGAGTTCGGCGGGGTTGCCACTGCCGGTCAATACGATTTGGAGGCCTTGCCGGCCTAAAAAGGCGACGAGCTCCCGCCAGCCGTCGGCATGCCACTGTTTATAGCGCCATTGCGGCATAATATGCAGTACGGCGTATGGGGTGGTTATGGCTGGTATCGGTGTCGAGCTTTGCGGCGGAGTCAGGCGATAGTAAGGGGCTATTCCGAGTAGCTTGCAGAAGCGCAAATTTTCCAAGACGGCGTGGCCGTAATCGGTCCTAAATAACAACCAGCGGTTAAGTAGTGCTTTCTTCCACCAAGCCTTGCCTGTATCGTCAGGCACAAAGCCTATGCTGGTCTTGCCAGCTATCACCGCAAGTAACGTGGGTCGGTCGCCGGCTTGTGTGGAGATGGCTAAATCGTATCGGCGAAACTGGTTAAATAACAGTTTGGCGAATGCCAGCCCGCTGGACTTGCCTTCCAAGATCAGCAACTGCTTGACGTCGGGATTGCCTTCCAGCATGCCCGCGTTACTTGCAGGCAATAAAACATCGATTTCCGCATCCGGATAGGCTTGCTTCAGCGAAGAAATTAATGGCGTCACCAGTAGGGTATCGCCCAAATAACGCAGGGTTATCACCAAAATGCGTTTAGGTTGTATATTGAGCGGTTTTTGGTTGGGCATGGAGCGTTGGCTGATCAACATGGCTGTACATTTTAAAGGTAAACAGTATTGAACACGTTAGAAAATTCGCGCAAAACAATGACGGACGGCCAGGTGTACAAGCGTTTGCTGGCGTTTGTGGTGCCGTATTGGCGTTTATTTGTGGTCTGCGCCATCGGTTTTGCGATCTACGCCGCCACCGAGCCGGCGGTGGTGATGATTATTCAACGCATCATCGACAGCTTTGGGGCGCCGGACAGAAGTGATATTCAGTATTTGCCGCTGGCCTTCGTGGTGTTGTTTCTGGTCCGCGGTATCGGCTCGTTTTTGGGTAATTACTATCTGGCGCGGATTTCCGGCAATTTGATTCACAAGCTGCGTTGCGAGATTTTTAATCAGTACACCCGCTTGTCGGTGCAATATTTCGATGCGCATAACAGCGGTTACATGATTTCGCGGATTACCAATAATATCGGCGAAGTCACGCGCGCTACCTCCGATTCGATACGTTCGTTCGTCCGGGAAGGTTTTACTGCGGTGGGTTTGCTGGGTTATCTGGCGTATACCAACTGGCAGCTATCGCTGGTATTTTTGGCGATTGCGCCAGTAGTGGCGATCATGGTGCGTTATGTCGGCAAGCGTTTGAAACGCTTGAGCCGCAATATGCAGGATACGGTCGGCGATTTGACGCATATCACTTCGGAAATGGTCTCCGGAAACCGAATCGTGAAAAGTTTTGGCGGCGAAAATTACGAACGGCAGCGTTTTAAAACGGCCAGCCTGGATAATCGTGCCCAGTACCGCAAACTGATCATGACGGTGTCGCTGAATAACCCGCTGATGCAGTTAGTCATTTCTTTTGCTTTGGCCGGCATGATGTATCTGGCCTTGATCATGATGAAGTCATCCAGCCCGGGTGAATTTGTCGGCTTTTTTACGGCGGCGTTCTTGTTGCCAAAACCGATTCGCCAATTAAGCGATGCGAATTCCGAGATTTTGCGCGGTATCGCGGCGGCGGAGTCTTTGTTTGAAGTGTTGGACGAACCAGCCGAAATCGACGGCGGCGATTATCAGGTCGAGCGCAGTCAAGGACGCATCGAATTCAAAAATCTTAGTTTTAGTTATCCCGGCAGCGAAAACCCGGCCTTGAATAATATCAATGTGACTATCGAGCCTGGTCAGACTGTGGCGTTAGTGGGTGCTTCGGGCGGCGGTAAAAGCACGATGATTAACTTGTTGCCGCGTTTTTACGAGTACGAGCAGGGCGAGATTTTGATCGATGGCGTGGAGTTGAAACGTTACCGATTGGACAGTTTGCGCCGGCAGATTGCCTTGGTCACGCAAAACGTCACCTTGTTCAACGCCTCCGTCGCGAACAATATCGCCTATGGCGCGTTACAAGGTGCGGCCAGAGAGCAAATAGAGCAGGCCGCGGTCGATGCTTATGCGATGGACTTTATCAGCAAAATGCCGCAAGGGCTGGAGACAGAAATTGGCGAGAATGGCGTTAAATTGTCCGGCGGCCAGCGTCAACGCTTAGCGCTGGCGCGAGCATTATTGAAGGATGCGCCGATTTTGATTTTGGATGAGGCGACTTCGGCCTTGGACACCGAATCCGAACGCTACATCCAGGCCGCGCTGAATCGCGTGATGCAAGGCCGTACTACCTTGGTGGTGGCGCATCGCTTATCCACTATAGAAAGTGCTGACGTGATTTTGGTGATGGATAAGGGCCGGATAGTCGAACAAGGTTCGCATCGCGAACTCTTGGCTCGCGATGGTGCTTACGCCAAATTGCACAAGATGCAGTTTCAGGATGTTGGTCAAACTGCACCAGTGGAGCAATCGGCAAGCCCGGCGTTGCCGGAGTGACGAATCAGTCGGTCGAATGGATGCGCAGCCGACTGAGTAGCTGTTTAAAATTGCTTGGAGTTTTTGCTGTTGCGAAATATCAACGGCTTTTCCCGATCCGACAGGGCTATTTCGCGCGCTGAATTGATCGCCGCGTCAATTCGGTGCCGTTCCGGAGATTTGCTGCATACCGGATCGGTGCTGTACATATCGCCGTTGAACAAGAACGCCTGGCAGCGACAGCCGCCAAAGTCTTTGAGTTTCTCGTCGCAGCTGCGGCAAGGCTCCTGCATCCATTCCGTGCCGCGGAAGAAATTGAAGGTTTTCGATTCGTTCCATATCTCGGCTATGCTGAAATCCTTCACGTTCGGGCAGTCCAGTCCGGGTAACTCGCGCGCTGAATGGCAGGGTAACGCGGTGCCGTCGGGGGCGATGGTCAAAAAGGTGGTACCCCAGCCGTTCATGCAGGCTTTCGGCCGGTCTTCGTAATAATCCGGCACCACGTAATAAATCTTCATCTTACCGGCGACTTTTTCCTTGTAAGCCTGCGCAATTTTTTCCGCTTCTTCGAATTGTTCCCTGGTTGGCAGCAAGGCGTCGCGATTCAAATGTGCCCAGCCGTAATATTGGGTGTTGGCCAGTTCCAGATAATCGGCGCCTAGGTTTTCGGCCATCTCCAGTATCTGCGGCATTTGGTGAATGTTTTCGCGGTGGATTACCACGCATAGCACCATCGGATAGCCGTGTTTTTTAATCAGTTTTGCCACGTCCTGTTTGTGTTGGTAAGTGGCGGTGCCGGCGATATGATCGTTCAGTTCCTGGGTGCTGGCCTGGATGCTGATTTGGATGTGATCTAAACCGGCTTGCTTCAATTCGACGATTTTTTCTTCGCTCAAGCCGTAGCCGGAGGTGATGAGGTTGGAGTAATAACCCAACTCGCGCGCATAGCCGACCAATTCAGTCAAATCCTGCCGGGTTAGTGGTTCACCGCCGGAAAACCCCAACTGCACCGCACCCATTTTGCGGGCTTGGCTCAATACGCGTTTCCAATCCTCGGTACTTAATTCGTCCGGATATTTAACGTAATCCAGCGGATTGGAGCAATATGGGCATTGCAGCGGACATTTGTAGCTCAGCTCGGCCAACAGCCAGCGGGGCGGGGTGATATTAAGCTTGCTTGATCCAGCCATTTTGTAATGCTACGTTCAAAAAGTTAGTGATGTCATTGGTCAGGCCGGACGTGGCGAATTTTTCTTCCAATTCGGCGACGATTTGTTCCAGCATCCGGCTACCGTCGCACAGCTTGAGTATTTCCGCCGAGCTTTGGTTCAACTCGACCATGCCCTCGGGATAAAGAATCACGTACTTTTGCTGGGCTTCTTCCCATTGCAGCCGATGCAGCGGCGAGAACTGGATAAGTTGATCGGGGGTGATGGTCATAGAGTTCCGGTGTTTAGGCAAACGGCTGCAGATTCAAGCAACGTCGATGTCTTCAAAAATTTCCGCCAGCGGCAGGCTTAGGCTCAAACTATGCAGTTGGCAATCGACTTCGCCGAGGTAATCGTGCAACAGCCAATCGTTGTCCGGAGTGCGGCGGAAGCATTCAACTCGGCGGGCGTCGATGTCGACGATCAGGTATTCCTGAAGCGACTCCAGCTTGCGGTAAGCGACGAATTTGCCGCCTCTGTCGTAGTCTGCTGTTGAATCGGACAGTACTTCGACAATTAATGTCGGCTGCGAAATAAATTGTTTGGCTTTGTTATCTTCCGGGTGACAGGACACCATCACGTCCGGGTAAAAGAAAGCGTCGGCGGCCTCGACACGTAGTTTCAGATCGGCGATATAGGCTTGGCAGGATGAGCCGCGCAAGCGTTCTTTCAAGGCCGAGGCAATATTTAGGCTGACGACAACATGTTCACGCCGAGCGCCCGTCATCGCAAATACTTCACCGGCCACGAATTCGTGCTTCTCGACTTGGGTTTCTTCCCAAGCTAGAAAATCGGTAGCGTTAAAACGAAGCTGTTCGGCTGTCTGCATTATTGCTCGATATTGAAATACGGCGGCATGTCGGCAACATAAGCCAGATACATCGCATCGGCCATGCTCCACAACACATCCAGTTTAAATTTCAGAATTTGCACCATGCGTTCTTGCTGCTCGCGGGTTTTATACCAGTCCAGCGTCAGTTCCAGACCGTGCTCGACATCGCGGCGGGCTTCGGTCAGGCGTTTGCGGAAGTAAGTGTAACCCTCTTGTTCCACCCATGGATAGACGTCGGGCCAGTTATCCAAGCGTTGTTGATGAATTTTCGGGGCGAACAGTTCCGTCAGAGAGGAACTGGCGGCTTCGTGCCATTCGGCGCGGCGGGCGAAGTTGACATAGGCATCGACTGCAAAACGCACGCCGGGCAGCACGTGTTCCAGCGAAGTGATCTCTTCGCGGGTTAGCCCAACTGCGATGCCCAAACGTATCCAGGCTTCGATGCCGCCTGGGTCGCCAGGGTGGCCGTCGTGGTCGAGAATGCGTTGTACCCACTTGGCGCGAGTTTCGCGGTCCGGGCAATTGGCCATGATGTTGGCGTCCTTGATCGGAATCATCACCTGATAGTAAAAGCGGTTGGCGACCCAACCCTGCAATTGCTGTTGGGTTAGTTTGCCCTCGTTCATCAGCGTGTGCATCGGATGATGAATGTGGTAGAACTTTTCCATGCCGCGCAGTTTCGCTTCGAATTCTTCGCGGCTCCAGGGTTGATTATCAGCAGTCATGTAACACCTTTTTATAAGTCAATTTCCAGTCCGTCGTAAGCCACTTCGATGCCGTTGGCATCCAGCGTTTTACGCTCCGGCGAATCTTCGTCGAGAATCGGGTTGGTGTTGTTGATATGAATCAAAATTTTCCTGGCCTTGGGTACGCCATTTAAAACTTCAATCATGCCGCCGGGGCCGGATTGCGGCAAATGGCCGATCTCGCGCGCACGTTTGTGGCTGATACCGCGCGTGACCATTTCATCGTCGGTCCAAAACGTGCCGTCCACCATCAGGCAGTCTACATTCAGCATCGCCTGCAATACGTGTGGTTCGATTTCGCCAAGGCCGGGCGAGTAATACAGTTTTTTACCGGTGGAAATCTGCTCGACGATCACGCCGATGTTGTCGCCGTCGTGCGGGTCGTGGCGGTGCGGTGAATAGGGCGGCGCTTTGCTTTTCAGGGCATGGGCGTATATGCGGATGTCATCGATGCCGGGAATCTCGAAGGGTGTTTCGTCGCAGGCAATCGGATGATGATTGACTGTGCAATAGTCTTTCAGCATATTGAATAGCGGAAAGCCGCTGGTCAGATCCTGCTTTACCATCTCGGTGCAGTACACGTTTAACGGCTTGCCTTCGCGCAGCATCAGCATGCCCGTGGTGTGGTCGATCTGGCTGTCGATCAACAGTACAGCCTTGATACCGGTATCGCGGATGCCTTCTTTAGGCTGAATGGCGGGAAACGCTTCCAATTGAGCGCGAATGTCCGGCGAGGTGTTAAACAGCAGCCAGTTGCGGTTGTCGGTGCTGATTGCTATGGACGATTGGGTGCGGGCTTTGCCGTTGAATTGGCCGTTACGCAAGCGTCGGCAATTGTCGCAGTTGCAGTTCCATTGCGGAAAACCGCCGCCGGCACCGGCGCCGAGAACTCTTATCTTCATGTTCGCTTATAAGGGTTGGTGAACGAGCGGGGCATGATACGGGATTAAAAAACGCCAGGCAAAAAAAAGGGGCAGGAAAATGCCCCTTTCTTATCGTCAACCCTAAGGATTAACGGTTGTAGATGTACATGGTAACTTCAAAACCGAAACGCATGTCGTTATAAGCTGGTGTTTCCCATTTCATTTATATACCCTCCAGAGGTTTTGTTGTTGTGTGCGATAGCTTGATCGAGAAAGCTGCGCCGAAGTATACGATGAAGTTTTTCTTTGCGCAACAGAGCAATCAAACCGGAACTAGCACTGCTTGGAGCGATGTCTCTGCGCTTAAGTTCCCTGCCTTACCAGGCCATTTTCAGCGCAAGCGCCAACAGCACGATCGCGAAGTAACGTTTCAATTTTTGTGCCGGCAAACGGTGAGCCAATTTGGCGCCCAACGGTGCGGTGAATACGCTGGTTAGCACGATGCCGGCAAATGCCGGCAGGTACAGATAGCCTAGGCTACCGGCGGGTAATTCACTATCTTGCCAACCTAATACCGCGTAACTGGTTGCAGCCGACAGGGCGATGGGGATTGCGCAGGTGCTGGAGGTGGCGACCGAGTTTTTCATGATTAAGCCGTTGCTCACCAGGTAAGGTACGGTCATGGTGCCGCCGCCGATGCCTAAAATGGCCGATAACAAACCGATCAACAGACCCATCGGATAATCCAGAAAGGATCTGGCGGGGTGGGATGAGGCTTTGATTGGCTTGGGCATTGCCATTTGTACGCTGGTATAAAGTAGATAGGCAACGAAAAACCAGCGCAGTAAATCTGCGCTGATATATTCGGCCAGCACCGCGCCGCCGCCGGCGCCCAGCAGCATGCTTGGGGCTAAGTGCCAAGCCCGGCGCCAATCGATGTTTCCCAGTTTGTGGTGTGTTCGCACCGAGGCCGCTGACGTAAATATCGCAGTTGCCAATGAGGTGGCGACGGCAATCAGCATGATTTGTTCGGGATGGAACTGCTGAGATTGAAAGAGCCAGACCAGGACCGGCACGATCAATGCGCCGCCGCCTATACCGAATAAACCGGCGGAGATGCCGGCGAGAATGCCCAATAAAAGGCTGGCTAAAAAAATTTCCGTCATGATGAATAATGGCTGGGGAATAAGCAAAGCACTATGATAGCGACTCATTTATACTGTGTCTTTTGATCCATTTAGCAGGCGAGTTGGTAAGGCATGAAAACGTATCTGGTCGGCGGCGCAGTTCGCGACCGTTTGCTGGATTATCCGGTTAAGGAGCGTGACTGGCTGGTGGTCGGTGAGACTGTGGACAGCATGCTGGCCGCCGGTTTTCGGCCGGTTGGCAAAGACTTTCCGGTATTTTTGCATCCTATCGATCACGAAGAATATGCCTTGGCGCGCACCGAACGTAAAACTGCCCCCGGTTACAAGGGATTTGCGGTGCATGCGGCTACGGATGTGACATTGGAAGAGGATCTGTTGCGACGGGATTTAACCGTCAATGCAATGGCAATTGATGCCGACGGCGCATTGATCGACCCCTACAACGGGCGGCGGGATTTGGATAGTCGGATTCTGCGACATGTGTCTGCGGCATTTGTGGAAGATCCTGTGCGGATTTTACGCGTGGCCCGCTTTGCGGCCCGGTACGCCCATTTGGGCTTTTCTGTCGCTGAGGAAACACTGCAACTGATGCGCGAGATGGTCTCCGCTGGCGAAACTGATTTTTTGGTTGCCGAGCGAGTGTGGGCGGAATTGCATAAAGCCTTGCTGGAGCGGACACCGGCGGCGTTTTTTCAGGTACTGAAAGACTGCGGCGCATTGAGAGTGGTTTTTCCGGAGATCGATGCTTTATTCGAGGTGCCGCAACCGGAGAAATATCATCCGGAAATCGATACCGGCGTGCATTCATTGATGGTGCTGGAGCAAGCCGCGCGGCTTTCCGATAAGGCCGAGGTGCGCTTGGCGGCCTTGTTGCATGATTTAGGCAAGGCCTTGACGCCCAGCCAGCATTGGCCTAGCCATCACGGCCACGAGCAAAAAGGTTTGCCGGTGCTGACCAAACTGTGCGAAAGATTGCGGGTGCCGAATAATTTTAAATCGCTGTGCGCGCAGGTCATGCAATATCACACACATTGCCACAGGGCTTTGGAATTACGTGCGGATACCTTGACCGATATGTTGCAAACCCTGGGCGCGTTCAAGCCCGATAGTCGCTTGGAGGAATTTTTGCAGGCTTGCGAAGCCGACGCGCGCGGCCGAACCGGATTCGAAGACAGGCCCTACCCGCAAGCTGACTACATTCGTTCGGCGGCCATGGCCGCGGCAGCCGTCGATACCTCGGCTGCTTTGCTGAAAGGCTTGCAAGGCGAACAGATTGGTCTTGCCATCCGGAAGTTGCGGACCCAAGCCATCAGCGATTACAAACAAGGCTATCAGCACCCAACAGTAGAATCAGCATGAATGCCATCCTGATCTCCGCCGGATTACTGATTTGCAGCAATGTCTTCATGACCTTTGCCTGGTACGCGCACCTGAAGGAACTGAATAACAAACCCTGGTTGCTGGCCGCATTTATCAGTTGGGGCATCGCGCTGTTCGAATATCTGTTACAAGTGCCCGCCAATCGCATCGGTTACACGCAGTGCAGTGTCGCCCAGCTGAAAATTATGCAGGAAGTGATTGCGCTGAGCGTCTTTGTACCTTTCTCGGTTTATTACATGAAAGAGCCGTTGAAACTGGATTATCTCTGGGCCGGTTTATGTTTGCTGGGTGCGGTGTTTTTTATGTTCAGAGCCAAATTAAGCTGAATTTGAACGGATTGGAATAATAAAAATGGGTAGACAGCATGCTTAGTTATCGTCACGGGTTCCACGCCGGCAATTTTGCCGATGTGTTAAAGCACAGTCTGCTGACGCTGGCGATCAACACACTCAAGCAAAAAGATAAACCTTTTGTTTACATCGATACCCACGCCGGCGCCGGTAAATATTCTTTTAAATCCGAGTTTGCCCAAAAAACCGGCGAATATCAGCAAGGTATAGCCAAGCTTTGGGACAGTCAGGATGCGCCGCCGGAATTGAAAGATTATCTGTCCGCGGTGCGCGCGGAAAATACCGGGCGGCAACTAGTGCGCTACCCTGGCTCGCCGCAATTGGTAAAGCGCTTGGTCCGGGCGCAAGACCGATTGGTATTGTCGGAATTGCACAGTAGCGATGTAGAAGCTCTCCAGCAATTGTTTGCCGGCGACAAACAGGTGGCTGTCGCCAAAGAAGATGGCTTGCAAAACTTGAGCAAGAAGTTGCCGCCTATCCAAAAGCGCGGCTTAATCTTGATCGATCCCAGTTACGAAATGCGCGACGAATATAAAAAAATCGTTGCGGCTTTAACCACCGCACATAAGCACTTTGCTACCGGTATTTATGCGCTGTGGTATCCGGTCATCGACCGCGCGGCGACCGAAAACTTTATGCGGCAATTGGCGCAAACCGGTATACCCCGCCAGTTGCGGATCGAGCACTGCATAGCCGATGATGGCCCGGGGCGCGGCATGACCGGTTCCGGCATGTTGTTTATCAATCCGCCTTGGCAGCTGGATAGCCAGGCGGAAGCCTTGTTGCCTTGGTTGAATCAAGCCTTGGCGGACAGCAAGGGGTATTGGAAAGTCGAATGGCAGGTGCCGGAGTCGATAGCGGCGAGTGCGGTAAGGAATTAGTCATGATTAGAAAGAATCTCGACTTGATCATCGTCGGTTTTGTGGTACTTGCTATCGTCATGTACGATGTGACGCTGGAGCTGCTGGGTGAATTGATGCATCTGGTGTTCGAAGGATTTCATGTAGTCTTCGAGTACGTCGAGCTAGGCATTGAAGAAGCGGTCGAACTGGTATTCCACGTTTTGGATATCGGTGAAATCATCGAGTATTTATTCGAGTCCGACCGCCACGGCAGCCAGG